>CANJIU010000077.1 GCA_947474365.1 Opitutia bacterium | reverse complement strand
TCGCTGGTTTCTTACCAGCAACTCAGCGCCTATCAGGAAATGCTCAACGAGCGTCCCCGCAAAATCCTCGGTTGGAAGTCCCCTGCTCAATGTTTTAGTGAACTCCTTATATCAAGTCGTTCTTCGAATTGATCCTTGAATGTGCCCAGAATGGCGTCCCAACACCGGATACGGCGTTTGATACGGTTGCAAAGGGCGTCCTCAATACGGCGGTCGGAGGAATTATCTTCATCAGCGCGGGGCAATACAACGAGGCCGTGGCAATCGACCGGGATGTCACGCTCATCGGATTCGGGCAGGTGCTGATCGCATCCGCCACCATCGGCGGCAACGCCCGGCTGGGCAGCTCGACGGTCAACGTGCAGATCCAGACCGTGAATATCACCCAGATCGGCGGGACTCGTTCCCGGCCCACCGATGCGGTCTTGCTGTCGATCAACGCCCTCGGCTACGCCACGGCCAGTACGATCAACCTTTCGGGCGATCCGAATGGAGCGACCAATCAGGCCAAGGCGGGCGACTTTGACACGGGAATGGATCTCTATCGACGCGTAAAGCTCGTGGGGACGTTGTCGGGGGCCAACCGAACCATCGTCGGAGCCAACCCGGCGCCGAGCGGCAACATCCGCTATACGTCGTTAATCGCCGGGCAGCCGGCACCGGTGAGCCTGACGTTCCGCAACGGAATAAATCTTTCGAGTACCAGACCACCTGCCCCGGTGCCTCCGACAAGCGGTGTCTACGCCCTGCCGACGTACTAACCATCAGACCCATCGCACCATGTCTTACTACTCTTTGATTTCCCGCGGTCTGATCGCCTGGATTGCCGCCCTCTTCCTTCTGGCTCCGCTGCACCCTGCCGCCCGGGGCGCCGATACGGTACGACCGTTGGCGTCGTTTTCCTTTGCCGACGATGTGAGCGAGTTGGGCTGGCTCAATGCCTCCGCCTTGGGTGGAACCAACACCTTGCGGATCAAACTGTCGCCCGTCACCGCCACCGGCGATACCCTCGCGCCCGCTGATCTCGACCTCACGCGGGTGCCGACGGTCGGCAGCTTCACCGTCAGCGGCTTCACCGTCACTGCGGTGTCTGCCAGCTGGCAGGATGTCGCAGTGGCTCCGTATGTAATCGTGACGCTCACCGCCGTGACCGATGCCGCCGGCGACACCTCGTCGCTGAGCGCGGTCTCGCTCGTCGCGAACGACAATGCGTTTTACGACATGGCCGGCAACGGGAGTCGGTCGACCGCCACTGACTCACCCTATGTCAACGGCCTCGGGGTGATTTCGTTTGTCGGCCTCGACCGTTCGGCTCCGAGCGCCGGGACGGTCACCTACACGCCGCCGTTCGCCGGGACCACGTTGCCGCTCAAAATTTCGATCAACTTCAGCGACGCCGTGTCGGGCGTGAATTCCAACACGATTTCGGCCGATAATTTTTTCCTGACCTCCGGCAGCAATACCACGACGCCGGTCGCCATCGTCACGGTCGCGCCGGATGCGGTCGATGCCCGCGTCGCCGTGTATTCGTTTACCCCGGCGACGGCGTGGGCGCTCGGCGGCACCTACACCTTGCGCGTCAACAACGACGCCACCAAACGCGTCTACGACAACGCCAACAGCACGCCTTTCCAGCCGCTGACGGCCAATCCCATGGCGGCCGGAGCGCTGCAATTGGACGGCACGGCGGTGACCTTCACGCCGACGACGCTGAAGCCGACCGTTACCGATGCTCGGATCTCGCTCTCCGGTGCGTCCGGGGCGGGTGGGGTTTATCGGATCGGAGATACGGTGACGGCGACCTGGAACAACACCGTCGGCGGCGACAATAACTTCTTCGCGATGGCGTCCGCCACGGTGGACTTTCGGTCGTTCGGCGGCGGAGCGGCAGTCGCGGCCACCAACAACGCCGGGATCTGGACGGCGTCCTACACGATCGTCCCGGGTACGATCGAGGCCACCGGCCGCAATGTCTCCGTGACCGCGACCGACAGCTTTGCCGCGAGCACGACGACGACCGCCGATTCGACCAATGCCACGGTGGACAACCGCGCGCCGTCGATTCCGTCGACTCCGGTGCTGGCCGCGAGCCTCGACACCGGCGCCTCTGCCAGCGATGGCATCACGAAGACGAACGCATTGTATTTTACCGGCACGGCCGAGGCCGGCTCGTTTGTCACGGTCCGTCGCGGCGGCGTCGGCGCCCTCGGCACGGTCACCGCCAACGGTGCGGGTGGCTGGTTGTTCAACTACACCGGCACGCCGCTGGCCGACGGGACGTATACGTTTGCGGCGACGGCGGCGGATGCGGCGGGCAACGTGAGCGGAGCCTCCACCGACTTGTCCGTCATCGTCGACAACACTTCGCCCACGATCAGCCTGAGTGCGCCTTCGGCTCCGAGCACGGTCAGCGGGCCGATCAGCTACACGGTGACGTATGCGGACGCCAACTTCAGTGCGAGCACGCTGGCGCTGGGCGACATCACGTTGAACAAGACCGGTACGGCCGACGGCACGGTGAGTGTCACGGGCACGGGAACGACGCGGACGGTCACGATCAGTAATATCACCGGCACGGGGACGCTCGGCATCAGCATCGCCGCCGGCACCGCGCGGGATTTGGCGGGCAATCTCGCGCCAGCCAGTGGCGCGAGCACGACGTTCTCGATGGGGCAGCTGCCGTTCATCACCAACCCCAACCTCGCGGTCACGGGCACGTATCGGACGGCGTTTCCGACCTATTCGATTACTGCGGGCAACAGCCCGACGAGCTACAGTGCCACCGGACTTCCGCCCGGCCTGGCAATCAACACGACCAACGGCGCGATCACCGGGACGCCCACCACGGCGGTGGGCAGTCCGTTCAACGTGACGATCGGCGCCACCAACGTCGGTGGCACGGGGACCGCGACGCTGGTCATCACGGTGGCCAAGGCGCCGCTGACCGTCACGGCGGCGTCGTTCACGAAGGCGGCGGGGGCTGCGCTCCCGACATTTACGACGTCGATTTCCGGTTTCTTGAACGGGGAGACGCTCTCGACTGCCGGAGTGACCGGGTCGGCGGCTGTATCGACCAGCGCGACGACGAGCAGTCCAGCCGGCACGTATGCGATCACGCCGGCGGTCGGCTCGCTCACGGCGGCGAATTACGCGTTCAGCAACTTTGTGCCCGGGGTGCTTACGGTGATCGATCTGCGGGCCAGCCACGGGGCGCCTGGTCGGGTTTACCCGGCGGGCGGCACGGTGACGATCTCTGCGTCGCTGATTTACTCCGGTGCGGCGACCAATCTAAAGTGGTCGATGCTGTTGCCGACCGGCTGGTCGTACGCCCAGGACAATGTGACGAACAGCAGCGCGAAGCCGACCGTCGGCGCGACATCGCTGCTGGAGTGGACGTGGACGACGGTGCCGACGAGTCCGGTTACCTTCACGACGACGCTCAACGTCCCGGCGGGCGAGACCGGTGACAAGTCAATCGTCTCGCAGATCACCTTCCGGGCGCAGTCCACCGGCGACACGGTGAGTGTGCTCGCGACGCCGGATCCGTTGGTGCTGGTGCCGGTGGCGTACCACGACGTGGACTCGGATCATAATTTCCGGATCAACCTGTTTGAACTCACCCGGGCGATCGAACTCTACAACACACGCAACGCGTCGATTCGGACGGGGGCGTACAAGGTGCAGGCGGGCAGTGAAGACGGCTATGCGCCGGATCTCGCGCGGGCGAATGCGACGGTGGTGACGCTCACGCGTTACCACTCGGCGGATGCGGATCGCAACGGCAAGCTCGACCTGCTGGAACTCACGCGGGTGATCGAACTCTACAATTATGTGAGCGGCACGAGCCGGACGGGCGAATATCACGCCCAGACCGGCACGGAGGATGGCTTCGCAGCGGGGCCGTGAGGCTCGGGGGTGGGCTGCTCGGGACGCGACGCTCCGGTCGCGTTGGGCTTGCGCATTTTTCCGCATCACCCGGGAGCTTCATCCGGGACGACTACGCCTCGTCTCATCTCACGCTCCGAAATCCGGCAGCTTCGGACCCCGCTGCTGTTGGTGGAGGGAGGAGTTTCCTTTTCCGGACGGCGACGGGGGTGTCGCCGCTCCAGGCCGATCCGTTCGTTTGGAATCCGGTTTCTGGGGACGCGACGCCCCCGTCGCGTTGGGGCTTTAGGGTAGGGACAGGCGGAAAAAGGCCAGAACGGGCTGGTTGCCCGTGCTACGGCGTGCGGTCCGTTTGAACCGGCGTAATGGGACGAAATCGGCGTGATCGACGGACGACTAAAGGACGACCGAAGTACGACCGAAGTACGACCGAAGGATGACCGAAGGATGACCGAAGGACCGTCCGCCAACCTTATCGCCGAGTTCTTTGTGCGGGCGCTGCTCTATGTGTGAGATGCCCGGCGGCCGCTTTTGTTCAATTTTCTCAACCCTCAACTCCCAACGGTATTTTTCCCGTCCGCTACGGTCGCAGCGGATCGTCGGGCAGCATCATCCGCGGGGTGTCGTAAAACGGGTCACGATAGTAGCCGTTGCCGCCCTTGATGTGGGATTCGGTGTAGCCGACGCTGATGGAGTACCGCTTGGCGGGATCCTCCATCGTGAGGACCATCGAGCCGGTCTTTTCACTGTAGCCGCCGCTGCCGACGCCGTAGCTCAGTGAAAACGAGCCGTGGATCTCGCGTTCGGCCTTTCGTTCGGTCGGGGTCATGTTGGGTCGGCGGGCCAGATAAACGGGTGGGGCAAGGAGTGTGCGCGCGAGTTTGGCACTTTGGTGCCGGTCGACGAAGGCGTCGAGTTGGGCCACTTCCATGGCGGAAAGGCCGGGTAGGCCGGCGGTGGCGCGCTCCTTGTCGGTGATCCGTTGGGAAAAGGTGGCGTCCGGGTTTTCCGCGGGCTTGGTTGGGGCGGCGGTGGCGGAGGCGCGGGCGACGGTGTCGCGGCGGACCAAGGCGTCGATGACGGCGACCTGGTCCGATGTGAGTTTGGTGAGTCCGCTGGCCGCTCGGTCCGGGGCGTTGAGGGTGACGGAAAAGCGGAGATCCTCTGCGGCTCGCGCGGCCACCGGCAGGCAGGCGACGGCGGCGAGCAACAGGCGGGCGAAATTCAGGCGGAAAAACAGACGCATCGCGAGGGGTAGACTCACGCGGGACGTTGCGGGTTCCGTCCGGAGCGCGCAAGATCGAAGGCCGATATGAAACGTGAGGAAAGGGACAGGTCGATAAATGCGCTGCTTTTTGCCCGGTCAGGCTCTGATTTTTTGACCGCTAACGGGATTTCACGAAGGCGTGAAATCTGGGGAGAGCGCTCCAGCTCATCGCCCTCGCGGCACGATTGGGGTTCGCTCATCGCGAACGTTCTCCGTCGGCGATAAGCCGACGCCAAACATTGCCGCCGGAGGCGATAAGCCGGAGGGGTGCTCTCAGTTTCGCCCTTTGGCGAAACTCATTAGCGTTTCTCGCATCTGCGGCGCTGAGGGGCGATTGAAAGGGACAGGTTACTAAAAGCGCGTTGTATTTTTTGACCGCTAATGGGATTTCACGAAGGCGTGAAATCTGGGGAGAGCGCTGCGGCACATCGCCTCCGCGGCACGATTTGGGTTCGCTCATCGCGAACGTTCTCCGTCGGCGATAAGCCGACGCCAAACATTGCCACCGGAGGCGATAAGCCGGAGGGGTGCGCCAAGTTTCGCCTTTTGGAGAAACTCATTAGCGTTTCCTCCCGGTCAGCGGCGCTGGGGTTGGCCGTGCTACGGAAACCCGCCGGTTGAGCCGGTTTGGACCAAATGGGAGGGGTACGGCGGTGTTGTCGAGGCAATGAGGAGGCCGGAAGTGGAGCGGTACCCCATCTCGGCTCCATCCCGGCTCCGTCTCCGCTCCGTCTCGCGTCCATCTGCGAGCCATGGTTACGCCGCCTGCAGCGGATGGTAAATTCACCCCGGGTTCGTTCAAGCTGGGTGGGTGGGAGGGAGCATCTGGCGTCGGCAGGGCCGGAATTCCCGGCATTGCATCGCGTCCGGATGTTCTCCGTCATGCACGGCGCCGGTTCGGACCCTGGCCGGCATCTCCCAACCTTCCAACTCCGCCACACCTCCCATGCTACCCTTCGCGCTCACGATTTTTACGGG
This sequence comes from Opitutia bacterium, assembly GCA_947474365.1. Classification (GTDB taxonomy): domain Bacteria; phylum Verrucomicrobiota; class Verrucomicrobiia; order Opitutales; family Opitutaceae; genus ER46. The sequence goes on along the minus strand of CANJIU010000077.1, from coordinate 41,738 downwards.
CGCCTTTCTTCTCTTCCAGGTTCAACCCCTCATCGGGAAATTCATTTTGCCGTGGTTTGGCGGTGGGCCGGGTGTGTGGACCACCTGCCTGCTTTTTTTCCAGATGGTGCTGCTCGGCGGGTACGCCTACGCGCATTTCTCCTCGTCGCGCCTGAAGCCGCGGCAGCAGGTGATCCTGCACTTTGTGCTGCTGGCGCTGTCGCTCGCGCTGCTCCCCATCACCCCGTCTGAAAGCTGGAAGACGAATCTCTCGGGTGATCCCAATTGGCGGATCCTCGTGCTGTTGATGGTCACGATCGGCCTGCCGTATTTTGTGCTCTCGTCGACGGGGCCGCTGATGCAGCAGTGGTTCAGCCAGACCAATCCAGGGGTGTCGCCGTATCGGCTCTATGCGCTGTCCAACGTCGGCTCCCTGCTCGCGTTGCTCAGTTACCCGGCCTACTTCGAGGTGCGTTTCTCGCGCCAGGTGCAGGCGAACATGTGGTCGGCGGGCCTAGCACTCTTCGTGGTGTTTTGCGGCTACTGCGCGTATCGGCTCTGGCGACACGCCTCCCCTGACGCGCCGGTGCCGGCTCCCCGGCCCGCCACGAGCGCGGCTCCGGCGGGTGGCGACCAAGGGGACGTCGGCGAGGAAACAACTCCTCCCGTCGACAAATTGCTCTGGGTCGCGCTTCCCGCGATCGCGTCGATTCTCCTGCTGGCCACGACGAACAAGCTTTCCCAGGAGGTCGCGGTCATCCCGTTTCTGTGGGTACTGCCGCTGAGCCTTTACCTGCTCACGTTCATCATCTGCTTCGACCACGCGCGCTGGTATCACCGCGGGGTGTTCACCGCGTTGCTGGTGGTCGGGATCGCGGTGGTCTGTCAATTGTTGCCGGCGGGCAGTGACGCGCCGATGCGGGTGCAGATCTTCGGCTACACGGCGACGCTCTTCATCGCGTGCATGGTGTGTCACGGCGAACTTTACCGGCTCAAGCCGCCGCCGCAGCGGCTGACCTCGTATTTCCTGCTGATTTCGGCGGGTGGCGCGCTGGGCGGATTTCTGGTGGCGATAGCGGCGCCGGCGATCTTCAGCGACTACCGCGAGCTGCAGCTCGGGCTTTGGGTTCTCACCTATGCCCTCGGCGTGCTCGCGTTCCGGCACCGCAGCCGCGAACTCGTCCTTGGCGCCGGGGCCGGCGCGCTCCTGGTCGCCTTTGCATTGCCGTGGCTGCGCTCGTTCCTCGACGACAGCTCGGGCTACGGCAGCGAACTCCTGGAGCTGTTTCGGGACCGCGCGGTCTATCTCGTGACAGGGCTGCTGGTGCTCATCGGATGCGTCTTCGACCTGAAACGGCGCACGATTGCTGCGGAATTCAGTACACGGATGGGCGCCTTCGTGATGGCGATCTGCGTCGCGGTAGGCGCGGTGTTCGTCGTCCAGTGGAACAGCCGCGACACAGTCACAGTGCTCAGCGCGACCCGGAATTTTTATGGCACGCTCAAGGTGTTCGACTACTACCCCAGCGATGAGGAGGACCACTACCACCTGCTCCTGCACGGGGCGACGACGCACGGGCTCCAGTTTGTGAAGCCGGAGAAATCCGTGCTGTCCACGACCTACTACGCGGAGTCGAGCGGCGTTGGCCTCGCGATGGGCCAGCTGGCCGAGGGGCCGCGGCGGTTGGGGCTGGTCGGCCTCGGGACGGGCAGCCTCGCCACGTACGGGCGCAAGGGTGACTACCTCCGGATCTACGAAATCAACCCCGCCGTCGAAAAACTCGCGCGGTCGCAATTCAAGTACCTCGACTATTCGCAGGCCAAGATCGACGTCGTGATGGGTGACGCCCGGCTCATGATGGAGCAGGAGGTCGCCGGCGGCAAATCGCAGCAATTCGACCTTCTTGCGCTCGATGCGTTCAGCAGCGACGCGATCCCGGTGCACCTCCTCACGCGGGAGGCGTTCGAGATTTACCTGCGCCAAATCAAGCCGGACGGCGTGATCGCGGTGCACATCTCCAACCGCTATCTCAACCTCCGCCCGGTCGTGGAGCGGCTCGCCGCCAATTTCGACCTGAGTGTTGCGACCATTTCGGACGACAATGAGCCCGAGTGGTGGATTTACGCCACGACGTGGATGCTGGTGACCAAGAACAAGGAGTTCCTCGCGAGCACCAAGATCAAGGATGCGACCGAGGCGGCCGACAGTGACGCCAAGACCGCGCCACTCTGGACGGATGACTTTGCCAGCCTCTACTCGATCCTGAAGTGACGCGGGTGTAACACGCGTCGCGCCGCGTCGTCTTTTGGCCATGCCCACTCTTCCCCAAATTGGATCTCGTGCCGCGTTGCTTTTCTCCGCGGTCTTCGCGGCCATCGTTTCCACATCGGCGCGGGCGGACGGCGGACCGCTCAAGCCGATCATGACGGAGCCCGGCACGGTGCTCGTGTCCGATTCGTTTGTGTCGTCGATCCCGAAGGGATGGCGCGGAAACGTCGGTAAATGGGAGGTCGCGGATGGCGTGGTGCGTGGCACGGAGAAAAAGGAACAGAAGCACCAGGCGGTGTTGCGGCGACCGCTTGAGTTCAGGAATGCGGTGATTTCATTTTCATTCCGCCTCGGGGAGTCGCGCCAGATCAGTCTCTCGGTCAATGATGCGAAGGAGCACGTCTGCCGCGTGCTGATCAATCCGAAGGGTTTTGTCGTGCAGAAGGATGATCACGACCACGACGGACCGGACAAGGCGGTGGTGTTTGCGCGCATCGCGATGCCGATTGCGGTCGGCGAGTGGCACACGGCGTTGGTTGAGATCTGCGGGAGCGAGATGGTGGCGCAGATCGACGGAGCGAAGCAGGTCGGTTTTGGCGCACACGAATTGCTGGACCGGCCGAAGGCGAATTTCGGTTTTACCGCTGCCGGTGGCACCGCGGAGTTTCGCGACATCAAGGTGTGGGATGCCACGCCGCGCGCGGATTGGGCGGAGACGAAGCGTCGGCTCGCGGCGAAGTAGGACGCCAGGCGAGCGTGGTCGCTTCTCTCCTTTGTGCCGGTAACTCTCCGCACCGTAACCAGTGCGGCTACCGCCATTTGTTTTAGGGATTTTCATCTTGGTGGCCGCGTCGGTTACGGCGCGGTAAACTTGCGTTGGCCGCCGGGCTTTGCATGGTCGCGGGCATGCTCGCACCGGTTTCGTTCATCGTTCGAGTCCTCGTCCTGCTGGCTCTCGTCGCCGGAGTTGTTGGCGCGGACGAAAAGACCTCGCACGCGGCTGCGATTGAGGCTTGGCGAAAGCAGCGGGTGGAGGAGCTCACGAAGGAGGACGGCTGGCTGACCCTCATCGGGCTGCATTTCATGAAGACCGGCGCCAACACCGTGGGCAGCGCGCGGGATAACGACATCGTGCTGGCGAAGGCGCCGCCGCATGTCGGCACGATTACAGTCGCGGCCGATGGCAAGGTGACGCTCGCGACCGACCGGACGTCGGGGGTGCGGGTCGACGGCGCCGACGTGGTCGCGGCGGAACTGATGTGGGCCGATGCGCGCAAGCCGACGCTTGTGACGACGGGCACCTTGACGTTTTTCGTCGTGGATCGCGGCGGCAAGAAAGCGCTGCGGGTCAAGGACAGCGCGGCCGAAAGCCGGACGCATTTTCTCGGGCTGGATTATTTTCCGACCGATCCGGCGTGGCGGATCGAGGCGCAGTGGATTCCGTTCGAGAAGTCACGGCTCGTTCCGATTACCACGATGATTGGCCAGACGGCGCCCGAGCCCGTGCCGGGCAAGGCGGTCTTTGAGCGCGACGGGCGCACCATCGAGTTGTTGCCGATCGACGAAGGGCGGGATGTGCGGCTGTTCTTTGTAATCTCGGATCTGACGAGCGGGAAGGAAACGTATGGCGGCTGCCGCTTCCTCTACGTGGATTGGCCGAAGGAAGGGGAGCGAACCATCGTCCTCGATTTCAATCGCGCCGAAAATCCCCCGTGCGCGTTCACGGCGTTTTCCACCTGCCCGCTGCCGCCGAAGGAAAACCGGCTGCCCTTCGCCGTGCGGGCCGGGGAAAAATCCTATCGCGGGGGCCATTAACGCGAAAAAGCCCCGTCGGCGTTAAGGGCCTGAAATCAGCCGTAGATCTGCGGGTTGACGCAATGGGGCGGACGCTGGCCGGAGCAGACGGCGAGGAGATTCTGTGCGGCGAGCATGCCCATCTTCGTGCGGGTGCCGATGGTGGCGCTGCCGAGGTGCGGAACGACCACGGCGTTGTCGAGGGTGTAGAGCTCGGGCTCGAGGGCCGGTTCCTTTTCGAACACGTCGAGGCCCGCCCCGCCGATGCGCCTGGCGGCGAGGGCGCGGACGAGGGCCTTTTCGTCGATCACCGGTCCGCGGGCGGTGTTGATGATGATCGCGGTGGACTTCATCGCCGAGAGTTGCCGTTCGCTGACGAGGTGGTGCGTGTCCTTGTTGTAGGCGACGTGAAGCGAGAGGAAGTCGGACGCGGCTACGACTTCGTCGAAGGGCCGGTAGGTGACTTCCATTGACTGCTCCTCGGCAGCGCTGAGACGGGTGCGATTCCAGTAGATGACCTTCAGATCGAAGGCGCGGGCGCGTTTGGCCATCGCCTTGCCGATGCGGCCGAAGCCGAGCAGGCCAAGTGTGGCACCGGTGACGTCTGCCCCCAGCATCTGCATCGGATTCCACCCGGTCCACTGCCGTGAGCGGACGAGACGTTCGCCTTCGCCGAGGCGGCGGGCGGTGGCGAGCAGGAGGGCAAACGCGATGTCGGCGGTGGCCTCGGTGAGAACTCCCGGGGTGTTGGTGACGGGAATCTTGCGGGCGGTGGCGGCGGCGACGTCGATGTTGTTGAACCCAACTCCGAAGTTCGCGATCACGCGCAGGCCCGGGACGGCGTCCATGATTTCAGCGCCGATGGGATCGGTGATATTGCAGAGGAGGGCATCGTGCCCGCGGAGACCAGCGATGACTTCGGCGGCGGTCAGCACGCGATCCTCGGAATTCATCGTGAGTTCGGTGTGTTCGCGCAGGTGCGCCACAACGGCGGGCGGAATTTCGCGGGTGAGGAAAACTTTGGGTTTCATCGTCGATGGGAAAACGGGAGGTTGGTCCGGCTCAGAAAATCTGTGTCGGCCGCTGGTTCATCGCCCAGACCGCTTCGGCGTATTTGGCGCCGCATGCGGCGCCGCGGTAACGGGCCAGCGTCGCCTTCGCGGCCACGGCGGGATCGGGATTCAATTCGTCGAACGGTTTTTGCCGCACGAACGCCATCAGGTTTCCAAGCCATTCGCTCGCCTGCGGCCAGGTCGTGCTGACGTCGACAAACGTGTTGGGCTCAAATCCGATCGTGTGACCGGGACCGTTGTCGTAGAGGTAAATCTGCGATGGGACCTTGACCTTGTCGTCATCGAGGATGCGGCCGGCGAGCTTGAGGGCGGCCTTGCTAATCGCCGCTGCGGCCTCGTGATCCGGATGTCGGTCGTGGTGCCAGAGCATGAATGCGATGTCGGGCTGCACCTCGGAGACAACCTTGGCGACGGCGAGTTTGGTCTCCTCGTTGAGGTGAAACCGTCCGGAGGCGTAGTTCAGAAAACGCATCTCGATCCCGAGATAGTGGGCGAGCGAGACGCTCGTCTCCTTCAATTCCTCGGAGCGGCCCTTGGTCGGCGGCCAGTTGGTGTAGTCGCCGATGAGGGAGAGCACGACCACGCGGTGATTTTTCTCGATGGCCTGGAGCAGAATACCGGGGATGCCGAAGACGCAGTCGTCGTAATGCGCCCCGAGGGCGAGGATGGTTTTGCGAGCGGTGGAGGCCATGGGGTAGGGGATTTGCCGCGCGCAGCGGAGCGCGGGCGGAGTTACGCGCTGCTGGCGCGGGTCGAGACCTCGATCACATCGTGTGGTGCGGCTTCCTTCTGGCCGGCTGGGCTGACGCGGATGTAGCGGGCCTTGGCGCGCAATTCCGGCAGGCCCGCGGCACCGAGGTAGCCCATGCCGCTCTGCACGCCGCCGATCAAGGTCGCCAGCACGTCGTCGACAGAGCCGCTCACTTCCTTGAGCGCCTCGATGCCTTCCGCGGCCACCTTGCGTGTGTTGTCGTTCTTGTCGTGTCCGTAGCGGGCGGCGCTTCCCGCCTTCATCGCCGAGAGGCTGCCCATGCCGCGGTACTGCTTGTAGACCTTGCCGTTGATTTCGAGGATCTCGCCGGGCGCTTCGCGGCAGCCCGCGAGCAGGCCGCCGAGGATTACGGCGTCGGAGAGGGTGAGCGCCTTCACGATGTCGCCGCTCTTCGTGATGCCGCCGTCGGCGATGAGTTTCACGCCGGCCTTTTTGGCGGCGATGCCTGCGACGTAGAGCGCGGTGAGCTGCGGAATGCCGACGCCGGCGACGATCCGCGTGGTGCAAATCGATCCCGGACCCTGCCCGATCTTGATTGCGTTGGCGCCGCATTCGCCGAGGAACGCCACGCCGGCGCCGCTGGTGACGTTGCCCGCGATGAGCGTGAGATCCTTGAAGACGCCGCGGACGAGTTTCACGACTTCGCCGACCCCCGACGTGTGGCCATGGGCGGTCGAGACGGCGATGCAGTCGACGTGTTCGGAGACGAGGTGGCCCACGTGCTCGATAATTTTTTCGCGGTCAAGGGTGCCGTCGGGCTTGCGCACGGGCGAGAGCGCGGCGCCGACCACGAGCCGGAAATCGTGATCGCGCGACGGCTTGCGGCGCGATTTCGACTCCGAGGTAATCCGTTCGACGTCGGACGCCGTGATCAGGCCGCGCAGGTGATCGTCGTCGTCGACGACGAGCATCTTGTTGATGCCGACGTTGCCGGTGAAGAAGCGGTCAGCGGCCTTGATCGGATCCTTGGCGACCGCGCGCTGTTTCTCCGTCTTGAGCTGTGCGCGCGGAGTCATCACGTCGGCGACAAGCTTGGACTTGTAGCGATCCTTGACGACGTTGCCCGAGAGCAGGCCGGCGAGCTGTCCCTGGCGATCGACGACGGGAAACGTGGAGAACGCGAAACGCTTCGTCTCGATCATGGCGAGCACGTCGCCGATGAACTGGTCCGGGGCGACGGTGATCGGATCCTGAATCAGCCCGTGGATGTGGCGTTTCACGCGGGCGACTTCCTTCACCTGCTCTTTCGCCGGCATGTTGTAATGGATGAGGCCGAGCCCGCCGTTGAGCGCCATTGCGATCGCCATGCGCGATTCGGTGACGGTGTCCATGTCGGACGAGATGACCGGGATCTGCAGCCGGAGCGAATCGCTGAGCGCCGTGGAGGTGTCGGCGTCCTTGGGGAGGATCTCCGAGTAGAGCGTGGCGAGCGAGACGTCGTCGAACGTGAGCGCGGTCGGCAGATTGGCCCGAAAAAACGCGTCGGCCGGCAGATAAAAATCGGCGTCCGCCGCGGCGGCGCCGGTGGAGTGAGTCGTGGCAACCTTTGTCATGAGTTGCCGTGAACGGAGTAGGTTTTCCGCCGTGGAGCGCAAACAGAAAGTCGAGTTTGCGCCCCGGGCGATCGCGGTGTGAGGTGGGCCCGTGAACTATCGCCTGCAGTTTCGCCGCTATGCCTTGCCGTTTCGCGCCCCGGTGCGGACGGCGCACGGAGTGTGGGGCGAACGGGAGGGCCTGATCGTGCGACTGGAGGACGAGTCGGGCCGCGTCGGTTTCGGCGAGGCCGCGCCGATTCCACATTTTGGAACGGAGACGGTGGACGAGGACGAGGCGGGCTGCCGGACGTTGGGGGAATGGACGAATAGCGGTCAGATCGAAGGGCTGCCGGCGCGGCTCGGGTGCCTGCGGCATGCGATCGCGGCGGCGCGCGAACCCACGCTCTCCGGACCGGCGGTGAACGATTTTCTCGGCGTGGCGGCCCTGCTGCCGGCGGGGCGGGCGGCCTTTGCCCAGATTGCGGCGCGCGCCGAACTGGGATTTCGCGTTTTCAAATGGAAGGTGGGGGTGGGGGACATCGCGGACGAATTGGCGATGTTGGACGACGTGTGCGCGGCGCTGCCGTCGGGCGCGAAACTGCGGCTCGATGCCAACGGCGCGTGGGAGCGGCGGCAGGCCGAGCGATGGCTAGAGCGCTGTGCGGAATGCCCGGTTGAGTTCCTCGAGCAGCCCTGTTTTGCCGAAGCGAAGCACGGCGAGACCGCGCAGCGGAAGATGGACGACGTGCTGCTTGGGTTAGCCGGTGACTATCCCACGCCGATCGCGCTTGATGAATCGTTGGTGGGCGAGGACGACGTCGAGCGGTGGGTAGGGGCGGGCTGGCCGGGGATTTTTGTGGTGAAACCGTCGTTGCTGGGCGACGTCGCGCGGGTGATGGCGCGGCTGGAAAAGGCGCAGGCGGCGGTGGTTTTTTCCTCGGCGCTCGAGACGACGGTGGGTGCGCAGACGGCGTTGCGGGTGGCATTTGCCTGGAGCGGCAGGGGCGAGTCGAAAGACGCTTCGCCGGGGCGTGCGTTGGGCTTCGGTGTGTGGCCGCTCTTTGCGGATGCGCGGTTCGATGGGCCGTTCGCGGCGCCCTTTGTACGGAAGGAAGATGTGGACCGCCTGGGTGCGGAGGCCGTATGGAACGCGCTGAGCTGAGGGCGTTGGTGCGCGCCACGGGATGCGCCGAGGAGAGGGACGGTTTCTTTTTTCTGCGCGATCCGCAGCGAAATACGCCGCTTCCGACACGGGGCCTGGACTCAACGGTCGAAACTCGAGAATCAGACGTCGCGTCCGGCTGGCTGTGTCTTGGGACCGGCGGGACGAGTGGCGGCGTCAAGTTCGCGCGCCACGACGAGCGCACGCTTTCGGCGGCGGTCGCGGGTTTCTGCGCACATTTTCAAATCGAGCGGGTGAACGCGGTCGATGTGCTCCCGGCGTTTCACGTCAGCGGCCTGATGGCGCGGGTGCGGTGCGCGGCGACGGGCGGTGAGCACCTCGCGTGGGCGTGGAAGCGGCTGGAGGCAGGCGACGCTCCAGTGCTCCCGGGAGGAGCCTGGGTGATTTCACTCGTGCCGACACAATTGCAGCGGCTGATGCAATTGCCCGCGGTGGTGGCGTGGCTGCGCGGATTTCGGGTGATTTTTGTGGGCGGCGGACCGGTGTGGCCGGAGTTGGCGGACGCCGCGGCCCGGGCGGAATTGCCGATTTCACTGAGTTACGGGATGACCGAGACGGCGGCGATGGTGGCGGCGCTGCGGCCGGAGGAATTTCTCGCTGGCCAACTCACCTGCGGCGCCGCGCTGCCGCACGCCCGGCTGGCCATCGATAAGGAAGGGGTGGTGCGGGTCGCGGGAGATTCGGTATTCCACGGCTACCATCCGGAGTGGCGCGACACGCGGGAATTTGTCACCGAGGATCTCGGCACGATCGACGCGCGTGGGCATCTCTGTGTTCAGGGCCGGCGCGATGCGGTGATCATCACCGGCGGCAAGAAAGTGCATCCGGCGGACGTTGAGGCGGCGCTGCGGGCGAGCGGTGAGTTTGAAGATGTCGCGGTCGTCGGCGTGCCGGACGCGGAGTGGGGCGAGGCGGTCGTGGCGTGTTATCCGGCGACGACGGCCCGAACGCCCTCGTTGGCTCGCGCGATCGCGGCCCTCGCGCCGCACCAACGCCCGAAGCGCTGGGTCGCACTCGCGGACTGGCCCCGCAATGCGCAGGGCAAGGTGAACCGCGCGCAGCTGTGCGCCGCCGTGATCGCTGGGCCGATCGCGTTCGCCGCGTCCGCTGCCCCGAGAGGTTTGTCATCCATGAGATGACAAAGCTGCCGGGCTGACGCGGAAGGTGACGGTTGGAGCCGAGGATTTTTACGTGTGTTTCGCGGGTTTCGTGGTCTCCTAGGCCGGTGACCAAAAACGAAATCGCCGATGTGCTGTCCGAGATTGCGACGCTGCTCGAACTCAAGGGAGAGAATCCCTTCAAGGTGCGCGCCTATCAGACCGGCGCCCGCGCCCTCGAGGCGATCGAGGAGGCGGACCTCGCCCGACTGATCGCGCAGGACGAGTTGCAAAGCGTGAAGGGAATCGGCGAGGCGCTCGCGCAAAAGATCACCGAGCTGCGCACGACGGGGAAATTGGGTTTTCTCGAAAAACTGAAGGCGTCCGTCGAGCCCGGTCTGGTGGAGATGCTGCAAATTCCGGGACTCGGTCCCAAAAAGATCCGCGCCCTGCGCGATAAACTCGGTGTCGTGGACATCGCCGGCTTGACCAAGGCCTGCCAGGACGGACGCGTCGCTGAGCTGGATGGCTTTGGGGCGAAGACGCAGGAAAAAATTCTCGCTGGAATCAAGAATCGCGAGGCTTACGGGAAGCGGCATCTGTGGTGGGAGGCAGCTGCTGTGGCGGAGCCGATCGTGGCGGGGTTGCGCGCGCTGCCGCAGGTGCGCCGGGCCGAGTCGGCGGGAAGTTTGCGTCGCGGTCTGGAGACCGTTGGGGATCTCGATTTTATCGTCGCGGCCACCGACGTGGGGCCCGTGGTCGATTGGTTTGTCGCCCAGCCCGGCGTCAAGGAGGTCACTGCCAAGGGCGAGACCAAGGCGAGCGTGCGCTTCGAGAGCGGCCTGCAGGCGGATTTGCGCATCGTGCCGGAGGAGCAGTTCGCGTTCGCGCTGCATCATTTTACGGGTTCGAAGGACCACAACGTCCAGATGCGGCAGCGCGCGCTGGCACGCGGGCTGAGCCTCAGCGAGTGGGGCCTGGTGCCGGCGGAAGGCGAGGGGACGGCGAAGGAGAAGGCGGAAAATCGAAAGAGCGAAAAGGTGGAAAACGAGACCGCGCTGTTTGCCGCGCTCGCTTTGCCGTTTATTCCGCCGGAATTGCGCGAAGGGATGGGCGAGATCGAGGCGGCGGAGCGCGGTGACTTGCCTCGGCTGGTGGAGGCGGGCGATTTGCGCGGTGCGTTCCACAACCACACGACCGCGTCCGACGGCGGCAACACGCTCACCGAGATGGTCGCGGCGGCGGATGCCCTCGGGTGGGCCTACCTCGGCATCGCCGATCACTCGAAATCGAGTTTCCAGGCCAACGGCCTGAGCGAGGCGCGGCTGCTACGGCAGGTCGCGGACATCCAGGCGCTCAATGCCTCGAAGCGCTTCCAGACGCACGTGTTTACCGGCACGGAGTGCGACATTCTCGCGGATGGCAGCCTCGATTTCGACGCGAGTCTTCTCCGGCAACTCGACTGTGTGGTGGTGTCGGTGCACAACGCCTTCGCGCAGGATGAGGCGACGATGACCGCGCGGATCGTGAAGGCGATCGAGCATCCGTGCACCCATATGCTGGGGCATCTCTCGGGCCGGCTGCTCCTGCGGCGGGAAGGTTACCGGGTCGATGTCGCGAAGGTCATCGATGCCGCGATCGCGAACGGCGTGATCATCGAACTTAACGCGAGTCCGTGGCGGCTCGATTTGGACTGGCGCCACTGGCGGAAAGCGGCGGAACGCGGATTGCTCTGTGCGATCAACCCGGACGCCCACGACACTGCCGGGCTCCGGCATGTGCAGGCCGGCATCAACGCGGCGCGGAAGGGCGGACTCACGCGCGAGCAGGTGTTGACGACGTGGCCGCTCGCGAAGGTGCAAACGTGGCTGAAGAGCCGGGGGACGGCAACGAAGGCGCGGTGAAGGGCAAATTCAAAACTCGTTTCGACGTTGGACGACTCTGTTGAGGATGGATACACGGTCGGTCTCTTGCGATTCCACCGTGGATCCGCAGTGTGTTTTCAGCACCCGGGACTGGTATCGGGCTTGATATCGGGCGAAGTGGTTTTTCAAGATAAGGAACAACGCCCGCCGGGTGCTCTCCAACCGACCTCTATTCCGACTTTCATGATTCCTTCACGCTTCCGTTTCCTTGTTTCCGGCATTTTTTTTCTGCTCGCTGGCGCCGTTGGCGGGTTGCGGGCGGAAGACTATGCCATCACCAGTTTTGCCGGAGCGGGCAATGTCATCACCGGCGCGGATGGCACGCCGGGTTCCTTCAATAATCCCTACGGTGTCGCCATCGATTCGGCGAAGAACGTCTACGTCGCCGACACGTTGAACAACACCATCCGCAAGATCACGCCGGGGCGCGTGGTGTCGACGCTTGCCGGAACCGCGGGGCAGTTTGGTACCACCGATGCGACGGGTGCCGCCGCTCGGTTCAATTTTCCCGTGGGAATCGCAGTTGACGGTTCGGGCAATGTCTACGTCGCCGACACCAAAAATTTCACGATTCGCAAGATTACGTCGGCGGGTGCCGTCTCGACACTCGCCGGCTCGCCGTTTCTGGTTGGCGCCACGGACGGCGCCGGAGCGGCGGCGCGGTTTTTCCTGCCGTTCGGCCTGGCGGTCGACGGTACGGGCAACGTGTATGTCGCCGATTCCGGCAATCAGCTGATCCGCAAGATCACTCCGCAAGGCGTCGTTTCCACGCTCGCGGGCAGCGCGGGGCAGAGCGGTTTTGTGAATGGATCCGGAGCGTCGGCGCGTTTTGCCACGCCGATGGGCATCGCGGTGGACGGCGGTGGAAATGTTTTTGTCGCGGACAGCGGCAACCACGCGATTCGCAAGATCACTCCGGCCGGTGTGGTCACGACCGTGACCGGCAACTCCGGGTCGGGTGGCTCGAATGACGGTGCGGTGACGACGGCCAAGTTCAACGAGCCGCGCGGCGTGGCGGTCGATTCGACCGGGAACCTTTACGTCGCCGACTACGGCAACAGCACGATTCGATTCATCACGTCCGGCGGAATTGTCTCGACCCTCGCCGGTTCGGCCGGGGTGGTGGGTGAGGTCAACAGTGTGGGTGCGGCTGCCCGGTTCTACGAGCCGATCGGAATCGCCGTCGACGGCGCCACGATCTACGTTGCGGATTCCTCGAACAATCAGATTCGACGCGGACAGCCCGCCAGCACCGCGCCGTTGCCGGTCATCACCCTCCAACCGTTCGATCAGGAAGTGAGCGTCGGGCAGACCGTGTCGTTCAGCGTGGCGGTGACGGGCAGCAATCTCACTTACCAATGGTTGCGGAACAACGTTGCGATTTCCGGCGCGACCAACTCTACGTTCTCGATCTCAGCGGCGCAGTTGAGCGATGTGGGCTCCTATTCGGTGCGCGCGTCCGGGGCGGGCGGATCGATTGACAGCGGTCCGGGCACGCTCTCGGTGACACCGCTTGGCACCGGCCCTATTGTGATCGCGTCTCGGCCGCTGAGTCAGAACGTGGCACCGGGGCAGAGTGTGACCCTGAGCGTCGTCGCGTCGGGGAGCGGCCTGACCTATCAATGGACGAAGAACGGTGGGATTATCGCCGGGGCCACCACGGCGAATTTCACGATCGCGTCGGCGCAAGGCAGCGATGCTGCCACCTACGCCGTGCGGATCACCTCGGGAGCCACACTCGAAACGGCGACCGCCAAGCTCACGGTCGGGGGTGTCGTTGGTTCGGGGGTCACCATCTCCACCCAGCCGACCAGCAAGAGTGTGAACGCGGGTGAGTCGGTGACGTTCACGGTCGCGGCGACGGGTGCGACGGGATTGACCTATCAATGGCTGAAAAACGATTCGGCCATTTCCGGTGCCAACAACGCCAGCTTCACCATCGCGTCGGCGCAGGCCGGCGACATTGGCAGCTACACGGTGCGCGTGAGCGGCGGGGGGCAGAATGTCGTAAGTGCCGAAGCCGTGCTGAATGTGATTCCCGTGATTCCAGTGGTCCCGGAGGGCCCGACGGCGCGGCTCTCCAATCTCTCGGTCCGCACGGCCATGGCCGCGGGCCAGACGTTGATTGTCGGCGTCGTGGTCGATGGTGGGACGCGTGACATTCTTGTCCGTGCGGCTGGCCCGGCGCTCGCGGCCTTCGGGCTGAGCACAGCGATGGCTGATCCCAGGCTCGATCTTTTCAACGGTGCGACGCTGACATTTTCGAATGACAATTGGGATGCGGCGTTGGTGCCGACGTTTGCCAGCGTGGGGGCCTTCACGTTTCCGGCAGGCAGCCGGGATGCGGGCTTCGTCCAGAGTGTCTCGGGGGCGCGCTCGATTCAGGCGCGCGGCACCGGTGCGGGCGTGGTGCTCGTGGAGGCCTACGACCTTGGCACGGCCAACACACCGCGGATGGTCAACGTCTCTGCCCGCAACCAAGTCGGAACGGGCGACAATATTTTAATCGCGGGATTCAACATCGCCGGGACCGGTACCAAGCAATTGTTGATCCGCGCCGTGGGACCCAAGCTCGGGGTGTTTGGCGTGGCCGGGTTTCTTGCCGATCCGAAGCTGGAAGTTTACAGCGGGGCCGGCGTGAAGATCACGGAGAACGACAATTGGGGCGCGACGCTGGCAGCGACCTTCGACGCGGTCGGCGCGTTTCAGCTCGATGCTGGCAGCCGCGACGCCGCGTTGCTCACGGTGCTATCGCCTGGCAGCTACACCGTACAGGTGAGCGGAGTCGGTGGTGGCACCGGCGAGGCCTTGGTGGAGATTTACGAGGTCCCGTGAGGCAACCGTCTGCCGAGCGTGGGAGGACACCGTGCGCTCATGTTCTCAGTTCTCTGGTGCGCCAGGTTCCATCCGATTCTGCGGAACGGATCGGGCGGACCGGCGATGACCCGCCCCGGCTGGTGTGGCCGTGAGGCGCGGTGGGCGATAAGAACGCGATGACCTCACTCTCAGGAAAAAGGCTGGTTGTCTTTGGTTGTGGCTACGTGGGTACGGCGGTGGCGGTCGCCGCCCTAGGGCGAGGGATGACAGTGACAGCGTTGACCCGAAATGCGGTGACCGCTGCGGCTCTGCGAAGCAAGGGGATCGAGACCGTGGTGGCCGACCTCGCCAGCCGCGATTGGCACGGGAAGATTCCGCCGAATCCGGAGTTCGTCCTCAATTGTGTGAGTTCGGGTGGGGGCGGACTGGAGGCTTATCGGCGAAGTTATGTCGAGGGGACCCGATCGATGCTCGAATGGGCGAAACGGGGTGGAACGATGGGGACGTTGGTGTACACGAGCAGCACGTCGGTTTACCCGCAGGGAGACGGCGTGATCGTGGACGAGTCCGCGCCGACCCCCTCGTCCTCCGCATCTGATCGGGCCCGGTTGCTCTTGCAGGCAGAGGACGAAATTCGAGCGGCGGTTGGCGTTTGTCACCGATGGTTTCTGCTGCGGTTGGCGGGGATTTACGGCCCTGGCCGGCGCCACCTCGTCGACCAAGTGCGAAGTGGTGAGGTGGCAGGGACGGGCGAGCGCCATCTGAACCTCGTGCACTGTGACGACATCGTTGGAGCCATTATGGCGTGTTGCACCGCCCCGTCGTTGGTGGCGAGCGATGTCTTTAATGTCGTCGACGACGTTCCGACGCCGAAGGCTGACGTTGTCGCGTGGTTGGCTGCGGAAATGGGAGTTCCGGTGCCAAGTTTCACGGGTGAACCGATTTCAGCGGGGCGGGGCAATACGCCCGACCGGATCATATCGAATACGAAGATCAAGGCGCGCCTGAAGTGGAGCCCGCGGCACCCGACATTTCGTGACGGATATGGGAGTGGGATGCTGCGCGGGACGTGAGTCCGGGCCTGGCGGTCGTCCCAAGAACCGGTCGGAGGCATGTCGATTCGTGTCGGCCGGCCTTTTTTTTGTCGCGTTGACCGGGCGCATGGCCCGATCTCCGGTCTCTCCAACCTTAACCCTCAACCTTCCCTCCCTCTCATGGCCGGACTAGGCAAACTCGTAAAACAGGCGGAAAAGATGAAGCGCGGCATCGAAGCGCTGCAAACGCAGCTCGAGGCCAAGGAAATCGACGTCAGTGCCGCGGGTGGCGCGGTCAAAATCAAGGTCAACGGTGGCGGAAAATTTCTCGCGCTGACCCTCGACCCCGAATTTCTGAAGGATGATGCCAAAGTGGTGTCCGAGACGGTGCTCGCCGCTTTTCAAGAGGCGGCCAAGCAATCGAAGGAGTACAACGAGGCCGAGATGCAGAAGGTCACCGGTGCTTTCCAGATGCCGGGATTGTTCTGACCGATCGCGTCGCACAGCGAAGAGACTGTTTGGTTGCGTGCCACAAGCGCTTGGGGGCTCGCGCCCTTGAACCGAATTGAGCGATGACTCCGGCCTTCGAAAAACTCCAGAAGCACCTGAAGCAGCTCCCGGGGCTGGGTTTCCGCTCTTCGGAGCGGATTGCGTTGCACCTCTTGGTCGAAAAGCCCGACCGACTGCCGGCGTTGGTGGCGGCTTTGCAGGACGCCGCCGCGGTAGTTCGCCGTTGTACGCGCTGCGGCAATCTGGCCGAGGGAGAAGGGTGCGACATTTGTTCGGACGAAAAGCGGGACCGTTCGGTGGTGTGCGTCGTCGAGCACGTCCCTGACTTGGTGGCGATCGAGCGCAGCGGGGCGTTTCGGGGTGTCTATCACGTCCTGCATGGTAAACTTTCCCCGATTCACGGTGTAGCACCGGCGGACCTGAACCTGGAAGCGCTGCGGATCCGGATTAAGACGGAAGAGGTTGCGGAACTGATCCTCGCCTTGCCCAACGACGTCGAAGGGGAGGCCACCTGCCATTACATCACTCAACATCTCCCGACGGACCGGGAGGTGAAGACGACCCGAATCGGGTTTGGCCTGCCCAGTGGGGGAGGGGTGCTCTACGCGGATGCGGTGACGCTGAAAAGCGCGTTGGAGGGTCGACGGGGCTATCGGTGACCGTTGGAGATGGAGTTGGTGGTGACCTTGGGGTGCACGCCTGCCCCGCGCGAGGTTGATAGTACTCATAAGATTTTCACTTGCCGGCGGCTTAAGACCTGCGCAAGGATGACGAGTCCTCCAAATGCGGGCGTAGTATATCGGCTATTATGTGTGCTTCCCAAGCATGAGAGGAGGGTTCGACTCCCTCCGCCCGCACCAAGTCACAACAGTCCCAAAAAAAAATAAATGAAGTCCTACAAATCGTTCGTATCGTTAGCCGTTGTCGCCCTGTTCGCCGCTGGTTTTGCCTTCGCTGCGGAAGGTGAAGCCAAGGCTGAGTCCAAGGTGGCAAAGTGCTGCGCCACGGCCAAGGCCGACGGCAAGACCTGCACGCACGCGTGCTGCGTTGAGGCCAACAAGTCGGGCAAGAACTGCACGAAGTGCGGTGGCGCCGGCGACCTGGCCAAGGAAAAGAAGGGCAAGAAGAAGAAGCAGGAGAACTGAGATCCCAGCACCAAGCGAATTTCGCTTTCGAACCGCGCATCGTTTGATGCGCGGTTTTTTTTCGGTACGTGCCAGTGATCGGCGAGGAGCGCGCTCGCACCGTGCGACGGCAGCCCGGGAGGGGACTGGCCCGTGTTCCTATGCGTCGGCTGCGACGCGCTCGGTGCTCAAGTTCCGCCAACGGGAAAGGACGCGACGGTGGATGTCCTGTGGGGAAAGTCCGTAACTGGCGCGAAGCACGTCGACGTTGCTGCCGTGTTCGACGAATTTGTCAGGCCAGCCGATGCGTTCGACGGCCATGGCGCAATCCGCGTCCTGCAGCGCCTCAAGCACGGCACTGCCGAACCCGCCCGCGAGTACGTGATCTTCCATCGTGACCAGCAGCGGAATGCAGGCGGCGTGACTCAGCAGCAGTGTCCGGTCGAGCGGCTTCACGAAGCGCGCGTTGACGACGCCCACCGAGAGATTTTCTTCGGCCGACAGTCGTTCGGCGAGCTTGAGGGCATCCGGAACCATCGTGCCCAGCGCCCAAATCATGATGTTTGAACCCTCGCGCAGGACTTCGGCGTGTCCAATCGGGAGTGCAACCGGCTGTTCCTTGACCTTGGTCCCCGGCCCGGCACCGCGCGGGTAGCGGATAAACCCGGGTCCGGCGAGGTTCAGACTGGTGTGCAACATGTCGACGAGTTCGTCCTCGTCCTTCGGTTGCATGATCGTCGCGTTGGGCACGCAACGCAGATAGGAGAGGTCGAAGAGCCCGTGATGGGTTGGACCGTCGTTGGGCGACAGTCCGGCGCGATCCATGCAAAACGTTACGGGCAGGTTTTGCAACGCTACGTCGTGGATCACCTGGTCATAGGCGCGTTGCAGAAAGGTCGAGTAGATCGCACAGACCGGCCGGAATCCCTTGGTGGCCATGCCCGCGGCGAAAAGCACCGCATGTTCCTCGGCGATTCCCACGTCGAAGAATTGTTGCGGCACGCCCTCGGCCAGGTGGCAGAGACCGGTGCCGCTCGGCATCGCACCGGTGATGCCGACGATCTTCGGGTTCTTTTGGGCGAAACGAGTGAGCGCGTGCCCGAATACGTCCTGGTAATTGGCCGGGGTGCCAGCCTGGGCTTTCTTGCTTTCGCCGGTGATTGGATCGAACGGAGACGCGCCGTGGAATTTTTCCGGATGCGCGACGGCCGCTTCGAGGCCTTTGCCTTTCTTGGTGAGCACATGCACCAGCACTGGCACATCGCAATGTTTCGCGAACTCGAGGTTCTTGGCGAGGGCGTCGAAGTTGTGACCGTCCACCGGTCCGAGGTAACGCAGGCCAAATTTCTCGAACAGCGACGACTCAACAAAGAAATCCTTGGTTTCGCGCTTCCACTTCATGTAGACGCGATTCATCTCCACGCCGGCGGGAAAGCTCTTGAAGAAGGCCTCCACGTCGTGGTGCAGCTTGTTGTAGGTGGGACTCGTGCTGATGCGGTTGAGGTAGCTTGAGATCGCCCCGACGTTCTTGGCGATCGACCACTCGTTGTCGTTCAGGATGACGATGAGCCGCTTGGTCGAGCTGACGACATTGTTCAGCGCCTCAAGAGTGATGCCGCAGGTAAATGCCGCGTCCCCGCACACGGCGACGACGTGTTCCCCGGTGCCGCGCAAGTCGCGGGCCGTGGCCATGCCAAGGGCGGCCGAAAGTGCGGTGCCGGCGTGGCCGGCGCCAAAGGAATCGTGCTGGCTCTCGGAGCGGTAGAGGAAGCCGCTGGCCCCGCCCGACTGCCGCAGTTTGCGGAAAAAATCCCCGCCGCGCCCGGTCAAAAGCTTGTGCACATAGCCTTGATGGGCGACGTCGAACACGAACTGATCGTCGGCGGAGTTGAAGGCGCGATGGAGCGCCACCGTCAATTCCACCACTCCGAGGTTGGGGCCGATGTGACCGCCGTTCTTGGCGGTGACAGAGATGAGCTCTTCGCGAATTTCCTGGGCCAGCTGCGGCAATTGCGCCGGAGCGAGGGCCTTGACGTCGGCCGGGCCGCGGATCGATGCCAGCAGGCGCGGCGGGTGCGAGGAAATGGGTTCGTTCATCAGGTGCGAAAGGAGCGAATCAAAAGAAATGTCAGCCTTCGCGACCGGCATCAAACTTTTCGAAGGCCACACTTCCATCTTTTTGCTTCTTGAGCTGCTCAATCTTGAGTTCTGCGTCCTTCAGGCGGGATTCGCAGTTTTTGAGCAATTTTGTGCCTTCTTCGAATTTCGCGAGTAATTCCGCCAGAGGGACTTCGCCCGACTCCATCGACTCCACGATGGACTCGAGTTTGGCGAGGGCGGCCTCAAAGGAAAGTTTGGCGTCAGTGGCATCCACGGCGGCGACGATGGGTTACTGTCCCTGCATTTCAAACCATCTTTGGGCTGGCGGCGGCGCATGTTTCGCATGGATTGGGGAGATGGTTTCCGTCCTATGGGTTACCGCGGTGCTGATGGTGCTGCGGCTTGCGGCCGATTTGGTGTTGTCCGCGTTGAATCGCGCCGAGGTGCGACGTCACGCCGCCGAGGCGCCGCCGGCCGTCGCTGCAATCATGGATCGCGAAACCTATGCGAAGGCCGTCGCCTACACCTTGGCGAAATCGCGTTTCGGGGTGCTTACCGACGTCTTCGACACGTTGGTGCTGCTCCTGGTGCTGTTTGGCGGCGTCCTGCCCATGCTGTTCGACGTTGCATCGGGTTGGGCCGGGCCGGATGCGACGTGGAATCACGCCCTTTTCATCCTGATCGCCGGGGTGCTGCTGGCGATTCCCTCGTTGCCGTTTGAATGGTGGGAGCAGTTTCGCCTCGAACAGAAATTCGGGTTCAACAAGAGCACGCCGGGGCTCTGGGTGGCCGACAAGCTCAAGGGCGTCGCGCTGATGTTCGCGATCGGGTTTCCGCTGCTTTGGGCGCTGCTTTCGCTCGTGAAACGAGTTGGGAACACGTGGTGGATTTGGGGTTTCGCGCTGATGTTTGGGTTTCAGCTGTTGATGCTGATCCTCTACCCCAAGCTGATCCTGCCGTTGTTCAACAAGCTGACGCCCCTGCCGGAGGGAGATTTGCGCACGCGGTTGATGGCGCTGGGTGATCGGACGGGATTTCGGGCCAAGGCGATTGAAGTGATCGATGGCTCCAAACGCTCTGGGCACTCCAACGCCTACTTTACGGGATTCGGTCGGTTTCGGCGCATCGTGCTCTTCGACACGCTAATTTCCCAGCTCACACCAGAGGAACTCGAGGCGGTGCTGGCACACGAGATCGGGCACTATCGTCGCGGGCACATTCCCAAGATGATCGCCCTGTCCGCGGTGATGATGCTCGGGGGATTTGCCGTGGTGGCGTGGCTGGCGCAAAGCCTTTGGTTTAACACGGCGTTTGGGTTTCCTCCCGCGCAGATGGCGCCGTCGTTTCTCTTGTTCGGCCTCTTGAGTGGGGTCGTCACGTTCTGGTTTGCGCCGCTGGGCAACATGCTTTCCCGCCGGTACGAGTACGAGGCGGATGCCTTCGCCAAGGATGCCATGGGCGGTCCCTCCGCCATGATCGGCGCTTTGCGGAAACTGGCGCAAAAAAATCTGACGAACCTGACGCCGCATCGCTGGTTCAGCGGATTCCATTATTCACACCCGACGCTCGTGGAGCGGGAGCGAGCGCTGGGGCAGGTGCCATAGCGGTCAACTCCATGGAATTTCGCCGGGGGAGATTCTTGGTGTTTTTGTTGTTCGTCGCTGTCTCGCTTCGTGCGGACACGCTCACGATCGCGACGTACAACGTCGAAAATTACGGTCCGGCAAACCGGATGACTGAAGCCGGCTACCGCAAGGATTACCCGAAGCCGGAACCCGAGAAACGCGCGCTGCGGGCGGTAATTCGCGGGATGAATGCCGACGTGCTCGTGCTGCAGGAGATGGGAGTGCAGGCCTACCTCGATGAGTTGCGTCGAGACCTCAAGGCCGAGGGGCTCGATTACCCGCATGCCGCGCTGGCGACTGCGGCCGACGCCGACCGTCATCTGGCGGTATTGGCGAAGCGCCCGCTGAAGTCGGTCGTGACCCATACCGATCTGCAGTTCACGTATTTTGGAGGCAAGGAAACGGTGAAACGCGGGCTTCTTGAGGCGACGGTTTCGACCGAGAGTGGCGACGTGACGATCTTTGCGGTGCACTTGAAAAGCCGGTTCACTGAACGGCCGGATGATCCGCAGTCGGCCGTGCGACGGGCTGGCGAGGCGACCGCGATTCGCGATCGGGTGCTCACGCGATTCCCGACTCCGGCAACGGCGCGCTTCATCGTATTGGGAGACTGCAACGACAGTCGTTCGAGCAAAGCGTCGACCTTTCTGCAGAAACGGGGAAAGACCGTGATTTCCTTCCTCGTACCGGCGACTGACTCGCGCGGCGAGTTGTGGTCGCATGCCTATCGGCGTGAGGAGTCGTATTCGAGGGTCGACCAGATTTTTGTCTCGCCGGGATTGAAAGCTGCGGTCAACGGCGGCGTCGGACGGATTTACGACGGCGATGGTGTCCGCGAGGCGAGCGATCACCGCCCGGTACTGATCGCGCTCAACCTCGGGGAGAAAAAATAACCCGCGTCGGTGATTCGTCGCGGGTCCGGCCGGTCTGGCCGTCGCTTATCGCGGCCCGACGCTTACTGCCACCGTGACTTCACCGGCGCCAAAGCCCTTGAGGAAGAGATGACCGTTGCCGGGTTTGCCGCCTTCGACTTGGACGGCGACGTAGGTCTGGCCCTGGGGAACGATGACTTCGGGCATAATCACGCTGTCGGGAACGTCGGTGTTGATATCGAGCAACGTGCCGCCGGGAGGGGCGGCGTTCGGGAGGGTGAAAGTGATCGTCTGCCGGTCTCCGGTCCGAAGGTTAAGCGCGGTCGGCATCACGGTGATGCTGCTTGGATCGATGCGAAAGGTTCCGACCGGGGAGTTGCCCGCGGCGCTGTTGACGGTGACCTGATAATTGCGGTTGGTCTCCAGCTGCGGCACGAAGAAACTGATCGCGTTGGGCGACTCGAAATTGGTGCGGGCGGGCGAGCCGTTGAAATTGATCGTGTCCTGCGGGGTGAAACCGCGGCCCAGGATGCTGATTCGCGCGCCAATCGGTCCGCGGTTCACCTCGAGTTGCAGCACATAGCGGCGGACAATCTGGATATTTTCGACGTTGGTGTAGGTTTCTTGCGGCGTGATGACGTTGTTGCCTTCGGTGTTGTAATTGACGAGGTAGTAGTAGGCGATGCGGTCGCGTCCGGCCGGCAGTTGGTATTCGAAATCATAGAGTCCCTGGCCGAGGGCGCTGGTCTTCATCTTGTAGTTCTGGCCGTCGACGATGATGCTGGGGACGATGCCTGAAATCGAATTGGTGCGAGGGGTGACGCGCAGGCTGAAGGTGTAAATCTGGGACGGATTTTCCGCCATCGACTTTGGGGTCAGATCCGTAAGCGTGACGGCTTCGCAGCCGGCGAGGAGCGCGAGACCGAGCGCGACGCAAAGCCGGACGATGATTTTTCTCGCGGGAGAAATTCGGTTGGTGTGCATTGGATCCAAGAGTGAAAAAAACCGGGCGGATTGAAACGCGTTAGTAATGAGCGGCCTATCGACAGAGCAAGCTAAAGCTGAGACCGCACCTGCGGTGCCCGGAGCGGATTCCATCCCGCTCGGCATCTACGTGCACGTGCCGTTCTGTGCATCGACCTGTGACTTTTGTGCCTTTTATCAAAAGCAACCGACCGCCAATGAGGTCGCCCGGTTCCTTCAGGGGATCGAGCGCGAAGCCGCGCTCGTGGAGTGGACTCGGCCGGTAACCACGGTGTTTTGGGGTGGGGGCACGCCGGGATTGCTCGCGCCCCGCGATCTGGCGCGGCTGGCGCAATCCGTCCGGGCGGTCTGCGGCGGGATGCCTGCCGAATGGACCGTCGAATTGGCGCCGGCATCGGTGACTGAGGCGCGGCTGGCGGCCCTGCGCGAGGCAGGCGTTACCCGCGTTTCGATGGGAGTGCAGAGTTTCCAGCCGGAACTGCTCGACGGATTGGGGCGGCAGCATACCCGGGAGCAGATCTTCCGCGCTTACGAACGGGTGCGTGCAGCGGGGTTTCCGAGTGTGAATCTTGATCTGATGTTTGCCCTGCCGGGGCAGACCGCCGAGGAATGGGCGGGTGACGTACGGGAGGCGGCGTCGCTCTGCCCGGATCACCTGTCGACCTATTGTCTCACGTTTGAGGAGGACACCAAGTTATGGGTGAAGCTCTCCCAGGGGCGCGTGAAACTGGATCCCGAGCACGAGGCGGCGCTGTATGAGGCGACGTGGGCCCAATTGGCCGGGCTCGGCTATCAACAGTATGAAGTCTCGAACTTCGCTCGCCCGGGGCACATCTGCGCCCACAACGTGAACACGTGGCGCATGCACGAGTGGGTTGGGCTAGGACCGTCGGCGGCATCGCAAAACGCCGGTTGGCGCGGGGGAAATGTG
This sequence comes from Opitutia bacterium, assembly GCA_947474365.1. GTDB lineage: Bacteria > Verrucomicrobiota > Verrucomicrobiia > Opitutales > Opitutaceae > ER46. The sequence continues at coordinate 18,114 of CANJIU010000077.1, read as the reverse complement.
GCGGACCTCGAACAGTGGCTCGGGGATCTCGAACGCGGTGGGCGAGTGACGGAGGATCGCGTTGCGCTCACTCCGGAATTGCTGGCGGAGGATGCACTGATTTTTGGCCTTCGGATGAACGCGGGCGTCGATCTCGCGACCTGGCGGCGACGGGCACCCAGGGCGCCCTGGGGTGCAGTCGAGGAAACCCTCGCCACTTTGGCGGCCGGGGAATTTCTGATACGTCGCGGCACCCTCGTGCAACTGACGGATCGCGGCCGGCTCGTCGCGGATACCATCGGCGCGGAAATCATGGCGGCGTTTGAGACGGTGGACGGCGGAGCATGAAGCGGAGCGGATCATTTCGAAGCCTCGCCTTTTGCGAAGAAGCGTCGCATGGGTAGCGGCGTGGACCGCTTGGTTCGCCCCGCGAAAACGAAATCATGTTCAAACCTCTTACCCGTGTTCTCCTCGTCGGATTGCTCGCGCTGCTGGTGGGATGCAAGACCACCGAGGCACCCCGCGATTACAAGACGATGCGGGCGCGGTTTTTTCTGGAGGCGGCGAGCGGGGACGGCACGCCCATCACGCTCCCGCAAAGCGGCGTGCACGTGACGGTGAATTCCAAACCGGTGCTCACCGAGGGTGACATCACGAATGTCGAATTGGTGCAGGTGGAACTCGGCAAATGTCTCTTCTTCCAACTGACGCCGACCGCCACTCGGGATTTCTACCGGATGTCGGTGTCGCATCAGGGGCGGCGGATGGTGCTGGTGGTGGATGATCGCCCGCTGGGAGCGCGCCGCATCGACGGCGCGATCACGAACGGCGTCGTCTACATTTTTGCCGAGGTGCCCGAGGCGGATCTGCCGGCGCTCGTGGATAATCTGAAGAAAACCTCCGTTGCGGTGCAGCGGGAAATTGTCCGGAAAGGAGGATGATGCCAGTGAGGGGGCGGCGAATCATTTTTTGGCTGGGAATGTGGCTGCTGGTGGTCCGGGCCGCCGGGGCGGATCGTTTTCCACTCGTGTGGCCGACCTCCGGCACCGCTTGGTCGGAGGGCCGGCCAAGCTCCCAGTGGCTGCAGCATGCTGGGTCCGGCGATCCCGCTTCGGGCGGATTTGGTGGTGTGCGCAGCGGCGGCTCTCATTTTCACGAGGGCATCGACATCCGGGCGACCACGCGCGATCGGCGTGGCGAGCCGACGGACAACGTTCTCGCCGCGATGCCGGGCATTGTTCGTCACGTGACGAGTTCACCTGGTGGCAGTGGCTACGGCCGTTATGTGGTGCTGGAGCATCCTTCGATGAGTCCCGCCGTTTACACGCTCTACGCCCATCTCGCGCGCATCGCGCCGGGAATCACCGCTGGGCAGCCGGTGGCGCTGGGCCAGGTGCTGGGCACGATGGGGCACAGTTCAGGTGGCTACATGATCCCGGTCGACCGCTCGCACTTGCACTTCGAGGTCGGACTCGTGATCACCCAGAATTTTCAAGGCTGGTATGAGGCACGCCGGCTCGGGGGGCGCAACGAACACGGGGTGTGGAACGGGTTGAATCTTGTCGGCGTCGATCCGTTGGCGTTTTTCAATGAGTGGCGGGCTGGCCGCATCGCGACCGCGCAGGACTTTTTCGCGCGGATGGAAACGGCGGTGCGGGTGCGTATCGCCACGTTTCGCACGCCGGATTTTGTGACGCGCTATCCGGCGCTCCTGACCAAGCCGCTCCCCTTCGGCCCGGTGGCGGGCTGGGAGATCCGGTTCAACTGGACGGGATTGCCCTTTGCCTGGACGCCGCTGATCGGCAGCGAAGTCGCCGGACTTCCGGCGGGTCAGCCGAAACTCGTGGACGTCGACGCGGCGCTGGAGCGGCGGGAACGGAGCAAGACGCTCGCGGTCGCGCGTCGGGGCGGCTGGACGATCGGCAAGGATCTCGACGTCGTGCTCCAGCAGCTTTTCGCCCCGCAAAAGTCCAATTAGGGCCGGCGCGGCGCGGGCTGCTCAGCTCTGCGGTTTCAACGCTTCCAGTAGCGTTTGAAACGCCGGGTGCTTCTTGAGCGCGTCCAAATCCGGATCCTGCATCATCCAGTCAAAGTCGCGGTAACCCAGCTTCACCGCCTCACGGAGGGCTCTGAGCGCGTCGCTTTTGCGCTGCGAGAGGGCGAGACTGCACGCCAGATTGTAATGCGCCGTGGCGTTGTCCGGCTGCAGCTTCACGAGTTTTCGATCCATTTTCAGCCCGTCGGCGATTCGGCCGTAGCGCGTGTAGAGCCCGCCCAGGATCTCGACGACGGCGACATAGCCGGGGTCCCGACGAAGCACTGACTCAAAGAATCGAATTTCGAATTCCGGATCGCGGTTTTCTTTTTTTGACATCTCGGGCGAAGGGACGGCGGCGCTTCAGCCGCGGCGCGGGCAGGTGCCCGTCTGGCGAAACGAATTGCAGTGGGCGCTGACCTGGAGCCGCTGGGTGACGGGAGTGAGGCCGAGCTTCGATGAGACCGTGCTTCCGTACCACGACATGAACGGGGCGCTGATTTCGAAAATCTTGTCGCAGTCGATGCAGACGACCTGGGCAATTTGGGTGCCGTCTCCTTCGCGGTTCGGGCGGTAGAATTTTTCGCCGGTGCCGATGTCGACCTCGCGCAGGAGGGTGCTCTCGGTCATGATCGGTAGGGTGCGATAAACCGTCGCGCGCGATACGGAGTCGTCGATCGCCCGTGCATAGTCGAGTAGTTGATCGGCGGTGAAGTGTTCGGGCTGCGCGAACGCCGCGTCGAAAATTGCCAGGCGCTGGTTGGTCGCGCGCAGCCGCTTTTTCACGAGGAAACTGCGAAACTTGGCGCGGGCGGCGGTGATGCTCACGGAGCGACTGTTCGCTGTGGCCGCCGGGGCTGTCAATGGGATCGTTTTGTGGCCGGCGCCGCCTTCGGCAAACGGAAGATTGCGAGGCGTGTGTCCGCCCGCCCACAGTGCCGGCATGATTGTCGGGGTTCATCCGCTCGCGGGTTTTGACAAGGTGCTGCACTATCGCGTGCCGGAGTCACTGCGTGCTTCGGTGGCGGTCGGCTCGCTCGTGCGCATCCCGATCGTCAACACGCTCAAGTTGGGAATCGTGGGGGAGATCGGGGCGCCCAAGGACTTTCCCCTCGACCGGTTGAAGCTGCTGGCGCAGGTGGTTTATCCGTTTCCTGCGTTGCCACCGGATTTGCTCGGACTTGCCCGTTGGATGGCGCGCTACTACGCCTGCGGGCTCGACAGCATCATCGAGACGATCGTCCCCGTGGCGGTGCGGCGCGGGGCCGGCCTCAAGCAGGAAAAACTCCTCGCAGTGGCGAGGAAACTGTCGGCGGAGGAACTCGCCACCTTGGAGTCGCGCGCTCCGCAGCAGGCCAAGCTCTACCGTTTCCTCGAACAGCAGTTTCGACCACCAGCGAAGTCTCTCGTGCTCGCGCGGCTGAGCCTGACCGCGGCCGTAGTCAACGCCCTGATCAAACGGGGCGTCGTGCGCGAGGAGACGCGACGGATCGAACGAATCGCCTACGAGGACGATCATGCGCACGGCGAATTGGTGGCGGCGTTGCCCCATCGATTGAACCCCGAGCAACAGGCCGCGGTCGATGCGCTTGCCGCCAGTGTCACCGGCGGCGTCTTTGGTGTGACGCTGCTGCATGGCATCACCGGGTCGGGCAAGACCGAGGTCTATCTGCGCGCGATTGACGACACACTCAAGGCGGGCGGCGGGGTGATCATGCTGGTTCCGGAGGTCGCGCTGACGCCGCAGACCGTCGCGCGTCTGCGGTCGCGGTTGGAGGCGATCGCGCAGGGTCAGCGCTGCGTGGTGTGGCACAGTCATCTGAGCGAGGGTGAACGTCTCGACGGCTGGCATGCGCTCGCAACCGGGGAGGCGAGGGTGGTGGTGGGGGCGCGTTCCGCGGTCTTTGCGCCGGTGCAAAATCCTAAGCTCATCATCGTCGATGAGGAGCACGAACCGGCGTACAAACAGGATGAAACGCCCCGTTATCACGGCCGCGATGTCGCCGTGATGCGCTCGAAACTCGCCGGCGCGATCTGCCTCCTCGGGTCCGCCACGCCGTCGCTGGAGAGCTTCACCAATGTCGAGGCGGGCAAGTACCGGCTGCTCCAACTCACGCAGCGGGTGGACGCGCGCAAGCTGCCTTACATCGACATCGTCGACATGCGCATCGAGGCGATGAAGCAGCGAACGCTTCCCGCACTCTCCGGCAAACTCGTCCGGGCGATGCAGGACCGGCTGGAGCGCCGTGAGCAGACGATTTTGTTCATCAACCGACGCGGCTATTCGTCCTCGATGCTCTGCACGAAATGCGGGCACGTCGAAGAATGCACGCATTGCAGCATCACGATGACGTATCACCGGTCCGACGAGATGCTGCGCTGCCATTTGTGCGGCGACCAGCGCAACGCCCCGGCACGATGTCCCAAGTGCGGCGCGCCTGACATCCGCTGGCGCGGGCTGGGCACCCAGCGTGTCGAGGAAACGGTGCGCCGCATGGTCCCGCGCGCGCGAATCGAGCGGATGGACACCGACACGATGTCGAAGAAGAACCGGTTTCGCGAGGTGCTCTCGTCCTTCCGCGCGGGCAAGATCGACGTGCTGATCGGCACGCAGATGATCGGCAAGGGACTCGATTTTCCGAACGTGACACTGGTGGGATTGATCGACGCTGACATCTCGATGCACATCCCGGATTTCCGGGCGAACGAGCGCACCTTCCAGTTGCTCGTGCAGGTGGCGGGCCGCGCCGGACGGGGCGACCGCGCCGGCGAAGTCATCGTGCAGACGTTTACGCCGCAGGCGGAAGCGATCCAATTTTCCCGGCAGGCGGACTTTGCCGGTTTTGCCGCCGCGGAGCTGAAGATGCGGAAGGAGTTTCGTTATCCGCCCTACCGGCATCTGATTCATCATCTTTTCCGCGGACCCAATCCCGAGAAGCTGCAGTTTTTCGCGGAGCAATGGGCCAAGCTCGTCGAGAAAACCCTCGGCGATCGCGTCGAATTGCGGGGTCCGTCGGCGTCGCCGATCGAGAAAATCAAGGACGAGTACCGCTGGCAGCTTTGGTATTTCACGAACTCGGTGACCAAGGTGGTTCCGGAACTCGCGCGCCTGCGGAGCGAGTTTGCGTGGCCGGATGATTTGACCCAGGTGTTGGACGTGGATCCGGTGAACCTCGCGTGAGAGGGTTTTGAAACTAAATTCACACTCAGCGCTACCGCCCAAGCCGCGCCGGTACTGCCCGGCCGAGGTCCCCCTTTCGTCAGTCCGTCCGCAGCGCTTCCACCGGGCTCAGCCGCGAGGCCCGGATGGCGGGATAAAGTCCGGCGACCACGCCGACGAGTCCACTGAAGAGCACGCCGATGGCCAGTGCCGCAGGGGAGAGCTCGGGACGGTTAGCTGGGACAACAACTTTCTGGAGAATCATAATCAGCCCGATGCTGGCGAACATGCCGATCACGCCGCCTGCGCCGGCGAGGGTAAGCGACTCGGCGAGAATCTGCACGAGGATGTCGGTGCGCTTCGCCCCGAGCGCGCGGCGGACGCCGATTTCGCGCACGCGCTCGCTGATGGACGCGAGCATCACATTCATGATGCCGATGCCACCCACGATGAGACCGATCACCGCCACGCCACCGAGCGAAACAACGTAGCTGCGGCGCGTTTCTTCAAATCGCTGCAGCAAGTCTTCGCGGGTCTCGAAACGGACATCCTGAATGCCCCGGTGGGTGTGGGTGAGTACATTGGAAATCTGCTCGAGGGCGATGGGGATGTCGGCAACGTCGGCCACCTTCACATTCAGGATGTCGACGTTCTCGTCGATGCGGTACAGGGTTTGCAGCGTGGTCAACGGGATGAACACGGCCGAATTCTTGGCGCTGAAGCCGCCGCCGCCGCCGAGGACGGACTGGTATTCGCGGAGTACGCCCACGACGGTGAAAGGCTGGCCGTTGATGGTGATGACCCGGTCGAGGGCATCGATCCCGCGCGGAAAAAGCGCGTCGACCACGGATACCCCGAGCACCACGACCTGCTCCTGGAGTTCGTTGTCGAGATCCCCGATGGTCCGGCCCATCGAGACGTCGAAGCGGTCCATGATAAACGTCGCCGGGAGAACGCCGCGGACGTTTTGGCTGGTGGCGCGGCCCTGATAGGCGAGCCGGGCCCCGCCGGGAATCGCGCATTCGGCGGTGACACGTTGGGCGAGCGGCACGGCGGCGAGGATCGCGTCGACGTCATTCAGGGTGCGGCCGGGCGAAAGCTGGGCGATTTCTCGTTGGGTTTCGGGCGCGCGGCGGGAAAGGACGCTGATGCGCTCGATGCCGCCGGTTTCGTAGATCATTGTTTCCCAGCCACGGAGGAGGCCTTTTACGACACCGAGCATGCCGACGAGCGCGGCGGCGCCGAGAACGATCCCGAAGAGAGTAAGAAAGGAACGCAGCTTATGGGCGAGTACTTCGCCCCATCCACTGATGATCCCCATCAACAGCAGTCGCATGGGCGTCTTAGAGCTCGGGGCGGCGTTTGCCCCGGGCGACCGGCGGCGGGGCGGGTTTTGCCATCGGGATTTCGCCCTCGAATTCGAGCGGACGCATGAGGGCTACCTCGTCTTCATTTACCAAACCGGAAAGAATCTGCACCCGCCGGGTGTCGGCGATACCGATGTCGATTCCGCGCACCTCGAACGTTTCCCCTTTCTTGATGAAGACGTAGCGCACCGAGTCCGCGTTGGAAAACACGGCCGAGAGCGGAACGGCCGTCACATTTTCGACATGAGCAAGGGTGAACATCACGGTGGCCGACATCCCGGGCCGGAGCCGAGGGTCGGTTTCATCCACGACGACGTCGACGGGGAAAACCCGGGTGCGGTCGCCCGCCGACTCGCTCGCGATGGTGGCGATGCGCTTGATTTCGCCGTTCAGCATCATGTTGCGCAGCGAGTCGACGCGGACCCGGGCAAGGTCGCCGACCTTGAGCCGGGCGACGTCGATCTCGTTGATGTTCGTGCGCACCATCAAGGCGGAAAGGTCGGCCACTTCGCCGAGGAGCGTGCCGCCGTTTTGCGATGCGGCACTGGTGACGAGCTGCCCCTCGGTGAGGTCGCGTAGCAGGAGCGTGCCGTCGTGCGGGGCGCGGATGATGGTCTTGGCGAGCTTGTCCTTGAGATTGGCCGAGCGGGATTCGTAAACGGAGGCCTCGTTCTCGGCGAGCGACAGGGCCGTGCGGGTTTCCTCGAAATCCTTGAGCGTGACCAAACCCCGCCCTTTCAGGTCGAGCTGCCGATCATATTCCCGCTTGGCGCGCCCCACTTTCAGTTTGGAGGCCTCAATGTTGCGGTCCGCCTCCTGCATCTGGGTGAGGATATCCTGCTGATCGAGTTTCAGCACGTCCTGGTCGCGTTTCACGGTCGCACCATCGGCGACAAAAATCTTCATGATCCGGCCGTTGATTTCCGCCCGCAATTCAGTGGAGAACACCGCGCGGAGACGTCCGACGGCGACAATTTCTTCGGCGATATTGGCCGCTTTGACGCGGGAGGTCGGGATTTTCGCCTCCCTTTTGGTGCCAAACAGGCCCGGGCCGAACTTTTTCCACAGCACGAACCCGCCCCAGCCGGCACCTCCCAGCAGGGCAAGCGTGATTACAATGCGGACGATGATGGCGGCGGGTCGGGATTTCTTGGGAGAAGAAGCCATGGAACGGGGTAAGACGATCAGGAAAGGCTTTGGAAACAGCGCACTGCGGAATGCGCGAGCAGAAAAACATTTTTCGCTCAGTAACCACAAAAAATGCGCAGCGTTGGTCAAGATCTCGGCGTGCCGGTGCCTTTACGAAATCGCTGTGATAATCGACACCCGCGATGTCTGGTGGCCGGATCCATCCCGCCAGGATGGCAAAATTTTTGGAAATGACGTTTTGGCGATTTACCTCCAAGTAATCCTGCGGAAGGGTTTTGAGATTGTGTTGATCTACTTCATGGGAGTGTGCGGAACCGCGATGGGCAACGCGGCGTTGCTGGCGCGGGCCGCCGGACACGAGGTGATGGGCGCGGACACCGGGGTTTATCCTCCGATGAGCACCGTGCTTGCGACCGCGGGAATCAAGTTGCACGAGGGCTACGACCCGGCGCGCCTGGAGAAAATCGCCCCCGACCTCGTCGTGATTGGCAATGCGATGTCGCGGGGGAATCCCGAGGTCGAATGGCTGCTCGACACCCGGGCGCTGGCCTTCACGTCGCTGCCTGCGATGCTGCACGACCACGTGCTGAAGCACCGGCGCAACCTCGTGATCTGCGGCACGCACGGCAAGACCACGACCACGGCACTGACTTCGTTTCTCCTGCGCGAGGCGGGCCGGGACCCGGGGTTCCTGATCGGCGGCGTCCCGCTCGACCCTCCGGTGGGTTCGCATCTGGGCCAGACGGTGGATCCGTTTGTGATCGAGGGCGACGAATACGACAGCGCGTTTTTCGACAAGCGCAGCAAGTTCATCCATTACGCGCCGCATATCGCGGTGCTGAACAACCTTGAGTTCGATCACGCCGATATTTTCCGCGACTTGGCGGACGTGCAGCGGACGTTCACGCATCTCGTGCGGATCGTTCCCCGCAACGGCTTTGTCGTGATGAATGGCGACGACACGAACCTCCGAGCGTTGGGCACCATGCCGTGGACGCGCGTGGTGCGGGTCGGGACGGACGAGGGCAACGACGTCCGAATTGTGGATTTTGCAGAGAGCGCAACCGGGGCGTCGTTCCGCCTGCTTTGGCGCGGACAGCGCTGGTCCTCCGTGCAGTGGTCGCTGACCGGACTGTTCAACGCACGCAACGCCGCGATGGCGGCCACGGCGGCGGGACTCGCGTTGGATCCGGCCAACCCGACCGTGCTGCCGCTGGATGCGCTCACGCGGTTTCGCGGGGTGAAGCGGCGGCAGGAGATCCTACTGCGAAACGCGCGCTTCACGGTGATCGAGGATTTCGGACATCATCCGACCGCGCTGGCTGAAACACTGCAGTCGTTTCGGGCGCGCTTTCCCGGCACGCTGCTCACGGCGGTCTTCGAGCCGCGGAGTAATACGGCGCGGACACGGGCGATGCAGGCCGGTTTCATGCGTGCGCTCGCGCAAGCGGACGAAGTTTATCTCGGGGTGGTCAATCGTCCGGAGAAACTCAGTCCCGAAGAGCGTTTCGACCCGGAAGCGGTCGCGCAGCAACTCGAGGTTCAGGGCGTCGAAGCTCATTTCGCGGCGACCAACGCCTCCTTGCTGGAAAAGCTCGTGGCCAACACGACCAAGGTGGCCGCGCCAAAACCGCGGGTGGTGGCGTTCTTCACCAACGGAAGCTTCGACGGTATCATCGGTCGCTACGTGGCGGCGGCGACGTAGCCGATGGCGCCGAGCGGAGTCGGAGCTGAGTGCTCAGAGCGAGGAGGTCAGAGTCAAATTTCGCATGCCTCATTTTCTGGACACTGGGGCGTCGCGGCTCCAGCAGTTGCACAATCGTGATCGATGCAGGTTTCGCCGGGCGAAAAAGCGGGATGCGCCTTTGCTCCAACTTGCCGCTTGCGTCATGTCGCCAGTTCGCCTCTTTCGCGGACATAGTTTCCCCTCTATGAATTCGTTGCACCGTCAGATGTGGCGCAGAATCGTGATTGCGGTCGTGGCCCTGCTGAGCGGCGCGACGCTGGCCCTTGCGGCCCAGTCTCCGGTGGGCAAGGGAGCCGCCTCGGGAAAGGCGCCGGCCATGGACGATCCGATGTTGGCGCGGGTGTTTCCCTCCATCGTGCGGATTGAGGCGATCCGTTTGCGACCCAGCGACGGTCGGCTGACCAAGCAGTGGAGCGGCGGCAGCGGCGTCATCATCTCGGCGCAGGGACACCTGGTCACGAATTGCCACGTGACCGAGGACGGCGATTTTTTTCGCTGCTATCTCTACGACGGAGCGCACATCGAGGCGAAGCTCATCGGGCAGGACGCATTGACGGATTTGGCGGTGCTGCAGCTGGACCTCAGCCAGCGTCCGGCGGGTGCGGCGCCGCTGGTCGTCGCGAAGTTTGGCGATTCTGCCGCGCTCGTCGCCGGCGAGGAGATCTTTGCGATGGGCAGTCCGGGTTTTCTCTCGCAATCGGTGACGCGCGGCGTGGTCTCGAATCCGTCGCTCGTGCTGCCGGAGCAAACCGTGGGACACATGATGCTGCGCGGTGAAAATGTCGGGATGCTCGTCCGCTGGGTGTTGCATGATGCCAAGATATTCGGCGGCAACAGCGGCGGTCCACTGGTGAATTCCAAGGGTGCGATCGTGGGCATCAACGAAATCGCGGTCGTCGGCCTCAGTGGGGCGATTCCCAGTAATCTGGCCCGAGTGGTGGCGGAGCAGATTATTTCCAGCGGGCGGGTGACACGCGGCTGGTCGGGCCTGACGGTGCAGCCGCGGCTCGAGGCGGAGGGGGAGGCGGTCGGCGTCATCGTCGGTGATGTGGCGGCCAATTCACCGGCGGCGAAGGCCGGGTTCCTCCCGGGCGACGTGATTCTCGCGGGTGATGGGCAGGCCATCGAGGAGGCGGAGGAGAAGGCCGTGGCGCATTTCAACCGGCTGGAGGCAAGCCAACTGCCGAACAATGCGTTTGTCGTGGATTTCGTCCGCGCTGGCCAGAAGCAGACGGCCCGGATTACCCTTTCGAAGCGCGAGCCCGCTCGGGCCGACGACACCGAGATGCGGACGTGGGGTGCGGTGGTCCGGGATGTGACGCAGAAATTGGCGCGGGATGAACGCTTGCCCGACGTTCGCGGAGTCTGGCTGGAAAATGTCCGGCCCGCCGGCCCGTGCGGCCAGGCCGAGCCTACGCTGCGGCGTGAGGATGTTTTGATCGCGGTGGATGGTCAGCCCGTGGCGAGTGTGGCGGAGTTGCGCAGCCTGACGGAGAAGCTGATGGCCGACGCGCCCAAGGGCGTGCGAACCGTGCTCGCGAGTGTCCGCCGTGATGGTGCGGTGCTGAATTCGGTGTTGGATCTGAGGGCGGTCGATGAACGCAACGTGACCCAGCAGGCGCGCAAGGCCTGGCTAGGGGCGTCGTCGCAGCCGCTCACGCCGAAGCTCTCGGCGCGTCTCGGCATCAAAGGCGAGGGCGGTGCGCGCCTGACCCGAATTTATCCGGGGACGAAGGCGGAGGCGGCCGGGTTGAAGGTGGGCGATGTGATCACGGCGATCGACGGAGCGCCGGTTCCCGCCCGTCGGGCGGAGGATACCGATGTGCTGGCCCGGCAAATACGGCAGTACCGGTCGGGGACGGAGGCGAAATTTTCGATCTGGCGCGACGGTGCGATGCAGGAGGTGGCGGTGACACTCGAAGAGCAGCCGGTTCCCGCCGCCGAGATGCCGTGGTGGCAGGATCTGCAGTTGGAGTTTTCCACGCGGGAAATCGCGTTCGACGATCGGATCCGGTTGCAGTTGGCCAAAGATGCGAAAGGAGCGCTCGTGGAGAGTGCGATTCCCGCGGGATGGGCGGCGCTCGCCGGCCTGAGGGCGGATGATGTCATCGAAGCGGCGAGCGGGACCAAAATCGCCGGTCTTGAGGATCTGAAACGGGCTCGCGAACAAGCGGCGACTTCCGGCAAGTCCTGGTGGGTGTTGCTGGTCCGTCGTCGCGGTCAGACGCTTTTCGTCGAACTCAACCTGAAACCGATTCAGTCAAAATCATGAACCGTCTCTCCCTTTCGTTCCTTTCGGCCCTGGCCGTCACGTGCTGTGCCCAGCCGATGTCGGCGGCGGCGGATGCCACGGCCGGCCGTGCCCTGGTGAAACGCTACGCCGATGCGATTGTCGGAGTGGAACTGGTGGTGACGATCAAGATGAAGGTGGGCGACCGTGAGGCCCCGCCCCGCGAGCAGCGGATCGAAGTCAACGGCACCGTGATTTCGCCGAGCGGGCTGACCGTGACGACGCTGGCGGAAGTCGATCCCCAGTCCGCGTTCGAAGCGATGCGCGCCAACGCCCCGGGGGGAAACCGCGTCGAGTTGGTCGGGGCGGACTTCAAGGAGGTGAAGCTGCGCCTCGCGGACGGCCGGGAGGTTCCGGCGCGATTTGTCCTGAAGGACGCCGACCTTGATCTTGCCTTCATGGCGCCCGATGTCGCGGCGGCCGAGGGGACGGCCAAGGAGTTTGCGTATGTGAAACTCGAGGACGCCGCCCAGGGCGAGATGCTTGGCGACTACTTCAACCTCTCGCGTGCGCCGAAAGTCTTGCAACGCGTGCCGATGGTGCGGGCGGGCCAGGTCTCCGGCATCGTGGAAAAGCCCCGCCGGGTTTACCTCATGACGGATCAGACGGTGGGAACGCCGAGCTTTGATGCGCAGGGCCGGGTGCTGGGCATTTCGTTGCAGCATTTCGCCAACGGCCGACGGACGGGGCTCGTCGTGGTGCCGGCGGCGGACATCGCGGAGATGGCCAAACAGGCCTCCGCGGCGCAAGCGGCGCCGGCGAAGTAATCGCGCCGGCCGACCGGGTGCGTCAGGCGGGGACGGTGCTGGCGGGGCCCTCCGGGGCGGATTGCTCCTGGACTGAGGCGGCGATGAAGGACTCGAGCAGCCGCTTGAATTTTTTCAGATCCAGCGGCTTGGTGAGTTGTTCATCCATGCCGGCGGCGAGACACTTCTCACGCGTGCCCTTCGTGATGGAGGCGGTCAGTGCGATAATCGGTACGCGCTTGCCGGCGGCTTCGTTGGCCCGAATGCGGCGGGTGGCGGTATAGCCGTCGAGGTCGGGCATCTGCAGGTCCATCAGGATCGCATCGTACTTGTTGGCGGCGGCCATCTGAACCGCCTCTTCCCCGCCTCCGGCGAGGTCGGGCGTGAATCCATGGCGACGCAGAAAGACCTCGAGCAGGAAGCGGTTGGTTTCCATGTCGTCGACGACCAGAATGCGCGGGGGATGGCGCATGACCAAGGTCGGTTCGATTTCGTCCGGCGCGTCCTCTTCCGGGAGCGCCACGGGCGCCATCGGCAGGCTGAAGGAAAAATCCGATCCTTTTTCCCGCACGCTGGTGACGGTGACTTCGCCGCCCATGAGATTCACGAGCCGCTGGCAGATGGCGAGGCCCAGTCCGGTGCCGCCGAAACGGCGGGTCGTGGAACTGTCGGCCTGCATGAACATCTTGAACAGATTCTTGATTTTTTCCGGGGCAATGCCGATGCCGGTGTCCTGCACGCGCACGGTGAGTTCTCCATGAGACGCGGCCAGTGAGTCCGAGGGCGTCCATCGCATGACGAGGGTAACCGAGCCTTTCGGCGTAAACTTGATCGCGTTGTCGATCAGGTTGACGAGGACCTGGCGGAAACGGAGGGGATCACCGGCCACGAGCAGAGGTCCGGTGACCTGCGCTTCGAATCGCAGCTCGATTCTCTTTTCTGTCGCCCGCGCACTGAGCAGCCGGAGCACTTCGTGGGCGGTTTCCACCGGGGCGAACGGCAGGCGTTCGAGCACCAGCCGGCCCTCTTCAATTTTGGTGAGATCGAGGAGGTCGTTGATCAACGACCCGAGCCGGGCGCCTTCGGTGGTGATGGTGCCCAGGTAGCCGCGTTGGGCCTCATCGAGGCGGGTTTCGGACAGCAGATTCGCAAATCCCATCACGGCGTTGAGCGGCGTGCGGATCTCGTGGCTCATCACCGCGAGGAATTCACTCTTTGCGCGGTTGGCTTCATCGGCCTCGGTCTTGGCCTGTTGGAGCTGGCGCTCGGTGTCGGCGTGAGCCCGCAGTTCGGCGCGCAGCAGGGCGAGGCGGACGGAAGTGAAGAGGAGAACCGTGGCCAGCAGCGCCGCGGCGCCGAGTACAGCCGCCCGCGCTAGAATCAGCGTGGAGAGCGAGGCGGCCGCTGGATAACCGATCACAAATCCAGTCCATTCCGCGAGCAGCGCTCCGGCCAGCACGAGAAACACGGCGGTGAGGCAGACCACGCGGGAAAGTTCCGCCCCGGCTCCCTTTCGATTCGCGAAGCTCCGCGAATACTCGCACGCGGCGAACGTCAGAACGGCGACCACGAACGCGTCGGCGCGAATTCGGACGAGGAGCGAAATGAACTCGGGAGCAGTGGACATCGGGGTCTTGCCCCAAAACCTGAGGTCCAGACCCGAATGCGGCAAAATGCGGATTTACTTATCTCTTACTTATCGTAGCGGCCGACGTTCGTAAGTGGTGATACGGACGAAGGGGACGGTCATTGCGCCTGCTTCGCCACCTTGCGCGTCGCCGGCTCTTCCCCTGAAGGCAGGGCGAGCAAATCGTAGTCCTCAAACCCGCTGATTTTCACTTTCGCAAAGACGCCCACGGGGACGGTGATCGGCAGGTAGACCCGGCCGTCGATGTCCGGTGCGTCCGCTTCGCCGCGAGCCACCCCGGGCTCCTCAACGAGGACTTTCAGTGAACGGCCGACAAATCCCTTGCTCACCTCGGCGGCAATTTCCCGCTGGAGCTTCATCACCCGGTGCCAACGCGCCTCCTTCACCTTCGGCGCAATCTGATTTTTCATCTTGGCACCACGTGTTCCTTCCTCCTGGGAATAGCGGAACACGCCCAGGCGTTCGAATTTGGTTTCGCGGACGAATTCGCAGAGCTCGTCGACGTCCGCCTCGGTCTCCCCGGGGAAGCCGACGATGAACGTCGTGCGGATGGCGATGCCGGGAATGCCGGCGCGAATCCTTCGGATGAGATCGCGGATATACGCGGACGAGGTTTCCCGCTGCATCAGGCCCAGCATGTGGTCGCTGATGTGCTGCAGCGGAATGTCTATGTAGCGCGCGACCTTCGGGCACTCCGCGATGGTGCGGATGAGTTCGTCGCTCCAATGCGCCGGATGCGTGTACAGTAGGCGGATCCAGAACTCGCCCTCGATGGCATTGAGCTGGCGGAGGAGGGTGGTGAGCGCGCTGCCGCGAGAGGAATCAACCGGAGTGCGCGGATTGGGCCGCTCCTCCCAGGTGTCCATTCCGAAGAATGTCGTGTCCTGCGAAATGAGGTTAAGTTCCTTCACCCCTTCGCGCACGAGCTGCCGCGCCTCGGCCACGACGCTCTCGATGGTGCGGCTGCGATGCCGGCCCCGAATCTGCGGAATGATGCAGAACGTGCAGGGGTGGTTACAGCCCTCGGCGATCTTGATGTAGGCAAAATGCTTCGGCGTCAGCCGGAAGCGAGGGGTGTCGTAATCGGGGATGAAGGTGGACCTCCCCTCGATGAACGTCGCCGGCGCCTCGTTGGCGCCGCGGTCCCGGGCGTAAATTTCCTCGATGATCGGACCGACCTTCGTGACCTGATCGAGGCCGATGAAGGCGTCGACCTCGTCGTGGAGTTCAGAGCTCAGGTCCTTCGAGAAACGCTGCGACATGCAGCCAGCGACGATCAGTTTCTGGTGCTTGCGGCGCTTCTTCATCCCCCGGTTCTGGTGCACCTCCAGAATGTGACCAATCGACTCCTCCTTGGAGGAATCGATGAAGGAGCAGGTGTTGACGATGACGACGTCCGCCTGCTCTGCCTCGGGGATCACGGTCATGCCGGCCTGATGCAGGTGGCCGACCATAATCTCGGAATCGACGAGATTCTTGGCGCAACCGAGGGATATGAGGCTGACTTTGATCATGCAGGTTTTCGCCCCGCGGAAACGGAGGCAAAAACCTCTTACTTCTTCTTGGAGGCGACCTTGGTGCGCTCTTTCTTGCGCTTGAGATAGGCGGCCCGGCGTTTGCGTTTGATGTACTTGTTCAGTTGTTGACCCATGGTTTTGTAAGAGTGAAGGGTCGATGTTTCAGAGGGGGCGGGGGGAGTCAAGGCACCGGATCGTGAACTCGCACGATCGTGGGCTGCGATTTCGCCTACTGCGCCCGGTAAAAGCGGGCTCCGTTCTGCTTCCAGATGAGTTCGCCGTTTGCCTGCACGGCAAAGCGGTGCGTCTGGGGTTTGCCATCGGCCCGGTTGCCGGTGAGGGCCACTTCCCCCTGCTCGTTGACCCACTTGCCGGCGGGTACTGCCATGGCCGCCTCCACCGAGCGATCCAGCTGGGGATTTCCGAGATTAGACGCGGCGACAAAACTTCCCTGGCCGTCCGCCCGCAGGTCGAGAGTGACCTTGAATTGTTTTTCGCTGCCTCGGGTTTCGTAGCGGCCGGCGAGGGAAGGGCGGCTGCAGCTGGCGAACAGCAGGGCGAGGAAGAGGAAGGTGGCGCGGTACATCATGGCGGACATGGAGCGAAAGAAGTAGCCCGCGGGAGGTTCGCACGGCGAGGGAAAATTTACTCCCGTGACGGGCCGGGGAGCATCCTGCTTTAGAGACCACGAAACAGGCCATCGACCACCATCGTGCAACTGCCGGAGCCGCGACGCTCCACGCCTCGCCCCCAGGAAGTGCATCCCGAACGAATCGGACTGGAGCGGCGACGCCCCCGTCGCCGTCTGGAAACGGAACACCTCCCTTTACCGCCCGCCGAGATCCGTAGCGGGCGGATGGCGGAGCGTGAGAGGAGACGACGCTTCATCGACCCTGATGAAGCTCCGGGGTGTTGCGGAAAAGCGCGGAAAGCCCACGCGAACCGGGGCCTCCCTCACGATTACCCTGTCCCGTTCCGACTTCAAACGGTGGATTGCCAACTGCTGGGTACGGGCGCCAGCTTCAGGGGCCTGTTTGGCCCGTTCCACGCCCGGGCTTCCAAATTCATGAAACTCGCCTTTTCCGTCCTTGCCGTCGCGTTGCTGCTGGTGGCGGCGCGGGCTGCCGATCCTCTTCCTGACGGGCAATTGCTCACGTTGCGGATGGGGCCGTCGCCGGGCGAACGTTTCCGGCAAGTCGTGTTTTCCTGCTGGCTCCCGGACACGCCCGGGCCGCTGCGCGCAGTCATCATCCACCAGCACGGTTGCACCAGTGCCACACCCGAAAAACAGCCGCCGGTCACGTTGGATGCCCACTGGCGGGCGCTCGCCCGGCTCCATGGCTGCGCGCTGCTCTCTCCGATGTATCAGGTGGACGGTCAATGCGACGAATGGAACGACCCGGACAGCGGATCCGAGCGGGCCCTGTTTGCCGCCTTCGCGGAATTCGCCTCGCAGTCGGGCCATCCCGAATTGCGGGACGCGCCGTGGCTGCTCTGGGGACATTCCGGCGGTTCGAGTTGGAGCGCGCAGATGATTGTTCGCCATCCCCGCCGCATCCTCGCCGCCTCGTTTCGCGGTGGCTGCCACAAGCAATTTGGCGTGCCGGAATTTCGCGCCCGCTTTGCCGAGGTCGCCCGTGAACTCCCATTGCTCTTCGTGTGGGGAAAACGCGAGTCGGTGCCCGCGTCCAGTCACTTCGTTTCCTGGGTCCCGATGAACACGATGTTCGGAGAATTGCGCGCACAGGGCGGCAAGGTCGGTCGCTTGATCGACCCGCAGTCCGAGCACGGCTGTGACAATTCGCGTCTCGTGATCATTCCCTTTTTCGACGCCGTGCTCCGGGAACGTGCGGCGCCGGGCGTGCTGGTGGACTGTGCCTCCCTGGAGGCGCGGGAAATGACTGCCGCCAACCGGACCAATCCAGCGCTCGCCTGGTTGCCCACGGAGGCGCTCTCCCGCGTATGGCGGGAATTTTCCCAACAGGGGACGCTGACTCCCATCAAGCCGCGGCTCGCGTCGCCTCAACTTGCGGCCACGCGTGAGGCCAACGGCCAAGTCAGGCTCACGTGGCGCGTCGAACCCGCCCTGGACGGCGGCGTGCGGGCGCTGCGACTTCAGCGCGATGGCGCTCCCTGGAAGGAGTTTGGTCCCGGAGCGGGTCGCCTCCTCGCCACTTCTGGCGACGGTCCTCCCGTTGGGCTGCGGGAGTCCGGTTTCGTCGACGACTCCCGGGCATCACACTCGTATGTGCTCTCTTTCGTGGATGTCGCCGGCAACGAATCGCCGCCGAGCGAAACCGTCCGCCTCCCTCTGGCGTCGCTGTGACAGGGCACATTCAAGGATCAATTCGAAGAACGACTTGATATAAGGAGTTCACTAAAACATTGAGCAGGGGACTTCCAACCGAGGATTTTGCGGGGACGCTCGTTGAGCATTTCCTGATAGGCGCTGAGTTGCTGGTAAGAAACCAGCGAC
>CANJIU010000076.1 GCA_947474365.1 Opitutia bacterium | reverse complement strand
GCGCGCCCGCGAGGGCGCGCGACCCGGAATCCCGAGCACGTAGTCAGGCACATCGCAGTTTCAATCCGCGCGCGCCCGCGAGGGCGCGCGACTGCGACCGGATCATTTTATTTCAACGGCCGTGCGGGTTTCAATCCGCGCGCGCCCGCGAGGGCGCGCGACCCGGCCGTCCCGCTCACCTCTGCTCCCGCCGAGGTTTCAATCCGCGCGCGCCCGCGAGGGCGCGCGACTCACCTCCGCATAGCTGCTCGCGTGGCAGCGCGTGTTTCAATCCGCGCGCGCCCGCGAGGGCGCGCGACATTTTCATGTTCTGCTTTGGCTCGGAGTCGATGCGGTTTCAATCCGCGCGCGCCCGCGAGGGCGCGCGACGCTCATCGCCGGTGTGCTGTTCTCGTTCGCGAAGTTTCAATCCGCGCGCGCCCGCGAGGGCGCGCGACCCGCTGCGTGCTATGATACATTTGATGTTCGGAGTTTCAATCCGCGCGCGCCCGCGAGGGCGCGCGACCTGGTGGTTCTCAATCTTCTTCCGCGTTTGGTCACGTTTCAATCCGCGCGCGCCCGCGAGGGCGCGCGACCAGTCAGGTCAATGCGCTCGGGAGTATGGCGTGGTTTCAATCCGCGCGCGCCCGCGAGGGCGCGCGACGACGACGCGCTGGAAGTCAACGCAGTAGCCGCAGTTTCAATCCGCGCGCGCCCGCGAGGGCGCGCGACTTCATAACAGGTTTGATTGTGGCAGTAAGATACGTTTCAATCCGCGCGCGCCCGCGAGGGCGCGCGACGCGCTGCGACGACACTAATTCGGCGACAAGAAAACGTTTCAATCCGCGCGCGCCCGCGAGGGCGCGCGACGCGCCCCCTTCCATGAGATTGTATCGCCGACGTTGTTTCAATCCGCGCGCGCCCGGCGGTAACATCGTCGTGTCCTACCGCGTGTTTCAATCCGCGCGCGCCCGCGAGGGCGCGCGACGAATCGGTTTTTGGCGGCGCAAACGTGGAATCCGTTTCAATCCGCGCGCGCCCGCGAGGGCGCGCGACTGGCTCGATATTTGGCCGGTTGTACCTGGGAGCCGTTTCAATCCGCGCGCGCCCGCGAGGGCGCGCGACGCTGCGGCCTGGCAGAGTGGCGAACTTGACCCACTTGTTTCAATCCGCGCGCGCCCGCGAGGGCGCGCGACGAGCACCGTGGCCACCGACGGCCGGCGCGCGATGTTTCAATCCGCGCGCGCCCGCGAGGGCGCGCGACGCGCGGCCGTTCTCCACTGGTCAAATCGTCTCAGGCGTTTCAATCCGCGCGCGCCCGCGAGGGCGCGCGACCTGGCGCGGATGGAACTCGCCCGCGAGGTCGTGCAGGTTTCAATCCGCGCGCGCCCGCGAGGGCGCGCGACCTCTTCGACGAACACGAGCGCGAGCTTCATGTAGTTTCAATCCGCGCGCGCCCGCGAGGGCGCGCGACACCGCCTCACTCCGCAGCAAGCCAGCTACAAATGTTTCAATCCGCGCGCGCCCGCGAGGGCGCGCGACGCGCAGAGGACGCGCTTGGTGGTGGCGCCAAAGGTGTTTCAATCCGCGCGCGCCCGCGAGGGCGCGCGACTGGTCTACTGCTTTCTCGGCGACGGCGCCGAAGAAGTTTCAATCCGCGCGCGCCCGCGAGGGCGCGCGACCCCCGCGGCCGACGCGATCGAGGTCTTCAACCGTGTTTCAATCCGCGCGCGCCCGCGAGGGCGCGCGACCGCGACCGGCCAGACCGCACCAGGGCGGATCAACGTTTCAATCCGCGCGCGCCCGCGAGGGCGCGCGACCCGATCCTCCGCACCGAGTTCACGACTCTGCGCCGTTTCAATCCGCGCGCGCCCGCGAGGGCGCGCGACGCGTTGTCGCGGGTGAGGGAGGCGCGGTCGTCGTTTCAATCCGCGCGCGCCCGCGAGGGCGCGCGACGCTTGGCGACGTGTGGCAAATGACTCCCGAACGGTTTCAATCCGCGCGCGCCCGCGAGGGCGCGCGACCTGCGCGCAGGCGCGCGAGTGGACTGATACGAAGGGTTTCAATCCGCGCGCGCCCGCGAGGGCGCGCGACTGCAGGAGCCGAGCCCACGGGCGATGATGGCGCTCGTTTCAATCCGCGCGCGCCCGCGAGGGCGCGCGACCTGATGCCTGATGCCTGAAGCTGAGAGCTGAGAGCGTTTCAATCCGCGCGCGCCCGCGAGGGCGCGCGACCTCCGCCGGCCTGACGCCGCGCGCCTGATCCCATGTTTCAATCCGCGCGCGCCCGCGAGGGCGCGCGACTCGAGCAACGCTCGCGGTGGGAGAGCTACATGTCGTTTCAATCCGCGCGCGCCCGCGAGGGCGCGCGACTTCAAGCCGATCATGACGGCCCTCGAGGCTTACGTGTTTCAATCCGCGCGCGCCCGCGAGGGCGCGCGACGCGCCCTCGCCGACGAGCTGGAGCAGATCGAACGGTTTCAATCCGCGCGCGCCCGCGAGGGCGCGCGACCGTCAATCAGGCGCTGCGCTTCTTCGATCGGCTGTTTCAATCCGCGCGCGCCCGCGAGGGCGCGCGACACCGAGCTGCAGCGCGCCGCGAGTTATCTGTACATGTTTCAATCCGCGCGCGCCCGCGAGGGCGCGCGACTTAATTGGAGAGCTTCCATCGGGCAAAAAATCAGCGTTTCAATCCGCGCGCGCCCGCGAGGGCGCGCGACTCCTGAGATGCAACTGCTTCAGGATTAGAATGTCAAAGAACGGGTTTCGCGGACTCGGACGCCAATCCAAGTTCCAACGTCAGGCTGGCGGCTTCTGCGGCCCGAGGTTTATATTGGTCGTCTGGTTGCGGCATTCGCGGATCGCACCGCGCGGCGCTGATTGGGCGGGATCCGCGCTCCTGACTCAGACGAGCAACGGTCCTTCAGGATCAATCGTGGGTTTGGCTCCGTGATGCTCCACCCGCCGCTGCCAGTCGTTGCCGAGAAAATAGAACCGCAGACTGTCATGCTCCAGGTCGGCGAGCTTCAACAGGTCCGCGCGGAACGCGACCCATTGGTCGTTGGCCAGCAGGCATTCAAAGACGGAGTTTTGGACCCGCTGCCCATGGTTCAAACACGCCTTCGCGACGTGGCGGAGCCGGCGCTGGCCGTGCGGGGTGACGGTGGAGACATCGTAACTGACGAGGATCATCATGGTCGGAAGGTGTCGCGGTTGGTCACCGCCATTCGAAGGGAGGGTAGGCGTCGAGATCGCCGCGGAGGTGGCGGGCCAGCAGCAAGGCCTGCGCGTGGAGCAGGAGGCCCACGGGGAGTTTTTCGTCGAGAAACGGGTGCTCCACTTCGTCCTGCTTCCGCTTTTGCCACGACGTCAGGACTTCCTTGCGTCCGTCGTCGGTGAGGAGAACAGCCCCGGTTTCGGCCACTCGAAAATGCCGAGGCTGAATCTGTTGCCGGTTGATCAGCGTGAGGGCGAGGCGGTCGGCCAGAGGGGCGCGGAATTCTTCGATGAGATCGAGGGCGAGCCCGTCACGCCCGGGGCGGTCGCGGTGCAGAAAACCGACCGAAGGATCGAGTCCGTGGGCGGTCAACGCGCCAGCCGCGTCGAATCGTAACAGGGTGTAGAGGTAGGAAATGAGAGCGTTCACCCGGTCCAGCGGAGGTCGGCGGTTGCGGTCACCGAAGGGAAACGCCTCGCGTTGTTGGGTGATCAGCTGGCCGAACACGGCGAAATATTGTGCGGCCGATTCGCCCTCGAGCCCGCGGACGGTGTCGAGGGTGTCGGCCTGCGCGAGCGAGTGGAGGCGGTGCGTCAGCGTGTCGGCGGCCGCCTCAACCGCCGCCGTATCGGCCGTGCCTTCGCGGGCGGCACGGCGCAGGACGTGGCGGGTGTTGGCGATTTTTCCGGCGACAAACGCGCGCGCCAGCGCCGTGCTCGCCGCGAGATCGTCCGCCCGGCGATATTGGGTGCGGCGGAGGAGGACGTTGCCGGAGGGGGCGCCGACCACATCGGCAAGATGCCGGCCGTATTCGGTAAGGAAGGAGAGGGCGATGCCGGCCTCGGCGCACGCGCCGAGCAGAAACGGGCTGCACAGGACGTTGCCGAAGCAAACGATGCCACCGAGATTCAGCAGCGGCAGACGCAGGCGGATTTCCTTTTCCACCTCGACGACGACGGTCTCGCCCTCCTTGCGCAAGTAGGCGCCCTGGGTCGAAACGTAGAGAGTGTTGAGGAGGCGCCGCATGCTCGGGTCAATCGGCGGCGGCCAGGAGGCGCGCCAGATGAGCGGAAGCGGAACGCGTCACGGCGAGCGGGCGGCAGAGTTCAAGGAGTGAACAGGAGCGACACTTCGGAGTGTAGACGGGCGGCGGCGTGCGACCGGCGGCGAGGAGGGCGTGGACGGCGGCGGCCAGTTCGTGCGTGGCGGCGCGGAGAGTGGCGTCGAAGGTCACGTCGTGGCGGCGGTGGGTCGTGCCGTAAAAAAGGGCTCCGGCGGGCACGAGCGTGTGAAGCATTTCTTCGAGGCAGATCGCCTGCGCGCAGAGTTGGATGGCGTCGATGGGCTCTGGTTTGGGGCGCCCACGTTTGTATTCGATCGGGAAGGGCCGCCACGATGCGTCGGGTTGCCGGTGAAACTCCACGACATCGGCGACGCCGTGCAGGCCGAGCCCGGTGGATTGGAGCGGCAGGGCACGGGCGATGCGGAGATCCCCGCGTGATTCGCTGCCGGCGTCGTGCGTGCGATCGTGGAGGACGCGGCCCTGGGCGGTGAGGGTGTTTTCGGCCCACTGGCGCTCGACATGGATGAGGGCGCACTGGCGCGGGCAGAAAGCGAAATGCTGGAGCGCCGAAAGGGGAAAGGAGTCGTCGGACGCGGGCATGGCACAGGCCGGGGCGCGGTCAGCGATTGCCTTCGTGGAAACCGATTTTCCGCTTGGGCGGTGCGGCGGGCGGATTCAACAGCGGGAAGAGTTTGGCGACGACATCCTGGAGCACGACATCGTGCTCCAGCAGTTTTTTGTCGTGAACGGCGAGGCGCTTGAGGATGACGGCGTTGGTGAGGAGTTCCTCGCGCATGCGGACGAAGGCGCGAACGACGTAGACGCTCATGGTGACGGCGCGCGGGCTGCGGAGGATCGTCGCGGCCATGATGGCGCCGTGTTCGGTGAAGACCCAGGGGAGTTTGCGGGCACCGCCGTGGCCGCCGAATACCGGTGGATCTGAGGGTGAACTTGAAGTCACAAATTGTGACTTCAAGTTTGCAAGATCTTCACGGGTAATCTGAAAAGCGAAGTCGGCCGGGAAGCGGTCGACGTTTCGCTGAATGGTCTGGTTGAAGACCTTGGTCGGCACCTCGTAGAGCCGGGCGAGGTCGCTATCGAGCATTACGCGTTGGCCGCGCACCGTGTGGATGGGCGGGAGCGCGGGATTGGGGGCTGAGTCCGGAGGCATGGGACGGGGTGGAACTCAGATCCATTCTTCGACCGTGATGCCGGCGGGGAGGGCGGTGAGATCGAGGGAGACGTCGTAGTCGGAGAACTGGCGCGGGACATCGACGCCGGCTTTCTTGGTGACTTTGACGAAGTCGAAGAGTTTGTGCGCGGGGGCGTTGCCGAGGGCGGTCGCGTGTTTGAAGGCGATGCAGCGTTTGGCGCCCATGAGGCCGCGCGCGGCGGAGCGGTCCAACTCGAACATCTGGCCGAGAGCGGTCTTGAAGAGCGCGAGATCGTCGTCGGTCCATCCGGTTTGTTTGGCGAGGAAGGGATTGATGAAGCCGTGGGCGAGGTAGAGGCCGTAGGGGATGGTGAACTTGCGGCCCATCGTGCGGTTGTCGCCATCCTGGGCGGCGGCTTCGCGGTCGGTGGTGACAGCACAGCGGGTGACGGCGTGTTCGAGTGAAACCACGGGCGTGATGCTGCGCGAAAACGTCAACTGTACCGGGCCGCGCACCTGGCCACAGTTGACCTCGGTGGACATGACGGCGCCGAAGGTGCGGATGTCGTAGAAATTTTCGCACATCCAGGCGCGGACGGATTCGACATCGGGGGCTTTGGCTTTCTTCGGATCAAGGCTCTTGGCTGTGTAAGCGAGCTGGTGTTGTTGGTTGAGCACGGCTTTTTCGCGGACGTAGATTTGGCGGCCGGGTTGCTCATTTTGGGTGAGCTGGACGAAATTGCGGATTTTGCGCTTCAGGCAGACGTCGGTGACAATGCCGTGGCCGGTCTCGGGATCGACGCGAGGGAGGTTGCCGGCATCGGGGTCGCCGTTGGGATTGCCGTCGGTGATGTCGAAGAGGAGGGCGAAGTCGTAGCGATGGTTCATGGGAGGACGGAGTTGAGGATTGAGGGTCGGGAGGTGATTGACGGAGCGAGGAAAGGTTTAGGCGGCGGGTTGGACTTCGGTGTCGGCTTTGGTGAAAAAGGCCTGGCGTTGGTGGTAGTAGCCGAGGGCGAATAGGCTCTGACCTTCGAGTCCGAGATGGGCGGGCATATCGGCGAGGCCGGAACAGATTTCCTGCACGAGACGCTCGCGGTTTACTTTCAGGCCGACGCCGCGTTCGCCGGCGGCTTTCGTAAGGTGATGCTGGTAGGTGCGGAGGAGGCGCGGAAAGACGGTGGACGGTGTGGCAGAGGCGGCGCTGTAGAAGCGGTCGCGGACGGTAGCGTTGATACCGGGGAGGGCGTCTTCCTGGGTTTTTTCGAGGGCGGCGAAAAGACGGCCGAGGCGGTAGGCAGGTTCGGGGCGGGCGAGATCGAGGCTCATGGGAATTTTTTGGTCATGGTTGCGGTTGAGAAACGCTTTGAGGATGGCGGCGCGGAGGTAGCTTAGATCGCGGTCGGCGCGGATGCGGGCGATGACGGCGCTGGCAAGGGTGGGCGGGTAAGGCGCGCCGGTGAGGACCGCGCGGAGAAACGGGCCGGCGAGCAGCGGAGAAATGTCTTTCGACTCGCGGCCGGTCTGGCGGAGGAGTTGCCACGCGGCGGGGAACTCAGGGTTCTGCGGGCCGGGAGGTCGAACGATGCGGAGAGCATCGTAGTGGTCACGCAGATGTTCGACGAGCGAGCCGAGCGTGCCGGCGTGCCAGAAACGCACAGAGAGGCGCGCGGCATTCGGTGAGAGACCGAGGACGTAGAAGGGTGTGGTGGCGTCGTCGGTGAGGCGGTCGAGTGTTCGACCGCCGCCGGAGCGGAGCACTTCAAAGAAAGTGCCGAGGCGGGCGCGGAGGGCTTCGTCTTGGACGAGTGACTCGCTCTCGGGCGTATGACCGTCGAGGAAGGCGGCGAGGAAGCCTTCGGTGATGGTGGGCGCACCGGTCCAAAACACCGTCGTGGCGTCGCCGATTTGCACGCGGTGCAGGCGAGATTGCGGGCCGGCGAGCAGGGCGTTGAGCGCGGTGGCGTGGCGAAAGGCAGAGGACTGGGAAATGGGTGAGTTGAGCGCCTGGTCTTTACCGTAGGAAATGAATGAGTCGCAGTTGAAAGAGATGATTTTGGCGCCGCTCGATTGTGCGCCAGAGACGCCCTTGATTGCGGGTTCGACGAGTTGGGCGAGCGGTTGATCGGCGTCGCCGGTGATGAGACATTGGCCACGCGTGGTGTTGGGATCGGCGGCGAGAGACGTCTTGGCCCAGTAGGCGGCGATGGCGGGGCGGTCGTGGACGTAGGCGTGCTCGCCGACGAGGCGGAAGACGCCGAAACCGGTGGCGGCGAAGTCGTCGAGTTGGGTTTTGTGTTCGAGGGCGCACGCGGGAGTCCAGGCGCGGAGGAAGGCGCACACGGCGGCGAAGCCGGGATCGGCGAGCGTGCTTTCGAGTGCGACGTGGCGATCGCGGAACGCGGCGAGGGCTTTGGCGGTGCGCTCAGGTTTCTCGTCGGCGGTTTTGTAACCGAGGAGATAGGCGCTGTTGTCCCAGAGAAAGCACGGGTTGAGACCTTGGCCGGACGGTTTGGCTTGACCGGGAAGGGTGAGGAGACGGGCGAGGGGCTTTTTTCCAGAGGTGTCGCGTTCGTCCTGAATCGCCGAGAGGGAGCCGTCGGGGTTGAGGAGAATGCAGAAGCTGACTTTTTGCGCGCTGTAACCAGGGCGGGCGAGGTCGTAGCGGGCGTCGGTGGCGAGGCGGTCGTAGAGGAGATCGAGCGCGCGCAGAGGAGAGGATTCGGGGGCGATCATGGCGGGCGCGGTCTCAAGCGAGGGCTTGGTGGAAGGGAGGGACGGTGATGATGCCGGCTTTCATCTCGGCGCGGAAGAAGCGCGGGGTGGTGGAGCGGACGGCCTTGGTTTTCGGGTCCTGGTCGAAGGCGAGATCATGGAGCATGTAGCCAAAATCGCGGTTTTGGTCGGCGGGCGGGAGCGTGCTCGCGGGGATCGGGTCGGTGGATTCGAGGAGCGTGAAACGGGCGGGAAATTCGCGGGTGCCGAAGTAGGGTTGTTGGAAACATTGGCCGGCGCGGGCGCGGCGGGTGAACATGTCGAGGTGTTTGCCGGCGCAGTCTTTGGCGGGAAGTTCGGGGCCGCCGCGGTCGAAGCGGCGGTCAAGGATGTCGAAGTGGGCTTCGATCACGTAGGACACGTCGCGAAGGATGAGGGCGGCACGTTGCTGACGATCTTCCTCGATGTGGACGCCGAGGTTGCCCTGGCCGGCCTTCATCGCGGTGCGGGCGGAGGCGAGGGGAATTTTGGAGGCAACCTCGTTGCGGCGGACGGAGGTGAACTGAATCGGCGCAAGGATGTGGAGGCGGTCGATGACCCAGCGGATTTGCGGTTTCCAATAGATGGCTTCGAGCAGTCCGCGAGCGGCGGAAGGCGTGATGACGTCGTAGGAGACGCGCTCGGCCTTCATCTCGGGGCGGGTGAAGCAGGCGTAGTCGCCGGTGACGTGGAGGCAGATGCCGTAGGACATGGAGGTGGAGTGTGTTTAGGAAACGATGAGCTGCTCGGGGTCGTAGATACGGTCGGTGACGAGTTGGAGGCCGAGGTCCTCAGAGTAGGCGTTGGCGTCGTCGAGGATGAGGTAACGCTCGTGCAGGAAGCTGAGCCCGCGACCGAGGTGCTGGCGGGTGACAGGCTCCGGGATTTGCACGATGTAGCGTTGGAGGCGGCGGGCGAGTTTGAGCTGTTCCGCCGGATCGAAGGTGGCGCGGAGTTCGTCGATGAGATCGCGGCCTTGGTCGCGATAGGGGACGAGCACGGCTTGATAGTTGGAGTCGATGAAGCGGAAACGCTCGGCGCAGTCTTTGAAGCGAAAGCCGAAGAGGTCAGCTGGTTGCCAAGTCTTCGCTGAGCCTGCGGGGAAACATTCGAGAATCCGTTTCGCGTCGGTCTGGTCCTCGTTTTTCCAGTAGTGGAGGCGGAAGAAGGCTTCGATGGCGGCGGGGCAGAGCGGGTCGGCGGTGTGGAGGGGAAGAATCTCCGCGGCGGAGTCGGCGGACTTACGGAGAAAGCCTTTGGGAATCGGTTGCTCGGGAGTGAAAACAAAGGTGTCGCCGAGGCCAGCGAGGCGGCCCTCGCGATTACAGCGACCCGCGGCCTGGGCAATGGAATCGAGGCCGGCGAGAGCGCGATAGACGACGGGGAAATCCACATCGACACCGGCCTCGATAAGTTGGGTGGTGACGACGCGGCACGGGAGATTGTTCTTCAATGCATGGCGGATCGTGCCCGGCGCGGGGTGGTGCGGATCGCCGAGGACGGCGCTGCGATGGGCGGGGCACATGAGCGCGCTGAGGTGCCGGCGCGTGCCGTCGGCGGGGAGACGCGCGAAGAGTTCGGCAGCGTGGCGGCGGGTGTTGACGATGCAGAGGGCCTGCGGGTGTGTCGCAAGCCGGGCGGCGAGTTCGGCGTCGGGGAGCGGGACGCGCCCGAGGTCGGTGACACGCACGCGCCGGAGCATGGAGAAAAGTTGAGTGCGGTCGGTGGTGATTTCGCGCACGTCGCGGAGACCGGATTTGAAATCGGGACGTTGTTCGACGGCGGGCTGGGTGGCGGTGCAGAGAACGATGGAGGCGGAGTAGTTCGAGTTTCCGCGCGGGTCGCGGCTCGCGAGTTCTTGCAGGGTGCAGAGGCACGGCTGGAGCAACGTGAGCGGAAGCGTCTGCGCTTCGTCGAGGATGATAACGCTGCGCGCGAGGCGGTGGAGTTTGCGGCAGGCGGAGGGCCGGGCGGCGTGGAGTGACTCGAAGAACTGGACGTTGGTCGTAACGATGAGGCGGGCGTCCCAGTTCTCGGTGGCGAGGCGGGAGGCGGCGGTGAGATGCGCGGCGTCAGGGTCGAGATTCGAGTGATGTTCGACGACGATGTCGTCACCGAGCGGGGCGAAGACCGCGCGGAATACGGCGGCGTTTTGCTCGATGATGCTCGTGAACGGCAGGACGTAGATAATGCGTTCGAAACCGTGGCGGAGCGCGTGATCGAGTGCGAAGGCGAGTGATGAAAGGGTTTTGCCGCCACCGGTGGGGACCGTGAGCGAGAAGAGGCCGGGCGATTGGTTGGCAGCGGCGCGGCAGGCGGCGAGCACTTCGGCACGGGCGTTTTGCACAGGTGTCGCGGGCGCACCGAAACAGGCAAGATGGGAATCCAGGCAATCGCGGAGCGCGTTGAGCGGCGGCTGGGGCTGACCCGCACGGGCAATCGATTTGCCGGGCGACATAAAGCCTTCGGTGTCTAGCCAATCGGCGTCGACGAGAGCGGAGAAACTCAGGCGAAGAAAGAAACCAAGGGCGTAGCCTGAGGTGAGAGCATGGCCGGGAGGACGCGAGGAAGCCGAGGCGAGCGCGAGCAGGGCGGTCGGTGCGGTCGTGTAAGCGGGAATTATTTTGCGCAGTCTTTCTTCGAGGCAGGCGGTGGTGGCGTCTTGGCCGTTGGGGAGGCCGGCGTGGTGGCCGGCGACGAGGTAGGCGAGAAGCGGACCGAAGTGTTTCAGTTCGCGCGCGGCGTGTTGGGCGCCCGCGGTCGAATGATCGATTTTTCCTGAAACTTCGGGGCACTCTTCAAGATGAGCTTCGGCTCCGCCGGCGGCGCGGAGGTAGGACTGAAACTCGGCGGAGTATTTGCCGAGGTCGTGCCAAAGTCCGGCCAACCGAGCCCAGTCGGCCGCGCCGAATGAGGCGGCGAAACCCGCTGCCGCCTCCGCCACGTTTTGAAGGTGCTCGTCCAGTCGCTGCCATGCGGCGCAATTGGGATCGGAAGATCCGTCGGGCTTGGTGGCGGTGTGAGCGTAATAAATCATGCGCGAGGGGAGGTGGGGTTCGCGCATGATTGTAAAGGGTGGGGTGGGACAACCGTTGGGTCACCAGGCAAAGACGACCCGCAATCGTTTCGAGGCAGCGCGGTGTGGGGGAGGGCGCGCGGAAATGAGTTTGGCTCGTTCTCCCGCGCTGGGCGAGCTTTGTTGCGACGGCATCAGGCAATTTACCTCCGTCGCCCGGGCGGACGATCCGCCTGGGCGATACGCGTGTGCCATTCGTGAGTTGGCCGCCGGATTCGTGGCCCGGCCCGCTCGCTACTGCTATCTCTTCTTTTTCTTCCCAGCCGGGGCTGCCTGATCTGCGGTTTCCGCCTTCAATGGCCAAGGCCGTACGCCGACGCGGGCCGCCCACGCTTCCCATTGCGCGGTCATCGTCTTCACGCGGTCAGGATTTTGCGACGCGACGTCCTTCAACTCGGCCCGGTCCAGATCGATGTTGTAGAGTTCCCAGCCGCCGGGGTGCTTCGAAACGAGCTTCCAGGGGCCGTCCCGCATCGCCCGGTTGCCTTCGTGTTCCCAGAAGATTGGCTGGGCGCGCTGGAGTGACTTGCCTGCAAACGCCGGTCGGAGGCTCACGCCCTCGCGGGGAATGATTCGCTCGCCGTGCAAGGTGCTCGGATACGTCGCTCCCGCCAAATCCACGCAGGTCGCCATGATGTCGATGAGATGACCGGGTTGGTGCTCAAGCTGGCCGCGGCGCGCGGCGGCGGTGCCGGCCGGCCAATGAGCGATCAGCGGAGTCGAGATGCCGCCCTCGTGCACCCAGTGCTTGTATTCGCGGAACGGCGTGTTGCTGACATTGCCCCAGTTGCCGCCGTAGGCGATGTAGGTGTCGGCCGGGCCGGGCATGACCCCGTAGCCCTGGCGCACGGGCCAGCCGTCGCGGGTCTGGTCAGGCTTGCTGCCGAATTGCTGGGCGTCTTTTCCCATCGGGGGGAGGGAGGGCTGCGCGGCGCGAGCGACGAAGGGTCCGGCGCGGCCGTTGGCCTCGGCGTTGCCGCCGTTGTCCTGCAGGAAGCAGATGAGCGTGTTGTCGAACTGGCCCGCGGCCTTGAGTTCCGCCACGATGCGGCCGATGCCCTCGTCCATCACCTCGAGCATCGCGGCATAGACTTCCATGCAGCGCGCCTCGAACTCCTTGTTCTGCACCGCCGCCCAGTCGCCGGCAATCGGGGAGACGCCCCATTTCGCGTCCACGACGCCGAGGCGTTTCTGCTTTTCCCAACGGGCCGCGCGGATGGCGGCATAGCCGGCGTCGTACTTTCCCTTGTACTTGGCGATGTCGCGTTCGCGCGCGTGCATCGGCCAGTGCGCCGCGGTGTACGCGACGTAGAGGAGGAAGGGCTCCTGTTTGTGATCGCGTGCGTGCTCGCGGACGAACTTGGCGGCGTGATCGCTGATGGCGTCGGTGTAATAGTATTCCGCCGGCCGATACTCGGGATCGTTGACGGCGGTGAGAATCGTGTTGTCGCGCACGAGCGAACTCGGATCCCAGAAACTGCCTGCGCCATGAATGGTGCCGTAGTAGCGATCGAACCCGCGTTGCAGCGGCCAGTTTTCCCGGTGGGTGAGCTGGGCGGCGTTGACGCCGGGCGTCACGTGCCACTTTCCGACCGCATACGCGCGGTAGCCGGCGGGCTTGACTGCTTCGGCGAGGGTCGCGGCCCGCCGGCTGAGATTGCCGCGATAGCCGTCCGAGCCGTTGTCGTCCATCATGTGACCGATGCCCGCCTGATGGGGATAGAGCCCTGTGAGCAGCGCGGCGCGCGTGGGACAGCAGCGGGCGGTGTTGTAGAATTGCGTGAAGCGCAGGCCGCCCGCGGCAAGCGCATCGAGGTTCGGGGTATTGATTTCGCCGCCGTAGCAGCCGATGTCGGAATAACCGACATCGTCCGCGAGGATGACGATGACGTTGGGTTTGCCGGCCGCGTGGAGCTGGCAGACGAACAGCAGCAAACTGGCGACGATCGGACGGAGGAGGAGTTTCATCGGGGAAGAAGAGCCTTTGGGTGCCCAAACGTTGAATCGCAACCGCCGGGTGGAGTCACGGCGATTGCGGCGATCGTGCCTGCCGTCCGGCTGTTATCTTGAAGTACCAGTCGGATTCTCCGAGGGTCGACTGATGAAATTAATCCGCATGGCGGCGCTTCTCGTGGTGTTCGCGGCTGGGTCCATGGCGGCAGCGGGTCCGGATGTGGTCGTGGCGGCCGATGGCTCCGGAAAATACACCTCGTTGCAGGAGGCGATCAGTGCGGCCCCGATGCGGACCGGGCGCGAGGACGGCTACTGGATCATTTTCGTCAAACGCGGCACCTATCGCGAACGGATCTACGTGCAGCGCGAACGCGGCAACATTCTCGTGCAGGGGGAGGACGCTGCGACGACGATCGTGACGTACGACCTGCACGCCAATCTCCCGGGGCCTGACGGCAAGCCGATTGGCACGTTTCGCACGCCGACCGTGGAGATCGACGGCGACGGCATGATTTGGGAGAACATCACCCTGGCCAATTCCGCGGGGCCGGTGGCGCAGGCACTGGCGCTCCGCGCTGACGGGGATCGGCTGACTTTTCGGAAATGCCGGTTTCTGGGCTGGCAGGACACGATTCTCGTGAATCGCGGCCGGCATTATTTCGAGGACTGCTACATCGAGGGGCATGTCGATTTCATCTTTGGCGCGGCGACCTCGTATTTTGCGCGCTGTCACATCCATTGCCTGAAAGACGGCTACATCACCGCGGCGTCGACCCCGCAGGGTGCGCCGCACGGTTTTGTCTTTGCCGATTGCCGGCTCACGGGGGCGCCGGGCGTAAAATCCTATCTGGGCCGTCCGTGGCGGGACTACGCCCGAACGGTTTTCGTCCGCACGGAAATGAGCGAGGTCATTCCTCCCGTGGGGTGGAACAATTGGGGCAAGAAGGACGCGGAAAAAACGACGTTTTACGCCGAATTCGGCAGCAAGGGAGCCGGCGCCGGTGGGGCGCAGCGTGCGCCGTGGGCCAAACCGCTCACGGCGGCCGACGCCGCCAAGCTCACCCCGCAGCAAGTGCTCGGCGGCGCGGATGGATGGAACCCCGCGGCTCGGTAGTTCGAGATTCCGCGGCGTGGGCGGCGCCGTCCTGTTATCGTCGCGGTCTCAAACCACGCGACGAGGGCGTCCGTCCCCCAGCTGGGCTGGGTGCGTCCCCAGGTGACATGACAATCTCCCGGACGCCCCCGGGGGAGGGGGCGGTTACGCCTTTTTCTTCTTCCCGCCCGGGCCGGACTTGGCGCGACTGGCGTTATCCGCTTCGGCCGCGGACATTTTTTCCGGAAAACGACCCTGGTCGTCGGTGCGGATGACCCACGATTCGAGTTCGGCCCGCAGCCGCTTGAGTGCCGCGACGTGCTCGGGCTGGGTCGACGTAGTCAGGTTTTTGATTTCGTGCGGATCCGCGGTCATGTCGAAGAGCTGTTCCTCGGGTTGGCGTGGCTGGCAGAGGAACGCCTGGGGTTCCGTGAGTTTACCCTCCTTGTGCAGTTGCGGCATGAGTGTCCAGGCGGGGTATTGGCGGGTCTTGTACGCGTTGGGCGAAAAGAAAGGAACCTCGGGCGTGAACGTGCGGATGTAACGGTAGCGGTCGTCGCGCACGGTGCGGATCCGCATCGCCGTTTCGTCGCAACGGTCGCGGGCGCCGAAGACGTATTTCTTCTCCGCGACCACCTTGTTGCCGAGGAAGGGCACGCCCTGCATTTTCGCGGGTACGGCCTCGCCGGCGAGGCTGAGCAGGGTCGGCGGCATGTCGATGCCCTCGAGGAGACGGCGATCGCTCGCGCCGGCGCGGTAGTGGGCGGGCGCCGGGATGCCCTTGGGCCAGCGGACAATCAAGGGGACGTTCAGGCCTTCCTCGTAACAGAACTGTTTGCCGCGGATGTGGGACTCGCCGTTGTCGCCCATGAAGATGATGACGGTGTTGTCGGCCAGGCCCTCCTGCTCAAGCCGGGCGAGGACTTTCGCGATCTTGCCGTCGAGACGGCGCGCGGAATCGAGGTAGTCGGCGTAGTCCTTCCGGATGACCGGATGGTCGGGGTAGTACGGAGGCAGGACAATTTTGGCCGGATCGGTGATGCCCTCGGCGTTGTAGTCGCGGTGGGTTTCCTGAAAATTGACCTGCGCATAGAACGGCTGATGGGCGGCGAGGTCGGACCAGCGATCACCTTGAAACAGTTGGGTTTCGAGCGGGATGAAGTTCCAGTCCGTCTTGCCGGCACCACGGATGCCCATCTCCGACGGGAATTCCCGGACGTTGGCGGTGTAGTAACCTGCCGCGCGAAACCATTCGCCGAGCGGGCGGATCCCCTCGGGCAGCGGCTTTTTGTTCGGCGTGCGGTGGTGGTGAGCGCCGAGCGTCGTCTGGTAAACGCCGGTGTTCCACGCGGAGCGTGCCGCAGAGCACACTGGTGCGGTGGTGTAGAAACGGTCGAACCGCATGCCGCCGGCCGCGAGCTTGTCGATGTTCGGCGTGGCCGCGGCCGGCTGGAGTCCGTAGCAGCTGTACGCGGACGGTCCCGAGTCTTCCGCGACCAACCAGAGGAAGTTGGGCCGGGCCGGCTTGGCGGCGAGCGCGACGGCCGCGGAGCCGAGCAACGTCAGGAGTGAGAGGAGGCGAAGTTTCATGAAGCGATGCAGGGAGTTGAAAGCGACGAAAACAGCCCAAGACGTAGGCGGCGTCCGCGCCGCAGGCGAGTCGCAATCTAGGAGGCCAGAGGGTTTGCTCGCCTTCGCCCCTCGGTCGGCCTCTCATCCGGAACAAACACGCGCCCACCCGTGAAATTGAGTAATCTCCTCTGTCTGCTCGCGCTGGCCTGGGTGGGTGCTTCCTGCGTCCGCGCCGCGCCCGCGTCCGAGGTGGACGCGGCGGGTTGGCCGCACGCCCGGGGTGCGCGGTTCGATGGACGATTTCCGCGCCGCACGCCGTTGCCGCCGTGGCCAGCCGCCGGTCCGGCCCAGCTCTGGGAACAGCCCCTCGGACAGGGATTCTCCGGGATGGTGGTCGGAGGCGGACGGGTGTTCACCTTGCACCAGACATCGTCGGGCCAGGAATTGGTCTGCCTGAATCTGCGTTCGGGTACTGTGGTGTGGCGAACGCGGTTCGCGTATCCCTGGGAAATGGACGGTCGGTATCCCGGGCCTTATGGCACGCCGACGCTGGTGGGCGGGAAGATCTATTTCGCCGATTGCTATGGTTCGATCCTCTGCGCGCGGGTGGAGAATGGTTCGATTTTGTGGCGCTTCGACGCGACCACGCTGCCGGGCAATGCGGGCGTGGACTTCGGCTATTCCGCTACTCCCCTCGTCCTGGATGGACGGTTGTATGCGCCCGCGCCCGCCGGTGGTGGTGGTGCGACGCTCTTTTGCCTCGATGCGGATACGGGTGAGCTGATCTGGCGGGGCGGCGCCGCCCATCCGAGCTACGCTTCGTGTCAGCGCCTCACGTTGGGCGGCCGGGAGTTGATTCTCCTCCCGCTGCGCAACGGCGTCGGGCTCTTCGATCGCGCAACCGGTGTGGAGCGATGGAAGGACGAGTGGACGCGCGGCTACGACGAACACTCGATTTGGCCAATCTACGAGGAACCGCTCCTGTTCTGCCCGTCGGCGTTTCGCCGTGGCGCGAGGGTCTATCGGCTCGCCTGGGTCGACGGGGCGGTGCGGGCGGAGACCGTCTGGGAAGATCGGATCCTCTCAAATGACGTGCTGCCATCGGCGTTGTACGACGGGAATCTTTTCGGGTTCGACGTGCAGTCACAGCAGGCGGAGCTTTACGGGCGCACCCGCGGCACCTTGAAGTGTGTGGAGTTTGCCACCGGAGCGGTGCGTTGGACGCGGACCGGAATCAGTCATTGCTCGGTGACGCTCGTGGGCGACCGTCTGGTGCTGCTCGATGACGAGGGCGGCCTGGCATTGCTCGAACCGGACCCGGGGGAATTTCGCGAACTCGCGCGGGCCTCATTGCCCCAGAAGGGAAAAATCTGGGCCGCCCCGGTATTTATGGACGACCGTTTGTTGGTGCGCGGTGCCGGCAGCATCGCGTGTTACGCCGTCGGGGCCGGCGCGGTGTCCGCCGGCCGGCCAGCGGGCGAGACGCCTCCCCGAAATCAGGCGGCCGAGGCCCCCGGTATTGGAGCCCGCGTCCGCGCTTGGTTCGGACATTATCGCACCGACGCGTTCATCGCCCCGTCGCTCCCCGTGCTGCTGGAATGGTATCTCTGTTCCGTTGCGCTGCTCGCGATCGCGTTCGGATTGGACCGACGGTTGCCGGGCTCGGTGCGGCACCTGGACTGGACGCTGCCGGCTATCGTCCTCGGGGTGGCGGGAACGGGCGGGCTCACGGTCGCGCTGGGGCGGTTCATTTTCGTCGCGCCGGTTTCCCTGTTTGCGCTTTTCGCCTGGAGCGTGCCCGAATGCCGGGGCCCACGGCATGTTTCCCCGCCCAGTCCGCGACGGCTCCGGACTTATGTGCCGGTGTTGGTCTTTGTCGTGATTTGTTTCGGATATTATTGGGCCTGCGGTTGGGTGTTCCTGGTCAGCGGCTGGGGCTTTCTTTCGGGATTTCCCGCCGTGGTCCTGCTTTCCTGGTGTTGGCGGCTGCTCCCGCGGAGCGCGACGTCGGAACAGCGGTTCCTGACTCCCTTGTGGGGGTTCATCGCCTTCTCCGCTTACTTCGGGGTCTCTGCTGTCGCCGTCCGCTGGTACGCAACGTGAACTCTGACACCCGGAGTGGGCTGTCCGGACTATTGGCTGGCGGCAATCGGGCGGCCGCCGGCGGGAAGGTTGGTCCGAAAATAGCGCGCCATGAGCTGGTAGCGGTGGACGTTGTAACCCTTGCCCTCGGTGATCGCGTGCGACCCATTCGGATACACCATCAGGTCGAACGGCTTCTGCAGCTCGACGAGCCGGTTGATCAGCCGCTCGGTGTTCTGAAAGTGCACGTTGTCGTCCGCCGCGCCGTGGATCAGCAGCAATTTCCCGCGCAGGCCCTCGGCGAACGTGATGGGCGATCCCTTCTTGTAACCTTCGGCATTCTGGGCGGGCAGCCCCACGTAGCGCTCCTGATAAATCGTGTCGTAAAGGAGCTGGTCGGTCACTGGGGCGAGGGAGATGCCGACGTGATAGGTGTCGGGCGAGCGAAAGAGCAGGTTGAGCGTGTTGGAGCCGCCGCCGCTGTGGCCCCAGACGCCGACGCGTGATCCGTCAAGATAGGGGCG
This sequence comes from Opitutia bacterium, assembly GCA_947474365.1. GTDB lineage: Bacteria > Verrucomicrobiota > Verrucomicrobiia > Opitutales > Opitutaceae > ER46. Next base: position 30,049 of record CANJIU010000076.1, on the reverse strand, counting down.
TTCCCGCAGCAGATTCTTCAACGCGGTGGTCTGTTCCCGGGTCGCCAGCACGTTGACCTCGCCGTAGATCACCTTGCGCCAGTCGCGGCCCTTGGGCGCCGGGGTGCCGCGATTGTCCATGCTGAGGACGATGTACCCGGCGTCAGCGAGCGCCCAGTGGAACAGCGTGCGGCCCGCGGCCCAGGCGTCCGTGACCGTCGCGCTCGCCGTTTCGCCGTAGATGTAAACGACCACCGGATACGTCTGCCGCGCGTCGAAGTCCTTCGGCTTGATCATCCAGCCGTCGAGGCGGACTCCGTCACCGGCGTCGACTGAGAAGAATTCGGTCGGCCGGGCCAGGGCCGCGACCTTGTCATGGAGGCCCCGGTTGTCCTCCAGGGGGCGGACAATTTCATGGCTGGGCAGGCGCACGAGATCGGTGACGGGTGGACGGTCAAACGTCGAATAGGTGTGAAATGCGTAGGCGGATCCGGGGGAGGCGACATAGCTGTGCGTGCCCGGCAGTTGGGCCGGAGTAATGCGCTCGGTGGTGCCCGACCCGTCGAGCCGGGTGCGATAAAGATAGCGCTGGGTCGCGTTGTCCGGAGAGGCGAGGTGGTAAACCCATTCGTCCTTCGCATCGGATCCGACGATGCTCAGTGTGTCGGCCGGCTGGGGAGTAATCCGGCGCGCGACGCGATCGGCGCGGGACACCGCGTAGATCTGCTGCCAGCCGTCGCGTTCGCTCAGGATCAGGAGGGTGCGGCCGTCGTTGGACCAGCGGGCCGGTTCGCGGACCGAGACCCAGGCCCGATCGGCGTCATGGAAGAGCGGAGACACCTTGCCGGTGCGGGCGTCGCCGAGGTAGACATCGAGCTGGTTCTGGAGGCGGTTCAGCTGGTGCAGGACGAGTTCGGAGGTGCCCTTGACCCAGGAGACGCGGGCGATGTAGCGGTCGCGCTGATCGCCGGGCAGGTCCATCCAGCGGGTCCGGCCGCCGGTGGCGGAGACGACACCGACGCGCACGGCGGAATTCGGCGTGCCGACTTTCGGATAGGGAAACGACGTGGCTTCGGGATAAAGGCTGCCGGTGGTCTTGAGGAGCGTGTAGTCGCGGACGCCAGCGGTATCGAACTGCCAGTAGGCGAGGCTGCGGCTGTCGTCGCTCCAGAGAAACCCGTCGCGAATCGCCAGTTCCTCCTCATTGACCCAGTCGGCGGTGCCATTGATCACCGTCTTCGATCCGTCGCTCGTGAGCGCCTTGACGGAACCGGTCTTCACGTTTTCGACGTAAAGGTTGTTCGCCTGCACGTAGGCAACCCGGCTGCTGTCGGGTGAGAACTTGGCGAACATGAGCGTGGCTGCCGGTGCTTTGCCGCCGAGCTGGCGGAGCTTGCCGCCCGTTCGTTCGAGCACCCAGTAGTCGCCGCGGGTTTTTTGCCGCCAGACCTTTTGCGCGTTGGTGAAAACGAGGAGCCATCGGCCGTCCTTGGACCAGGCGTAGTCTTCGATCGTGAGCGGCTTGGCGTCCGCACCCGCTGGGGTAAGCTGCGCCGCGGTGACGAGGATCTCGCGTTTTCCGGACGCAGCTTCGTAGCGGACGATGTCCTTGCCGGACTTGGAGGCGGCGGACTTTTCCAGTGTCGTGTAGCTCGCCCCGTCCTCAAGCCACTTCGCGGGGCCGAACGTCTTCGGCTCGAATTCCTTTTTCTCCCCGAATATTCGCTCGATGGTTTTGTCGAGGTCGTCGGCGGCGCGAACGCCGAGGGAGGAGAGCACCAGCAGGGCGCAGAGGATCCGGGCAGGAGTGAACATCGGAGGGGAGGGGGCGAACTGCCGGTTACGGCGCGGACGATTTTTCCAACCCGGTGCGGTTGATCAGGCCGCCGAACGGATTGTTGACGAAAATTGGCGCGGCGAGGCCGCGGTTCCATTCGGCCGACGCAGCGGCGAGCCGCGCGGCGACCTCGGGGTGGGCGGCAACGACGTTTTTCTTCTCCGCGAGATCCGTGGCGAGATCGTAGAGTTCGGGCGGGTTGGAATACGTGCGCATCCATTTCCAATTTCCTTCGCGGACAGCGAAAGCCTCGCCGCCATCCATTCGCCAGAAGAGCCGGGCGTGGGGTGCGGATTTGTTGGCGCCGGTCAGATAGGGCAGCAGATCGACGCCGTCGAGCGCGGGAAGCTTTGCGTCGCGCTTGGTACGGGCAGCGGCGAGTGCCGTCGGCAGCACGTCGAGCGAGATGACCGGTTGCGAATAGGTGCCGCCGGCCGGGATTTTGCCTGGCCAGGAAACGAGGAACGGCACGCGAATGCCGCCCTCGAAGACATCGCCCTTCTGGCCGCGGAGCGGGGTATTGACCGAGGTGTTGGCGTTGCGCTTGGTCATCGGCCCGCCGTTGTCGGAGAAAAAGAAAATCAGCGTGCGCTCGCGCTGGCCCGTCGACTCGAGAGCGGCGAGCACGCGGCCGATGGATTCGTCGAGGGTCGCGACCATGGCGGCATAGGTGCGGCGGCGCTCGTCGGCGATGCCGGCAAATTTCTTCAGCATGTCGGGCCGCGCTTCGAGCGGGTTGTGCGGGGCGTTGAAGGCGAAGTAGAGGAACCACGGCTTGGCGTCGTGCGCGTGCCGCATCACCGACGCGGTGGCCTCCTGGCCGAGGCGGGTGGTGAGTTCACCCTCCTCGGGGACGACCGTCGCGTTGCGCAGCAACGGGGCGTTGTGCTCGGCGTCGGCCGTGTTGCCCTTCTTGCCGGCGGCGACTTCGACCTCGGCATGGGAATCGGGCAGGTAGCGATGGCCGCCTCCAAGGAAACCGAAGAATTCATCGAAGCCGCGTCGATTGGGATGGAATTGCGGATGCGCGCCCTGGTGCCACTTGCCGACCAGGCCCGTGGTGTAGCCGGCGGCGCGCAATCCGTCGGCGATCGTCGTCTGACTCAACGGCAGACCGTGTGTGGTGCTCGTGGCGTCCCACTTCGGATTGAACTCGTGACCGAAACGCTGCTGGTAGCGGCCGGTGAGAAATCCGGCGCGCGATGGACTGCAGACCGAATAGGAAACGTAGCCGTCGGTGCAGCGCACGCCGGAGGCGGCGAGACGGTCGAGATTGGGCGTGAGGATGTCACGGGCGCCCTGGAATCCGACGTCGTTGTAACCGAGATCGTCGGCGACGATGAGGAGGATGTTTGGACGATCGTCGCGATTGGCGGCGAAGCCCGAAACAACCGTGACCAGTGCGAGCAGGAAGGAGGCGGAGAGGCGGAGGAGGGGCATGGAGTGAGCGGAGCGTGAAATCGGAAGCCGCGCACCTCCAATCTAAAATCGCTGACTTCGCAGGCGGCCGCGCTCCCTCCCAACTCAGCGACGGTTCGCGCCGCCTCGATCCACCTGGGCGAGCACGGTCTGGCCGGGAATGTAATACTCCACGTAGCCGAGCATCATCTCGTCAAACGTCTGCGGGCCCCAGCGCACCGTCTTCGTCGGATCCGGATTGGCGGGGTTGCCGCTGCTGTTGTCGTACCACGCCGTGTAGATGACGCGTGTTCCTCGCGGCAGAGTCAGCGGGGTCGCAAGCTGATATTGGAGCTGCCAGTTGAAGTCGTACGCGGGCACATCGAGGAGGTTCTGGCGAGTGCCGTCGGGAAGGACCGCTTCATAGCGCGCGGCCTTGCCGCGCACGTGCATGTGTGGCGCAAAGCTGAGCAACGTGACCTCCGTCGGCACCGTGATGCTGGCGGTCTCCGGATGGTTGGCGTCGCCGGCCGGGATTTGCAGGCGCGGATTGGCGATCCCGGTCACGTGGATCACATGGCGTGGTGGCTCCGAGGCAAAAACGAGGCCGAGCCGCGTCCGATCGGTCGTGGCCTTTCCGTTCGGCGTGTAGTGCATCTGGAAAACCACCGTCGCGCCGGCGGGAATCTTTTTCGCGAAGCCCGGCGGGAAAATCGCATGGTTGTTGCCCGGGACATAGGCGGCGAAGAAGCCTTCGCGCTCACCGGCTGCATCACGTTCATTCCCGCTCGTGCCGGCCTTCGCCCCGGGAGGATACACCTTGACGATCACGTGGTGGACGACGCCGCGGTCGGTCGGCTGCACCTCGTAGGCCCGCACCCATTTGTCCTCGGTGAAATACGTCGCGACGCGGAACGTCTGGTACGGCATGACCCCGCTTGCTTTGATCGCGACGGCGTTGGGGAGTTCGATCACGGCGTCGGGCTTTTCGATCGTCCATCCGACGGGAAATGTGCGAGGCAGCGGGGCGTCGGCCGGATCGCCGACAGTTTTTTCACCAGCGATCCACGCCAGCAGATCGGTCTTGTCGGCCGGTGAGAGCGAGCGGTCGTTTTTCCAATGGGAGCTCTCGCCGACGGCGGGCGGAGCGGCGAACCAGGGTGGCATCGCCCCGCGTCCGACCTGTTTGCGGATCATCCCGGCGTGCGAACGCACGTCGTCGTAGGTCGCGAGGCTGAACGGCCCGACGCCGCCTGGGCGGTGACATTCGAGGCAGTTGTTTTCGATGATCCGTGAAATGCGATTGTGGTACGTGACGGTGCCAGCGCCGGCCGCGGGGGCGGTATAGTCCAGTGCGCATCCCGGTGCCTCGGTGGCGGCGACTGGCGGGCGCTTGCCTTTGAGAAGCGCGTCGAGCGCGTCGCGCAGGTAGGTGGCGCGTGGTGCATCGAGCGAGTAGCCGAGGCCGTATTGATCGTCGACGGCGCCGCGAAACACCAGGGTGCGCGCCGCATCGAGGACAAAGACCTCGGTCGTCGTCTGCGCGCCGAGGGCGGCGACGAGCTGCGCGTCACGATCGTGCACGGTACGGCCCTTGATGCCGTTTTCCTGGGCGGCGGCGCGGAGTTCCGCGGGGGTGTCGGTTGCGGTCGGAGCGATGTAGAGAAACACCACGCCCTTGGCGGCGAATTCCTTTTCGAGCTGGGCGAGGCTGGGGAGATATTTCTTCGCCAGCGGGCAACTTGTGCCGGTGAGGGCGATGACGAGCGCCTTCCCGCTCCGATACTCAGAGAATCGCCCGGTCGCCCCCGAGATGTCGGTGAACGACAGATCCGCGATGAGGCGACCGATGCCGCGCTCGCCGGGTTTGAGGATTTTCGGAGCTTCCCGCGGAGATTCCGGGGCCGCGGTGACTGCGGCGGTGGCGTCGGCGGGAGAATTCCCGGTGGCGATTTCGCGGCCCGTGCCGAAGCGGCGCGCGATCGCCTGAATTTCCTCCAAGGTGACGACGCCGGTTCCGCGACGATCGACGCGGTCGAACCAAGGCGCGCCGGCGGCTTCCTCCCGCGTCAGCTTGCCGTCGTGATTGCAATCGAGCTGACGGAAGCGTTCCTCGATGAAATCCAGGCCGACCGGCGTGCTGGCGGCCGACAAGAACGTGTGGGCCATCCACGCGGAGGCAACGGCGAGGGCGCGGCGGTTAATCATCGGCTGAAGGACGTCTGGGCCGGTCAGTCGTTACAGGCGGCGCGTTCACCAGTCCATCGTGACCGTCGTGATGTACTGCCGCGGTTCGGTTTTGCGGGGCCATGTGTAGCTGTTGCCCTGGTCGGAGTTGAGGCCGAGGACGTTGTTGACGTTGAGTTGGACGGTGAAGGCGTGGTTGAAGAGCTTTCGACGATAGGTCACGAAGGGGTTCACCAAAATGTAGCTGCTGGTGGTGGTGGCGGGCAGCACGACGACGCCGCCGGAGGAGAGGGCGGCGCGCGGGCGGCCCATGGCGTAGCGGGCGGACGTGCCGATCGCGAAGCCCTTGAGCCGGCCCTGGATGAAGCTATAGCGGGTGGTGATATTGGCGGTCTCGCGGCGAACGGCCCGGACCGAGCCCTCGGTGTCGTCGATGAGTTGCTGAGTCAGGGCGGTGGCATCCTCGGGGTCGAGGCCCTGCGCCTTGGCGGCGGCTTGCGCGGCGGCGAGGTAGGGCCGCACCAGCGGGAAGAAGCGTCCGAATTGTACGCGGTTCATCGAATAGGTGGCGCGCACCGTCCACTGGCGGCTGAGGTTGATCTGGGACTCGACTTCCCAGCCCTCGGTTTCCTGATCGCGATAGTCCCCGGTGCCGAGGAGCCGCTGACCGGCGGGCAGGAGCGCGTTGAGTTCGGTCTGCGCTCCGGCGCTGAGGCCGAGGGCATTGTTCTCGGAAGTCGTCTTGAAGCGCGTGATGGTGGCGTTGATCCGGTCGTCGAGGAAATTGAAGCGCAGGCTGAATTCGTGACCTTCGCCGGTGCGTGGAAGGCGGGGCCGGCCGGAGAGTTCGAAGCTCACGCTGTCGGTGAAGAGTGACGACTCGAAGTAACCTCCGCCGAGCGCGAGCCACGGCAGCACGCGGAAGACGCCGCCGTAGGTTTGGTTGGTGGCGTAGGTGCGGTTGAAGGGCTCGACGGGAATGTTATAGCCCGACGGATTCAAGATCGGCTGGCCGGTGAGATCGACGAGCCGGGTTTCGCCGGTGGCGGCGAGGGTGATGGGGGCGCGGGCGCGGTTTTGGCGGAAGTAGTCGCGGCTGATGCCGGCGCTGGTGTGGAGGCGGCCGTTGAAGAACGAACCGATCGTCGTGAGGTTGCCGGAGCCGAGCGTCTGGTCGAAGCGTGTCTGCGCGGTGCCGCTGCGGTAGAACGTCGTGACGCCGGGAGTAGTCTCGAAGCGCAGCGCCTCGTCGCTGTTGCCGTCGGCGAGGTAGTGCACCGGATGAACGAGGTTGTTGGCGTAGGTGGCGGCGGCGCCGGTGAGTCCGCGGCGGGCGATTTCCTTCTGGTCCATCGCAAACGAGAACGTGTCGAGGTAGTTTTGCTCGCGACGGTAGCTGGCGCCGGCGACGGCGCGGAAGGTGGAATTCCAGAAAGGCAGCTTGGTGTCATAGACGGCGGAGGTGCGCCAGCCGGCGGATTTGTTGCCGTCGTCGGTGAACGTGGGGGCGTAGGCGAGGAAGAGCTGTTCGAAGCGCGGGTTGGGGATGGTGACGTTGGGCTGGTTCGGGTGGGGCAGCACCCGGTTGACGTCGATGAAGACGGCGCGGGAATTCATGCCGAGGGCGCCGGCGGAGGAGTACGTCTGCAGCCGCGTGGTGGCGTCGACCTGGCCGTTGTGAGCCACGAGCAGGCGCAGGTGATCGCCGAGCTGGTGCGAGAGCTCGACGTTGTACGCGTGAAAATCTGTGTCGTGGCGGTTGCTGGGGCCACCCCAGTCCTCGCCATCCGGATACACGCTGTAGGGAATCGTGGTGAGCGGATAACGCACCGGATTCTGCGGATCGGTGCCGTTGGCGTTGGTGGCGCCGGTGAGGACGGCGGAGTTGCGGAAGGTGGTCGTGGCGGTCGACTGCATGTCGTAAAGCGTGCCGCCCAGGTCGAGGTAAACGTGCGCATTGCCCGGGGCGGCGATGCGGCGCATGCCGATACCGTTGACCTGCACGCCCGGGTTGTTCGGATCGGCGTCGGCGGCGTTCGTGCCGGTGCCGCGGACGTAGGCCTTCATCCCGTCGTTGAGATGGAGCGTGCTCTGGTTGTTGCGGGTCTTGCCGCCCTCGTAGTTCACATCGAGGCGGGTGCGTCGATCCTGGAACGGTTCCCAGCGGAGCGCGCCGGCGTAGCCGCGGAAATCACGGTTGGCGCGCTGTCGGTACTGCTCCACCTCGGAATTGAGTGCGTTGAAACGGAGGGCGAGGCGCGGGAGAAGCGGCTGGTTGAGGTCGACCGAGTAGCGTTGGGTGCCGTAGGAGTCCATGCGCACCGTCGCGCTGGCGGCGCGGCGAAACGTGGCGCGCTTGGTGGAGACGTTGATGATGCCGGTGGGGTCGACGTCACCGTAGGCGAGACCTCCGGGCCCCCGCGCGAACTCGATGCGTTCCGTGTTGTAGGTGTCGGCCGGGAGGAACCACGGGAAGCCGTCGCGGAGCTGGCGGATGGACGGAATGCCGCGGAAACTGATCTGGTTGCCGGAGCGCGAGCCGACGGGCGCCCCGACGGTGCCGGTGTCGTTGAAGATGTTCTCCGCTCCGACCGCGAATTCGACGGCGCCGAAGAAATCGTTGAGCGCGAGGTCGTTCATCAGATCGGCGGTGAAGACGGAGATGGAGTTGGGCAGGTTGGCGAGTTTCTCGTTGGTACGCGTGCCTGCGAGCGCCGAGGACGCCGCGTAGCCCTTGTCGTCGGTGGCGTTGACCTCGAACGGCGAGAGTACGACCGCGGGCTCGGTGGCGGCGGGAGCCGTCGCCTTGGCGGGAGCGGGCGGGGCGGTCTGGGCGGAAAGCGTCAGGGCGAGGCCGCCGAGGAGAACGAACAAGCGCGAGACGCGAAAAAGTGGAGTGGGGTGCATGGGTCGGACGCTCCAAGGGTGAGTGAACTTTTTCTCCGAGAGCGAGCCCCAACCCGGTGCCACGCGGATGGTCGGTCTGACCCGCGGTCACTTCGATTCGGAAGAGATGACCCCAGCGGGACGGTGGCGAACGATCACGCGGTTCCGCCGGAAGGGTCGCCTCCGCCGTGAGAACATTTTCCGAACCATGTCGTGCATGCCCGCTTGCCATTCGATCCCGGTAATGTCGTGATGGGCGAAACCCCTTCCTGATGAACTCGCAGCGAAAAATCGTCACGTCGTCGCCGGAGAACAGTGAAACCCCCCTTGATCACGCCGCCAGCTGGGTGACGCCGAACCGGTTGTTTTTTGTGCGGAACCACTTCGATCCGCCGGCGGTCGCCAACGCCGAGACCTGGGAACTGAGCCTCGAGGGGCTCGTCCAACGCCCGGCGAAGTGGACGCTCGCGCAACTTGCCGCGATGCCGCAGCACACCGTGTTTGCGACGGTCGAGTGTGCGGGCAACGGCCGCTCTTTTTTGCGGGAGCGCGCCGCCGGGGTGCAATGGGGCGCGGGCGCGATTGGTCACGCCGAGTGGACGGGAGTGCGGCTGCGGGACCTGCTCGATGCGGCGGGCTTGCAGCCGGGAGCGCTCGAGGTGGTGTTTGAAGGCGCCGATCGCGGGGTGGAGGACGGCCGGGCGATGAATTTTTCCCGCAGCCTGCCGCTGGCGAAAGCCCTCGGGCCCGACACCTTGATCGCATTGCGCATGAACGGCGAGTGGCTCGAGCCGAACCACGGTGCGCCGATGCGGCTCTTTGTGCCGGGCTGGTATGGTGTCGCCTCGGTGAAGTGGCTGCGGTCGATCATGGTGATTGATCACGCCTATCAGGGTTTTTTCCAGACGGTGAAATATTCGATCAACCGCCTGGGCCCGAAGGGCAAACGCCCCGAGCCGCTCGGGCCGGGCGCGGTCAAGAGCGAGATTCTGCAGCCGCGCGAGGGCGCCCAACTCGGATATGGCACGCATCAGATCGCCGGGCTGGCCTGGGCGGGCGAGGAACGCGTCGTGCGCGTCGACGTTTCCAGCGACGGTGGGCGCACCTGGCAGGCCGCCCATCTCAAGGGCCCGCAGGAGCCGTATAGTTGGTGCCGCTGGGAGGCCCTCTGGACGGTGAGCGCGCCGGGCGACTACACCCTCATGGCGCGGGCGCACAGCGAATCGGGCGGGTCGCAGCCGTTCGAATACGACCCCGACAACCTCACCTACATCATCAATCTCGTGCGCGGGTATGCGGTGAGCGTCGTCGCGAGCCGGCCGACCCAGGTCAGTTTTGCCGACGCGGCAACGTGGACCGACTTCATGGAGACGTACGCCGAGCAGAACACGAAGCTGCCGCTCGATGTCGAACTGGCGCTCACGTCCGGCGAGGGGATTTAGCAGCACTCGGTCGCGCGGGGCGCATCCCGCTTTGGGGAAATGCTGGAAACGCCCTCGGCCACAAGCGTGCGATTACTGGAGCGGCGACGCCCCCGTCGCCGAAGAAACGCGACGATGGCGTCGCGTCCCCAAGTTTTGGAAATTCAGATGCGCCCGGTGACGTGAACTTGAAAACTTGAGCCCGGAAAAGTGTCACGTAATACGTGACACTTCCTCTGGGAATTGACGCCGAAACGGAGTTGAACACGGGGGAGTAACGAGGGGCCAGAATTCCGTCACTTCGCCGCACGGCGGAACGATTCGGCGTGATAGTCGAACCAGGTGGTTCGGTACATGGTCACGAGTTTGTCGTGCTCGTGCGCCAGGCCCTCGACCTCGAGGTAGGTGTGGTCGATGCCGGAGGCGAGCAGCGCCGCGTGAAAATCGCGCACGGTCGGCAGGTGGCCGTCGTCCTGGGTGCCGCAGGTAATCGTGATCCGGAGACCTGACTTGATCGCCGCGGCGTTCTTTTTGATCAGCGTGTAGACATCGTTCTCGACGTAGCGGGCGCGATCCGGGCCGAGGTAGCTGTTGGGATATTCGGAGGGCTTCTTGGGATCGTAGAGATCGAGCAGGTGCAGGACGTTGCCGGCCTGGTTGTGCAGGGAACAGAAGAGTTCGGGATATTTGATTGCGAGGCGCGTGGCGCCGCGGCCGCCCATCGAGAACCCCTCGATCGCGCGACCGGCGCGCGTCGCAATCGTCCGGTAGGTGGCGTCGATGTGCGGAATGAGTTCCCGGATAATCAGCGTCTCGGCGGGAAGTTTTCCGTCGGCCGAGTCTTTGTAGAACGTGCTGGCGCCGCCATTGGGGAGCACGACGATCATCGCAGGCCAGCGGCCAGAGACGATGCCGTCGTGCAGTGCCTTCACATCCGTGAAGCTGTGCAATTCATTCCCGCCGGCGCCGTGGAGGTTGTAGATGACGGGGTAGCGCTTGGCGGGAGCTGTCCCGTAACCGGGCGGAAGATAAATACAGTAGCCGACATCACGACTGAGCGCCTGGCTCTTGAAGGTGTGGTGGGTGACGCCGTCCGGGAGTGCGCCCGGTTTGGGTTCGTTGACCCATTTGATTTTCGCGTTGCGCGTCGTCGGATCGGAAGGGAGTCCTCCGCTCTGGGCCGCAAAGACCGTGACGGCCAGCAGGAGGAGAAGCGCGAAAAGCAACGATGAGAGTTTCATGGGGTGGGCGGGCAAGCTTACGGTGGGGCTTAACGCTTCGTCTTGCCGCCTTTGCCGGTCTTGCCGGCTTTCGCTGCCGTGGCGTCGCGGTCGAGTAGATCGGGCAGGGGAAGGTAGTCGAAATCGAGCATCATCTGCTCGGCCAGGGCGGTGCGCAGTTCGACTTCAACCTTACGCAGCGCGGGATCTCCACTGAGGTTTTTGAGTTCCGACGGATCGGCGTCCAGATCGTAGAGTTCGTAGACGGGCCGCGGGGCGGTGAAGTAGGTGGTGCGCAGACCGGGGCCGAGTTTGCCCTGGGCGTTCGCTGCGGTCATTTCGCGCCAGGCCGCTCCGCCAGCCGAATCGACCGGCGCATACGGAATCCATGGGGTGCAGTTATAGATGAATTTGTAGTGATCGCTGCGCACGCAGCGCGAGAGGTCGTAGCCGCCATTGGTCATGCCCACGGTCACAGGTGCGGTGCCGTGCGGCCCGCGTTCGACAAAAATGTGGCGGCGCGGCGTGTAGGATTCGCCCTTGAGCAGCGGCAAGAAATTATGACCGCTCATCTTGGGTCCGGGGGCGAGGCCGGCGGCGGCGAGCACGGTCGGAGCGATGTCCTCGCCGCTGAGCAACGTGCGGGAGTCGCCGCCGGGTTTGACGACGCCGGGCCAGCGAATCACGAGCGGGACATTGGAACCGGGATCGTAGAGTGAGCCCTTGCCGTGAGGGAAGGCCGCGCCGTTGTCGCCGGCGAAAATCACGAGCGTGTTGGGGGCGAAGCCTCGCTCGGCCAGCAAATCGAGCACCGCCTTCATGCTGCGATCGACGCGGTTCACCTCGCCGCAGTAGTCGGCGAGTTGCTCGCGCATGCCGGGAAGATCGGGCCAGTGCGCCGGGAGCTTCAGCGACGCCGGATCGGGACGATCGCTCGTGGGCGGCGTCCACGGATGGTGCGGGTCGCTGAAATTCAGCCAGAGGCAAAACGGTTTCTCCTTCGGCTTGCGGTCAAGGAACTCGCGCATCTGCTCGATCGCCTCGGCGTCGGAGCCCTGGCGCAAATAGTCGACGCGTTTCTCGAAGGTCCTCATGCCGTGTTTCTGCATCAACTCGCCAATCGTGTTGCCGCTGTTACGGCCCGAGCCGTCGAGGTGATAGGTGCGGCCGCAGATGCCGGTGAAGTAGCCGGCCTTTTCGCGGAGCAGTTCAGGAAACGTGATCTCGTCTGCCGGCAGCGCAGAGGAAAAACGCGTCATACGCGCCGCCACCGCGGACCGACCCGTGAGGTATGCGGCCCGCGACGGCACGCATTGCGGCGCTGACGTGAACATCCGGTGGAACTTCATTCCCTCCGCGGCGAGCTTGTCGATCGTCGGGGTGCGGACGTTGGTGTCGCCGTAGCAGCTGAGAAACGGGTAGCTCTGATCGTCGGATAGGACGAAGAGAACGTTGGGACGCGACGGGGTCGCGGCGCGCAGGCCGCAAACGGAGAGGCAGAACAGGGCGAGCGCGGCGAACCGCAGGAGGGGGCGTCGTGGCATGACGACATCCAATGGAACCAAGTGGAAACGACGAGGCGGAAGTTGGGGTGCCGGCGAAGTGATCCCGCGGCCTGCGGATCCCGCTGCCGCAGCGATGCAGTTGAGAGTTGAGGGATGAGAGTTGAGAGTTCGATCTACAGAACGGAATGATGCGATATCACGTGGGAAAATGTGATTCACCTCTTGGTTTTGCTCTCAACTCTCAACAATCAACTCTCAACTGAATTCCTGCGGCTACGCCGGCCTCGCCCAGCGGAACTTGCGGTCCGTCTCGGCGATCGCGAGGTCGTTGATGCTGGCGAAACGGCGGCGCATGAGACCGTGCGCGTCGAATTCCCAATTCTCGTTGCCGTAGGCGCGCCACCATTGGCCCGCGGCATCATGGAATTCGTATTCGAAGCGCACCGCAATCCGGTCTCCGTGATACGCCCAGAGTTCCTTCCGTAACCGGTAGTCGAGCTCGCGGCTCCACTTGCGGCGCAGGAACTCGACGACCTGGGCGCGTCCGTTGAGGAAGTCCGTACGGTTGCGCCATTCCGTGTCCTCGGTGTAGGCGAGCGACACCCGCACTGGGTCGCGACTGTTCCATGCGTCCTCGGCGGCCTGAATTTTTTGCCGGGCGGTTTCCTCGGTGAACGGCGGGAGCGGGGGGCGTGGGTTCATGTCATTTTTGTTTTCCCAGTTGGGATTCGAGTTCGGCGATGCGCTGCCGAAGCGGCGCGAGGGCCTCATCCACCTCCGCCGCCGTGTAGCGGGGCGTGATGAATTTTGGGCAATTCCAGTCAAACGCCGCGACCTCAATCAGGAAAAGCCGCTCGACACTGCGACGAGCGTCCGGCTCGGCGAGCCGGGCAACCAGCTCCGGATGACTGCGGGCGTCCTCGACGCGGGCGTGCCCGAGAATTTTCAGGCGCGTGCGTTGAGGATAATCCATGAGGAACAGGGAGACCCGGTCCTGAGCTGCGACGTTGCCGGTCGAGAGCAACTGCCGGTTGCCCCTGAAATCGGCAAACGCGAGCGACGTTGGCCCAAGCACGTGCAAAAAACCGGCCGGACCTCCGCGATGTTGCATATACGGCCAACCCTCCTCGTTCACGGTTGCGAGGTAGAAGCTGTCGCGCGCCGCGATGAACGCGCGCTCCTCCTCCCCCAGCGGACCGCCCGCAGGCGAGCCGCCTGGAACGGTCATCGCCTGGCCGTAATAGTGAGCTTGCGCCCGCGCCACCGCCGGAGTGACGGCGAGATTCAGATAGTTATCGGCCATGGGAGAACGGGGGGGAATTGCGGTTCACCGGAGCGGAGCGGCCTCAGAACACGAGCGTCTGCCAACCGTCGGCAAGATAGGTGCGGAGGTTTGAAAGACCGGGCGTGCCAGCCAGAGCCTTGCTTTTGAGCAGCGGCAGTCCGCAGGCCTCAACCTCCTTGGTGGCGCCGAACACGGCGGCGCAGCCGCAGGATGCCCCCTTCACGACCTCGCGCACGGCGTTGTAGAGACCGTTGGCGGGATGCGAGACCTTGCTCAGCTCGGCGGGCCAACGCGTGCCGGCGCCGTTGAAAACGACCTCGACTTGGTCGCCGGCCTGCAGGGCCTCGTGGGCGACAGCGAGGGCGTTGAAGACGCGACCGAGGGCTTCCTCGGTGCCGGACTTTGGATCGGACAGGATGATGATGGCGATTTTCATGGTGGATTTTTTCTGGTGATGACGGCGGGCCGCGAAATCGGAATGACCTCGTGGTCGGTTAAACAAGACAGGTCTGTCTACCGTGCGCAAGCGCAAAGTAGACAAATCTGTCTATCAGCTTGTCTCCGCCGTGAATTTCCGCCTTGTTCGCGCCATGCCGGCCACTGGTTCTACTCCTGAAATCGTCTCGCCGAAGCGCGCGCACCTCATGGCCACGGCGTGGCGTCTCTTTTATCGTGACGGTTACCGCGCCGTCGGCATCGACACACTTCTCGCGGAGGCGGGTGTGGCCAAGATGACGCTCTACCATCACTTCGCGGCGAAGGAGGACCTGATCATCGCGGTGCTGGAGAAGCGCGATCGTGAAATTCAGGCCGGGCTCCAGGCCGCGGTTGAAGCCGCGGGGCGCTCGCCGGCGCGCCGGTTGCTGGCGGTGTTTGACTGGCTGGACGGTTGGTTCGCGACCGACGATTTCAAGGGCTGCGCCTTCATCCGGGCGCTCAGCGAATATCCCGAGCGGGACCATCCGATTCATCAGGCGGCGTGGCGGCACAAACAGGCCGTGATTGGGATGCTGACCGGGCTGGCGGACGCCGCCGGAGCCAGGGCGCCTGCCGCGCTGGGGGAGACGATCAGCCTGCTGATCGACGGTGCGATCGTCGCCGCGCACGCCACCGGTTCGACGGCGCCGTGCGGGGCGGCGCGGGCCGCGGCCGCGAGTCTGCTCAAACTTGCGACGGCCTGAACTGGCCCCGCCGGCCGGCAGGGTGATGTAGGAGGGGGGATGAACGGACAGGTTATTACAGGCACTCGCGGCAGCGTTGTGCCGTCTTGAGGCCGACCCAAAAGGGACAGGCTATTTCGAGTGCAGGCGTCGCGCTGGCCCGGACAAGGGCCTCGAGCCCACCTTGGCCCCGGAATTAACGGCACCGCAGCGTCTCTGGTATTCTCGCCGGACCTCGTTCTTTCCCTTGGTCACTGCGCCGCAGACCGACTACCGTCCGCTCCGTGCCGCGGAATTCCCCTCCTTGCTCACCCGACGATGCACCCGCGCGGCGCCGTGTGCCCTTTCATCGCTGCCATTTTCTCCGGCCTGCTCCCGGGATCCGCTCCCAAAGCATGAGTCGGGCGGTCCGATCGCGTCCGGGGGTTGGTACACGCCGGCTCGCGACGTCGGCCGCCGTACAGTTCGAAAGGGATGATTTTTTTGCAGGCTCCCGCGTCAATCCCGGCGCGGCATTTGGATCTTAAAAATGAAGACGACAAAGACCGCCCCAATGACCCGGCGTGATTTTGGCCGCACCGTCGCCGCCGGTGGCGCGTGGCTTGGCCTCCTTGGCACGCTCCCCCGGCGTGCGCGCGCCGAGCCAGCCGGCCGGCGACTCCGCATCGCCTGCGTCGGCGCCGCCGGCAAGGGCTGGGACGACTTGCGCGGCGTGAGCGACGAAGGCCGGCTCCACGACATCGTGGCGCTGTGCGACATCGATCACCGGGATGGCGGCCCGCAGCCGCCCAACCTGGCGCCGGTGCAGACGGCGCGCTCGCTCGGCATCGGCGCCGCCGCGCGGATGTTCCCCAAGGCGAAACTCTACACGGATTTTCGCCGGATGCTCGAGCAGCGGGACATCGACGCCGTCACGGTTTCCACTCCAGACCACATGCACGCCACTGTGGCGCTCACCGCCATGGCGCTCGGCAAGCATGTGTTCGTGCAGAAGCCGATGACGCAGACGGTGCACGAGGCCCGCGTCATGCGGGAGTTCGCCCGCTCGAAGGGCGTCATCACGCACATGGGCAACCAGTATCGCTCGAGCACGGGGTATCGCTGCGCCGTGCAGGCGATTCGGAGCGGCGTGATTGGGAAAGTCCGCGAAGCCTATTCAATCCTCGGGTCGAAGCCGGTTTGGCTTCCGGGAATCAGGGATCTGGCGGTGGGTGAAGATCCGTTGCCCAAGGGCATCCACTGGAACGAGTGGGCGGGCGTCGCGGAGCCGCGCCCCTACAAGACGTTTCTCTACCACAACTTCAATTGGCGGGCCTGGAAGGAATTCGGAACGGGTGCGTTGGGCGACATGGGGTGCCACGTCATGGACGTGGTCGTCTGGGCGCTCGAACTCGGGGCGCCGACCGCGCTCCGCGCCGAAGTGAGCAATCTGGACGACCTCGTGTATCCGGAGGCGAGCACCGTGGTCTACGAGTTCCCCGCGACGCGCTACACGCACGAGGGCTTCCGCTTCACCTGGTCGGATGGGCTGAAAAAGGTGCAGCCGATTGATCCGGGCAAGTTGCCCGAGGGATTCAAAGTCCCCGGCGGCGGATCCCTCTTTATCGGTGACGAGGGCGTCATGCACGTGTCGTCCGGCTCGCCGCCCCGGCTGTATCCACAGGAGAAGTTCCGCGACTACACGGTCGGTCCGCTCAAGCGGATGTTTGCGGATCTGGCCGCCGAGAAGCTCGACCATTATCTTGAGTGGCCGAACGCCATTCTCGCCGGCCGCCAGGCCAGTTCCTCGTTCGACGTCGCCGGCCCGCTCACGGAAGTCGTCATGCTCGGCACGATCGCCCAGCGCGTCCCCGGGCGGCGCCTGGTGTGGGACGCGGCCAAGCTGCGTTTCGACGACCCGGCCGCGACCGCCCTCGTGCGCCGCCAGTACCGCAAGGGCTGGGAGATCGACGCGTTGCGGGCGTAGGTCGGACTACGAGCGGTTGAAAGTTGAGGGCTGAGAGTTGAGAGTTCGACCTTCAGAGCTAAACCGCGCGTCACCGGGTCCCCCACAATCCTCGTTTTCCTCCTGGTTTTGATCTCAACCCTCAACTCTCAACTCTCAGCTCTCAACTGCATCCTCCCACATGAACGAATCCCTGCTTCCTGGCGCCGCTCCGATGAGTCGGCGCGACTTCTCACGTGTCATTGTCGGCGCCGGTCTCGGGGCGCTCTCCTCGGCACCGTTGCTGGCGGCCGCGGGCAAATCCTCGCCGACCGTCGGACTGACGATCGGCACCTACGGGATGAAGGACCTCGCGACGCCCGACGCGCTCAGGGTCATCAAGGAGACCGGCTACGACGGCCTGCAGCTTTGCCTCATGCCAGGCTGGCCGGCCGATCCCGCCAAGCTGTCGCCGGAGAACCGCCGGACACTGCGGCGGCAGATCGAGGATTCCGGCCTGGCGCTCCCTTCGACGATTGAAAATATTTCGCTGAAAGGCACTCCGGACGCCAAGGCGAAGAACCTCGACCGGCTGAAGCTCGCCGTCGAGCTGGGCAACGCGCTGGTGCCGTCGCGTCCGCCGTATCTCGACACCATCCTTGGGCGGAAAAAGGCGGAGTGGGAAACCGCCAAAAATGCGATGGTCGACGAACTCCGGACCTGGGTGCCGATCCTGGAGGGCGGCAACACCACGCTCACGTTCAAGCCGCACGCGGGCGACGCGGTGCAAAGCGTCGAACGCGTCCTCTGGCTGATCAACGCCGTCGGCAGCCCGCGCATCCGGATCGTCTTCGACTACAGTCATTTTTACGTCGAGGGCTACCCCCTGGAGGAAAGCCTGCGCCAGCTCATCACGTTCACTCCGCTGATCGTCGTGAAGGATTCCCAGGGCACGTCGGAAAAGCACGACTTCCTGCTGCCGGGCGACGGCAAGACGGACTATCTCGCCTACTTCCGGTTGCTCAAGGAACTGAAATACTCGGGCTTTGTGAACGTGGAGGTGAGCGCGCACGTGCATCGGAAGCCCGGATACCAGCCCGTGTCCACGGCGAAACTCTGCTACGAGCGCCTCGCGCCGCTGATGGGCCGGGCTGGGCTGGTGCGGCCTTCGCGCCTCGGGAAAGCCACCGGATGAACGTGCGCCTCCTCCTTTTCGCGATCGGAGGATGGCTGGCGGCGGCTCCCGCGATCGCGCAGTCCAACCCGGGTGCTCTGGAGAGCGCCACGCTCGCGATCGGCGACGCGGCGCCGGATTTCCGCCTGCCCGGCATCGACGGCCGCACGCATGCGCTGGCCGACTATCGCTCCGCGCCCGTGCTGATGGTGGCATTTATTTCCAATCACTGTCCGGACTCCAACGCCACCGCGCCGAGATTGGTGAAGTTCGCCCAAGAGATGGCGGCACGCGGCGTGGCCGTCGTGGGCATCAACCCCAATCATCCCGAGGGTCTGAGCGTCGATGAACTCGGCTACTCGCGCTACGACGACGGATTCGAGGACATGAAGCGCTACGCGGCAGAGGTGCAGCTGCCGTTCCCTTACCTGTGGGACGGCGAGACGCAGACGACCGCGATGGCGTACGGCTGCCTCACCACGCCGCACGTGTTCCTCTTCGACGCGGAACGCCGGCTCCGCTACAAAGGCCAGTTCGACAATTCACCCTATGCCGATCCGGCGAGTATCAGGACGCAGGATGCGCGCGCCGCGGTCGAGGCGATGCTGGCCGGACGGCCGGTCGCGGTTGAAACGACGAAGCCCCACGGCTGCTCGACCAAGTGGCGCGCAAAGAAGGAGTCCGTCGCCAAGCGGGTGGCCCGCTGGGATGCCGAGCCGGTGATGGTCGAGACCGCCGACCTTGCCTCGATCAAGTCGCTCGCGGCGAATTCCGCGGGGCGCGTCCGACTCTTCAACGTCTGGGCGACGTGGTGCGGTCCGTGCGTCGAGGAGTTTCCCACGCTCGTGCAGGCGATGCGACGGTTCAGCATGCGGCCTTTCGATCTGATCACGGTGAGTGTTGATCAGCCCAAACAGGCTGCGCGCGTGCAGGAGTTCCTTGAGGGGCAGCACGCAGGAGTTCCGGCGCGGACCCATCCGGCGCTCAAAAAAGAAGGCCGGCGGACGAACCACTACCTTTACGCCGACAGCGACTGGCAGCCCCTCATGCAGGCGCTCGACCCGGACTGGCCGGGCGGAGTGCCCCACACGGTCCTGATGGGCCCGGACGGAAAAATCCTCTGGCGGCACACGGGTGAGCTTGATGAACGGGAACTGATCAACCGCATCGTGGACACGCTGGGGCCGTATTTTTCGCCCGGAGAACGCGGATGATTTTCCGAAACAGGCCGTCTGAAGGAGGTTCGCCTTTCTCTCCATGAGTCCCGCCCTGCTCCAAACTCTCGCTCGTTCCGCGATGGCCGTTGCCGCCCTGTTGTTAACGGTCACCGTGCCAGCGGCGACGGCGACGTTCGAGGCCGGGCGTTATTTGTTTCTTGAGCCGGCGCTGCTGTCGTCGTTCCAAGATCTCCAGATCACGATCAACCCCGCGCAGCGGCAGGAGGTCGTGCTCCGACCGGATCGTCCCTGGGAGAGCCTGATGCTCGGTTTTTATTCCTCGGTCCTGCAAGAGGATGACCGGGTGCGGCTCTGGTATCACGCGCGCGCGAAGCAGGGGCGGCCTTCCGCCGGGCTCGCCTACGCCGAATCCCGGGATGGCATCCATTTCACCAAGCCCGCGCTTGGGCTCGTGGAGTACGAGGGCAGCAAGGAGACCAACCTGTTGAAAGGAGGAAGCGCCGGGTTTACGCCGTTCATCGATCCCAACGCTGCATCGCCCGCGGAACGTTACGTCGCGGTCTCGAACATCAATTTCCCCTACGGCGGTGTGGGTCGGTACACGTCGCCGGACGGGCTTCGCTGGCAGGCGGATGAGCCCGGTTTCCTGAAGTTTCCCTCGGATACCCAGAACGTCGCGTTCTGGGACCGGCGGATTGGCATGTACGTGCTCTATTTTCGCGGCTGGTCGCCGCAGTACCGAACTGTCAAACGGATCGAGGTGAGCAGCCTCAAGGAGCCGACGGGAATCGAGCCCACCGGTCGCGGCCGGGGGTCGGGGAAGCCCGATTCGCTGCGATACGCCTTGGACGAGGTGCCCACCGTCTTTGAGTGCGATGGGCGGGATCCGTCGCGCACCGATGTCTACACCATGGTGGCGCAGCCGTACCCTTTGGATCCTTCGTGGTACGTCGCGTTTCCGGCGTTTTTCCGCCGCAAGGATGGTTCCCCCAAGGCGAACTACCAGGGCCAGAAGCAGGGGCCGGTGGGAACGGAATTTGCCGGCAGTCGTGACGGCATCAACTGGCATCGTTACGACCGCATGCCCTACGCCAGTCCGATGGTGGCGTCGCCCCACGATCGGAGGATGATCTATATGACGAGCGGGATGGTCGTGAAGGGCGACGAGATTTGGCAGTACGCGAACGAGTTCGAAAGCCAGCACGGCGACGAGCCGGCGCGGGAGCTGAAACAGGACGGCGTCATCGTTCGCTTCGTGCAGCGCGTGGATGGTTTCGTCTCGCTGACCGCGGCGAACGTCGAGGGCACCGCCCGCACTGTCCCGGTGCGGGTGACTGGCGACCGGCTGCTGCTCAATGTCGATACCGGGGCGTTGGGCGAGATTCGCATCGGCCTGCTCGATGAAGCCGGTCGGGCTCTCCCCGGGTTCTCCGTCGAAGATTGTCCGCCGCTGCAGAAAAACACGACCGGCGCGCTTGTCGCCTGGCCGCAGGGCAACCTGGCGACGCTGAAGGGGCGGAGCGTCTGCCTCGAAATCCGGATGCGGCGGACGAAGCTTTATTCGTTCCGCTTCGAATGACGGCGCCGGCCGACGGGCTTGGGTGACGCTCAGCCCACCTTGAGCGCACCCACCGCGTTGGTCCACCCTATGGACCAGCAATTGGAAGTTCAGACCGCCCCCAGGATGCTCCAAGTTGCAGCATCCGGAGTGAATATGACCATGAATCAGCGCCAGAGACGAACCGGAACAACATTATGAATACACCCAATCCAATCCCGATGACGCGCCGGAGATTCGCGAAGTCCGTCGCCGTCGGCGGTGTGTCGCTCGGTTTGCTCGGCGCGTTGCCGGGACGGGCGCGGGCCAACCCGGCCGGCCGGCGCCTCCGCATCGCCTGCGTCGGCGCCGCCGGCAAGGGCTGGGACGACCTGCGCGGCGTGAGTGGCGAGGGGGCGTACCACGACATCGTCGCCCTCTGCGACATCGATCACCGCGACGGCGGTTCGCAACCGCCCAACCTTGCTCCGGGGCAGCTCGCGCGCTCCCTCGGCATCGGTGCCGCGGCCCGGATGTTCCCCAAGGCGAAGCTCTACACGGATTTTCGCCGGATGCTTGAGCAGAAGGATATCGACGCAGTCACCGTTTCCATTCCCGACCACATGCACGCCACGGTCGCGCTCACGGCCATGGCGATGGGGAAGCACGTGTTCGTGCAAAAGCCCATGACGCAGACCGTGCATGAGGCCCGCGTCATGCGCGAGTTAGCCCGGGCTAAAGGCGTCGTCACGCACATGGGCAACCAGTATCACTCCAGCACGGGCTATCGCTGCGCCGTCCAGGTAATCCGGAACGGTGTCATCGGAAAAGTCCGCGAGGCGTACTCGTTCCTCGGCACGAAGCCGGTCTGGCTTCCCGGCATCAAGGAGCTGGCGGTCGGCGAGGATCCGGTGCCAAAGGACATCCATTGGAACGAGTGGATCGGCGCTGGTGCCCCGCGACCCTACAAGACGCATCTCTACCACAACTTCAATTGGCGGGCCTGGAAGGAGTACGGCACCGGGTCGATGGGCGACATGGGCTGCCACATCATGGACGTGGTCGTGTGGGCGCTCGAACTCGGGGCGCCGACTGCGCTCCGCGCCGAGGTCAGCAACGTGGACGAGCTCGTATATCCGGACGCGAGCACGGTCGTCTACGAGTTTCCGGCGACCCGCTATACGCACGAGGGCTTCCGCTACACGTGGTCGGACGGCCTGAAAAAGGAACAGCCGGTCGACAAGAGCAGGCTGCCGGAGGGATTCAAAATCCCGAACAGCGGTTCCCTGTTCATCGGTGACAAGGGCATCATGCACGCTGCGCCGGGCACGCCGCCCCGCCTGTATCCGGAGGCGCAATTCCGCGACTTCACCGTCGGGCCGCTGAAGCGGATGTTTGCGGACCTGGCCGCCGACAAACTTGATCATTACCGCGAATGGCCGAACGCGATTGTCGCCGGCCGGCCGGCCACCTCCTCGTTCGAGGTCGCCGGGCCGCTGACGGAGATCGTCATGCTCGGGACGATCGCGCAACGTGTTCCCGGGCGACGGCTGGTGTGGGACGACGCGCGACTGCGTTTCGACGACCCGGCCGCAACCGCCCTCGTGCGACGCCAGTACCGCAAGGGCTGGGAGATCGACGCGCTGCGTGGCTAAGCCTACCCCGATCGGAACAGCCCCACCGCCCGTCATGAATGAATCCCTGCATCCTGCTGCTGGAGCAGGCCGGTCTGGTCCGGCCCGCGCACCGCGGAAAAGGATCGCCGTGGATCCGGCTGCTCCCCGGAGTCCGGCCGGCATCTGACCGTGCGTCCTTTGCCCGCTGCCGCTTCCAGCCCAACTGCGACCGCGGTGCCTCCGCGCGCGGGCACGGTGCGTGTCGAACGCTGGCTGCGCTCGCCGAAGGCCGACCCCGGCAGCGGTGAGGACACCTGGCACAGCCACCGCGCCGCCGAGCTCACTCTCGTCGAGTCCGGCGAAGGCACGCGTTACCTCCGCCATCAGATTACGCCGTTTCGCCGGGGCGACCTGGTGTTGGTGCGGTCGGATGTCCCCCATTGGTGGCAGGCCTCGGGGACCTGCGAGGGTATCACGGTGCACTGGGAACTGCCCGCGACACACTCGCTCTGGGCGTGTCCGGAAACCCTGCCGGTCCAATCGTTCCTGGAGCGGACGGCCGAAGCGGTCCAGCTGACCGGCGCCTCTGCTGCGGTCGTGGAGCAACGGATACGGGTGCTGGCGGACACCGGCGGGCCGAGCCGGCTCGCCGTGTTCCTGCAGTTGCTGGCCGATCTGGCCGGCAGTTCGCCGGCGGACCGGCGTGATTTGCTGGCCCGGGCCCCGGATTCTCTGGCGGAGCGTCACCAGAAAAAGGCGATCGAGACGGCGGTGCAGCATATCTTCACCCAGATCCAGGAACCGATCCGGCTTGAGCAGCTGCTGCGCATCACGCACATGAGCCGGCCCTCCTTCTGCCGGCATTTCCGGCAACTAATGGGTCGCTCCGTTCGCGAGTTCGTGCAGGAAGTTCGGCTTGAGGCCGTGCGCCGGGAACTTGAGGCGACGGACCGCGCGGTCACTGAGATCGCGTTCGAATGCGGCTTCAGTCAGATCGCATTTTTCAACCGCGTCTTCCGGCGTGCGTTCGGCTGCGCGCCGAACAACTACCGGCTCCGCTGCCGGGCTCGTGAAAGTCTGGGACGGGCGGCGGTCGGCGCGGCGGGAACGGATCGGTTGGCGGCGGTCATGACGGCGTAGCCGCTAGAATTCAGTTGAGAGTCGATGGTTGAGAGTTGAGAGCAAGACCAAGGGTGAAGCACGTTTTCGGGCACGCTCTCGCGCGATTCAGCTCTGAAGATCGGCCTCTTAACTCTCAACGGCATTGACACGGCGTAGCGCGCCTCAGAAGCGCAGGGTGCTGGACAGGACCCAGGTGCGGGGCGCCAGGTCGGTCGTCACGCTCGTCACCGTGCCATTCGCGACATTGAGCGTGGGCCGGACCTTCAACTGGTCGGAAAGGTTGCTGACCGTCAGCCGCAACGATAGATGGCGTCCGCTTCCCAGTTTCCACTGGTAGCCGAGCCGCAGATCAGTCCGGATCAAGTCGGGCGCATCATACAACTGGCGGACACCACTGATCGTCGCGTAGCCGGCGCGCCTGTCCCCCTGCCAGGAGATGAGTCCGCCGACGGAGAACCCTTCAAGCCGTCCCGCCCCGAAAGTATAGGTCGTGTTCAGGAGAAGCGATTTTCCGGCGATCGGCGTCAGGTAGTCGCCGGGAGCGACGACTTCCGCGATGCCGCCGTTGGGGGCTTGGAAGCCGAGCTGATGCGCCGAAATCGGTAGTCCTTCGTCACCGGTGGGAACGCCCGCCGTGTTCAGGAACAGATTGTTCGCATTGGTGATGCGACCGCTGGCGGGATCGATTTGGGCGAAATAGGGGCTGGATCGATCCCGCATCATCGCGAGGGTGAGCGGAATTCTCGGGCTGTTGGCATCGGTGCGGACGGAGGGCACCAGCAGCGGCGTCGTGGAACCGTTCGCGCTTTTGACCAACACCGTCGTTCCGTCGGTGTTGAACTGGTCATTGTACAGCATCGCCGCCCGCGCCGCATCGATGGTGCGGGCGTCGTTGGTTCCGGCACTCAGCATGATTCGCCAATTCGTGGTCGGGCGCAGGGTCACGGCGACCTCCACCCCCTTGGAGCCGACGTTCATCGTGGCGGCGGTGGCACTGCTGTTGCTGCGGCCGTTGATGCCCGTGGGGTTGAAGAGGTCGAGTTGCGCCCCCGACACGGTCACGACTTCGCCCTGGTTCTGGTTGTCGAAATAAGTCACCGAACCGGAAATGCGGTTTTTCCAGAGGTCGAACTTCACTCCAGCCTCCATGGACTTGCCCCTGGCAATCGGCCAGAGCGAATAGTCGAAGACCTGGAGTCGGGAGGAGGGGATGGCGGAGAAGGCGCGACCGACGTTGGCATAGATGCCGAGATTGTCGCGCAGGTTGTAGACGGCGCCGACCAGGCCCGATTTGACGCTGGAATCGAAGTCGGTCCACCCGAACACCTGATCCCGGAGCTTGATGTGGTCGACGCGGGCGCCGGCCATGGTGTCGACGCGGCCACCGAACCAGTTGCCCAGCCAACTGGCATAGGCGCCCAGCTGCTCTTCCGGCCGGTTGATCGGGCTCCCAACGCCGCCGAGACCGCGGGGATTCACCGGCGTCGGCGCGACCACGCCGTACGCGTGGGTCGTGGCCCATGCGTATCCGGGATACGAGTACCGGTGCGGCGCGTAACCGGTGGAAACCGGGATCACGAAAGGCTGCATCTGCCGCATCCCGAGGGCGTCGGCGCCCGGGATGAACCGGCCGTTGGCGTCGATCGCGTACAGCCGCTGCCGATCGATTGTCTGCCGTTTGAAGCGGTATTCGGTGCCCGCGACGAGTTCGCTCTTCAGAAAGTTGCCGACCGTTCCCTGGTGCCGGACCGTCCCCTGCAGGGTTTCGATGTACCAGCGGATGTCGCTGCGCGTCGGGTCCACCCGGAAGCTCCACTGACGATCGACCGCGCGGTTGTCGCCCGGCGCGAGCAGGTCGGCGGCGCCGTTGCCCTTGTTGAAGTAGAACATTCTCTCGTGGGAATAGGCGACGCGCGCGGACAGGTTCGATCCGAAGGTGCCCTCGAGCGCGAGGTTGGTCACCTTGGACTTCGATTCGCGTCCGACGGTGATGCTCGCGGGCGACCGGTAGTTTTCGTAGCCGGCCGTTGAACCGCCGATGCTGATGCCCGAGACGTCGCCGTTTTCGAAGAGCAGCCGATCCAAAACCGCGTTGTTGCGCCGGTCGGCGAGGCTGTTGTCCCGGATGGTCATGGTGCCGCCCCGGAGCGCGGACTTGCCGGTGGTTTGCTCGTGGTTCACGCGCGCCACGAGGTTGCGGTTGAGGCGGTAGGCGAGGTCGGCATAGATGCCGCGGGTCTTGTCCGAGAGGTTGTCTTGCCAGAAATGCTTGTCGGCCTGCACGGCGGCCACCCGGAGGGCCAGGTTCGAGCGGGAGAGATTGAGGTCGAGCGTTGCCCGGTAGGATTCGTCCGAATCTCCCGTAAGTGTGACCTCGCGGCGGTTGGAGCCGAACAGCGCGCGCTTCGTCACCACGTTGATCGCGCCGGACGCGATGCCCTGGCCGTAAAGCAGCGCTTGGGCGCCGCGCAGGAACTCGACGCGGTCGGTGGAAAACGGATCCGGGATGGCCAGTGACATCACGCCATTGCGACGGCGCTCCTCCTTGCTGGTCATGCCGCGCAGGCGGAAGCTGTTTTGATCACTCGACCCGCCGTGGGTCGCCTCGGTGTTCGTCATCGCGACGTTAGGCATCAGCTCGATGGCATCGATCAGGTTGCGGGCATTGATCTCGCTGAGGAAGGTCGACGTGGCGACATCCATGCTGATCGGCAGTGAACGGATCGAGCGGTTGGTGCCGGTGACGCCCGCGGTGTTTTTGGCTTCGTAACCGTCATTTGTGTCGCCGAGCACGATGAACGGGCTCAGTTCCACGGTTTCCTTGACGCGATCGCCGGAGGCGGCGGGTGCGACCGTCTGGGCGACGAGAGGTGAGACCGTGAGCAGAGAAAGAGTCCGAATGAAGGTGAGGCCCGGAAACATCGGGGAACGGAGGAGGGATGGAGGTTTCATGGGCAGGGCGGTGAAATGGCCGGGTTGCGAGCCACGGAGCGCAGTATGCTTCCAGGCGCAGCGACTTTGCCACGCCGATTGTATCATAGTTTCGGTGAAACTGCTCAAAGCGTGCCGGTGGCTGTCTCGATCCATGATCCACGGAATCGATCGCGACGCCCAGGCGCCCGAAGGTCCGCCACGAGGCCAGCCTTGGGGTGGTCTGATCCGCAGACCACAAAATGAACTTTGCGCGAAGCGGAAGCCGGCGGTGCTGTAAGGTGTTTTCACCGTCCGGGCACGGTTCCCTCCAAGCGGTTCCCCTCATGCCACCCTTCCCATCGATTTTCCTTTCACCCCGCGTGCGTTTCCCCGGCGACTTTTCCGCGTGGTTCGGAGCATCCCCGTGCCGTTCCCTGTTCCCGCTCTGGTCCCTGCTCAAACGATAATCCGATGAAGACTCCTGCTCGTGCCCTGCGCTGCGTCCGATTCGAACGCGGGTTGTTCCGTCTGATCCCGGCCTTCCTCGCCGTCGTCCTGTTTTACCTGAACGCCCCCGCGCAACCGTCCGGTGCCGCCACGGGGGGCGTCGAAGGTCGTATCCTTAATCCGGCGACCGGCGACTATGTGCTGAACGCCCGGGTGAGTGTCAAGGGGACGGAACACATGGCCCTGACGGATCAGACGGGCGCCTACCGGCTGTCCGGCCTGGCCGCCGGCAGCGTCACCCTGCGCGTGGTCCATCCCGGACTCGACGAACAGGAACGCGCGGTCGAGGTCGTGGCCGGCCGGACCGTGCAACAGAACTTCGATCTGACCAGCCGGAGTCGCTACGGCACGGAAGGTGCGACCGTGACCCTGGCGCAGTTCACCGTGGCGGCCACGCGGGAGATGGATGCGGATATCCTGGCCAACGCCGAGCAGCGCTACGCCCCCAACATCAAGAACGTGATCGCCGCCGACGCCTTTGGCGACGTGAGCGAGGGCAACGTGTCCGAATTCATCAAGCGCCTGCCCGGTGTCTCCGTCATCTATCCCACGGGTGGTGATGCGGTCACGATCTCGGTGCGCGGCTTCGATCCGGAATCCACCACGATCGCGGTGGACGGGGCGCAGATGCCCAGCGCCTCGTTCTCGGCGACGGGCGGGGCCCGTGGCGCCAACACGGAACAGATCTCCATGAGCGATGTGTCCCGCGTGGAAGTCATCAAATCCCCCATTCCCAGCATGTCGGCGGACTTTCTGGGCGGATCGATCAATCTGATCAGCAAGAGCTCCTTCGAGCGCAGCAAGCCCCAGCTCACGATCCGCGGCACGGTTCAGTTCACGGATGCCGACCATTCCCTGGACAAGACCCCGGGGCCGGCCGGGTTGAGCACCGGCAAGCTGCGTCCGGGCTTTGATCTCTCCTATGTCAACCCGGTGACGAAGAATTTCGGGTTCAACCTGGGGGCCATGCGTTCCAACCAGTTTGGGCGGGTGCAGGGCCCGATCGCCACGTGGGAGTTTGCGCCGGCCCAGGGAGGATCAGAGGCTGCGCCGTACTTCCGATCGATTCGCACCACGGGCGATTCCCGCGAGACAGTGCGTGAATCGTATTCGGCGGGCATCGACTGGCGTCCGTTTCCCGCCCTGACGCTGAAGGCCGGCTTCCGACGCGGGTCCTACGATCTGATCGCGACGGCGGGCAACCGGCTCACCTTCAACACCGGCAACCTGCCGGTGTCGTACGGGCCGGACTTCACGCAGGGACGCGCGGGAGCCGGATCGGTCGCGCACGCCCAGGCGTGGACGCCCAAGAAGGGCGCCACGGACCACGGTTCTTTTTCCGCCAAGTTCCGGGCCGGGGACTGGCAGATCGACGGGGCGGCGTCACTGGGCAAATCCGACAACTTCTACCACCCGATGGAACAAGGCTTCTTCTTCAACGTGACGACGCGCCTGGTTACGCCGACCGTGCGTTTCGAGGGTTTCAACGGGACGGACATGCCCCGGATCGTCGACGTGCGGAACGCCCAGGGCGCGCCCGTGGACTGGAAGAACCTGGCCAACTACCAGATCCTGACCGCCACCTCCGACGAACGGGAGGGGTTTGACGAGATTGCCCAGGGCCAGCTGAACCTCCGGCGCGAGTTCCGGCTCGGTGCCAACTCCGGTGCGGTTCAGATCGGCAGTGCGCTCAACCGGCGCACGATCGAGAAGGAGCGGTGGCAGCCGACGTGGACATTCGTCGGCGCGGACGGCGTGGCCCAGAATGCCGACAACACCGCCGCGCCGTTTGTCGATCGGCTCAACCTGGGGCTCAATCAGGGTTTCAACACGCCGACGGACATCCAGTGGGTGGATGCGCGGGCGCTCTATAACCTCTACAAGACCAATCCGAATCAGTTCGTGCTGGGCGAGCCCGCGGCCTTCATCAGCCGGGCGACCAACTCCGAGTGGATCCGCCAGACGATCACGGCGGGCTACCTGCAGGGCGAGCTGAAGCTGTTCAAGAACCGCCTCTCACTTCTGGGCGGAGTCCGCTTCGAGAAGACGGAAAACAACGGACGGGGGCTGCTGATCGATCGTGATGCGATCTACCAGCGCAACGCCGCGGGGAATATCCTGCGCAACCCCAACGGCACGCCGATCCTGATCACGACCAACGCGCTCGAGCAGGCGAAGTTGCAGTACAAGCCGCGCGGCGCCTCTGCGTCGCAGACCTACGACGGCACCTACCCGAGCCTCAATGCCACCTACAACCTCCGGTCCGACCTCTTGCTCCGCCTCAGCTACGCCAAGACGATTGGGCGGCCCAACTTCATCAACATCATTCCCAATATCGATGTCGACGAAGACGACCAGGACAGCTCGAGGGGGATCATCCGGGGGCGCAATACGAGCCTGAAGCCCTGGACCGCGGACAGCTACGAGGCGTCGGCGGAGTATTACTTCAATTCGGGCGGCGTCGTCTCGGCGGCATTCTTCCGCAAGGACGTGGCCGACGCCTTTGCCAACAAGACGGTTCCGCTGACCCCGGGACTGCTGGCCCAGCTTGGGCTCGCCCCGACCTACGAGGGCTGGGATTTCGTGAGCACGTTCAACGTCGGTGAGACCACGCGGATCAACGGCATCGAACTGAACTGGCAGCAGCGGCTGACCTTCCTGCCCGACTGGGCGAGGGGGCTCTCCGCATTCGGCAACCTGACCAAGCTCGACGTCGAAGGCCCGGGTTTCGTGAATCTCCCCACCAAGTCGGCCAATTGGGGAATCTCGTACTCGCGCGGTCGCGTCGGTCTCGGGTTCCGGTGGAACTACCAGGGCGAGCTGGACACCCCGCTCACCTCCATCGGCACTGGGGGCGTGATCCGGGCCAAGTCGTGGCTCACCTTGGATATGAACGCCGAGTTCCGGATCAACCGCCGTTTTTCGGTCTTCTTCAACGCCCGCAATCTCACCAACGCGCGCGCCGGCGAGGATCGGCTCAGTCCACTCACGCCTTCCTACAGCTACCAGCGCGTCTATGCCGAACGCGGCGTGAAGATGTCGGCTGGCCTCAAGGGCACGTTTTGAACCCACGCTGTATGGGGCGAATCATTGAATTTGGACCGTGCGAACGGCCTGCGAGTTTTGAGCGACGGTATCTGGGGACGCGACGCCCTCGTCGCGGTTTCAAGCCACGCGACGAGGGCGTCGCGTCCCCAGTG
>CANJIU010000075.1 GCA_947474365.1 Opitutia bacterium | reverse complement strand
GCCACCGGAACCACTCTCAGACACGGGCAAAAAAGCACCATGCGAGCGACGGCCACGCTGCGCCTCACGGCTTCGACTCTCGCCACCAAAGTTCATTGGCTTGTTCCACGCAAGCCGCCGCGGCTTGATCTGGGTCTCAGAATGACAGAACCGGACGTTATGTTTCAGATTCTACGAAGAGCTCTCGCTGTACGGCATCGCGGCTCAGAGGGACACGCACCACTCCATCCGGCGCGCGAAATCCGCCTGATACTCCGGGCGCCAGCGGCTGACTGTTTCGCGGGGGTCCACGCCGGGTTTGTACTCGAGATCGTGGTACCACCCGTCGGCGGTTTGGCGGTACTGACCACCCCAGCCGGGCTTGGTCGGGTCGGTCGGATCGTTTCCTCCGCGGGGAAGAAAGAAAAACCAGGACGGGGTATCGCCTTCTTTCAGGCAGGCGTGCGGGTTGGGCGCGGTCCACGTCTTCGTGGGATAAAGCGCCCCTAGCGGTCCCTTGCTCCGCACGTGACGATCGACCCAATCCCGGCTCGTCAGTGCTTCGTCGCCGCCCAAGTACATGCCCCGATAGGTGCCTTGGCGGCGGTCGCCCCCGGCGGGCGGCCGGGCGAGAATATAGTACATCCCGGCAAACTCACCCTGCATCCAGTCGGCGATTTTGTCCTGATCGGCGATGTCAAACACCCGCAGTTTCTTCACAAACGTTGCGAGTCCGTCGGCCCCGCGATCCGTGCGTACGCGCCAGAGAGCCTGAGCGAGATCGGTCTGGCCGCCCCAGATCGTGAGGTTGAGTGGGCGCGCCGCCGTGCCCGCGTCCGCGCGCCTGATGATCCAGCGCGAGCCGTCCGAGTCGTTTCCTTCCCCAATCGCGTCGCGGCCCCGGTGCGGGTTGCCGGACTTGATGCAGGCCAGCAACGCGTCGGCGGTCGGCCAGCCATCGGCATGACGGGCGAGGTTGGGTCGGACCAGGCCGTACGCGGTGACGATTTCGCGAATCAACTCAGGCCGGGTGATCGCCGACTTCAGCTCGCCCAGGGTGCCCGCGGAACTGGCGACGAGACCCTCGATCTCAAATTCATTGGAATAGACCATCAGCCGGATCAGCGACTGCTGGTCGTCTGGATCACCGCCGACGTCGGTCAGCACCAGCAGACGCGGTCGCTCGGCGGCGGCGGCGAAGGTCGCAAGGAGAAGCAGGGCGCCGACGAGAGGTTTCATGCTCGATTCCCATTCGGATGGAAATTCTGTCGCGTCGCCAATTATTTCGCTCCCAAATTCCCGTCCATCATCCCTACTTCCGCCATGCCCCCGCCCTCGATCCGCACGCCGGACCGCAAAGTTGAAGTCGCCTGGTTTTCCGCCCTCTGCAACGAGGACTGCGAGTTTCTCGGGGTGCAGGAAGGCTCGCTGCGCAGCAACTTTGCCCATTGCAGCGACCTCGTGAAACGATCCGACGCGCTGGGTTATCAGAACATCCTTCTGCCCTCAGGCTGGGTTCCCGGACAGGATGCGATGACGTTTGCGGCGGCGATGGCGGTGCAGACCCGCCAAATCAATCAGCTCGTGGCGCTGCGCATGGGCGAGGTCTGGCCACCGATGCTCGCACGGGCGATTGCCACGGTCGACCACATCGCTCAGGGCCGGCTGACGCTGAACATCATTTCCTCGGACCTGCCCGGGCTGAAGGAGTCAAACGAGGACCGTTACGCCCGCAGCAGCGAGGTCATCCAGATTCTCCAAAAACTGTGGACGACGGACGGTCCGCTGGAGTGGAAGGGGCGCTACTACAATTTCAGCCTGCCGAATTGCGAGGCCGCCAAGCCGTATCAGCAAAACGGAGGCCCGCTCCTCTATTTCGGCGGCATTTCGCCGCTCGCCCAGGAGTTGTGCGCGAAACACTGCGACGTGTTCCTGATGTGGCCGGAGACGGAGGAGCGCCTCGCCGCGACGATGGCCGGCATGAGCGCCCTGGCCGAGAAACACGGCCGGGTGATCGACTACGGTCTCCGCATCCATGTGATTGTGCGGGAGACCGAGGGTGAGGCCCGCGCCGCGGCGAAACGCCTGATCTCCAAACTCGATCTCGAGAAAGGCCGCGAGATCAAAGCGCGCTCCATGGACGCGCAGAGTGCCGGTGTGCTGCGCCAGGACGAATTGCGGAAACGGGCCGATCCCGATCTCTTCATCGAAGAGCGCATCTGGTCCGGCATCGGGCTCGCGCGCAGCGGCTGCGGCAGCGCGATCGTCGGCGATCCCGACCAGGTGCTCGCGAAGATGAACCGCTACATGGATATGGGTATCCGCGCGTTCATCTTGAGCGGCTATCCCCACCTCGACGAATGCGACCTCTTCGCGAAACACGTGTTGCCGCGGCTGCCGCAATGCCGGCTGAACGAAGTGCAGAACCGCCGGGTCGCGAATCCCGTCACACCCCTGACCACGGCGCCCCGGAAATGACGGATTGGGATGTGAGGCCGCTCTTGGTTGCACTTGTCGTGATGGCAGTGGGACTTCGGGCGGCACCGCCGCCCGCGGATCCGGAGGGGCGGGCATTGGTACAGCAGGCTTACCAGTCGGTCACTGCTTACCATGCTGGCGCTCCTCGCGCCGGCGGTGTCCTGCGTGTCGTGTATTTTTATCCGAGCGATCGGGAACCGCTGCGCGATTTCTCCGGACGGCTGGAGCGGGTATTGGGTGACGTGAACGATTATTATCGCACCGGGTTGGAACGTTTCGGGGTCGAGACCGTTGGGCTGCCGTTTGAGCGGAAGGAGGGACGTCTGGTGCTGCACCTGGTCCGCGGCCGGCACCCGGCGAGTCATTACCGCTATGAATCCGGTGACGAGACCGAGGCGGAAATTCGCGAGACGTTGAAAGGTGCCTTCGACTGGGATCGGGAGCATGTGCTCGCGCTCTATGCGCTCTGCCGCCAGGAGCCGGACGGTCGCTACGTGTTCGATGCACCCTATTACGGGAAGGAAGGTTCATCC
Organism: Opitutia bacterium; assembly: GCA_947474365.1. Lineage (GTDB taxonomy): Bacteria > Verrucomicrobiota > Verrucomicrobiia > Opitutales > Opitutaceae > ER46. The sequence goes on along the minus strand of CANJIU010000075.1, from coordinate 45,547 downwards.
CAACGCAACGGGTTCTGTCATGCGGCCGATTGTGAATTGCTCGATCCGGCGTTGTTGTCGGAGAAGGCCAGGACGATTGTCTACACCGAGCATTACTACCCGCACTTGGTTCAAGTGCTGGGGAAGTTCAACTCCTGGTATATCGGCGGCATCGCCCACGAACTCGCCCACGGTCTCGGCCTCGGTCATGATTCCGGCAACCCGGCCGAGAACGGATTCGGGACTTCATTGATGGGGACCGGCAACCAGACCTACCGGCAGGATCAATGGGGCGGCGGCAAACCCGCCTACCTGTCCCGCGTATCCGCGCTGCAACTCGTTTCGCATCCACTGATCACCGGTTCGGATCGCGGTCGGTGGGAAAGCGTAGGTGCCGGCTTTGAAGAACTCACCTTTTCAGTCGAACATCGCGCGCTTGTTGTCGCAGGACGGCTCTCCACCGCAGTGGCGCCGTACGCCGTTTTTGCCTCCCTCTGGCCATCGAGTGCCAAGACCGATCATGGAGCGCGCAGCTACCCGGTCATCGTCCGCGACAACCAATTCGCCTTGTCGCTCACCGGCGTTCGCCCGGGCAGCTATCATCTCCGGCTCACCAGCCTGCATGTGAACGGTGGGGTGAACGAGCGGGAGTTCCCGCTCGCTTTCGATTCGCAGGGACAACCCGACGCCGCCGCGCTGAATGCGGCGTGGATTGTCGGTCGCGCCGAGAAGGCCGTTTTGCAACGGCGTCCGGACGCGGCACGGCTCGTGAACGTGACCGTTCCGCCGACCGCCGAAGCTGGACGGAAACTCGCCGTGCTACAGGCTGTGCTCACGCCGCCCCCGCCGATCGAACTTGCCGGTGTCGCCGCCAATTCGGTCTTTCTTTCCGATGCCGCGTGGATCAGCGCGGAGGTCGGCTGGGGGCAGCCGGCCCGAAATCACTTCTGGTGCGCGGAAAACGCGTCGAATGGCCTTTTCCTCACGCTGGGCGGCTCGTTTTTCGACAAAGGGCTCTATGCCCATTCGTCGTCGCGCTACGCCTTCGACCTCGGGGCGAAATGGAAAACCCTCAGCGCCACCATCGGAATCCGCGATGGTGCCCACCTGCAGGGATCGGCGGTCTTCACGGTTCGCGGTGATGGCCGGCAACTCTATCGTTCGCCGATGCTGCGGGTCGGCGCGCGCAAGGACGTCAAGGTCGACGTCGCCGGAGTGAAAATGCTCGAATTGTTGGTCGAAGGCGGCGAGGGTCACCCGCACAATTCGTGGGCGGTTTGGGCCGCGCCGTTGGTCAAACGTTAGCCCCTTCCTCCCCGCGAATCATTTCCCATGTCCCAATCCCCTGTTCGTTTCGGCCTTGTCGGTTTCGGTGCCTGGGGCCAGCACCACGCCAATTCCATCGCCGGAAATCCCGAGGCCCAACTGGTCGCGATCACGGCTCCTTCCGCGGAGTCGCGCGCGGCCGCCGCCGCGGCCCACCCCGGCGCCCGGATCTTCTCCGACCACCGTCAGATGCTCGCGGAGACGAAACTCGACATCGTCGACGTCGTGACGCCAAGCAGCACTCACCTGGAAATCTCCCGCGACGCGCTCAACGCCGGCTGCCACCTCCTGCTGGAAAAGCCGATGGCGATCACCGTCGCCGACTGCCGGGAAATCGTCGACCTCGCGCGGCAACGCGGCCGGCACCTCGCCGTGGGACACGAGCTGCGGCTGTCGACGCAATGGGGCGAGATCAAGCGCGTGATCGAGCGCGGCGTCATCGGTGAGCCGCAGTACGTGCTGGTCGAGCTGTCGCGCAAACCCTACCGGCTGGGCGCCTCCGGCTGGCGCTACGATCAGTCGCGGGTCGGCAGCTGGGTGTTGGAGGAACCGATTCATTTCTTCGACCTCGCCCGCTGGTACCTGGAGAGCGCGGGCGATCCGGTGGAACTCTACGCCTATGGCAAGTCGCGCGATCCGCAGCGGCCGACGCTGTTCGACAATTTCTCCGCGATGTTCCGCTACGGCAACGGCGCCTACGCCGTCGTGTCGCAGACGCTGGCCGCGTTTGAGCATCACCAGACGGTCAAGGTGGCCGGCAGCAAGGGCGCGGTGTGGGCGGGGTGGAGCGGGGCGCTCGACCGCACGCTCGAGCCGAGTTTCTTCCTGAAGATTTTCGACGGGGAAAAACTGGAGAATTTCCCGTTCGATAAAAAGAGCGGCGAGGTCTTCGAGTTGCGCGAGCAGATTGCGCGCTGCGTGCAGATGGTGCGCGGCGAGGCGCCTCCGGCCGCGACGGGCCGCGACGGGCTTTGGTCGGCCGGCCTGTGCCTGCTGGCCGAAGAGTCGATTCGCCAGCAACGTCCGCTTCCCGTCGGGGAAATGCTGCGATGAGCGCCCCCGCCCCGGCCGACAATCGCTGGTATCGCGGCGTCACGAATTACGAGTGGCTGGTGCTGACGGTCGCGTCGCTCGGCTGGGTCTTCGATGCGTTCGAGGGTCAGCTCTACAACATCACGCGCGGCGACATGCTGCCGGATCTGCTCCGGGCGGCCAACCCGGGCCTGGACAAGGCGGCCATCGGCGTGCTCTCCAGTGCGTGGGGCGAACGGCTGCTCGGGATTTTCCTGATCGGCGGCACGATCGGCGGCTGGCTCTTCAGTTCGCTGGCGGACAAATGGGGCCGCAAGCCCGTGATGGCGCTGACGATTCTCTTCTACAGCGTGTTTTCGGGGCTCACGGCCTTTGCCAGTGACCTTTGGCAGGTGGGAACGCTGCGTTTCCTTGTGGCGATGGGCGTGGGTGGCGAATGGGCGGTGGGCGCGGCGCTCGTGGCCGAGGTGTTTCCGAAACACGCCCGCGAGCGGGCCGGGGGCATCTTTCACGCGACCAGCACCGTCGGCATCTGGCTGGCGGCGGTGGCGGGCCTCGCGGTGGGGACCCAGTGGCGGTACGCCTACATGGTCGGCATCGTGCCTGCGCTGCTCGTGCTCTGGGTGCGCGTGAGTATCAAGGAACCTGATTCGTGGCGGGAGGCCAAGGAATCCAAGGGGGACCGGATGGGCAGCTTCCAGGAACTGCTCGGCAATCCGCGCTGGCGCGCCCGGGCGATTGCCGGCGCCCTGCTTGCGATGGTCGGGCTCGCGACGTTCTGGGGTGTCGCCGTGGCCGGCCAGAATCTGGCGGAGGATTTGTTGCGCAGGCTCAACGCGCCCGCGGGGGAAATCTCCAGCCGGGCGAAAATCGCCTTCGGCTTCGTCCAGACCTCGGGCGGTTTTTTGGGCCAGCTTTCGATGGGGCCGCTCTGTGCGTGGCTGGGCCGGCGGCGGACGTTTGCCTTGATGCACGTGGCGGCCTTCGTGACGACGTTGGTCGTGTGCTGGGCGCCCGGTTATTTCGGCAGCTACGGGCTGTTGCTCGTGCTACTGCCGTTCTTCGGCTTTTTCGTCCAGGGCATCCACGCCGGCTACGCGGTGTATTTTCCGGAGCTGTTTCCGACCCACCTGCGCGCGACGGGGGCCGGCTTCTGCTTCAACACCGGCCGGATCCTCGCCGCGCCGGTGCTGATCTGGGTGTCGGCCTGGATGAAGGCCGCCTTCGCCCTGCCGGTGGCGATTTCGATGCTCGGCGGGCTGTTCCTGCTCGGACTCGTGGTGCTGCTGTTTCTGCCCGAGACGAAGGGGCAGGAGTTGCCGGAGTGAGAGGGACGAAAAGGTACGGACCGCCCCCCGAGCGGTCCGTACGGCATGGCTGGCGCGCAGACAAATCGCGGACGCTCCGGAGTGTTTTGTCCCCACTGTAGAAGGCTTTTCGAGACCTTTCGAGGGAGTGGCCGCTTCGAACTACTGCGTTCACCCGTCCAAGCCGACTGAAAGCAAAACCGCGAGGCGTTCATCGACCCGAGGTCGGGTTGGGCGCCGGCAACACGTAAGGCGCGTGGATGCGGGCGACGAGGTCTGACATCGCGCGACGCGTTACGACTATTCCGGATGAAATCTTCGGGCCCGCGGTGACGGTCCCAAGACCATACCACTGAACCGTCGTTGTCTTGGCCGGCGAGCGGACACCCACTCCGACCGCGCCGCGTAGAAGTCGCCGGCGCGCTTTCACTCTTCCCAGATACTTACTAAATGAAACCAGTCCTTCGGATTTTCCTGCCTGCGGCTGCGCTCTTGCTGGGCGCAACAGGCGTTCACGCGGCACCAAAGATTCTCCTCCCCGATCTTCCCTGTCGCGAAGTCGCGGGCGAGGCTGTCTTCTTCGGCTTCGACCAAAACGCCTTTCCCTACCAATACCGGCTGCAAACCCGGCTGATGGCAGGCAAGTTCGACTCGGTCGCGGTGCCGCACGGCCCGCCGGGCGCGCACGATGAATTCATCCGCTACTACGGAGCGGTCATCCGGATCGATGGAAAGTTTCGCATGTGGTATTACGGACAGTCCGGACCGGAGCCGGACTCGAACGGCTTCGGGCATGGCGGGCACCCGAACAAAGCCCTGTGCTACGCCACGAGTGACGACGCCGTGCATTGGGTGAAACCCAAGCTGGGCTTGGTCGAGTTCAACGGTTCCAAAGACAACAATATCGTGGCGCTCAATGACCCGGGGGCGGTGGTCTCCGCGGCGGTCCTTTACGACCCGGAGGACCCGCGCCCGGAACGCCGGTTCAAAATCGTTTACGAGTCGATGCGGGGCGGCGTCCGCCCCAGTCCCTGCGTGGCCTTCAGCCCGGACGGGCTGACCTGGACTCCGTGGCCCACGCCGATCGGGGATTTTCTCGAAATGCAGGGCATCACCAAATTTTGCGGGAGATATTTTGTGAACGGCCAGTCGCCGGGGTCCGGCGGTTTTCCCCGTCGCAAGCTCCTTACGCTTGTGTCCGGAGATTTCGAGCACTGGTCGCCGCCGGCGGAGGGCATGAACCGCTCGAACGATTACAACACGCCCTTTCTCGGCACCCCGCTGCGCGAATCGGACAACTACGAGGAGATTCACCTCGGAGCCGCGCTGTGGAATCGCGGCAACGTCCTGCTCGGCATCTACGGCCAATGGCACTCCACTGCAAATGGCGACCGCCGTCTGGTCACCATGGATCTCGGTCTCACCGTGACCCATGATGCGATCCATCACGTCGAACCGATTCCGGGTTTCAAAATCATTCCGTCGCGGGAGCAACCGGGCAGCGCCGCGTTCGACATGCCTGCGCTCATGCAGGGGCAGGGCATGGAAAACGTCGGCGATAAAACGTACTACTGGTATTCATTTTGGAAGGGCAACGCCGCCACGGGTGTCCGGCTGGCGACGTGGGATCGCGATCGTTTGGGACTGCTGAAGCCTTACCATGCCGGCACGATTAACTTTCCACCGCCGGACCACGGGTTCCAGGCGATCACCTGCAGGTTCCAGGTCACTCCCGGCGACCACGCTGACGTCTTCGTCAACGCGACTGGATTGGGTTCGCAAACGCGCATCAGGGCGACGCTCCTCGACCACACTTTCAAGCCGATCCCCGGCTTCACCGCGGTGCTGCAGAAAAGCGGCCTGCGCATCCCGGTCGCATGGGAGAACAATCGCAAGGTGGACGCTGCCTTGGGTGAGACGCACTTGCAGCTCAAGTTCGAGGGAATGCGCCCCGAAGACGGTAGCCTCTACGCTGCCTACGTCGTGCCGGTTTCGCCCTGAGGCGTAAGGATTCAAGCGAGGAACCACGAATGGACACGAAGAAACACGAATTTCAGAGGAAGCCGATCTGATAGCATGGGCCTGATTCCGAGTCGCCGTTCAGTTCGCGAATTTTTCTCCTCGTTTTGTGGCTGGTTTCATTTGGTCCATTCGTGGTTAGACTGAATCGTTACCTCTGAGACCTGTCGGATCGGAGCCGGCCCCACGTTTTCCAAATGCCGTCAATGAGGATGAGTTCAATTTTCAAGGGGCTTGTCGCCGCCGCGGCCGTGGGTTTGGCCTCCTTGCGTGCGGACGTGAGGCTGCCGGCGATCTTCTCGGATCATATGGTGCTGCAGCAGAAGCAAGAATGCGCCATCTGGGGTTGGGCCAGCCCGGGGGAGAAGGTGAACGCGGCGATCGCGGGAAGAACCAGGTCTGCCGAGGCCAACAGCGCCGGCAGGTGGGTCATGAAGTTGCCTGCACTGACGGAACCCGGCCCCTACACGCTCACGATCAGCGGGGAAAACCGCATTACCATTGTCGACGTCCTTGCTGGCGAAGTATGGCTTGGGTCGGGGCAGTCGAACATGGAGTTGACCGTCGGTCAGGCCCGTGATTTTGCGGGAGAAAAGGCGGCGGCTAATTTTCCGCGCCTGCGGATGTTCAAGGAAGAGTCTCCGACCGCGAGTTCGGAACAATTCGTCGGAAAGGGTCGATGGGTTGTCTGCTCGCCCGAGGTGGTCGGCCGATTTTCCGCCACCCTTTACTTCTTCGGCCGTGAGCTTCACCGGTTTCTGGCCACGCCTGTCGGCCTCATCAACTCGTCGGTTGGCGGCACCCCGATCGAATCGTGGATTCCGGCGGAAGCTCAGCACGGCTCCGAAAGGTTGAAGCCTTTCTTTGCCGAGGCCAGGATTGCCGCCGCGAATTTCGATGCGGCCGCGGCGCAGGAGAAATATGAGCGGGAACTCGCCGCGTGGCGCGAGGCCGTGGCCGCCGCGAAGGCCCCCCGGGCCGCGCCGCGAAAACCGGTGAACCTGAACGAAGTGCGCGCCCGGTGGAGTGACGTCGGAGGGCTTTTTAACGGGAAAATCGCCCCCTTGATCCCGTTCGCGATTCGGGGCGCGGTTTGGTATCAGGGAGAAGCAAACGCCGGCAATGACAAGGCCCGGTTCTACCAGTACCAATTGCCCTTGCTCGTCACGGAGTGGCGCCGCCGCTGGGGTTATGATTTTCCGTTTGCCTGGGTGCAGTTGCCGAACTTCGCGGTCAGTGGACGCGACTGGCCGCTGGTTCGAGAGGGAATGCTAAGATCGCTGGCCGTTCCGCACACGGGTATGACCGTCAATATCGACATCGGTGACCCGCACGAGATTCACGCCGGAAACAAACAGGAAATCGGCCGGCGACTTTCGTTGTGGGCGCTCGCCGAAGTCTACCAACATCATGAGATCGCGTGGTGCGGTCCGCTATTCGCATCGTACGAAAAAAGGGACCGTGGCATCGTCGTTCGCTTCAAGCACACGGCGGGCGGCCTTGTCGTGAAATCCGGCGGGCTGCAGGGATTCATGATTGCCGCCGAAGATCGGCGCTGGCGCCCGGCCACTGCGCGCGTCGATGGCGACACGGTCATCGTAACGAGTGCCGAGATCCTTGAACCGGTCGCCGTCCGCTATGCGTGGGAAAACAATCCGGCGTGCAGCCTTCACAACGTGGCCGGGCTGCCGGCTTCACCCTTTCGGACCGACGACTGGCCGTACCCATAGCTGCCCTGCTCGCGATGGTGCCGCCTGAAGGAAAGCCGCCTTCGCCCTGCCGGTGGCGATCTCGATGCTCGGCGGGCTGTTCCTGCTCGGACTCGTGGTGCTGCTGTTTCTGCCCGAGACGAAGGGGCAGGAGTTGCCGGAGTGAGTAATCAGTAGCTCAAAGGAAGCCGGACATCATTGGCGCATCTCGCGAGAAGCCGGTGTTGGCGCACGCATATCCTCGCGGTGCTATGGCCGTGGAATTTCAAGCTGTCGACACACAGCTCGACCGTACCTTCCTTTATTTCACCGTGGCGGGGCACCGGAGCCACTTTGCCGGTTGCCGGACTTTTCCAGATGGTGTGCGCGCCGCCCTCGCGGACGAAAAGGCAGCCGTGTCCGCGCAAATGCCGTTCAAGGTCGACCAACTTCACGATGCCACCAAATGCAACGGCTCCCGGACGGCCCCATCGACCACGCGCCCGCGTGCCTCGTCACGATGGTATTCGAGCACGAGATTTAGCGCATCGGCGAGATTGGCGCGCGCTTCTTCGAGGGTTTCTCCCTGGGAGAACACGTCCGGTAACTCCTCCAAGCGGCAAGTATAACCGCCCTCGGGCGCGGGCTCGAACACGGCGGTAAGGGTAAGATTCAAGGCGTCGAGTTGCATCAACGTCACGCTACGGGCGGCGCACCGGTTGGCAACGCCGGGGTCGTTTTCGAACGCAGTGCGGGCGCATCTGCGAATTGACGGTGAGAATATCGTCAGCAAGCAACCCTCTCGTAGCCGGGAGCGCCAGCGAGTGGATGCTCGTCGCGTTTTTCGGGTCCACTCGCTGGTGCTCGCGGCTACGGGTAACCGTCAACGTGGGGATGCGCCCACGCGGTGCCGCCACTCTGGTTTTTCGCGCCCGACGGCTGGGTGGAAAGTGGCGGTCGCATCGATCCCGCGTCGCGCGACCGATAAATTCCGGACGAGGAGCCGGCGGTGAATCCTTTCCGCCGGCCCGTCGGTTCCTGTTCGCTGCGTAATGTCCCGGCCTGCACTCCGGCGCGGGTCGTTCACGCGTGCCACGTCTCTGACAACGTCCGTTCGCGTCCCGGACGGTCCCTCGCCGCGGCCTTGTTCGTGAACGTCTCGTCGACCGGCGCGACCGTCGTTGCCGCGTAAACCCAGACACCGTCGCCGCTCGCCGCCTGCCCCTGTTCAAGCACCGCGCCCGCTGCGCTCCGAATCGCGAGGCGCCAAGCGCGGTTGAGGATTGGTCCTGGGCCGTCAGGCCGAACCGGCGGTGAAGCCGGCGGACGGCGCTTCGGTCAGCCTTTGGTCGTCCTTCGGTCAGCCCTCGGTCGGCCCTGTCCGGCAAAACGGAGCGGAGCACACGGAGGGCGAGGTTGATAAACCCACCCAGAATGGAGCGGTTTCCGTTGAGGAGGCTCGGGAGACCCGAACCCCGGCCAGCGGCTTGCACCGCGGCGTCGATGAGCAGCTCTGCGCTGCCCGATGTCTGAGGTTCGTTATTCATGGCGTTTCCTCTTTTCTGCTTTGCCCCTAATCCCGGCCTCGGGGCTTCAGAGGCCGAAGGCCGCTGACCGAATCCGTTGGGTGCGCCCCAGACTAGCGGGATTCCGGCGGCGGAGGGGTTGAATTCGCGGCAACGAACGTTTCCTCCCAGGAAACGGGGGCGCGGTGGATTGTTTTCGGCGGCAACGTGGGTTTTCGTTTCAACGCGGTGACGAAGGAACCGGCCACCTCACCGACTTTCCGCCCGTCACTCCTTTCCTCTTCAAGAAGGACATCGCGAAACTCCGCAGATGAACGCTGCCCGGATTCTTCTCACGGAGCCTCAGCGATCACACGCCTGAACAGGAAGCGCGGAAAGTACGGGAAGTTCACGCGTACGGGGTTCATCGCTCCCCGGGTGCATGGTTTGCGAACACTATCCGACCTGCCCTTCCAGCCACACCGTCCCGGGCTGGCCGTCTTCGAGCCGCCGGCTCTCACCCGTCCAAACCGACTCTCTTCAGCCATTCGCGATAGTGCGGGTTCGAACCGTAAATCTCGTCGGCGACTTTCAGGAACATGACACCGCCGTCGCGCTCGTCGATCGCCTTGTTCATCCAGACATTGGCCTGCTCATTGTCACCGATGCCCTGATACACTCCCGCGATGCTCAATGAGGCGGTGTAGCGTTTTTCGGTTTCGGCCAGAAGCTCGTCGCAAATCGCCCTGGCGGCGGATTTCCGGCCGGCCTGCCCGTACATCCAGCACAGGTTTTCCTTGATATAGGGGGTGTCTGCGATTCGCCGCGATTCCTCCGCATGTGCGATCCCTTCGTCGTGCCTTCCGAGCGAAAAAAGGGCGCGGCCGGTGACCTGATGGCCGAAAAAGCTGTCCGGTGCCAGGGCGATGGCCTCGCGCCCAACGGCCAGGGCCTGGTCGAAATTCTTGGCGTAGAAAAAAATCCACGCCTGCGTGTTTACGTTGACGACCGACAGCGGGTCGAGCTGCCGCGCCCTGGCCGCCTCCGCGATGGCCTCCTGATTTCGGCCCATCGCGCAGAGTGCCATGGCATACAGGATACGCGCCTCCGCATCCGTCGGGGCCAGTTCAAGCGTGCGCCGATACTCGCGTTCGGCCGCGACTTTGTCCCGGTCCACCCAGAAAAGCAGTTCGGCCAGACTACCGTGGGCGTTGGCCAGCGTGTCGTCGAGTTCCAGCGCCTTTGCGACCGCCGTCCTTTGCCGTGGGATGGTGACGGCGGGAGACGCGTAAACCATCCAGACCAGCTTCCCGTACGCGCTTGCGAGTCCGGCGTAGGCGAGGGCGTAGTCAGGTTGTCTGGCCAGGGCGTGATCGAAACAGGCGATGGCCAGTTTCAAATCCGCTTCGGTAAACCGGAAGAGGTGAAATCGGCCTTTCAACACCCACTCGTAGGCCTCGACGTTTTCGGTACGGCGTTTGATCGGAGGCAGCTCCACCGGTCCCGCCAGCGTGACCTTGAGTTTGTCCACAATCGCGCGCGCGATGTCGTCCTGAATCTCGAAGATGTCGGTCATCTCGCGATCGTAGCGTTCCCGCCACAGCTCGTAGCCGTCGGCCACGTTGCTCAGCGTGGCCGCAATCCGCAGCTTGTTGCCCGACTTGCGCACGCTGCCCTCCAAAACGGTCGCGACATTGAGCAGCTCGCCGATTTTGCGCACGTCTTCCTTTCGGTCCTTGAACACGAAGGCTGACGTGCGCGCCGGCACGCGCAGCCCGGGCACCTTGGACAACGCCGTGAGTATTTCCTCCGTGATGCCGTCGCTCAGGTACTCGTTCTCCTGGTCCGAACTCATATTCGCAAAGGGCAGCACGGCGACGGACATCGCCGGCGCGAAACCCGAAAAGGGCGACGCCGCGATGGCCCCGCCTTCATTCACCGAAGCCTGATGTGCCAGCAGGCCCGTGCGATGCGACCACAATTTTAGGAGCCGGGCTGTGACCTCCGGCGGTACCGCCCCGCCGGGCAGCCGCGTCCACTGCACGGCGCGAAAACGATCCGGCACGAGCGCATCCTGCTCCCGCGTCTGGTCGATGGCGACCGGGAGGATGAAAGCCACGCCGGACGCGATGCTCCGCGCGCGCTCGGCGGCGAGATCCCATTCGAGACGGAAGTAACCTTCCGGCCGTGCCTGGGTGCTGGCGGAGATGATCGGGATGAAGAAGACGCACTCCTTGATCTGACGGCGAATCTTCGCGTCCCACTCGTCGCCGTGTTCCAGTCCGCCATCGGCGTCGAACCATACTTCGATTCCGGTTCCCCTCAGCGCCTCGCACACGCGAAAAGCGGCCTCCGCATCCTGGGACGCGTAACTGAGGAAGACCGCTTTGCTCACGGGGTCGGGCATGGGTGGATGGGAAGTGGACGGCCAAAACAACTTCGGCGTGACGTCGGGATGGGAGAAAATGAAGCGCCGGATAGCGAGTCCATTGTGCGCCCGCGGGTGAGAGGTGCCCGCATCTGCCAATTGACGGTGAGAATGTCGTCAGCAAGCAATCCTCTCGTAGCCGCGAGCGCCAGCGAGTGGATGCTCGTCGCGTTTTTCGAGTCCACTCGCTGGTGCTCGCGGCTACGGGTAACCGTCAACGTGGAGATGCGCCCGTAGGAGGCGCTGGTCAATTGCGGGGAGCGTGAGCGAGTTTATCTCGAATCGTGACTAAATCGTGACCGAGAGATCTCCGCGAGTTCACCGTGAGATGACCGAGAGATGAAAAGGCGGAGATTTCTCCTCCATCAGACGGAAATACGCACCACGACACGATGGCGTTCGCCGTCGACGGGTGCGGGACGACGGAGACCCCATCGCCGTTACCGGGTTCCGTGGGCCTGTGATGTTGAGGGCTACGCGCCGGCTTGCCTTGGACCGATCACGATGAGGCAAGCGAGAGTTCAGAGCGAATGGCGGAGCGCTAAGTCTTTGGGAGCATCTGCCAATTGACGGTGAGCATGTCGTCAGCCACCGATCGTCTGGTAGCCGCGAGCGCCAGCGAGTGGAAGGTCGGCCGCGTTTTCGTAGTCCACTCGCTGGTGCTCGCGGCCACGGGTAACCGTCAACGTGGAGATGCGTCCTAAATCTCAAGGGCGGACGTGCATGCGGCCGAACCTGAAAACGGAGTTCATCGTGCGGCTTGAACTCCTCCGGCGAGTTTTCCTCGCAGCTTGCCCGTTCCTGCTCATCGCAGGCTGCTCACACCCTTGGGCAGCGCATGGAGCTGCGCGACTTCGTGCTCGCTCAGCGCGCGGTTGAAGACCGCGAGGTCGTCCATGAAGCCGACGTACGAGGACGAAAGCACGAGTTGCACCTTGTCCGCCTCCCAGCCGAACGTGAGATCCCAGTCCTTGATCGTGCCTTGGAGTTTGCCGTCGAGGTAGAGCTTGCCGACCCCGGCCTTGCCGGCGTTGAGCCGGTCGAAGGTGAACACCGCATGCGTCCACCGCGTGCGCGAAAACGGGGTGCGCTTCAGGTTCACGGCGGGGCGCTCGGCATCCGTCAGCTTCGCCCAGTCCTTGTTTTGCGGGTTCCAAAGTTCAACGCGCGGGCGGATGGCGAAACGAAATTCGCGCGGGGTCTCGTCCTTCGACCACTCGAGAAAGATGAAACCCTTCTTGGTGTCGCCCCCGACGATTTGCAGGGGATCGCAGTAGCCCGGCTCCAGATCTTCGTCGGGAGTAATCCGGAGCCAGATGGAAACCGTGCCGCTCCAATTGGCGGTCTGGTAGTCGATAATCCCCGGTCCTTTCCAGGAGGGGCGGAAGGGGTTCTTCTTTGTGACCTGCAGTGCGCCGCCAAATTTGCCGGCTCCGGGCACGACTTTGATCACGTCGGCCGGCTGCATCGGCGGCTGACCCTTGGGACTGGTGCCGGTCGTGTACATCTTGGCGTCGCCGCGCGAAAAATCGGCGTCGAGCTTTTCGTCGAACGACACGTGATGGGTGAGCGCGTCGCGCAACGGCTTCAAATCGGCGTTCGCCGCGAGGGCGAGCTGTCCGCCGGTGAGGGCGGCGACAGTGATCAGGAGGCGGGTGTGCATGGGGAAAATGCGGTGCGGGGGCAATCCGACGGAGTTCGTTAGATGCATATTAACGGTGAGTCTTGCGGTGTGTCGGTTCGTTTACAAGTAATAGGCAACTCCCTTCGGCGCCTCTCCATCCGCTGCTCAGTTCGGCCTTTTACAGCTCCAAAGACGTCGGATTTTGCCGGCCATGCCACACCCGGGCAATATAGACCACACGTGCCTCATGATCGACACGGTAGAAAATCCGGTAGTCGTAGCAAAGTACTTCGCGATGAATTCCGCCCCTCGTGGGGTAGCGCGGCCCAATGTCGGTAAACGTTTGAAGTACTTCGATCCGGTCAACAATTCCCGAACAGCGGCCTATCCGGCACGGGCAAAGCCCGGAGCCGAGGTCACGGAGCATCCTCATTCCATTGTGGACTCCGTGCCGAGAAGCATTTTCTCCGACCCGTTTCTCCTTTCCACCTCGCATTGAGCGCCGGAGCCCCCACGCGCCTTGGACGACGCCCCGCATAATCAAGAGACCGCCATCAAATCTACGTGATGGAGACGGCTTCATCGGCTGACTGCGCGCCAGAGGCTTGCCCGTCTAAACTGAATGCTAAGTCGGGAATTTACCCTTCAGTCCGCCGAAGCCGGAGGAACAAAATATCAATCGTGACTAGGAAAAAAGGCCGCCTAAAAAAGAATCGGGCAGCAAGTTGCCGATTGGATACAGAGGAAATCCCCTGATCGATAAGATCGGGATTCTCCTGCTCGGTTTCGCTGTGGTCCTGCCCTCCTCGGCAGCGGAAAGTCTTGCCGAAAAGAAGGCGAAGGCTGAGTCGGGCGACATCCACAACGCCACCGAACGGGGCGATGTCGAGCAGGTCCGTGCGTTGATCCAGGCGGGCGTTTCGGCTGACGCCCCCTCACTTGGCCTGACTTGCGGCCTCGGACTACACGCAGATCGAGAGCGCCGATTCGACCGGCGGCGTCGCTTTGGTGGAAGTCTATGAAGTGCGCTGAACCCCCGCGCGCAAAGATTGAGACGCGACGGCGTATCGCACCCGAGCGCGAGAATCCGCTTGCCAGGAGAACGCCTCAAACGGAAGTATAATAATTATGAACTGCTGCCCCGCCCCGTCCCGCTGCCACAAGTTTCTCCTTGGGTTGATTTCGTCCGGCCTCCTCGGCCTGGCGACGCTGTCGGCCCAGCCCGGCCCGACCGGATCGATCCGTGGCCGGATCTACAACCCCGCGTCCGCGGTTTACGTGCGCGATGCGGAGATCCGCGTCGCCCCGAGCAACCTCACCGCCGTGTCGGAGGCGGACGGCAGCTACGAATTGCTCCGGGTGCCCGCCGGCACGGCGACCATCACGGTCAACTACACGGGCTATGAAACCAATCCGGCCGTCGTCACGGTCACGGCCGGACAGACGGCACGCCAGGATTTCGAGCTGCGCAGCACGGCGGTCACCGGCACGCGACCGAAGGAAGGCGAGGTGATCCAGCTTTCCGCGTTCACAGTCTCCTCCGAGCGCGAAGGCAATTCCAAGGCCATCATGGCACAACGGCGCAACATGAACATCTCGACGTCGGTTTCGTCGGATATTTTTGGGGATGTGACCGACGGAAACGTTGGCGAGTTCCTGAAGTACCTCCCGGGAGTGGATCTCGACTACGTCGAAGCCGAGGCCCGCGGTCCACGACTGGGTGGCATGGACGGCCAGTACGTGGGCGTGTCGTTCGATGGCATGCGCACGGCGAGTGCGGACGCGAATCGCGGGGGCGGCTCATCCTCGCGGGCGACGAGCTTCGAGGGATTTTCCATCACCAGCATCGAGTCGATCGAGATCAATCGCACGGCGAGCGCGGAGAATGATGCCGATTCGCCGGCTGGCACGATCAACATGAAGACCAAGCGGGCCTTCGACCGCAAAGGCCGCACGTTTGATTACAATTTTGGCGTCAATCTGAACGGCGAGGAGTTCACGCTCCGGCGCCGGTACGGCCCAATGGACCACAAGAGCTTCAAGGCGCAGCCGAATTACCAACTCAGCTATGCCGAGTCGTTTTTCGGACAGCGTTTTGGCATTCTGATCAGCGCCAGCCGGGCCAGTTCCTACACGGAGTCGAAGATCGTCAACCCGAGCTACAACGCCAGCCCCACGGCGGCGGATCCGCGGCCGCTGGTGATTCGGCAAATCAACTTCAAGGACGGGCCGAAGGACATCCAGAAGGATGCGCTCCTCTTGACTGCAGACTGGAAGGTGACGCCTCGGCTTACGATTTCGCTGAACTACGTGTACAGCATGTACGACGGGCAGTCTTGGAATCGTGACTTCACCTTTGTTGCCGCGAACGACAACTCCAACGTGAACAATGGCCGCTCCACCGTGGGCGGCGACGGCATGACGACCGTGATCGCGACGCGCGCCCCAAGCGGCAGCGTGAACAACGTCGCGACGCTCTCCAACGGCAATCTCTCCAACCACAAATTCGTCTACAACCGGCAGATCGCGCCGCGGTTTGAGTACAAGGCCGGCTCACTGGTGGTTGACGGCAGCATGGCTTACTCGGGTTCGAAGAACCGGTACCAGGGTCTGGCGAGTGGGATCAATTCCTCGGAGGGCGGAACGGCGCCGGGCGGTTGGATCGCCACGCGCCCGCACCGCGACTCGTGGGAATGGGTCATCCGCCAGACTTCAGGCAACGACTGGTTCGATCTGCGCAGCTTCACCGACACGAGCAGCACGACCCGCGGTGGCACGCGCGTCTCAAGTGATGAACGCCTGTGGATGACGGAAAAGTGGACCGGGAACCTGAACGCACGCTGGGTGCTGCCGTTCCTGACCCGGTTCCCCACTGTGCTCAAGTCGGGCGGCAAGTGGGACGAAGAGACCCGCGACAACAACCTGCTGCAGGAAGTGAGCTATTGGTCGTACGACGGCCCCGGCGGCAACACGACCGGCATCAATCCCACGACCGGGACACCGATCATCACCGCCTGGGGCAATTGGGCGAACGTCGGCCCGCAGTATATTTCGCCGAACCCCTTCGACCTGGGCACGACCAACGGTCTGACGCTCTACAACGTCACCGGCGTCCAGGGCATGGCTCCTCGGGTGAACCGCAACACGACGGCCGATCTGTTCAACACGCATCCGGAGTTGTTCGTGAACACGACCACCCCGGAGAACTACTACACGGCCTATTTTGCGAACCCGCGTCATTTCCGGCAAACGGTGACGGCAGGCTACGCGCAGTCCGACACCAAGATTACCAGCAAACTGCAGATGCGGGTCGGCGTCCGCATGGAGCGGACCCAGAATGCGGTGACCGAATTCGATCCGCGCACCCGGGCGGAGGTGCTGGCCGCAGGTTACCCCGTCAATCCCGTGGGCTCGAACAACGGCCGCGCGCTGACGATCCCGGGCATGATCTACCAGTATGCGAGTCAGCCGCGCGTGGTCCGCCGTTCGGAGTACGACAACTATTTCCCGTCGATCCTCTTCAAGTATCAAATTGTCTCGAACCTCGAATTCCAGACGGGTTTCAATCGCGGCATGATGCGGCCGCCGATCGACAACCTCACCGGACTGTGGGTCGTCAACGAAGGCAACCAGACGGTGTCGGCGCCCAACCCGGAGCTGCTGCCGGAGAAGCATCAGAACTTCCAGGCCCGGCTGGCCTATTACTTCGGCGGCCAATCGCCGGGGCAGCTCTCCGCCGCGGTTTCGCAGGATCGCGCGACGAATTTCATCACGACTCAGAATTACACGGCTTCGGAATTCGGCGTCGAGGACCCGCTCTATTCCGGCTACACGTTTGTCACCACGCGCAACAACGAGGCGATGCAGCGGACCCGGAACATGGATCTGAACTACAACCAAACGCTGGGTTTCCTACCGAGCGCCTATCTGCGCGGCATCAATATCGGCGCCAATTTCAGCCGCACCTACGTGAACGTGCGACGCAACAATGTCGCGCCGTGGCGTGCGACGGCGCGGTTGGGCTACGCCTACAAGCGCTTCAACGGCTCGTTCGGGCTGGTGCACGTCGAAGACAAGCCCAGCGGCAACTACGGGCAGTTCTTTGGGGAGATCACCAAGTACGATCTCTCGGCGAGCTTTCGCCTGACCAAGTGGGCTTCGCTCTACGTGCAGGGACGAAACATCTCCAACGTAAAGGATATGTGGTACCAGTCGCCTCCCGGGGTGCCGGAAGGTGAGCAGCGTGCCCTCCGGCAGATCAACGCCTTCGGCGCCAACTGGGTCTTCGGAGTGAAGGGGCAGTTCTGATCGGTTGAATCGGTCCAGCTTCCGCTTCACCCACGCCGAAACCGACAAGTGCCGGACCTCATTTCCAACCGACGACTATTCAGGCATCTGGCCTGCGGTTGCGCCCTCTTCGTCGCCACTCTGCCAGAGGTTTTCTCCGCCGTGGATCCGGCTTCGGTTCCGTCGCGCGCCTTGGACGTCCCGGTGGCGACCAACGCCATTCCTGGAGTCCATTCGCTACTGACGTATTTGAACTCCATCAGCGGCTCCAAAATTATCTCCGGTCAGCAGGAGGTCGTAAACTGGGATGGCACACAGAACGAGGTGGATTTCAACCGCATCGTGAGTCTCACCGGGAAAACCCCTGCGGTGCGCGGGTTCGACATGATGTTCTACACCGAAGGTCCCACGGGCACGGTCAACACCTTCCAACGGGTGCCCGAGCGGATCATCGATTGGGTCAGCAATCGCAAGGGCATTGCCACCTTGTGCCTGCACTGGAAGGCCGGCGCCGGAAATTCCTTCAATGCGAAGGACACGGATTTCGACCTGCAGGTTGCACTTGATCAACCCGACTCCGCCTTCGGGCGGGAGTTTCGCACGGAACTTGAGCGTATCGCGGTCCAACTGGAGAAGCTGCGCGACGCCGGGATTCCGGTGATTTGGCGCCCCTTTCACGAATGCAACGGCAACGCCACGGGCCGCAGCGGCAATGGCGCCTGGTTTTGGTGGGGGGCGAAGGGCGCCGATGTTTTCAAGCGTGCCTGGCTCTACATGTTCGACCAGTTCGACCGCGTGCATCGGTTGAACAACCTCATCTGGTGCTTCAATCCCACCGAGGCCACCGGCGCGATCGAAGCGTGGTATCCCGGGGATTCCTTCGTGGATGTCTGCTCAATCGATCACTATCCGTCGTCACATTTGGCAACGGCCTCCGTCTACGCCCGCTTACAAAGCGTCACCGGTGGCAAAAAGGTCATTGGAATGTCAGAAAATGGACAGCTACCTGATGCCGACGCCACCCTCACAGCCGGATCGAACTTCGCGCCCTGGGCTTGGTTCTGCACGTGGAACGGCTTTCTTTCCGCGACCAACGGCAACCCTGATGACTATGTCCGGAGTGTCTACGCCAGCGACAAGGTCATCACCCTTGATCGGTTGCCGGACGTTTATGGCCTCCCCGCCATCACGGGACCGGATACGTCGCAAAGCATGGGAGTTCCTGCTGGGACAAGTCGTCTGACCAATCTCTCCGTGCGCTCGACGGCTGGCAAAGGTAACGACGCGCTCATTGTCGGTTTCATGATTGACGGCGGTACGGGTAAGAAACTGCTCATCCGCGGTGTTGGGCCGACCTTGAGCGACTTCGGCGTCGCTGGGGTGCTGTCCGATCCAGTTCTGACACTCTATTCAGGCAGCAGCCCGATTGCGTCCAACGACGACTGGGGGGCCGCTGACAGCTTTACCCAGATCAAGACAACGGCCACCAGCTTGGCGGCTTTCGCGTTGCCTTACATCAGTGGCGACGCGGCGCTGCTGTCTGCGATGGTCGGCGGCGCTTACACGGCCCAGCTTACCGGCAAGGGAAATGCAACCGGCCTTGCGCTCGTTGAAGTCTATGACGCGTCGACCGCCGCGACTTCCCGATTGGTCAACCTGTCGGTTCGCAGCCGAGTTGGGACCGGTTCGGAGATCTTGGTGGTCGGATTCGCCATTGACGGAAGTGCCCCCAAACAGTTGCTGATTCGAGCTGTCGGACCCACGCTCGCCAATTTCGGTGTCGGAGGCGTGCTGCCAAATCCGCAGCTCGCATTGTTTCGCCAGGGTGCTCGAGCGTCCCTGTACGAGAACGACGATTGGAGAGGCGATCCGGGGCTTAGGGTCGCGTTCGCCGCTACGGGGGCATTTTCGCTCCCTGATTCCAGCAGAGATGCCGCGTTGCTCGTTACGCTCGATCCCGGAGTCTACACCGCACAGGTAAGTGACGCCAAAGGTGCCACGGGTGTTGCTTTGGTCGAAGTTTACGAAGCGCGGTGACCAGAACTGCTGGTCGTCAGTTGCGTTTCCGTGTTGTCAGCAAAACTCATGAGACAGAACTTTTCAGCCTGCCGACCGTCTTCCCAGCAAAGTCGAGCGTGTCGCTGACAGTGCCTTTGTGGACGCGCCAAGCTGGCGCCGATCTCCGCGACAACCTCGTTAAAGCCGACGCGGTGGATACTCCAGTCGGCCGGGATCTCGCACGAAATTCACGGTGCCTGCGGCACCCGCTCGTAGTGAAACTTCTCACCCCAGGTCATGATCACGGCGTTGACCGGTTCAAGGGCAGCCAGGCGGTCGACCGTCAGCCAGTACGGCTCGCGATGCAGCACCACATGGCCAAGTTCATTCTCGTGTCCGGGGATCACAATTCGGGCCTTTGATCCTCGAATCAGGCGGCCCAAGTCAGGCGACCAACAGTTGACCAGGAGAATGTCGGTCTCCTGCTCGGCGCCGATCTGGTCAATCCAGCCATGGTCTTTCGGTTCGTTCTGATCGCCGGTATGGCAGATGCGCAGACCCTCGGCCGTGGTTACGAGGACAACGTTGTTTTCGACGACACGCTGATGACCCGGAAAAACCGTTACTTTCAATTCCGGCCGGCCGGCTGGTAAGGCGAGGGTTTGAATGCTGCCCAATTCACGGCGCAGGTGGGTAACCTTGGGGTGAAACTCCCGGTTGGCCCACACGCCGATAGGTGCGATCACCGGTTTGCCTTGGGCCAGGAAGAGGCGCGCCACCTCTTCGTCGGCGTGGTCCTTGTGCAGGTGACTCACAAACAGGACGTCGCATTGCCCAACTAGATCGCGAATGACCTCTTCTGCGACCACGAAGCCCTCGACCCCGGCACTGCCCGCCCGAGTGAGGTCGAAGGCGAGTGTCACCGTGGACGTGCGGAGCACGAACGCGTGGTCGTAGAGCTTCCAGAGGGTGGCACCTTGGAGCACGCGCGTCGTCCTGATTTGCCCAAGAGCCTGCCGGATTCGGGCGTGAAAGAACTCCTGCACCGCCGGGCGCCGGCCAGCCTCCTCGTCGTGCAGCAGTTGATCGAGGATCGTCAGTGCACCGCGACGCTCAACCGAAGCTCCGATCCCGGGCGGATACTTGGCCAGCAGGTCCGAAGCCGAGGCGAGACTGACCTGCGCCTGTCGCTCGAAAAAGCCGGCCGGATCGTTCCAGTAGTCCGCGGGCAAGGCTCCCCTTGCGGTTCCGGGCGCGCCCAGCCATCCGAGCGCCGCCAGCAGCAGAGCCGAAGATCGGGTGGTTCGAAATGAGTGCACGAGCGCCCCGGGTTAGCGGCGGTAAGTGATACCAAGCCAGATGCTCTTTCCGGAATCCACATCCTCGTGCAGCAGCTGGAGGTTCTGCCCCCGGGTATGCACCCGGTGCTCGCCCGTCAGATTGCGGACGCTGGCATCGACGTGCAGAGTCTTTGAAATCCGATAGCGCCCCGAAACATCCCATTGGCCGTACGCCGCCCAGCCCTGATTCAGCCACGGGCTGACAGCATCGAGCGACAGCAGGTAGGCGTCGCGGAAAGAGTAAGCCACGCGCACCTCTCCCTTCTTCTTCCAATCGTAGGATAGTGCGACGTTGGCGACCTTCTTCATTTGCTTCGGCATCGTGTCGCGGGAATAGGCCACACCCTTCGTGTCGACGTAGCTGAATTTCGCGTGGAAGAAGGAGATATTCCCAGTGAAGCCGAGGCCGTCGAGCCAGGCGGGCACGAACGGCAGTCGGTTGCGCACCAGCGCGAGTTCCAGGCCCTCGATGGTTGAACTCGCGGCATTTCTCGGCTGGGTGACGGTGGCCAGGACGCCGTTCACTGTTTCCTGCGAGGTCAGGTCGAAGATGTCCTTGGAAATCTCCTTCCGGAAAAGCCCGACCGAGGCAATGCCGGCGGACTTGGCAAAGTAATACTCGAACGATAGGTCGTAATTGCGCGCATCGCGGGGTTTCAGATCCGGGTTGCCGCGGTTGACCGTCAGCCCGTCGCTGCTGACGGTCTGCAAGGTGGCAATATCCGAGGGATCGGGGCGACCCAGGGACTTCGAGATCCCCGCCCGGGCCCAAAAATGATCCGTAACCTCAAAGCTGCCAGTGGCTGAAGGCAGGAGGTTGCTGTAACCCGCCGGAACCTTGATCGGAATGAACTGATCGGGGTTCGATGCGGTCAGCCGTTTGAAAGTGTCAGCCGTCGCGTCGACGTTTTCGTAGCGAAAGCCACCGGCCGCACGAAACCGCTTGGACTGGTAGGTGCCCATGAGGTAGCCGGCGCTGATGTCCTCGAGGTAGGTAAAGTCGGCTTCGACTGACTGCTCATATGAGGTGTTTTGGTTGATGGTGAATCCAGGGCCGGTGCCTTTTTGAAAGGCGCGTTCCCAGGCAGCATTGTCGAGGAAGAGAAACGGCTCTTTCCGCGCCGGTGGCGTGTAGGCGAGCACGCGATTGGCATTGGCCAGGCGGTAGCCGGCGTTGGCGACGTTCAGCCGGCGGTTGTTCACCTGACGCCTGAGCCGCTTATAGTCGCCGCCCACCTCGAAGCCCAAGGGTCCCCGCTCCCCTTTCGGGTTGTAGGTGTAGGCCACCTTGCCGTTGTTGACGTACTCATACGTGTGGAGGACGCGATAATTGTAGTTGTTGAGCACGTAGTTGGCCGGATCGGTGAAATAGGCGGCGCCGGCCGGCGAAGTGAATTGATACGTCTGAATCTGCGTGGAGGCATCGTAGTTTACCCCCAGCAAGGTATTCGCGGCGGTCGGCCGAAAGCCGACGAAAGGCGTGCTGTTGAAGTAGGATGTGATCGAAGTGGAGAGATCGAGCGCGAGCTTGCTGCTATCCGTCGGAAGCAGTTCCGCGTGGTAGTGGGCGCCATCCGTCCTCCGCCGGATATCGTTGTGGGTGTAGGAAACCTCCGCGGTGCCGCGGGCAAAGGTGCCGCTGGTCGCCGTCTGGTTGCTCATACCGGCCAGGCTGATCAGCTGATGACCAAAGCGGTCCTCATCGTCGTTCTGGCGAAAGTTGTAAACCGACAGATAGCTGCGAAAGGCGGACGTCGGCCTGTACTCAAACTTGGCCGTGATGCCGGTCCGGAACGCGTCGTTGTTGTAAGCGTACCAGCGAAACTGGGTGGGAACCGAAAAGCCGTTGCCGATCAAGGGACTGCCTGTGCTGGCGCCCGCGCTGTTGAAATAGCTGTAGGCGTCCTGGATGATTTTCTCCTGATCGCGCGATTTGCGAACATCCTCCACCGAAAGCAGAATCTCAAATCGATCATTCGCTCCAAAAGTGTGGCTGAAGGTGAGGGTTTCGCGGGTCGAGAGGGGATGCGGGCGGGCGGGCATCGCGTGCTGGGAAAAATAGATCCCCTGCAGGCCGACGGAAACGTGGGTGCCCGGTTTGTCCGAAGCGCTCTTCGTCGTCAGGTTAAGGTACGCGCCAATGGAAGCAGCGTCCATGTTCGGCAAAAACGTCTTGTAGGCCTCCAAACGCTGCACTGAGCCGGCCGGAATGGTTTCGATATTGATGTTTCGGCCTCCGCCGCCGAACGCATCGTGGGTGGCCAGGGCCACTCCTTCGAAAGTGATATAATTGAACGCGGGCTGTAGTCCGCGGGCGATGACAAACCGGCCTTCATCTTCGTCATTTTCCGCCGCGATCCCAGGTATCCGCTGAAAGGAATCGGCGATGTTCATGTCCGGCAGCTTGCCGATGTCATCTTGGGAAATGGAATCGAAGACTCCGGGCGTCACCCGTTTTGACTGAATGGCATCCTGATTGACGTAGCGCTGGCCGATGGCCGTGACCTCGAAGGCGCCGAGAACGAGTACGTCGCTATCGTTGGTCTTTGGGGCGGTCTGGGCGTTGCTCGTCGCCTGCACCGCCCCGGGAGCTTTTGGGTCAGGGATCCTCAACAGGCTGAGCGCGCCATTCTCCTTGTCCGCCACCACCGTGAGCCTCGTTCCGCTGATCATCTGGTCGAGCGCTGCTCGGGCGGTAAACACTCCCTTGATCGCATTGGTCGTCACGCCCTGCACGGCGTCGGCCGAATACAGCAGTTGTTCGCCCGATTGCGTCGTGAAGACCTTGAGCGCGCGCAGCGCTTCATCGGCGGGAATATCAAACGACTTTCGCACCTCAGCCGCGAGGGTCGCGCTGGCGACGAGCAAGCTGAGGATGCAGGTGAGCGCCGCCAGGGCCGCGGATTTGAATTTCGGTTGTCGGGTAGTCATGGGTTTTCGGCCGCGGAGGCATGCAGCCTATTTACACCACGGACTGACCCGCCAAACACCCTAAACCGTAACGGTAAAAAGAAGCCGCCACCTCACGGCAGCTTCTGATGTCGTTCTGTATGGTTCCGGGACCGTAGCACCGTCGCTTTTTCGGTTTCATCGACGGCGACGCCGAAGTTCTGCTGAAGCATGCGCACGAATCCAGCCAGGTCGTCCGGCCGGAATGAACCGCCAAATCGTTTCCGCGCGAGATCCGGATCGCCGATCACCAGCTTGTGATGATTGTAGCGGTTGAACTCCGCCGCGATCTCGCGGAGCGTGGCCAGCTCGAAGTCCAGCCGGCGTTCCTGCCAGGCGAGTTCACGCTGGATCTCCTCGCGGGAGACCGGGATGGCCGCGACCTCCACCCGACGGCTCGCGGGGGTGTCCACCGGGGTCGGCAACGCGAGGACTACCTTTTGCCCGGAGGCGAGGACAGGCTGGCCGAGGGCCGGCAGGGATTCGTTACTCAAGCCGGTCGGGCTCGTAAGCAGGCTCTTGCCGGTTTCGGCGTCGTCAACTCGTACTTTGCCCTCTGTCACCAACACCTCGACGGCGTCGGTCTCCAAATGGACCTTGAAGGCCGTGCCTACCGCCCGGACGGAAATGCCGCCGACCTCAACGATGAAGGGACGCCCGGGATTTTTCGCGACGGCGAAATGGGCCTCCCCGCGCTCAAGTGTGATTCGACGTTGTTCGGGGGTGAACGCAGCAGTCAGTGCACTGTCGGTATTCAGCATCACGAGGGAGCCGTCCGGAAGCTGCAGCGAGCGCAGCTCACCCACCGCGGTTCTGGCCGCGCCGGAATAGTGGGAGGGCCGCCACCAACTGAAGTAGGTGACCGCCAGCACGGCGGCGGCGGCGACCGAAATACCCAGTCGAACGAGGGATGCCCGACGGAACGAACTCGGGGTGTTCGGCAGGGCCATCGGCGTGGTTGGCGATACCCGGCCCAGCAACTCCCAAGTGCCGTCAAATTCGTTGAAGAGCGCCGCGTGCCGCGGATCAGCCGTGAGCCAGTTCTGAAACTCAGTTTCCTGCTCGGCGGACAGGCCCTGCCGACAGCGGGAAAACCAAGCCAGCGCCGCCGCCTCCCTCTCCGTCGGAGGAGGCAGTGGGGTATCTTGACTCAGAGGCGAAGGAGGCATGTCGAACTAGGCGCGGGATTGGTGGGACACACTCGTCAGGCAGTCACGGGAAACCCCGCGGAGCAGGAGAAACTGCCGGCAGCGAAAGACGGCCAAGCAGAGCTGGGCGTCAACGGTGTTGACCGAGATACTCAACTGCCGGGCGATCCTTTCGTGGGAGAGACCCTGAAAACGGCGCAGAATGAGAACTTCGCGGCACCGGGGAGGCAGCGCGGCAATGGCTTCGTGGAGGATCTCGATTTCCTGATCATAGGAGGCGGTTTCGGCGGCATCGGGTCTATCCTCTACCACGGATAACTGCTCAATATTCCCTATGCTGTCGGTCGCCGCGACCTGGTTGTGACGAGCGAGGTCGAGCGCGGCATTGCGGGCGGTGACGAAAAGGTAGGGTCGAACCTCAGCCAGCTTGCCGGCGACCTTGGCGCGAAGCAGGCGGGCGTAGGTTTCCTGAATCAGGTCGTCCACATCGGCCAGTCCGGGAAATCGTCCCCGCAGGTAGGCGCGGAGAGCCGGTTCGTGGGGCAGCACTTCAGCCGAGAACCACGGCGAATGATCCGTGGTGACAATCAGACCGAGAGGTAGAGGGAGGGAGCCCACGAGGAACGACGCGTGAATCGGGAGACTCCGGAAGTCCTACCGCAAGGCCCGACGAAGCCGACTCAAAAAAACGCGCTGCGGCGCATGATTCTTCTAGGGTGATCGCGCGGTTCATCCGTCATAGTTGGTGCGCCGTAAAATTTAGGGCCGTTCGACTTTGAACAGCTCTCCAACGACGACGTGAACCGCGAAAATCGTGTAGCCCATCCAACAGGTGCTTCACGGCAAGTCTGCCCAGGCGGCCTTGATGTCGGTCAGGCTGACGGTGGGCAGATTCTTTCCGCCGGCGTTGTAGGGGAGACCGGAAGCCGGATATTTGCGCAAGACGGGCCGGTGCCGGCTCCGCCTACTTCACCCGGATGTGTTCGTACACGTTCAGGTAATTCTGCCCGGGATGGTTCCAGGAATAATCGGAGCGCATGCCGTTGGCCATGAGTTCGCGGAAATGCTGCGGGAAGTTGTTCCACAGGCCGATCGCCCGCTCCCGTAAGGAACGAGGGTGTCGGCCCGTTGTTGATTCGGCAGGAAAACGATCAAGTTGGGCTTCCTTCCGAACTTCAAGCGGTCGGCCGAACGAGAGATCAGCGGAAAAGCGCAGCTCGAAAGCACCCCCGCGGCGGTGTGAAGGAAATGCCGGCGATTCATCAGTTGATTAGGGCCTGTGCGGGCCCGAAGGCGCACCGTCAGAACGTGAGCGCCGAGGACAGCGTCCACTTCAGCGGCTCCTGCACCTGCCAGGTGAGGATTTGGCCGGTGGTGGCGTCGGCCGACTTGCCGAGCAGGCGCTGCTCATTGAAAAGATTACGGACGTTCAGGCGAAATTGCAGTTCGCGCTTCTTTTCCAGACGATACGTATAACCAAGATTCAGGCCCACCAGTGAATAACTATGATCACGAATCGGGCGCGACTGATTGGCGGCCTTCGTGACCGGATCGAGGTAAGCGCCGAGAATCGATGGGCCGCGGTATTGCACGTAACCGCCGACCGAAACGCCCCGGAGCGCGCCGGTGGCGAAAGCGTAATTCGTCACGAGATTGCCGGTCCACTCGCGCAGCTCGGTCGCCGGCTGGCCCTCAAGCGAGGTTTTGTTGTTGATCACATCGGTGCGGATGAGGGCGATTTCCTGCGCGACGGTGCGGCCGCTCGCGAGGCGCACGGCCCCGTTCGTACTTTCGACCGGGTAAACTTTATCCTGAAGAAACTGCACGCTCCGCGGGGTAATGTTGGCCAGCCGATTTTCGAGTTTCGCCCCATTGAGCGAGATGCGCCATTGCGGGGTTGGGTTGTAGACGACCTCGAGTTCCCAGCCCTTGGCATCCGTGTCCTGAGTGTCGGCGGCAAGAGACGAAATAACCAGGTCCTGACGGTTGAGCCCATTGCCGATGTCTGACACGCGCGTGCCAATCGCCTGTGAGCCAAAGGTCTGCTGGCCGGCGATACCGCTCTCAAAGCGGGTGAGCGAGCCGGTAAGTCGGTTTTCGAACAAATCGACGCGAACGCCGAAATCCCGCCCGTAGCCGGAGGCGATTGGGAGCGAGCGGCCAAACCAATCTGGTCGCGACGAGGCGGTATCGAAGGTCTCCGACCGGTTCGCCGAAAAACTG
This sequence comes from Opitutia bacterium, assembly GCA_947474365.1. Classification (GTDB taxonomy): domain Bacteria; phylum Verrucomicrobiota; class Verrucomicrobiia; order Opitutales; family Opitutaceae; genus ER46. The sequence continues at coordinate 18,694 of CANJIU010000075.1, read as the reverse complement.
AGGCCACGCACGGCATGCCACACGCCGCCGATGGTAGTCGTGTTCCCTGCGAAGGCCAGCAGTGGGGCGCTTGCGACCGGCAACTGCTCCCAACTCGGAAAAACGCCGCGGGCGTCACGCACCGCGATTGCAGGATCCAAACCATACGACTTTAAATCGTCGTGGCGCACGCCGCCCGTGAGCGTGAGGCGCTTGTCGAAGAGATAACTCTGGAGGCCGGCCACGGCGGAATCGACCTTGTTGATGTTGTGCGACACGTTTTGCACGGGCAGCAGCGCGGAATTGATCCCGCCGGAATTGATGGGAGCGAAATCACCGAGCTTTCCCGTTGGGAGCCACACGTTGCCGTTGCCATTGAAAAGGTAGGTGCGGCGCACGATGCGATTCTGAGCGTTGTCCAGACGGGCGTTGAAACCGGTCAGCGGTGTCGTGTTGACCTCGAGCAGATCGTCGAAAGCGCTGTCAGAAACGCGGTGCGTTAAGAGCACGCCGAGGCGCTGTTCGCCGAGCCAGCGATGCAGGTGCCCGGCATCGTGCGCATACGCGGCGGTCAGGCGCTGCTCGCGGGTTGAATGACGCCAGTTCTGGCTGCGCATCGTTCCCTCGGTATAGAGTTTGCCGACATTCGGGTTGGGTGCGCCGTTGGGGAGCAGGCGGTTGGCGTCGACGGTAACGGTGTCACCGCCACCGCCGCGCGACCCGACCGGAATGATCGTGCGATTGTCCCACGATGCCAACTCGACGGAAAAATCGCGCCCGATCGTCTGCTCGAGAAAGAAGGTATAACTTCGGCTGCGATAGTTCGAACTGCGCACAGGTCCATAGTAGTTGACGTCGAGTGGAATCGGGCTCCCCGGACCAAAGCCGGAGTTGGTCACGGTGTTGTTGCCGCGCACGGTGTTAATCCAGTTGAGCACGGGAATCGACTGCTGACTGCCGTCGACCACGACGATGCTGTTCTGGCCGGAGGCGTTGACGAGGCTCGTGGGGAGCACCGCAGGCGCGGCGGCGGGGCGGACGGCGTCGAGGGTCGGGCCGCCGGCTGCCTGCCAGCGGGTGACGGCGTCGATGGGGGTCAGGAGCCGGCCGAGGATGCGGTGGGCGTTGGCAAACTCGGTATTGAAGCGCAGCGTAGTCTCAGCGGACGGCCCCTTGAGTAGATTTGCGGTGCCAGCGAGAAAAGCCCGATCCTCCTTCCATTCGGTGGACTCGCGAAACGTGTCCGTGTCGCGGTGCAGGAGATTGAGCCGAAGGGCGAATCGCTTCGGCACCACCGGCAGGTTGTAATCGAGCGTGAAGCGCGAAGCGTTGTAGCGCCCGTATTCAGTGTAGAGCCGGCCCCGCTGCCGGAAATCCGCTCGCTTGGAAATACTGCTGAGGATGCCCGCGGGATTGCCGACGCCAAAAAGCAGGGAATTGGGACCCTTGTTGGCGGTCATTTGCTCGAGGTTGTATTCGTCGGACGGCATGTTGACCGTGAAGTAGTCGATGGAGTTTTCTGTCACCGCGATGCCACGGATTCGGGCCCCGCTGAACTGGAAGTTGATGTTGTCCGCGGCGGCAGGATTTCGATCGACGCTGGGCACAAACGTCGCCGCTTCGTTCAACGTGTGCAGGCCGATATCGGCCAGGAAGTCAGGAGTCAGCACGCTGACGGAGGCCGCGATGTCGGCCAGAGACGTGCTGAAGCGTGTTCCGGCCAGCGTGCTTTTCGCCGCGTAGCCGGTGTCGCGACTCGCGTCGACTTGAAAGACTGAAAGCGTGACGACGTCATCGGACTTGGTTGGGCCGCCTTTTCCTTCTGGTACCTCCGGGGCACCCTGGGCGAGGGCGGGCGACAGGAATAGGATCGAGAACAGACCAGCACTGAAGGCGTGACGGATGACAGTATTCATGGGGTGGCAGGGAACTCGGAAGGCCACGAATTGTGTGGGAGCGATTCGCTCCGATGGAAGTGCGCGAATGGTTTATTCGTAAACTGCGCCATCGCGCCTTGAAAAGAACTCAGGCGTCTTCCGGCCTCCCCGCTACATGTTGCTGGCGCGCACGGTTTCTCCCTGCATCCATTCACCTTGTATGGTCATCGTGATCGGATGCCGCGGGACACCGGTCTCGTGGTGGTGGAGGAGTTGGACGACCAAACTCATGCCAGCGGCGCCAAGCTCCTCCGGCCACTGGTTTACTCCACTCACATTGGATCGCCCGGGATGCCACGCCAATTGCACGCAACCGACATCCTTGGGCGGGCGACAACCGGAATACCGCAGCCACTCGTAGATGTTTTGGGTCACCCCCACCACCGCATCGGGGGAGTGCCGCTTCAGCCAGCGCGAGAAGATGAGACCGGGCGTTGCGCTCACCTGCGGAGTCGTTTCACACAGACAGATCGGCAGCTTCTTCATCCCGCGTGTCCGCCAAAGGAATCCAGTGTAGACGGAAGAATGCGAATACCCGAACCGCGTCTCAAGCAGCTGATTGGTCACCAAGCCGATTTTCCGGTAGCCGGCGGTGAAAAGCCTGTCCAGTGCGAGCGTCATCGAATGGTGCTCGTCTGTGCAGCAGCGGTGCAGGCGTGGCATGGCGAGATTGTTGCCCAGGCTCACGATGGAAAACTGCTCCCAATCGAATCCAATGGTGGAGTAGTTGTTCGGCAACGGCGACAACACGATCCCGTCGATCCCGCGGTTGCGCAGCACCCGCGCCACGTGCCGTCCGGCAGCTTCGCCTCCGTCGATGTCGAAGAAGAACGGCACCAGTTTGAAACCCAGTTCCTCTGCCCGTCGGCTCGCCCCGCGAAACATCGCTTGGTATACCGGCACGTCGAAATACTCCTGCCGCGACAAGTCGGTCGGGACGACATAGGCGATGGCAGTTGTGACCGCACCACTGCGCTGACGCACGGTGCGGAGCTGACCCATGAGAGCCGAAACGAGCGGATTCGGCCGGTATCCCAAGTCTCGTGCTACTTCGCGGATGCGCTCGCGCGTGGCCGCGGGGATTTTAGGGTGGCTGCGCAAAGCCAATGAAACGGTCATCACCGAAACGCGGGCAGCGGTGGCGACCGTCTTCATCGTTGCAGTTGGGAATTGCGTCACAGTTTACGGGTATACCACAGGTGTTCTTTCGGCAATGTCGCAAGTCGGCCAAGCTCGGCCTCAATCAATTTCAACCATGAACCGCCGCGACTTCATCACCAACTCCGCCACCGCCGCCGTCTCGCTTGCCGTTGCCCGGTCAAACCGTGCGGCCGAGAGCAGCCGCCCCAGTGCACGCAGCGGCGCTGGCATCCCGCGAGCGGTCGGGGCCTATTATCTGCGTGCTCAGACTTACACGTGTGTGCCGGCGCAAGTGCGGCAGGACATGGAGTGGATGGCGGCATGCGGCACACACTTTGTTTGCCCGGCCTTTCTCGAACAGGACTTCGAGGCTGCCTACGAAAACCACGCACTGATCATCGAGGAAGCCGCGCGCGCGGGGATGCAGGTGCTCGCCGTGCCGAGTCGGTGGGGCAACCTCACCGCCGGTGCTCCGCGTGTGCCCAGCCAATTTACGTTCGTGAACCCGGACACGTGGACCGTCACAAAGCCGGGCACGCGGGGGCCCAGCGGGGGCCCGCTCTCGAGCGTGCATCATCCGAAGACGTTGCAGTTCTTCTGCGACGCTCTCGTCCGCCTTTACACCCAGCATCCGGCGATTGCTGGATTCATCCTCGACGAGCCAAAGTGTTTCTTCGCCGACCATTCGCCGGCGGCGATGGCGGCCCTCGGCGCCGACGCTCCATTGGCGAAGCACCTCGCCGCCGCAGCGGACTTCCTCGGGCGCGTCTGTGCCTTCGCCCACGAACGGTGGCCGAACAAGCTCACCCTGCTGTTTCAACAGGCGCATTTTGCGGAGCAGCGACCATTCGCCGCCGGTATTCGGCATCTCGACTATTTCGGCTGCGATGGCAGGCCATGGGATTTGCAGGACGATGCGAAAATGCAGGGCCTGGGACCGCAGCAGGAGAGCGGCAAGGGCAAGGTGCTATTGAGCGGCGTTGGCGCTGGCTTTCTCGCAGAAGCGCGTGAGGTGCCCGGACGAAAGGGCCTGCTGCTGATCGAAAACCATAACCTGACCACTCCGATGATCGACGTGATGGAGCGCAAGCTCGCCGCAGTGTTAGAACTCCAGCCCGATCTTGCGATCTACTACTATTTCCCGCGCAACGTGCAGGAATCCGATCGAGCGATGAAGATCATTGCGAAAAACGTCGGACGGTATGCGCGCGAAAAGTGACTCAATCGTCGGAGCGTTATCGCAAGACCCTGATCACAGGTCGGAAGAAGCTCAACGGAGGCTGCCTTACCCTCATTCACTGTTGCTGAGGACAGGCAGAGAGGGGGCGGCGAGTTCGATCTCTTGGATTACCAAAAGGGCTTACGATTACAATTCTACGCTGTGCCAGATAAGAAGGTAATTGGCACGCTGGCGGAGCCCTTCGCCAAGGTCATGGATGGGCCGCCGACTCGTTCCTTCATTTTGCCACGATCCAAACCGGCCTGCTTTACATCAATGAGCGCGGTCATGCGCATTCGTCGGTCTGGCCCCATCGGTGATGCCGTGTTTCACGCCGCCGCCCGTCATCCCCATCGTGAAGGCGTCCTTGTGGTGATCGCGGCCGGTCTTCGTCGCGGTGCCGGAATAGTTTGGGGAACGCTCATCCTCGCTCATCGGCGCGAATCATGCACGCACGGCAAGAGTCCGGAGCTGACTGTTTTTCGGTCAAATCCTGGTCGAATTCTAGATCGAAGAGGGTGCCTAAGAAGGTATGTCATTCTGAGCGTAGCGAAGAATCCAATTTGATCTTTGCGGCGTTTTCAGAGGAGCGAACGTCTTGATGGATTCTTCGCTGCGCTCAGAATGACAAACAGAAAGACCCTTTTTCGACGCCCTCTAAGTTTTCCGGCTTTCCGGGACTAGCGTTTTTTAGCGGAGATCGGCGTTCCCTTGTCCTGGGTTTTGCTTCCAACGGAAGCCGGGGCTGTGAACTCGAAGCTGTTCTCAACCAGCCGGAGGCTCGCAAGCTCTCGCCCGTCCTCCGGCGGGCTCAGCTCTCAACTGCATCCTGATCACCGGCCCCTCACGCCAGCAGGCCCTTCACGAGCTCGCCGTGCACGTCGGTGAGCCGGAAGTCGCGGCCCTGATAACGGTAGGTGAGGCGCTGGTGATCGAGCCCGAGCAGGTGGAGGACGGTGGCGTTGAGGTCGTGCACGTGGACCGGATTCTCGGCGACATTGTAACCGAGTTCGTCGGTCTGACCGTAGGTGATGCCGCGTTTCACGCCGCCGCCCGCCATCCAGATTGTGAACGCGTCCTTGTGGTGATCGCGGCCGGTCTTGGTCGCGGTGCCGCTGCCGGAATCGTTCTGGGCCATCGAGGTGCGCCCGAACTCGCCGCCCCAGATCACGAGCGTGTCGTCGAGGAGACCGCGTTGTTTCAGGTCGGCGACCAAGGCGGCCATGCCCTGATCGACGTCCTGGCATTTGCGGGGAAGGCGCGTCGCCAGATCCGAGTGATGATCCCAGTCGGCGTCATAGAGCTGCACCATCCGCACGCCGCGCTCGATCAGCCGGCGCGCGAGCAGGCAATTGTTGCCGAAGGAGGCCTTGCCGGGTTCGGCGCCGTAGAGCTCGAGGGTGGACTTCGGTTCCTTGGAGATGTCCATCAGCTCCGGCACGGAGGTCTGCATGCGAAACGCCATCTCATACTGGCTGATGCGCGTGGTGATTTCGGGATCGCCGACGTCGGCCAGCTGCGCCTGGTTCAGGCGCTGGACCGTATCGAGAACCTGGCGACGATCGGCGGCCGAGTGACCCTCGGGATTGTTGAGGAAGAGGACGGGTTCGCCGCTGGAGCGGAATTGCACGCCCTGATGGACGCTGGGGAGGAAGCCCGACGACCACAGGCTGGTGCCGGCGCCGGCGAGCGGGCCGGAGAGCAGCACCACGTAGGCGGGCAGGTCCGAGTTTTCCGAGCCGAGTCCGTACGTCACCCAGGAGCCCAGGCTCGGGCGGCCGAGCCGGCCAAATCCGGTGTGCAGGTACAGCTGGGCCGGCGCGTGGTTGAACTCGTCGGTGTGGAGCGAACGCACGATGGCGAGCTCGTCGGCGACCTTCGCCAGATGCGGGAGCAATTCGGAAATCTCCGCGCCGCTCCGGCCGTGGCGCTCGAACTTGTAGCGGGACGCCGCGATGTTGGGGTGGCCGCGGAGGAAGGCGAAGCGCTTGCCCTTGATGAATTCCTCCGGGCACGGCTTGCCGTCGTAGGCCATGAGCGCCGGCTTGTGGTCGAACAAGTCGAGCTGCGACGGCGCGCCGACCATGTGCAGGTAAATGACGCGTTTGGCGCGCGCCGGAAAATGCGTGGGCCGCGGCGCGAGGGGATTGATTGCGCCCTTGGCGGCGTCCGCGGCGAACAGACTCTCGGTGAGCAATGAGCCGAGTGCCATGGAGCCGAGACCGAGGCCGGAACGACGCAGAAAGGTGCGGCGCGTCGTGTTCCGCCAGTGTTCTTCGAAGAGGTGCATGGTTCAGCCCTTGGTGATCATCTCGTCGAGATTGAGCAGCGCGGTGGCGACCGCCTGCCAGGCGGTGGTTTCGTCGGGATGCGCCATCGTCTGTTGATCGTGGAGATGACGGAGCGCGGCGAGTTCGATGTCGGTGGGCGGACGGGCGAGGCAGAGCCGGAACGCATGCTGCAGCCGCGCGGCGGTGGTCGCGTCCGGCAGTTCGGCGAGCACGCGCGTGGCGAGCGCCTGGGCGGCCTCGACGTAGACGGGGTCGTTGAGCAACGTGAGCGCCTGCAGCGGCGTGTTGGAACGTGAGCGGCGAATCGTGCAGGCCGTGCGGGCGGTGGCGTCGAAATTGATGAAGCTCGGGTAGGGCGAGCCGCGCTTCCAGACGGTGTAGACGCCGCGGCGGTGGCCGTCGTCGCCGGTGCTGACGTCGTAGGTGACCTTGTCGCCGCCCACCTTGTTGTCCCAGAGCCCGGGCGGCTGGTAGGGGCGCACCGGCGGTCCGCCCATTTTCAAGCTGAGCAAGCCCGCGACGGAGAGCGCGTTGTCGCGAATCGCCTCGGCATCGAGCCGGAAGCGCGGGCCGCGGGCGAGCAGACGGTTCAGGTCGTCGCGGGCGAGCAACTCGGGCGTGACGCGCGACGACTGGCGGTAGGTGGCGGACAACGCGATGAGCTTGTGGAGGTGTTTCATGCTCCAGCCGCTGCTCATGAATTCCACGGCGAGCCAGTCGAGCAACTCCGGGTGCGTCGGCGGTTCGCCTTTCACGCCGAAATCCTCGGGGGTGCTGACGATGCCGCGGCCGAAAAACTCCGCCCACCAGCGGTTCACCGTCACGCGCGCGACGAGGGGATTCTCCGGATCGACGAGCCAGCGGGCGAGGGCGAGCCGGTTGGGCGCGGCGGCGGCGGCTGGCGCATGGAGCGAGGCGGGCGTGCCCGGTGCCACCGGTTCACCCCGATCGAGGAAGTTGCCGCGTTTCAGCACGAAGGCGGGCCGCGCCTCGGGCAACTCCTGCATGACGAGCGTCTGCGGACCCTTGCTGGCGTCCATTTCGGTCGTGATTTTTTGGCGGGCGAGCTTCAGGCCGGAGACGGTTTTGTCCTGCTTGAGATAATACGCGTCGAGCGCGCTGACCTGCTGGGCGGTGCGCTGGGCCTCCGGGGTGCGGAGCACGGCCGCGATATCGGCGGGGAGCTGACTGCCGCCGACGGTGCCGGTCAGGGCGGAGAGGCGCAGCCGGCCGATGGTGCGGCCGCCCCCGTAGTTTTGCACCAACGTGAAGACGAACGTGGTGCCCTGCGGTGAGCCGACGGGCTTTTCTGTTTCAAACGTGGCCCAGTGCTCGCGGTGAAACTGCGGACTGATCGCCCACGCGCTTTGGTTTTCGCTTTTCGCCTTGAGGACGTTCTCGATGGAAAACTTGGCCTGCGAAAACGAGGCGGTGGCACGGGTCAGCTTGACTGTTTCTGGGGCGCCGCCCTCCGCGGAGGCGGTGATCTGGACACTATTGAGAATGAAGTTGGGGCGGGCGGCATTGGTGCGGCCGGGGCCGTTGCCGGGCAGCGAGGGATCGGTGAGCGCCTCGAGCTTGAAGCCGGTGATGCCCGTGAGCTTGGTCTTCACCGTGACGACGTAGGTGTCGCGGTCGGGAACGTCGTCGGTCAGCAGCACGGACTTGTCCGGTAGGATTTGGTATTCCGATTCACCGCGCGATTCGAAGGCGGCGATTTCCAGCGGGTGGGTTTCGCCGGCGGAGGTGAGGGTCGTCGCGATGGTTTTCTCCCAGGTGGGGCGGGCGGCGAGGGCCTGCTTGCTTGCCGCCTCGATTTGCGCGTCGAGCTGCTTCGCGCGGACCTGAAGGGCGGTTCGCTGCGGTTCGTTCGTCGCGTCCGGGACCGTGAAGAAGGGTCCGGTGAACTTGAGGCCGGCTGTCGCCTTGGGGGAGGCGAAGTCGGTCTCGCGGGCCGTGTTGTTGAAGTAGGCGAAGAGCTGGTAGTACTCCTTTTGCGTGAAGGGATCGTACTTGTGGTTGTGGCATTGCGCGCACTCCAGCGTGCTGCCGAGCCAGACGGCGCCGGTGGTGTTCACACGGTCGAAGACCTGGTTCACCCGGCCCTCCTCCTGATCGGTGCCGGCCTCGACATTGGTCGCCGCCGCGCGATGGAAACCGGTCGCGACGAGGGCGTCCGGGCCGGCGGACTTCGGCAGGAGGTCGCCGGCGATTTGCCAGGTCGTGAATTGGTCGAAGGGCAGGTCGGCGTTCATCGCCTTGATGACCCAATCGCGATACGGCCAGCTGTCGCGCAGGTCGTCGCGCTGGAAGCCGTGCGAGTCCGCGTAACGCGCGAGGTCGAGCCACGGCCGCGCCCAGCGTTCGCCGTAATGGGGCGAGGCGAGCAGGCGGTCCACGACCCGCTCCTCGGCCTGCGCACTCGAGTCGGACTCGAACGCGTCGAGCTCCGCGGGCGTCGGCGGCAGGCCGGTGAGGTCGAGTGACACGCGCCGCAGCCAGCGCGCCTTGTCAGCGGGAGGCGAGGGCCGGAGTCCTTCCTTCTCCAGTCGGGCGAAGACAAAACGGTCGATGGGATTGCGGACGGCGGAGGCCGCGCCGTGTACGTCGGGGAGGGGCGCGCGCACCGGTTTGACGTAGGCCCAATGCTTCAGGTTGTCCGGCCAGACGGCGCCCTGATCAATCCACCGGCGGAGCAGGTCGATTTCCGCGGGGGAGAGGCGGTCGCCTTTCTGCGGCATCACATCCTCGGGATCGGTGGTGGTGAGGCGCTGGATGAGCGGGCTCTTCGCGCTCTGGCCGGCGAGGAAGGCGGGTTCGCCGGATTCGCCGCCGTGCAGGGCCTGGGCGCGCGACGTCAGCTGCAATCCGCCCTTGGGTTTCTCCGCGCCGTGACAGTCATAGCACTTGCTCGCGAGCAACGGCCGGATGTCGCGGGCGAAATCGACCGGGGCGGGGTTGCCGGGCTGGGCGTGAAGGGTGCCGGCCAGCACGAGGGTGCTGACGGTTAGGCGCAGGAGAAGGGGCGGTTTCCAGAGCACGGGTTGCGGGGAGACGAGAAGCGGGAGAATGCTACTTCCGGGCGTGGCGTGCCAAGAAGCAATTCAGCGCAAGCGGCGGGCTGCTGGGCGCAGCCCGTTTCTTGGACAGGCGGAAAGCACCACCCACTTCTATTATGCTCTTACTGGAGCGGCGACGCCCCCGTCGCCGGGAATACGCGACGAGGGCGTCGCCAGTGTCCAGAAATTGAGTCGCTCCCCCCGCCGGGCTTGACCCGCCGGCGCCACGCGCGACGATGTTGCCACCCCTTCCTCCAGCGATGAATACCTCCAACGATACCACCACGCGTCGCACCTTTCTGAAGCAGTCGGCCCTCGCCGGCGCCGTCCTGGGATTTCCGGCGGTGCTGCGGTCCGCCAACCCGAACAGCGCCGTCCAGCTGGCGGCGATCGGAGTGAGCGCCCGCGGTTATTCTGACATCCACAGCCTCGCGTCGCATCCGAAAGTCAAGTACGTGGGTTTTTGCGACATCGACCAGGAGTGCTACGCCAAGGCGGACGCCGACCATCCAGGCACGCCGCATTTCGGGGATTTCCGGGACATGCTGGAAAAGCTGGGAGACAAGGTCGATGGCGTGATTGTGGCGACGCCCGACCACATGCACGCGCTGGCCTCAATCGAGGCGATGAAGCGCGGGAAGCACGTGTATTGCCAGAAACCGCTGGCGCACACGGTCTGGGAGTGCCGGCAGATGCAGCTCTGGGCGAAGAAGAAGAACGTCGTCACCCAGATGGGAAATCAGATTCACTCGGCGGTCGAATACCGCCTGGGGACGCGGCTGATCCGCGAAGGGGTGATCGGGAAGGTGAAGGAAGTACGCTCGTGGCTGCCCTACACCGGCAATGAACGTACTCGCCTGCTCGAGCCGCCGGCTCCGGCCGCGGTGCCCAAGGGCGTGGATTGGGATCGCTGGATCGGCGGCGCACCGATGCGGCCGTATGCCCCGGGGGTGTACCACCCGTTTGCGTGGCGCGACTGGCAGGATTTCGGCAGCGGCGCGCTGGGAGATTTCGGGGCGCACATTTTCGATCCGGTCTTCACCGCGTTGGGGCTGAAGGCGCCGCTCACGATCGCCGCCGACAACAGCGGCATCAACCGCCAGATCTGGCCGACGATGGAGACCGTGCGCTACGTTTTCCCCGGCAATGAGCTCACCACGGGCAAGACGCTGACGCTCACCTGGACCGACGGCGGATTGCACCCGGACCGCAAACTGGCGCAACTGCCCCCGGAAATCGAATTACCCAAGAGCGGGTCGCTGTTCATCGGCGAGAAGGGCAACATGGTGCTGCCCCACGTCGGCGGACCGCGCCTTTACCCGGTCGAGAATTTCACGGGCTTCACCTATCCCAAGGATATCAAGGGGCTCAATCATTGGCATCTCTGGATCGATGCGATCATCGCCGGCGGGCGGACAACGGATGGCTTCGACTATGCCGGCCCGCTCAGCGAGACGGTGCAGTTGGGCAATGTGGCGACGCGCGCGGCGCGGCCGCCGATTCCAAAGCGCGGCTCGAATGTGGTGAAGGAGGCGCCCGCGTTGAAGTGGGACGCGGAGAATCTCCGCATCACGAACAATCCCGAGGCCAACGCGATGCTCACCAAGACCTATCGCCCCGGCTGGGAAGTGCCGGCAGCGTAGGGTGCGGCGGCGTTCGCCCGTCCGCCCGACGCTTCACCGATCGCAATATTCGGACCTTGGGGACGCGACGCCCTCGTCGCGTGGATTGCAGCCGCGACCCAGTTGTCGCCGTCCCAATACCGCACAATTGGAGTCGATGGGATTTTCCACCTGTCCCAATTAGGGTACGTGGCGGCGCCTTGGGCGCATCTGCGAATTGACGGTGAGAATGTCGTCAGCCACCAATTGTCTCGTAGCCGCGAGCGCCAGCGAGTGGACGCTCGTCGCGTTGTTCCGGTCCACTCGCTGGCGCTCGCGGCTACGGATAACCGTCAATGTGGAGATGCTTCGCGTCGCCTTCCCACGCCCGCGAAAGTCGTGGACACGGAGCGGACGTGGATTCTATGTATTTCGCGACCTCCACGAACCGTGGATCGACCCACCTGCGCCAGCCCTGACCGGTTGGCGCGAAACAAGTACATCGATGAAACACCTCCGTGCTGCGCTCCGCCCGTCGTTCCTGTCCTCCTGGACGTTGTATTGCGCCCTGATCCTGTTTGCCGGCCTCGCCATGGCCTCGACGCCATTGGTGGCCGCCGCCGCGTCGGGCACCATCTCCGGGTCCGTCAGCAGTTCCAAGACACACAACGGCCTCCAAGGCGCCGTGGTCAGCATCCCGGCGCTGAACCGGTCGCAGGTGACGGACAGCTCGGGCAGCTTCCTGCTGCAAAACGTGCCGCCCGGTCCGGTGGAGGTGGTCATTTCCTACACCGGTTTCGAGGATGAGCGTCGCTCGTTGACGGTCCGGAGTGCCGAGTCCACGGCGGTTGACGCGGAGATGCGGCCGCAGCTCGCGCTGGTAATGGAGGCCTTCACGGTGGCCACGGAAAAGGAGGGGCAGGCGCTCGCGATCACCGAGCAGCGGAACGCTCCCAATATCAAGAATGTCACGGCCATGGATGAATGGGGCAACATGGCCACGATGAACATCGCCGAGCTGGCGATGCGGCTGCCAGGCATCACGTTCCTGCCCGACGAGGACAATTCGGCCAGAAATGTCAGTATTCGCGGCATGGATGCCGGGTTCACCCGACTGAACGTCGACGGCATGTCCTCCACCGGCGTTGACGGCGCCGGACGCTCCGCTTCGCTCTATTCGCTCTCGGGCGCGATGTACGAGCAGATTGAAATCATCGCGGGCCAGACGCCGGACAAGCGGGCCGACTCGATTGGCGGCCAGCTCAATCTCAAGACCCGCTCCCCGCTGAACATGTCGGAAAAACGCCGCTTCAATTACAACTTCAGCGCCCGCTGGTCGCCGCCGTTTGCCGACCGTTCCCAACAGCGCGCGGACCACTCCCTCAGCCCCATTACCAGCCTGAGCTACCAGGAGGTCTTCGATGTCTTCGGCGGCCGGCGCAATCTCGGCATCTCGTTCAACGCCTCCTACACGGAGTCGGTGAACATGATCGTAAACGACAACCTCTTTTACCAGTCGACGACCAACCCGGTGGCTTACTTCAACGACTACACCACCTATACCGGACTCAATCATCGCATCGTCACCGGGCTCGGCCTGCGGGTGGACTACCGGCCGTCGACGCGCAGCACCTATTCCTTCCGTGTCATTCACAATGCCGGTGCCGAGCCCTACTACATGCGGACGAAGATCGATCCGTTGGGCAATGGAACGATCGCCACCGTCGCCAACGGCCAGTTCACCGGCACGGGCTCGATCGTTCCCGGCTTTACGGAGAATCGCACGGAACTGCGCCAGGTGCCGGGTGCGGCGGGAACGAGGATGGACCTCGAAACCATGAACGTGTCTTTCTACAGCCGAAATCCGACGGCGACGTTCTTGGGCGAACACAATCTCGGCCAGCTCAAGCTGGATTACGCCGCGCGGGCGAGTAACACCCATTTCAATCTCGATTCCGGCCCGAATACCCGCGGCGGGACGATGACCATGCGGGCCGAGAACATCGGGATGATTCTCGACAAGTCCAACCTCGACGGGCGCGTGTTTACCCAGACCGCCGGTCCCAGCGTCTCCGACATCGCGAGCTACCAGACCAATATTTTGCTGACGAAGCGCGACCTGGTCTCGGATCTCAACGAGTGGTCCGCGACGATCAACGCCTCGTACCTCGTCTCCACGGCCTACCCCTTCACGATCAAGTCCGGTTTCGACACGGTGAATCGCCGCATCAACAACCGGAACAACAACGCCCGGCGTTGGAATCGTGCGGCCGGCGCGCCTGCCATGTCCGGCGTTCCGATGGTCATCTCCCGCTTCGAGCAGAAAAACGGTGTGCGCATTCCGACCATCGAGCCCTCGTCGGTCAACGACCAGCTGTCCAATCCGACGCTTTGGACCGAGGACCTGAACTTTGCGGCGCAGCAGCCCTTCACGGGACGTCGCCTGATGGAAGAGGCGGTCGACGCTGGCTACATCCAGGGCACCAGCCGGATCGGTCGATTCACGCTTCTCGGTGGCGTGCGCGCTGAAAACGTCAAGGTCGACACGTTTACCTACCTCAAGCTTCGGTCGACCACCGTCGCCGCCGAACCCGATGCGCTCAAGCGGGCGAAGCTCGACTACGTTCCGTTGGGCGCCAACGGGGAATACACCAAGTATTTTCCGAGCGTCCATCTCGGATATGATATTACCCCGAACCTGAAGGCGCGTACGAGTTGGTCCTCAAGCTATGGCCGGCCGGTCCTCGCGCAGATCATTCCGGCGGTCTCGTTCAACGACACCACGCAGACCGTTTCGGCCGGCAATCCCGCCCTCAAGCCCCAACTCGCGAAGAACGTCGATCTCAAGCTCGAGTACGTGATGAAGGGCAACGGGCTGATTTCCGTCGGTTATTTTGAAAAGAAAATCACCGATTACATCGTCAGCGCGGTGGTGGGGGTGATTCCGAGCGGCCCGGACAACGGCTTCGACAACCAGTTTGCCGGTTACACGCTGACCTCCAGCACCAATGCCGGAGAGGCGAAGTTTCGCGGCTGGGAATTCGATTTCCGCCAGCGGTTGGACTTTTTTCCGGGCGCGCTCAAGGGCCTCTATTTCTCCGCGAACTATTCGGTGTTGCAGGCCACCGGTCGGTTCACCGGTACCACGCCGATTTTGAAGAACAACGTCCTCGGCTTCATTCCCAAGACCGGAAACGCCCGGCTCCTCTACACGTACAAGCGTTTCGGCGCGTCCCTCTCGGCCAACTTCACGGGTGAGCACCTGAGTGCACTCGGAAACACGAACCCGCCGGAGAACCGGTTGTATCGAAAGAATCTCACGACGTTGAATGCGAGCCTGAGCTACAAGCTGCGGCCGGAGGCCACGCTCTTCCTCGACGCCACCAATCTTTCGCAGAAGGGACCGACGGTTTACCGCTACATCCCGTCACGGATCCGCCAGGAGTACCTCGCGGAAATGACCATCAATGTCGGCGTGAGCGGCCAGTTCTGATCGGCCGCAGCAGACTCAATTCCCCAGGCGCAGTGACCTCACCGCGCCTTTTCTTTGGGATCCACCGGCAGCCACTGGACCGCGTCGGCGATGACGTAGCCGTTCTCCGTGCCCTCGGTGCTGATGCGGACCCAGCCGGACTTTCCGGCTGCGAACCGAAACGTCCCGATGCTCCGAAACAACCGGCCGTGCGGCGGCTCTTCCCGCTGGTTGATCCGCACCGTGGCGTCGCCGTCCGCGTGATGCACGGTCACCGGCGTGTTCGTGGCCCGCCGCACGTTGTAACAGTGCGCCACCCGCACCTCGTACCATCCGTCGTGCGGCAGCCGGGGAGTGAACGTGACTGACTTCCTGCCCTTGCCCTCACGCTGATCCTGCAGGTAACCGATTCCCACATACGGTGGCGTGTGCGTGGAATACTGCCACGTCCCGACAAGCGTCGCCTCGGTTTCGTCGACGACGATGCCGGGCAGGGCATTGGGGGCTGTCACAATGAAGGGCACCAACTCCGGCCGGTCGACCTCACCCGGCGGATGAATGTTGGGCGCGGCGTCGGGATGCGGTTTCATGGCGGGAGGGGGCGCCGCAACGACGACCGTCAAGGTGGCGACAAGAACGAACTGGCGGATCGCGGCGGAGTTCAAAGGTAACTCAACCAGGGGTCGCGCCGCCGGCGTTTCAGATCGGCGAACCACGTGCATACGGGGTAGAGTAACAGGAGCGCCACGGCCCAGGCGAGATACACGCCGGACAGGCTGGATCCGGCGGCTGGCGGAATGGTGACCTTGCCGCCGTGCAGCCACTCGGCGTGGCCGTTGCGGATCAACTCCACGGTGAGCGCCATGCCGTGAATGAGCGGAAGGTGGAGGAGGTAATAGAACATCGGCACCCGGCCAAACACCTGCACCGAGCGGAGCCCCGGCCGCGGCGCGCGATCCAGCCAGGCCAGGACGCAGAGGGCCGGACCGAGCGTCATCAGCAGGTAACAGAGCGACGGGGGATATTTCCGGCAGTCGAGAAACGAGAACACCGTGCGGAGTGGCGTCGACTGGGAGGTCCACGGCGTCGTGTTACCGTAGAAATTGCTGAACCGCAGCGCGACAAACCCGAGGGTGAGGGCCACGCCGAGGCGCAGGATGAATCCCTGCCGCTCCGCCCGGTCACGCTGCAGAATGGCTCCAAACGCGTACCCCGCCGCCATCACGCCAATCCAGGGAATCAGCGGATAACCGGCATAAAGAAAGTAGCCCGGGGCAAATTCCACCGGTCCGCCGGCGTGGAGGATTTTCCAGAGGCCGCTGGCCGCGCCCCACGACTCGGGCGTCACGCCGTCGAGGAGGTTGTGGGAGACGATCATCCCGACGCCGAAGACGGCGATCCCCGTCAGTGGCAAGTGAATGATCGCGGCGAGCGCGACCATCGACCAACCGATCGCCCAGATCACGGCGCCGTTGCTGCTGTGCAGGTCGATGGCGAACGCCCAGCCGGCCCACTTGATGTAGGTGAGCTCGAGCAGGACCAGCCAGAGTCCGCGGGTGACGAGAAACCACGAGAGCTCGTGTTTCGATTTCCCCCGGGTCGACGACAGGAACGCGCCGGTGCCGGCGAGAAAGATGAAGGTCGGTGCGCAATAGTGCGTGATCCAGCGGGTGAGAAACAGGGGCGCCGTGGTGGTGGCCAGATCGAGCGGGCCGTAGCCCCGGATGGCGCCGAAGTGGAAAAAGCCGCGCGTGTGATCGAGCGCCATGAGCACCATGACGATGCCGCGTAACAGATCCACGGATTCGAGACGATCAGTGGCCGGTCGCAGGCTGGGGCTGGGGGAGGTGGTGGGTGGGTTCAACGGGGTAGGGGAGTTGTCGGACCAGGGCTTTTTTGCGAGGGACGGTGGCCGGGCCGCCGGCACCGGGCGAGCCCGAATCTTGTTCATCGATGATGATGGTGTAACTGCCGATCGACGGTCAGCGTATCGGGCGCAACCCACCCTTTCGTGGCCGCGAGCGCCAGCGAGTGGACCGGGAAAACACGACCGAGCGTCCGCTCGCTGGCGCTCGCAGCTACGGGCAACCGTCAACGTGACGATGCGCCCGAGGATGACCTGGAACTTGGAGGGAGGGTGAAGGAGAGAAAATCCTGTCCATCACCGGCCGTCCGCACTTATCTGCTCACTCGCCTCAACCCCTCTTCTGCTCCGCATGAAAAAACTGCTCCTGCCCTTCCTGGCCGCGATTCTCGGATTTTTCCCGATTCTCCGGGTTGCCGCCGCTCCGCCGAACATCGTGATGATCGTTTCCGACGATCAGTTGTGGTCCGACTACTCGTTCATGGGCTCGAAGGACGTGCACACGCCCAATCTCGACCGGCTCGCGGCGCAGAGCCTGACGTTTGCCCGCGGCTATGTGCCGTCGAGCCTCTGCTGTCCCAGTCTCGCGTCGATGATCACCGGGCAGTACCCGCACCAGCACAAGGTCACGAGCAACGATCCGCCCCTGCCGACCGACGGCACGTCGAAGCAGGCCTTCAACAAGTCGAAGGCCTTCATGGATGGTCGCGAGGTCATGAACCGGCATATGGACGCGGCGCCGGCGCTGCCACGAATGCTCGCTCAAAACGGCTACCTCAGCTTCCAGTCCGGCAAATGGTGGCAGGGCGAGTTCAGCCGCGGTGGCTTCACGCATGGGATGACGAAGGGGAGCCGCCACGGTGACGAGGGGCTCGATATCGGACGCAAGTCGATGCAGCCGATCTATGACTTCATCGCGACCGCGCAGCAGGAGAAGAAGCCCTTCTTCGTCTGGTACGCGCCGATGATGCCGCACCAACCGCACAACCCGCCGGATCGCCTGCTCGCGAAATACAAGGACAAGACTCCCTCGCTGCCGGTGGCGAAGTACTGGGCGATGGTTGAGTGGTTCGACGAAACCTGCGGCCAATTGCTCGATCATCTCGACGCAAAAGGACTCACCAAGGACACTATCGTTGTCTACCTCAGCGACAATGGCTGGATCACCAATCCCAAGACCGGGCAGTACGCGGACAAATCGAAGCAATCCCAATACGACGGTGGTTTGCGCACGCCCATCATGGTGCGATGGCCCTCCAAGGTCGCGCCGCAGAAGTCGCCTTATCTCGCCAGTTCAATTGATCTCGCTCCGACGCTGCTGACGGCCGCCGGCATAAAGGTGGCCCCAGGGATGTCGGGCCTCAACCTGCTCGACGCCGCCGCGGTCGCGAAGCGCACCGCAATCTTCGGGGAGTGCTTCACCCATAATTCGATGAACCTCAACCGCCCGGCGGACAGCCTTCGTTACCGCTGGGTCATCGAGGGAGAATGGAAGCTGATCGTGCCGGCATTGCGCAATGAACCCAATGCCGTCGTCGAACTCTACCAGCTGTCCGTTGATCCGCGGGAGGAGAAAAATCTGGCGAAGGCCGAACCCGCCCGTGTCGCTCGACTGACGGCCCAACTCGATGCCTGGTGGAGCGGGAAGTAGTGCCGCAGTCTCTTCGGCGAGATTCACACCAAGGCGTCGGGTGGATCTCGATTTCTGGACACGGGTGCCGCGACGCAATGTCGTGCATCTCTGGTGACAGTGGCGTCGCCGCTGCGCGAGTCTCACCATTGTAGCCGGTGGCGTGTCTTGCATTTCCCAAAGACGCTGCCCCCAGTGCGCCTTGATCCCCCAGCCTTTCGCCGCGAGGTGGCGACGTTGTGGTCCCGGGCGGCAGCCGCCGGTACGAACTCCGACGTTCGGGCACAAAAAAGCCGCCCGGGATCCCGGGCGGCTGGAATTGTATCAACGGAACAGCGCTTACGGGGCGTAAGTAGACCTTGTCCCAAAAATCGGCTTTTAGGAAACCGGGTGGAATGCGGTGGTCAAAATGGCCGGCCGACCGGCCTGGCATGACGGATCTGGATCGAAACTGACCTTTGGTCCCGTGGGCCGGCCGTCGGCGCGGCTTTTCTTAATGTAT
>CANJIU010000074.1 GCA_947474365.1 Opitutia bacterium | reverse complement strand
GCGGCAATTTGCCGCGGCCGGGGTGCATCAATCCCCAAACCGTTTGGCCGCGAAAAGGCTCAAACTTGACCGGCGTGTTTTCGGCATCGGCCTGGCGCCATAGGCGCCTCGAGGATCGATTTTGCGGTCGGGTGGATGCCATTCAGGACATTTGTCATCGCGATCTGCGCGAAGTGCACCGCGGCAATCCCGTCGGAATGATCCGAAGAGCAGTTCACCGGAGGCCACGAAGGGAACTGAGCGGAAGAACGTCCTCCGTTTCCTCGGTTTCCTCCTGTTCAAATTCATGGAGACGGAAACGCATCACGCCCGGCAGTCCTGCGCTGAAGGTCGATCGCTCAACCCTCATCCCGCAACTCTCAACTCGTTCCTCTCACCCCTCGCCTCTTCCTTTCACCACCGCCAGGGCCACGCCACCGATTTCGATTACGTCGCCGTCGCGCAATTCGCGCGCACCGGCGGCAAGCGCGACTCCGTTCACCTGCGTACCGTTGCTCGATTTTAAGTCCTCGATTTCCACGCCGCCACGACCACCGACCGTTTCCCGGACCACGCAGTGATGTCGCGACACCCGAGCGCCGGCGAGCACGACCGCGCAGTCCGTGGCGCGGCCGATCATGACCGGCGTCGCGCCGATGTTCACCGAACTGATCGCCCCGCCCTCGCCAAACCATATGAGTCGTGGAAAATCGTTCTCCAACACCCCGGCTTGCCGTATCACTCGAGAAAAAAACTGCAGGCGCCGATACACCTCCTCCGGTGCGGCCGACCCTCCCTGGGCGCTGTCAAACAACGCCGGCAGACGTTCCTCGATGGTGAGACTCATTCGTTGGGGTATTGGCGAGGCCACGATAATCTTATGCCCTCCTGCGGAAGGGATCCGACCGGTAACGACGCTGCGCGTCCGGGGCCATTGCTGAGGCGGAGAAATTCAGTTGAGAGTTGAGGGCTGAGAGTTGAGAGCCCCTCCACCAAAACGCGTTTTTGCTCCGACGGGAAGTAACAGATTTTGACGACCACCAACGACGTGCGAAAGCGGTTTCCCAGGAGGAGCAACGAAGGTGAAGATGTTTTTGGAACGCTAATCTTCGCTCATTGGCGCTAATCAAGGCGCGCTCTCGCAAAGAATTCGGCGCAAACTGTTTTCGGTCCCGATCCAAGTCGATTTCTGGATTCATGATTTCCGGTATTCCGGGATGAGCGTTTATCAGCGCAGATTAGCGTTCCCTCTTTCCGGTTTGATCAGGGCTGAAGCCGGGGCAGCGAACTCGGTGCTGTCTCTTGAGAGCAAAACCAATTGGTAAACGCCGTTTCCAGAGCTGATGGTGTTCGATTTGGCGCTGAGGATCGAACTCTCAACCCTCAACTCTCAGCTCTCAACTGCGTCGTCACGTGGCTGAACTCTCAACTTCCTGCCCCCCCCTAATCCTCCATGCCACTGTTCATGGCCAGCACCGCGACTTCGTGCTGCACCCGGCGCAGGAGGCGGTTCCGGATTTGATAGACGGCATTTTCCTTCACCCCAAATTCCAGCGCCACCTCCGCCACCGGGCGGCGGCGAATCGCATACGCTTCGAAGATCGGAAAGGTGTTTTCCGCCAACCGTGCATCGTCGCGCACCCGGCGAATTGCCTCCTCCCACAGCGAGTCCCGCCAGCGCGCGAGCGCTTCTGCCTCCACACTGCCACCGTTGCCGAAGACGTCCACGACACCATCGTGGCGGTCGTCCCACGGCACCTCGGACTTGTGCGACGTTCGCCGGAGCATCGCCAGCGCCTTCCGGTGTACGATCGTGAGCAGGTAGTTGCGGAATTTGCCCTTGCCGCGGTCGTAGGTGAACCGCGGCAGGACGCGCATCAGCGTGACCATCGTTTCCTGCAGCACCTCCTCCGCCTGATGCTGGGGAAGTCCCATTTTCCGGCCGTAACGCAGGATCGCGCCCCAATAGAGGTGATAAAACTCCTTCCACGCCTCATCCGCATCGTCGAACTTCAGGCGGCCGAGCAACGAATCGCGGGTGTCGATCATGGGGAGATGGAATGCCTGACCAGGGTCGATACGATTGACAACGCTTGCCGGGCACGGGCCCGGTGGTCCGGGGAGGAAAGCAGATCGATCCGTTCCGGCAACACCGAGCTTTCAATCAATCGGTTCCTGAGCATCGCAGCGACGAATTCAAGTTGCGCGCGAGTCATGGCTAAACTCCCGCATGATGCGCGAACGGATAACCGGAGCGAGCATTCCACCCAAGGGCGCGTTTTGCCGCAACGCCGCGCCCTCATCGCTCTCGGCTAGGAGCATGGCGCGAAGTTCCGGCCAAGGTAGCCGCAGAATTTCTTCCCACTCACGGCGCAAGCGCTCATCCGGCCAGTGTCTGACGTTTTCCGTAAGCACGGAGAACAACGCCGGCTCGCGATCAATCCGGGATACGACGGCGGCGACAAGTCGAAGCAGCCGAGCATCAATTTTTCCGTGGTCGAGATTGGTCATGGTACAATTCAGTGCCTGCCCCGTCCTCATCCCGCCAGGACGGAAATTCTTCGGCAGGCACCCGATCGCCGAGATTGGCAGCTTCCTTATTCCACAATCATCCGCGCGTTCGCAAGGCCGGACTCGGCGGGGCCGGAGATCTCCAACTCCTGGAAGGCATCCAGGCGCAAGCCGGACACCTCTGCCGCCTCTTGAAACAACAGGCTCCCGCCCACCGCCGTCGTGGCGCGAAACCGCATTCTGCCGTCGCGCACCACCAGCGCGAAATCACACTCGCCAAATGTCGCCGCCACCTGGCGGGAACGCTCCGCGCTGCTGCCGTCGCCCAGGACCACGCCAAAGCGGTCGCCGTTCATCACCTGGCAGAAGGCGCGAATCTCCCGCCCGCCCGCCACACGCAACCGCACCCCCACCGGATTCACCCCGCTGTTCGACGGCGCAATCCGGGCCCGCCAATGTAGGGCAATCGCCGATACCATGGGCCCGAGCGATGTCGCGTGGCGGACCATCCCGCCCACCGCGGGAGCGAGCGTCTCGGTCCGCGGCGGCCGGCCGGGCAGCGCGACCAGGGCGCGCATCGAGCTGCCATACCAGGAGCCCAGCGCCAGCGTCATCCCGCCCAGTTCGTCGTGCGCGAGGTAGTAGTCCGGTTTCACTCCGTCGAGGCGGTTCATCAGGTAGTGTCGTTTTTCGTCGAAGCGGCGCTCCCCTCCGCGCTGTATCCAGCCGGCCGCGCCGCCCACGGTGAAACCAACCTCCTCCACCCACGCCACAATATCGTCGGCATGCCACCGTTTGAGCGCATTCCAATCGGCCAATTCCGCCGCGGGACCAAATTCTGCCAGGATCGCCGCCGGGAGATCGCCCGAGTCCACATACGTCCCGTTCGACGGCACGAACCGGGGAGGCATCATCCGATCCGCCAGGACCGCGATCTCCCGAGGCTGGAGCGCACGCCGCCAGAGCCGGGCATCGTCCAATGCGCCTTTGAGCCCCCAAGCCGAAAGACGCTCCGGCTGGGCAAAACGCAGGTCGACGCGCTTCGGAGCCTTGGCGCCCACCAATACGCCCAGCGCACCGGCGCCAACCTCGGCACCATCAAAGTAAAGCCACACCTTTTCCCCGTCGCTCGCCAAGGCGAGATGGTGCCATTCCCCCGCGGGAATCCGGGACGGCCCCGCGAGGACCACCTTTTCCCCAAAATCGCTGTGCAACCGGCCGACATCGGCTTGGACCCGACCGCCATCAAGGCCCACCCCCCAAAAAAACGACCCCACCTCGCCTCCCGCACTCCGCCAGACCTCACCCGACACGGTCTCTGATTCGTCATGCCGCAGCCAGAGGGCGGCCGTGAAGGGCTGGCTGCCGCCCCAGCGCAACTCCGGCGCATCGGCCACAATCACCGCCATTTGACCATTGAAACCGAGGGCACGATCGATTCGCCCGAAACGATCCGTCGTCGGCACCGCGCCCACTTCCGCCCCATCGAAACGGTGGCCCGACGCATCCCGGGCATCGCCGTCAAAATTCCACGCCGCCAACGCCCGCGTCTCATCACTGGGAAAATGCGAGGCCGACGGGTTCCACACCCGGCGCGACCAAAGTTGCCACGCGCCAATGACCAAACCGGCCGCGAGCGCCATCACCACAAACTGACGTCGCACCCCGAGTCGCGCACGGAACGCCCGACCCCACCTGAACCGTGTCGTGGGCGCCGAGAGGCGGGCGACAATCTCTCCCACCGACGCCGGGCGCTGGTCCGCCGCCTTCGCCAGGCACGCCGCAATCGTATTCTCCCACGGATCCGGAATCTCCCCCGCCCCGCCGGCCACACCCAGCGCCCGACGGCGCGCCGCGATCGTGTCCGGTTTTCGTTGAAACAACTGCACGCGCACGTCGCCGGTGTGGAAGGGCGGCTTGCCCGCGAGCAATTCGTAGAGGGTGGCCCCGACGGCGTAGATGTCATCGGCCGCCGCGGGCTCCTCGCCCATCGCCTGCTGCGGGCTCATGTAAACGAGCGTGCCGGCCGACATCATGCTCACCCGGGAGATCGAGTCGGCCATGCTGCGCGCCACCCCGAAATCCGCGATCTTCAGCACGCCGTCACGCGTGAGCATCAGATTCGACGGCTTCAAATCGCGATGCACCACCCGCGCCTGGGTGTGCGCGTAATCCAGCGCGGCCCCCAATTGCGGCAGCCATGACAGGATCTCCGCGGGTTCGAGCACCTTGTTCGGCCGCTCCAGCCGCAATTCCGTCAGCGTGCGCCCCTCGACCAGCTCCATCGAAATCGCCGCAGCGCCCGCGTCCTCCACGAAGTCGTGAATGCGCACGATGTTCGGGTGGGTGAGCTGCCGCGCGCGGCGGGTCTCCGCCTTCAGGTCGTCGAACGCGCCCGGATCCCAGCGCACGGCATCCGGAAGAAATTTGAGCGCGACCGCTTCCTGGAGCGTGTCGTCGTAGGCGCGCCAGACGACGCCCATGCCTCCGCGTCCCAGAATCGCTTCCAACCGATAGCGGCCAAAAACGCGCTGACCCGCGGAAAATCCGCGCTGGGTCGGTTCGGCTTCGTGACTGGACGGGACCAAGGCGCTCGATGAGTGCGCGTGATCCGCGGAAGCGTCAATCCCGCAGGCGGTCATCATGAGGGCGGAGGGCGCATCTGCCAATTGACGGTGAGAATATCGTCAGCAACCCACCCACTCGTAGCCGCGAGCGCCAGCGAGTGGATGCTCGTCGCGTTTTCCCGATCCACCCGCTGGCGCTCGCGGCTACGGGTAACCGTCAACGTGGAGATGCGCCGTGAGGGCGGACGGCGCACCTCATTTCCTCAAACGGAGAAAGACACTTGCGCCGACGAACGTGGCGCGGCTGCGGACGTGACGCGCCACGTCGCGGCTTCAATGCACGCGAGGGCGTCGCGTCCCCAGGGCCAAACGAGGGGACGGAGCCGCAGTGAGCTCTCCGGCGCCGTCCACCCGGCACCCATCGCATCGCCCCGTATCGCCCGCAGCCTGACGCGTCCTCGCGCCATCGCTCCGACGTTTCTTATCGAGCCTCACCCCATTCTTATATGCTATGACGCATTTTCCTCCCAACATCGCCAGGACAAGGGCTTGCGCCTGCCGAAGTCGTGCACCACCAATGAAAGGAGGACAATTCTACCCTCCATGAAATCCCTCCGGTTGCGGTGCGTTTGCACGCTGACGTGTGGCTTAACTTCGGGCATGTTCGGGCAGACGCCCGCCGACCCGGTGACGCTGCCCGCAGTGGAAGTGACCGGAACCCGGCTCGGCCGGTCCTTGGAGGAGAGTGCGATCAGCTCGACCACGATTTCCCACGAGGCGCTGGAGCACACGGGAAGGACGCGGCTCGGCGAAGTCCTGCGTGAACTCCCCGAGTTTCCAGGCAACCCCATCATCGACTCCATCGCGTTTAACAGTGCACGCGGCGTGATGGCGGCCGACCTGCGGGGCCTCGGCGCCGGCAACACGCTGGTGCTTGTCAACGGCCGCCGCACGACCGTCAACGCCAGTGCGTTCGACGTGACGACGACGTTTGTCGACATGAACCGGTTCTCGCCCGCGTTTATCGACCGCGTCGAAATCCTCAAAGGCGGCGCCTCGGCCGTCTACGGCGCCGATGCCGTCGGGGGCGTGATCAACATCATCACCCGTCGTCAGCCGGCGGGTGGAGAGGTCAGTGTCAGCTATGGCAATACGTTCGACACCGATGCGGCGGAGATGTCGGCGAGCATCGCCACGGGCGTGACCCGCGGCCGGCTGGGGGTGAGCGTCGGCGTCGACCTCTTCCACCGCAACGCTCAGGCCCACCGCGATCGGCCGTTCACCCGCACGGCCAATCTGATGCCGCGCTTTGCCTCGGCCTACGATTATTATGCCAAACTGCCGCCCGACGAGCTGGCCGGCTACGACGGGCGTTCGCTGAACGGCCCGAACGCAGTCTTCAGCCTGATTCCCGGCCAGACCAACGGACAAAACGGCGTGAACCTTCCCGGCCTGACGACGGGCGCGAGCATCACCGCGCTGCCCGGCAGCGGCACGCTGACGTCCGCGACTCCGAACTTTGCCATACCGTTCCGCGGCGCGACCGGCGGCCAGTTCCTGCCCGCGGCCACCGCCACGTTTGTTGCTCCGGAGTTCATGCGTGGTGATCCAAACGCGCGCAGTCTTTTCGATTTCAATTCCTTTTGGTGGACGGTTCCCGAGGCCAACCGCGGGGCGCTCACCACGCGGGTCGACTTCGCCACGGACTCCGGGGTCGCGCTCTTTACCGAGGCCGCTGGCGGCCGGAATCGGTCGCGCACGGTCTATCATTCGCGGGACTTCAATGGCGTGGTGCCGCGCACCAATCCGTTCAATCCCTTTGGTGTCGACGTCGCGGTCGGCTGGCGAATCCCCGACGGCGGCCCCCGCCGCTCGCTGACGGAGGACGATTCCTCGTCCGCGCAGGTGGGGATCCGCAGCGCACCACGGCGCGCCCTCCGCTGGGAGGCCGCCGCCACCTACAGTCGTGATGAATTCTTCGATACGACGGGCGGCCTCTACTCGGCATCGCGAGTAAAGGCCGCGCTCGCCAGTTCCAATCCCGCGACCGCCTTGAACCCTTTCGGCGGCGCATCCTACCGCCACGACCCGGCGCTGGTCGACTCGCTCAGCGCGACCGCGTGGCTGGGTGGGCGGGCGGACCTCCTGACCTTCGACGCACAGGTGTCAGGTGATCTTTATCGGCTGCCGGCGGGTGCCGTCCAGGCCGCCGGATACGTCGAATCGCGACGCGAGCGCTTCTCCAGTGTCAGCGATGCCCTGAGCCGGGCTGGCGACATCCTCGGGACCGGCCAGTCGGGTGCGGATGGAGATTTTCACCGCAACGTCTGGGCCGTCGCGGCGGAGGTTTTTGCTCCGCTTCTGGCCGGACCAGCCGGCGAACACCACGCGCCCCTGCTCGCGCTCGAAACCGCGGCTCGGGTCGAGGACTTTGGCCGTGTCCACAGCGGCGTCCGGCCCACCGTCGGACTGGTCGCCCGCCCGGCACATGACCTCCTGCTGCGGGCCAGCGAGGCCTGGACCTTCCGGGCGCCGACCCTGCCCCAGCTATTTTCCCCACAAGGCGACACGTTCTTCAATTCCATCGTCGACCTCCGACGTCCCGTGGCGCTGACGGGCGACCAATTCGACGGTCCGAATGTGGCACGACTGGTCCGGCAGGGAGGCAACCCCGATCTTTCGCCGGAAACGGGCCGCGTGCTTCAGGCCGGAGCCGTCTGGTCGCCGTCCCGGGTCGCGGGGCTCTCGGTTGAAACCACGTGGTTTCGCTACGAACTGGAGAACATCATCAGCGGGGTGAGCCCGACGTACATCCTCGAAAACGAACTCGGCGGCCTCGGCGCCCTGGTGCATCGCGAGCCGGGCACGCAATCGTACGTCAACCGAACATCCGCTCCCATTACCCTGTTGTCCGGCCCCGCCAACCAGACGACCACGGTGACACCGGGGCAAAGCGCCACCGTGCCGGGCAAGATTTCGCGCGTGGATATTTTCACGGTCAATCTCAGCCGCCGGCGGCTTTCCGGCTGGGACATCGGCACGCGCTATGCGCTTCCGACAGCGTGGGGCCGCTGGGATGCCGCCGTGGGTGGCACGTACATCGACACGACCAGTTCGGCCTACGACCGCCAGTCGCCACTCGTGAATTCCGCCGGGCTTTCGAGCAGTCCGCGCTTCCGCGGACGAACCACGCTCGACTGGCGGCGCGACGCCTTTAGCGCCGGGGCCACGTTCGCCTATACCGCGAGCAGCGGTGAACATATTCCGGACGGCGGCTACCAAAAACCGTACCGCCTCGTGCACCTGCGCGCGAGCTACGTTACGGGGAAGAGATCCTGGCTGCGCGGCACCCAGTTCAGCCTCGGCCTCGACGACGTGTTTAACGAAACGCCGCCGCTTTTCCGGGATCCGCCGATCGGATATAACTATTCGGCGGTCTCGCGCCCGCAGGGCCGGTTCTGGCGGCTCACGGCGAAGTACGGTTGGTAGGAAGCCGGAGAGCCGACGCTTCGTTCTCGGCCCGAACGTTGAATCGGTGGACCCAAGTTTAGCTCGCGCTGGCCCCCGCGACGATTTCCTCTCTTGGGTAATTCACCCAGGAAAAACGATGAACTCTTCCCTGCTCCTCGCCGCCGGCTGCGTTGCCCTCGCGGTCCTCTCGCCCACCCGCGCCGCCGACCCGGGCGGGTTCAAACCTCTCTTCAACGGCCGCGACCTCACCGGCTGGGTCGACGTCAACACCAGCCCCGACACCTGGAAGGCGCAGGACGGCCTGCTCATCAGCACCGGCAAACCCATCGGGGTCATGCGCTCCGAGAAACAATACGAAAACTTCATCCTCCACATCGAATGGAAGCACCTCGAGGCGGGCGGCAACTCCGGCGTGTTTGTCTGGAGCGCCGGCACGGTTCCCGAGGGCAAACAGCTCCCCAAGGGATGCGAGGTCCAGATGCTCGAACTCGAGTGGCCGAAACTGAATCCCGACAAGGACGGCAAGCCGCGGCCCGACGCCTACGTGCACGGCGAACTCTTCGGCGCCAATGGCCTGACCGTCACCCCCGACAATCCCCGCGGGGCGCGCAGCATGTCGTTCGAAAACCGCTGCAGGGGCAAGGGCGAGTGGAACACCTACGACGTCGTCTGCGTGGATGGCACGATCAAGCTGTCGGTCAACGGCAAGTTCGTGAACGGCATCAGCCATTCGTCCGTAAAGAAAGGATACCTTTGCCTCGAAGCGGAGGGCGCACCGATCCACTTCCGCAACATCCAGATCCTCGAACTACCACCCGGCCGCGCCACGCCGGAGGAAACCGCGCCAGTCGTATCATCCGCACGTTAACCGGAGCGGGGCCACGGGTCCGTTTGGAGCCGCGCCGGCTACTTGATCTTCACCTTCGCCAGATAGATCGACGTTTTGCCCTCGTGGCTCGAATAGTAGCTGACCCACAGCATACCGTCGTGCCAGACGAGACCCGGGTAGCTGGTGTCACCGCTTGATTTGAAGGTCAGCAACGGCTTCAGCTTCCCGTCGGCACCGAGCTCCGCCAGCATCGTTTCCGCGCCGTTTTTGACGCCCGCGCTGAGCTTCGTGTAATCGCGCGTCCCGACAATCCAGGTTCCGCCCGGGAGCTGAATCGCATTCTGCCCGCCGAACCGGTGGTTGCTCTCCTTCCACGTCCAATCCGTGTACGGTGGTTTCGAATACCCGATGTGCCCCATGAAGCCCTCCGCCTCGCGGCGCACCAGCGCGATCATCTCGCCGTTCGGCTGAAACCGCAGCGTCGTCTCGTTGGGCCGGCCGAGCACGTTCATATTTTTAACCAAATCCCAGCTCAGCCCGTCCTTGCTCCGGTAGATGGAGAGCGTCCATTCCGGCCCGGGTGCCGTGCTGCCCCCCAATCCGCTCCGGTAGGCCGCGCCGTAGGCAAAGCCGTCGTGCCACGTCACGCGCCAGAGCCAGTCGCCTTCGTTCAGGATCTTCTGGGGCGCCGTCCAGGTGCGGCCGTCCGAGGAAAACATCACGCGCGACCGCCGGCCCTTCAGCTGCTTGGTCCCGAGGTAAATCGATCCGCCGCAATTCAACATCAGCCGGCCCTCGGGCGTCACCGTCAGCTTCGGGTCGCGCAGGTCGACATCCTTCTCGGTCAGAAGGGCGGCTGACTCCCACTTCACGCCGTCGGCGGAGACGATCACGCGAATCCCGCCATCACCTCCGACATGGCCTTCCGATTCGCGGAAGGTGCACCACCAGCGGTCATGCCAGCGGACAAGATCGGTGAACGCGTTGTGCGCGCCCGCGTCCCAGATCTTGCGGTTGTCCGCCAATTCCGCCGTGACTGCGCGAACCTGCGTCGCGGCAACAAGGCACAACGCCAGCAGGAAAACCGTCCGCAGCAGACGCCGGTGAAGCGGCGATGTGTTTTCTTCAAACGAGGGGCAGAGGGTAACCATAAAGGGAATTGCCGTGGTTCGGCGCCGGGCTCGCCGTTGCGCCGGGTGCGCGTTTAGATTTGCCCCACCTGGCCGACGGTCAGGCCGCCATCGACGATCACCACCTGTCCAGTGACATAGGCGGACGCCGGCGAGAGGAGATAGACGGCCGTGCCCACGCAATCGGCCGGTTCGCCGATCCGGCCAAGCAGGATCTTTTTTTCGTAATGGCGGCGGGCCGCCGGGTCCTTGCCGCTGAGCCAGGTTCCGGTGAGCGGCGTGTGGATCAATCCGGGCGCGAGCCCATTGACGCGGATGCGGTGCCGCGCGAGCGAATGGGCGAGCGAACGCGTCATCATGACGAGCGCTCCCTTCGACGTGTCGTAGGCCGTTGAATCGTCCTCGGCCTGAAAACCGTTCGTGGACGACACGATCAAAATCGCGCCGCCGCGCTGGCGCGCGACCAATTCACGGGCAAACGCCTGCGCGACGAAATAGGTGGCGCGGACGTTGAGGTTCATCGTGCGCTCCCATTGCGCCGCGCCCATCTCGAGAAACGGCACGTCGAAAAAACTCCCCGCATTGCACACCAGAAGATCAAGTGAGGGTTTTTCCTGAAACGCCGCCGCCACCAACGCAGCCGGAGCCTCGGCCGCGAGCAAATCCCCCGGCACGTAACCGCACTCCGCAGGCACCGATGCTGGGCGCGCGCCGAGCCCGTGGAACACCACTCCGGCGCCGGCTTCCCGCAGCCCGAGCGCAATCGCGTGGCCGATGCCCTGCGAAGAACCGGTGACGAGGGCGGCGTTAGGCGCGAGTGAGAAGACCTTCATCTTTGAGCCGGAGCAGGGAAAGAAGATTGGTGCGGCCGACGGCATCCTGCTGCGCCGGGGACAGGGCGCGGACACAGGCCACTTCCGCGGCGTAGGTGCTGCGCAGCGAGGTAAACACCCCGTCGAGCTTCGCGACGTAACTCTGGAACGGGGTGTCAGAGCCCCAGATCAGTTTTTTCGGATACGCGTCCGCCAATGCCCGCAGCACCGCGGAGGGATCGCGATAGTCCGCCGGAAAGCGCCGCTCCGCCGGGGCGACGTAGCCGAGGCCGCGCACCACGCCTTCACAGTGGATGCGGTGCGCCGAGCAGTCGAACCACGTGTTGGGCAGCTCCGCAATCCGGTCGAGACACGGCCGATCGTAGCGGCAGGAAT
Source organism: Opitutia bacterium (assembly GCA_947474365.1). Classification (GTDB taxonomy): domain Bacteria; phylum Verrucomicrobiota; class Verrucomicrobiia; order Opitutales; family Opitutaceae; genus ER46. The sequence continues at coordinate 37,207 of CANJIU010000074.1, read as the reverse complement.
GCGCGAGGCAGAAGCGCACATGCGGCGTCGCCTCCGCCACCTCCAGAATCGCCGACGCCTGGGACCAGCGATCCTCCGGCGCCACGCTCGAATGAATGATGAACGGCAGGTCGAGTTCCGCCGCGAGGTCAAGAAAGCCGCGGCCGGTGGTGAGCAACGCCTTGATGTCTGCCTCGATCATCGTCGCCTGAATTTTCAGGCCGTAGAAGGGAAACTCACGGTAAAGCCGGCGTAGCTGCGCAATCTGCGCCGCCGGCTCGCGTTCCGGATCGAGAATCACAAACGGCAGCGTCATCCGGCCAAGATCCGGGTAGAGTTCATAGATCTCACGCAGCATGCGCTCATTCTCAAAGGCATACGGCACCTTCTCGACCCCGCCCACCGCGAGCTTCGCCGAACGCATGGCACCGACATCAAAGGTGAGGTTGGCCACCATCGGGAAGACGACCCAGCGGTCGACGCCGCAATGCCGGCCCTCGGTCACCATCGCCGGGAGATCCTGGGCGTAGGGGTGATAACCGTTAAGGTAGAAGAACTGGTCGACGCCGAGGTGATTGTGACAGTCGATGAGCACGGCAGGGATTTTGTTTGACGGAACATTTGTTTCACATTGTGAAATTCTCTGTAAAGCAAAAACCATGAGCATCGCGGTGCTTGACCGGGCATTTTCGGTCCTCGAAGTACTCGCCCGCTCCGGCCATCCACTGTCGCTCGCCGAGCTCGCCGGGGAAAGCCGGCTGCCGAAGCCGACGGTGCACCGCATTCTCAAATCACTGCGCGACCTCGGTTATGTCGAACAGACGGACCGCGGAGCCTACGGCCTGTCGGAACGGCTCGCCTCGTTGCGGCAATTCGGACGCGACGAGGCGGTGCGGGAAAGGGCGCTGCCGTTGATGGAACGACTGCACGCCGAGTTCGACGAGACCGTCAACCTCGGTCTCCTTGAGGGAATCTACATCCGGTACGCCCACGTAATTGAGACGGCCCAGCCGCTGCGCTGGATCGTGAAGCCCGGCGCCCGGGATCCGTTTCATACCACCGCCCTTGGCCGCGCGATTGTCGCCCACCTCCCCGCCGAACAGCAGGCGAGGCTCGTGGCGAAGGCCTGCGCCGCCGCTCCACGCTCCACGCGGAAAGCGCTGCGGACCGCGCTCGAGAAGGAGCTCCCCGCCACCCGCGACCGCGGCTGCGCAATCGAGGAGGAGGAGACGGTTGCCGGCGTCGCGTGCGTGGCAATCTCCCTTAGCCTGCTCGGCGAACCGCTCGCCGCCGTGAGCGTCTCCGTGCCGGTGCACCGGTTCCCCGCCGCGCGCCGCACCGCGCTGATCCAGACGATGCGCGCAGCCTGCAGCCAGCCGGCCGGCGAGCGCCCCACGCGGGCCGCGAGCGCCTGATTTTTGCCATGCCCTACACGTTCAAAGGATCGGAAGCCTTGTTTCAACGCGCCAAGCGGAGCATCGCCGCGGGCGTCAACAGCGGTATCCGCAAAATGGAGCAACCCGTGCCGCTCTATTTTGCCCGCGGCGCCGGGGCGCGCGTCTGGGACGTCGACGGCAACGAGTACATCGACTTTCAGCTCGGGCAGGGCGCCCTGCTCTACGGCCATGCCCCCGCCGGGATGGCCGACGCGATCGCCACACAAGCCCGGCTCGGCACGCATTGGGCCGCGCAGTGCGAACTCGAAATCGAAGTCGCCGAACGGCTGCAGGCGATGATCCCCTCGGCCGAACTCGTCCGTTTCAACAACTCCGCCACCGAGGTCGTGTCCGCCGCGTTTCGCCTCGCCCGGGCGCACACCGGGCGGCGGCTCATCCTCAAGTTCGAGGGCCACTACCACGGCTGGAGCGACGAGGGACTGGTCGGCTTCGCCCCGCCCGCGGACACGTGGGCCGACGAGGAAAACCTTCCGCGACTGCACCCGAGCAAGGGCGTGATCCCGGAAGTGCTGCAACAATTTGTGGTCTGCCGCTGGAACGACGCCGCGCACCTCCGCCGCCAGGTTGACGCCCACCGCGGGAAAATCGCCGCAATCATCTTCGAACCCGTGCTGTGCAACACCTGCTGCATCGAGCCCGCCGCCGGGTTCATGGCTGTGATTCGCGAGCTGTGCGATCGCGACGGCATGCTGATGATTTCCGATGAGACGATCACGGGCTTTCGTTTCGGCGCCGGTTGCGCCCAGGGATATTTCGGTTTCAAGCCCGACCTCACCGTGCTGGGAAAGGCAATCGGGGGCGGCACCCCGTTCGCCGCGCTCGCGGGCACGTCGGCGGCGATGGCGAAAATCCTCTCCGGCGAGGTCGTGCACGCCGGCACGCTCAACGCCAACCCCCTCTGTCTCGCCGCCAGCAAGTGGTGCCTCGACCAGGTGCGCTCGCTCGGCGCCACCCATCCGGCAAACATCGAAACCCTCGGACGCAGCCTGATGCGTGGGCTTTCCGATCTGGCAGGGAAACACTCGATCCCGCTCCGCCCCCAGGGACCCGGACTCGTGTTTCACACCGTGATGCTGAAGCCCGGCACCGCTGAGGGCGCAGTCCGCGACTACCGCGACTACGTGCGCCGGCACGACGCCGCGCGCTGGGCGCACCTGCGGCGCTGCCTGCTAGAGGAAGGCGTGCGCGCGATCGAGCGCGGCCTCTGGTCCGTTTCACTCGCCCACACGCAGCGCGACATCGACGACGCCCTCACGCGGGCCGCGCGCGCCTTCGCCCGTCACGCCGCAACGTGGTCCGCCCCCGCGTGAACCCATTCCCGGCGTCCCGCTCCCCACGATGAAGCCCCGTATTCTTTTCGCCGGTCTCTATCACGAGACCCACTCGTTCCTCGGCGCCCCCACCCGCTGGGAGGATTTCAAGGTTTGCCGCGGCGACGAAATTCTCGCGAAACGCGGCGACGAGTCACCCACCGACGGATTTCTGACCGTGGCCGCCGACCGTCAGTGGGACGTCATCCCCACGATCGACGCCCATGCCATCCCCAGCGGGATGGTCGATGCCTCTGCATTTGAACGTTTCTGGAGCGAATTCGAAACGCGCGCCCGACCGGCCCTCGCCGCCGGGGTGGACGCCATCTTCCTCGTGCTCCATGGCGCCATGGTCACCGAGGCGCTGGAAGACGCCGAGGGCGAATTCCTCGAACGCCTGCGCCGTCTGCCCGGCGCGGCCACGTTGCCGCTTTTCGGTGTCCTCGATCTCCATGGCAACATCACGGCGCGGATGTGTGCGCAGGCCAACGGTCTCGTGGCGTATCGGAAGAACCCGCACACCGATGCCAAGGAGGCCTCGGCCCGCGCCACTCGCCTGCTCGACCGCTGCCTGCGCGAACGCGTGACGCCCCGCATGGTCTGGTGCCGCGTCCCCATCATCTGGGCGCCCCCTGGCACCGGTACAGCATCGGATCCGATGCGTGCGCTGACCGCGTTGGCGGAAAAGACCGAACAGACCGATCCCGCGGTGTGGGCCTACAACGTCTTCGCCGGCTTTTCGTTTGCCGATACCGCGCAGACCGGCGTCACCCTCTCGGCCGTCGTCGCCAATCCAGCGCGCAGCGCCGCCGACTGCCTGACCGCCGGGGCGGAACTCGCCTGGTCGCTCCGCGAGCGAGGCGACGCGCGCTACGCATCGGTCGACGCGGTGATCGCGCGCCTTCCGCCGGCCAACGGAAAGCCTGTGATTTTGGTGGAGCCAGCCGACAACATCGGCGCCGGCGCGCCCGGCGACGGCACCGGAATCCTCCGGGCCTTGGTCGCCCATGACGTGTCGCCTTCGCTCGTCGCCATCAACGATCCCGTTACCGTGAGTCGCCTCGCCGCCGTTAGCCCCGGGGAAAGTGCGCACGTGGCAATTGGCGGCCGTTCCTGGCCGCTTGATCCGGGCCCCGTCGAACTGGACGTGACGCTCGTCTCGAAGAAAAGCGGCCGCTTCACGCTGGAGGATCCCCACAGCCACCTCGCGTCCGCCAACGGAATCCACTTCGACATGGGCCCATGCGCCGTGGTCCGCCACCGGGGCATCACGATTCTCCTTACGTCTCACAAGACGCCACCGTTCGACCTCGGTCAGTTCCGCAGCCAGGGGATTGAACCGTGTGCGTTTGCCGTCATCGGCGTGAAGGCCGCCGTGGCTCACGGGCAAGCCTACAACCCGATCGCCGGTGCGTCCCACTGGGTCGACACTCCCGGCCCCTGTTCGAGCGACATCGCGTCGTTTCCCTTCCGCCACGTGCAACGCCCCGTCTACCCTCTCGATCCCATCCAACAACCCAACCACCTCTTCGCATGAGCGTCCAAATCGACTATCCCAAATCCAGTGACATGCCCACCTCGCACCTGCCGTTCAGCCCGGCGGTGCGCGTCGGCGATCTCATCTTCGTCTCCGGCCAGGCCTCGGTCGATGCCACCGGCAAGATCGTGTCGGACACCTTCGAAGGCGAATTCCGCCGCTCGGTGGAAAACCTCCGCAAGATTGTCGAAGCCGCGGGCAGCGACCTGAAGCACGTCATCCAGACGCGCAACTACGTTCGCGACCACACCGACCTGCCGCGTTACAACGAACTGTACCGCGAATATTTTTCCGAACCGTTTCCCGCCCGCACGACCATCACAAACTGCCTGTCCGCGGCCCTGCGGTATGAGATTGAGTGTGTCGCGGTCGTGATCCGACCGTAAACGGGCCCGATCGTTCCAACTCCGTCCGGCCCCGGAGGCCGGTGATTTCAGTCGGACTCGTCAGACTTACCCCACCCTCAATGGCCTTCGTTACCCCTGCCACCTCGACCGAGCCACCGCTGCCACGCGGATGGCTCATCGTCGCGCTCCTCTTTGTCGTGGGCGGGTTGAACTACCTCGATCGCATCATGATCACGACGATGCGCAGTTCGATCGTGGAGGCGATCCCGATGACGGACGCGCAATTCGGCCTGCTCACCGCGGTGTTCCTCTGGGTGTACGCGGCGCTGAGTCCGTTTGCGGGATTCTTTGCCGACAAGTTCAGCCGCAGCCGCGTCGTCATCGGCAGCCTGTTCGTCTGGTCCGCCGTCACGTGGTGGACTGCACACGTCACGACCTACGAACAGCTCCTGCTCAGTCGCGCACTGATGGGAATCAGCGAGGCGTTTTATCTGCCGGCGGCACTCGCGCTGATCGCCGATTATCACCGCGGAACGACGCGTTCCTTCGCCACCGGGGTGCACATGACGGGCATCATGGTGGGCAACGGCCTGGGTGGGATCGGCGGACTGATTGCCGAAGGCCGTGGCTGGAGTTTTCCGTTCGGGATCTTTGGCGCGGTCGGAATCGGCTACTCCGTTGTCCTGCTGGTACTGTTACGTGACGCCCCCCAGCCAGCGAACAAGGCGGATGGAACTACGCCCCCCTCACAGGGGCAGGTGCACTTCGGCGCCGCGATCACGAGCCTCTTCAGCCGCGGGGCCTTCCGGCTCGCCGTAGCGTTTTGGGGTCTGCTCGGGCTCGCCGGCTGGGCGATCGCCGGATGGATGCCGACGTATTTCAAGGAGCACTTCAACCTGTCGCAGGGCGTCGCGGGCATGTCCGCCACGGGTTATCGCGAGGCCGCTTCGATGGTCGGCGTGCTCATCGGCGGCGCGCTCGCCGACTATTGGAGCCGGACGAATCCGCGCGGGAGGATCCTGCTGCCCGCGATCGGCTTGTGCATCGCCGCCGTCGGTCTGCTCGTCATGGCCAACGCGAGTGTCTTCGCCATCGCGGTGGGTGGGCTGATCACCTACGGGCTCACGCGGACGTTCACCGATGCCAACATGATGCCGATTCTCTGTCTGGTCTGCGATTCGCGGTATCGGGCGACCGGTTACGGCGTGCTGAACTGCTGCAACTGTACCATCGCGGGTTTCACCGTCTATTTCGGCGGCGCGCTGAGAGATGCCGGCGGCAGCCTCGGGACGCTTTACCTGATGGCCTCGGGCAGCCTGGTGGTGTGCGCGGTGATCTTGTTCGCGATGCGACCGGCCCCGGGAGTACTGGCGCCTGCCGCGCGGGTGAACTGACCGTCAACGAACCTTCCACCGCATCTGCCGCAGTACGGCCAGCTTCGAATCGCGGGTAACCTCGTACCATACCGTCACCAACGTTCCGTCCTGCAACTCCGCGGTGGTCGGATACCCCAAGTTGTCATTCGCGCCGTCGTCGGCCAGCATCATCTCCGCCTTCCATGAACGACCGCGGTCGTCGCTGAGCCGCGCCCGCACGCCATACGGTTTCACTCGCACACCGTAGGTCATCAGCAGGGCTCCGCTCCTAAGCCGCAACAGCTGTGACGGATATCCACCCGGCACGATCGGGCGCGGCGTGGTCCAGGTGCGACCGCCGTCGGTCGACTCCGTCTGCAACGTGCCGGTTACGGTCGCCGCGGCCACTCCACTCGTCGCAGGAACTTTGTCGCGGACCTGCAAAACGATCGTGCCATCGTCGGCCTCGATTGCATGCATCTCCCCCGCCCGCACGGGAATCTCGGCCCGCAGCTGCCAGCTCCGGCCATCGTCGTTTGAAATCCAGGCGCCCGCCTTCTTCCCATCGGCCCCGGCATAAAAGAGCGTCCCATCGGCGAGCGACGTCGGGCCGTGCGGCGTGAAACATGGCACCACATAGGGCGCCGACCAAGTCAGACCGCCATCGGTGGAGCGAATCATGCGCGGACCACGGAGCTTCTCCTTTTCATCTGCGGTCGTGACGAGTTCGGCGTTCCGCCAGCGCGCCAGATGCTCCTCGAGCTGCGGGCCAAAGACCTTCGCCAGCCTGCGCTCCGGCGCATGGAGGTGGCCCTGATACGCCAGCGATCCGTAATAGCCAACCAGCAGCGTTCCCGACTTTGTCACCACGAGCGACGTGTCGCGATCATCGATTGCGCTGTCCTGTAAAACCTGCGGCCACGCCCACGTCGTGCCGCCGTCGCGCGAGACGATCATCTCTACCCGGCCGAAAGGGCAGACGTGGTCCTCTCGTCCGCCCGAATATACGACCCGCAGCAGGCCATCGTGCCAGAGCATGGTCGGCCAACCGTGAAAGTAGTGCGGGTGGCGGCTGATGACGGCCGTGTCGATCACCTCGAAACCCGTCTCCGCCCCGCGCACTGAACCACAAAAGCCAAACGTCGCCGCCGACAGGAGGGCGAGTGCGGCGATCAATCTCATCGGGCTCCGCCTCCCACCACGCCCCGGAGGGTCGCGGCCGCCGGTTTGTACACCTCGGCCAGAACGCTCACGCGCCACGTGCAGGCGTCGGCGTTGACCTGCTCATAACTGCGCGGCTCACCAGTCTTCTCAATCAGCACTGGCAGCCATTTCGCCCCAAAGCGCACGTGCTGCGTTTCGTCCGCGATGTCATAGCTCCACGCCATCGCGCTCGTGGCGTCGCGATGGGCGATCGCATCCTTCAAGCCTAAATGCTTCCCGGGAAACGCATCCGCCTCCTGCGTGGTGAGAGCGGCGTACCGATCCAAAGGCCCCAAGGTTTGGCGCATCGCATACGCCTTGGTCGAGAGTCCCGCCGCCGCGGCGCTCGTGCCGAGCTCCGCCAGCTTGCGCTCGCCGAACATCGCGTGCCGCGACTCGTCCCAGAGGTGCCGGCTGAGATCAAAGTAGAAATCCCAGGGCATGTCGGGCGCCTCAAAGAGCATCGAGGCGCACGAATCTGCCGCCTGCACCTCCTGGAGAAAATTAACCGCATGATACCGCTCCCGGTCGGGATATTCATTCTCCCGCGGCAACGGATCGGGACCGAATTCCAAGTGGCGGAAACCTTCCGGCAGGGCGGCATCGGCCAGCGGCAGCGACCCGAGCCTCCGGCCGATCTTCAAGGCCTCGCCGCCACGCGCAGGGTGTCGGCAAAGTTCGTCGCCCAGCGTGATCGTGAACCCTTGGATCCGCTCCACCCAGGCCGCGTTCGGCCCCGGTCCACTGCGATCCGCAATCGCCGCCAGCGCCACTTCGGCCCACCGGACCTGCGCAGCCAATTCGTCGCGATCCGCCTCCAGCAAGGCGACGCTCGGCAAATCGTAGACGGTGTCGTTACGTTTCAAATACCCCTCGATTGCCGCGATCAGCGCCCGGTGCACGACCACAACGCCGCCTTGGAGCAGATCAGCTGAGGTGGCCGCCTCGCACAGGGCATCGAGCAAGGCCCGGCCCGCCACGCGCTGGCTGAAATGCATGTCCTGAAACGACACGCCAAGTTCGCGTCCGCGTTGCCGCAGGTCTTGCACGCGACGGAGCGAACGAAACACCAACGCCGGCATCTCCTTGCGATGGCTCCACTGCGACAGTCCCGGGACAAACCCCGCGTGAATCCGCGCCAGTTCGGTCTGAAACTCGGCTAGATTCTTGAGAAAAAGACCGCGTACCCGCGGACTGACGTCGGCCGCGAGGGAGTCGGAGGAATCTGTGCTCATGGAGGTCAGCCGCTCTCAGTTGATTTGGAGTAAAGTGCCTTCAATTGTCCGCGGTCCATCAGATCGATTGAAGTAGTACACGACCATCGCGCGATCCTTTCCCACCATCGCCACCCACGGGTAGCCCAGGTCCACTCCGCCGCCGTCGTCGCGCAAAACGATCTCCGGCGCCGCCCCGGGATTCGTGCACTCCGCGTCCAGAACCCGCGCCCGGACACCGTAGGGCTTGTGGCGGTAGCCGTAGACCAGGAGCACGCGCCCGTCCGGCAGGCGCGTCGCGTGAGCGGGATGTCCCTGGAACCCGGCATCCTCCCATTTTTCGAACGTCTTTCCCCGATTCCGCGAACGCGCCACGACGAGATGGTCGTCGAGACCCGCGGTACGCAGGAACGCCACCAGCACGCCCTTGGGCGTCTCGTAGATCGACGCCTCGTTGAACGTCACTTTGGCATCCTGGGCCACCGGACAGGAATAGTTCCACGTCAGGCCCTTGTCCGCCGAGATCATCAGATGATTCTCCGAGCGCGCGCCAGCGTTGGCCGGGTTCATCGCGACAACCCAATAAAGTCTGCCATCCGATCCCTCGCACATCGCACCGCGATTGTACGCACCGAGCGGCTGCCCGAAAATATCGACGCGCGGATCCCCCGGCGTCGGCGGTGGAAAGATGGGCTGGCCCCACGAACGTCCGCCGTCATTCGACTTCAGCAGATAGCCGCCGAGAAAGACAAAATTACCTCCGACCACCGCGTTCGGCTGCGGTAATTTCGGCAGCGCCGTCGGGGGCATCCAGGCCCAGCCATAGCTGCTGCACACGATCGAATGGTCGCTCAATTGCACCATGCACGGATCCTGGGAGCCGCCGAACGGATGCGCATGGAGGAGTTCGGGCGTCTTCGACCAAGTCTGCCCGCCATCCCGGGAACGCACCAGCATGAGGTAGCTGTTCGGATCCGTGTGGGAATATTTCAAATCGCCCAATTGACGGCGATCCGGCGCCCGACGGAACGCCACCAGCAACTCGCCGTCCGGACGTCGCACGAGCGAGGGAAACGCGTTGTGAAAGCGCGTATCGGCGTAAATCACGACGTCTCCGATTTTCTCAACTCCGACCGAGGGCGGTACCGCGGCGCACAGGACGGCACTCAGGGAAATGCCGGCCCAAATTCGCCAAAACTGTCGGAGCAAAGTCATCATCATATTAAAGTGTCGTTTTGGCGCCGTACCGTTCCATCCGGACCCGCGCCGTGATCGCGTGCGCTTGCATGCGTTCGACGTCGCATTGCCGGGCCGTCACGGCGCCGACCTCGACACTCGCCGCCCGCGTCATGCGCTGGTACGTGACGGTCTTCAGGAATTTTCCGACCCAGACGCCGCCCGTATACCGCGCCGACCGGCTCGTCGGCAGAATGTGATTCGTCCCGATGCTCTTGTCTCCGTACGCCACCGTGGTCTCCTCGCCGATGAAGAGTGAGCCGTAATTCCGGAGTCGCTCGAAATAGAAATCCGTGTCCGCGACGTGCAGTTCCAAATGCTCCGGCGCGTAATCGTCGGATATACGGACTGCTTCCGCGGCGTCCTCCGCGACGTAGAGTTTACCGTGGGTCGCCCAGGAAGCCCCGGCGATTTCGCGTGTCGGCAACACCGCCAACTGCCGCTCGACCTCCTTCAGGGTCTCGCGCCCAAACCGCTCGCTCAGGCACACGCAGAGCTGGCCACTCGCCGGATCGTGTTCCGCCTGACCAAGCAGATCGCACGCGACGAGCGCCGGATCCGCCGAGTCGTCGGCGATGATCGCAATTTCGGTCGGGCCCGCGAGCAGATCGATGCCGCATTGGCCGAAGAGTTGGCGCTTGGCCTCCGCCACAAACTTGTTGCCGGCGCCACAGAGAATATCGACCGGTTCCACCACTCCCATCCCGAACGCCATCAGCGCCATGGCGGGCACGCCGCCCACGACAAAGATCCGGTCTGCGCCCGCCGCCTTCATCGCGTTGATCGTGGCAGGGAAACAGCCCGAACCTTTAACGGGCGGCGTGCAGGCGACGACGCTTTGCACACCGGCCACTTTCGCCGGGATGATGCTCATCTGCGCTGAGCCAAACATCGGATACCGGCCGCCGGGAATATAGCTGCCAACCGAGCGCACGGGAATGTGCCGGTGGCCCAGCCGGACCCCTGGACGAATCTCTGTCTCAAGCGCACCCATCGTGGCCAGTTGAGCCTGCGCAAACCGCCGCACGTTGTCCTGGCAATAGGCCGTGTCACGAACCAGCTCGTCGGAACAACGGGAAATCGCCGCGTCGATTTCCCGCGGAGTGAGCTCGAAACTCTCCGGCGCCCAGCCGTCGAACTTCGCGCTCAACTCGCGCACGGCGTCGAGGCCGTGGGTCCGGAGGTGGGCGAGCATCTCCGCGACGTACTTCGCGGTCTCGGGATCGTTTTCGAAGAGACGGTGTCCGCCCTCTTTGAGGACCTTCATACGGTGGGGGCGGCGGGCGTCCGGTTCAAAACACCCGCGTCACGCGGAACTTGATGACCCGGTCGCCGCCCTGGAAGACCTGCTCCTTCGAGACGGCGCGCGCGAGGTACCATTTGTCGGTGACATTGTTCACATTCAGGGCGAACCGGTACTTGCGCCACGCGTAGTTCGCGAACACCGCACCCACGGTGTATTTCGGAAGGTAGTACGAACTGAGCGCGTCCACCGGGGCCGGCCCCTTGTGCGAAATACCGGCGCCGACGCTCACGCCCTTGAGGAAGGCGAGCGGACCGTCCGCCATGGAAAACTTGTAGCGCGTGTTGAAGTTGCCCGTGCTGCGCGGCGAACCGCGCGGATAAAGCCCGCTCGGAAGGGTGACGTCCATCTTCGCCCCGCCGACATTGAAGGACCAGTCGCGGGTGACGTTGAAGAACACATCGGCCTCAAGACCCTTCGTCTCCTGCTTGGCGATCTGCAACCGCCAGCCCGCCGCCGCGCGGATCGGGTCGGGATCGCTCGTCAGCAGGTTCTGCAGTTGGAGATTGTAGGTCGAAATCGTCCCGGAAATCCGGCCGTCCAGTACCGCCAGTTTCAGCCCAAACTCCTCAATCACGCCGAGCTGCGGCTTGAAGATCGTGCCGTCGGGCTGCGAGCCAAAATTCGGCGCGTAGGTCTCGGAGTGATTATAGAAGAGCGAGGCGGCCTTCGTCGGTTTGATGATCGCGCCGTACTTGTATGTCCAGGCGTCGCCAAAATTGGTGCGGCCGTTCACCTTCGTGAGCACATTATCGGTCCGGGTATTGTATTTGTCGAACCGGGCCCCGCCGACGATTTGGAAACGATCCCCAAGAAACTTGGCGTGGTCCTGAGCCGCGAAATTGTGATTGTTCGCGTTGATGAACTGGTAATTGGTCCGCGCCGGCGTCTTGGGAATATACAACGCATGGATCGGGTTGAAGATGTTGAGCGCCGGAATCGGGTTCGCCAAATCCTGCACGATCTCCTGCCAGTTGCGGCGGGCCGTGTATTGGGCGACAAAGAGCAGCCGGTGCTCCTGGCTGGGGAGCTTCAGCAGATAGCTCGAATCCAAGCCTGTGGTGACATAAAGATCGTCGTTACCGATCGTTCGCCACGTCCGGACCATGTCGACGTTGTTCGCCGCCATTCCGGTGGGAATGACGTCCTCCACGAAGTGATCCCAGAAGCTGGCCGTGCCAAAGACCCGGACCATCAGATCCTTCGCGGGCTGCGTTTCAAAATAGATCGAACCGGCCTGCTTGTCGTTGCGCACATGCGCCTGCTGCTCGCTGAACGTAAAGTCCCGCGGCAGCAGACCCCAACTGGTGAAACCGCCCTGCGCCAGGGTCAGGCCGAAGGGGACCACGGTGTAACCCTTGATCGGTGTAAACGGCCGAAACATACCCACCTCGCCCCAGTGCTTGAAGGACTTCTCGTGCAGAAACTCGCCCGCCAACCGCACCTGCGTCGTCGGACTGATCCGATAGGTCAGCATCGGGTTCAGGTTGTAGCGGCGGGCGTACGCGAATTTCGCCGCCGTGTTGTTCACGATGTCCTCGTTGCGATACGACGCCACGATCCGGCCCGCCAAATTGCGGCTCAGGGCCTGCGTGTAGTCGTAGTCCAACTTGATCTGGTTGTAATTTCCGATCGTGAGCCCGATTTCGCCCTTCGGTTTCCATTGCGGAGTCTTGCGCACGCGATTCGTCACACCCCCGATCGCAGTCGACCCATAAACCAGCGCCGACGGCCCCTTCATCACTTCGATGCGCTCGAATTGGAACGGCTCCGCGCCCATCTGGCTCTGGTTCTGGTTGTCGACGACGCCGTCGGTATATTGGTCGCGCACCGTGTAGCCACGGATCTGCACACTATCGCCGACATTCGATTCAATCGATACCGCCGCCACATACTGCAGAACGTCGAAAAGTTCGCCGGCCTGGAAGTCGTCCATGAACTGGCGGTTGATCACATTGATCGTCTGCGGCGTGTCGATGAGCGCAGTCGGAAAACGGCCCACGCCGATGGCGTTCGGCGTCGAATATCCGACATCCTCGGAGTCGGTGACGACGAACTCCTTCAGCTTTACCGCCTCGTCCTCGCCCGGCGCCGACGCGGGCTTGGGCGCAACCTGGCCCTGGGCGACCGGAGCCAGGGCGAGACACAGCCCGAAGAACAAGAGGGATATGGCGGGGTGAAGGGACGGGGACTCGATTTTCATCTAGGTGGGGAGGTTTGCGGGAGTGAAAAACGGGAGACGCGAGGTTACGGCGGGGCGGGCATCAAATCAGATCAGCGAAATCCTCCGCGGAAAGGGATCTCGCCTCGCTCTCCGTATCGGCGGCGAATCTGCGCTGAACGTATCGCGCACCGGCGGGCGGCTCACGCCAACTTCAATCGGGAGCGCGCTGGACATCAGCGCGTGCCGAGGCGCGTAGTCACCCCGGAAAATTCACTTCCGGAAATAGTCGTAGGTCGTGTCCGAACGACGGTCCGCATGCGTCGATCAATCCGTTTTGCCTCCAGCCAAGGCAAGCCCTAATCCTCCTCGCAATGCCCCGTGGACTCTCCACCTCCTACGAAGCCACATCCCGGCCGTGGATACTCCATGCGGTCCGCTTGATCCCGGCGCCGCCCATTTCCCGACTCCCCATTCTCCCCGTATTCAATCCATGAAACCCTGGCATTCCTTGGCAGAGAAAAACGTCTGGGTCGTCGGCGGCGCCGGTTACCTCGGCTCCGCGATCACCACCGCACTGGATTCCGAATGTGCCAGAACCGTGTGCATCGATCTGCCGGGCAAATCCGAAGCGCTCGTACAGGAAAAGGCGCTGCAACGAACGGTGCCGGCCGCGTTCGATTTGACCGCGACCGACGGAATCGAGGCCTTCATCGACCAAACCGTCCAGGCCCACGGATTACCCGATGGCGTTGTCTACCTCGTGTTCGCCTCGTCCCGTAACAAGCGGCTCGCCGAGCTGACGAAAGATGATTTTCAACAGACGCTGGATCTCGCGCTGCCGCCCGCCTTTATCTTTTGCCGGGCCATCGCGGATCGAATGTCGGTCCGCGGCTCCGGCAGCGTCGTCCTGTTCTCCAGCATGTATGGCGTCGTGGCGCCGGATCCAAAAATTTACCGCGGCATTCTCAAGCCCAACCCCATCGACTACGGTGCGACCAAGGCGGCGCTCCTGCAGATGTCACGCTACTTTGCCGTGCACTACGGACCCGCGGGCATCCGTTTCAACTGCGTCACGCCCGGCCCGTTCTCCAATCCGTCGCTGCAGAAAAACGATCCCGAATTCATGGCGGAACTCAGCCGCAAGACCGCGCTGGGCCGCATCGGCCAGAGTGCCGAAGTCGTCGGTCCCACCCTCTTTCTCCTCACAGACAGCGCATCATTCGTCACCGGGCACAGCCTCGTCGTGGACGGCGGCTGGACCATCTGGTAGTTCGCGCCCCCGCCTTCGCCCAACACAATCGTTTTCAGGCACAGGCGCGCACTTCGCAGATGCGCGCGTGGTCGATTCCATTGGTCGCGCTGACGGTGACGCGAAGGGCGGAGACAAAGTCACCCGCCGTCAGGACATGCACCCGCCGTCTCTGATAGTTTCCCGCGACGCGCGCGACCTCACGCCACGCTCCGGCCGTTTCGACCGCGAGGGCATAATCACGCACGGTCTCGGGCTGCGGACGCCCCCAGAGCATGCGTTGCGTGTATCCATCCGCCTGGGATAAGGTGAGAAACCGGTGCAGGCCCGTGTCGAAGATCAGCTGCACCTCGCGCAACGCCACCGGCACGTCCCAGCGCAGTTCGATCCACGCCGGCAAACCCGCCGCCGTTTCGCTCATCCAGCGGTGCAGGCCGGGGCTGGCGCGATCGGGCGGCGCGGCCGTGTGCCGGGCGCGGACCTGCCCCGTGTTCAACTCGGCGAGCACGTCCTCCCATTGGTTGGCGGTCGCTCCGTCCGGCGCAGGCGGTTTGACCTCGCCCTGAACCGACCGCGTCTGGCCTGAGATGACCTGAACTCCTTCCGCGCCGGGCTGCGCGCTCGACGCCGTCACACGGGCGTGGCGCGCTTGATCGGCGGCGTCGCAATTTGCGACGCCCACCAGATAAGCATCGTCCCGCAACAAGCGTTGCTGGATCGCGCGCATCAGTTCCGGCTGCGCCGCAATCTGCGCCGGTTCGACCGCGGCCTGCAGACCCAGGGCAGCCGCCGTCCCCACCCCCTGCCCGACCACGGCACAGGTCGCCATCACGCGCGTCGACGCAAACGCAATGTGCGTGGCCGACAGATTGCGCCCAGCGAAAAACAAGTTGCGGAGTGAACTCGCCACGCACGCCCGCAACGGGATGTCGTAGAGGTGCGGCAAATGATTTTGCGTGCACGGCGGTTCATTCGGCGCGTCGACCCCTTCCGGGGGATGCGTGTCGATTGGCCAGCCGCCATACGCGATCGCATCGGGAAACGACCGCGACTGGAACAAATCCGACTCCGTCAGCACGTGCTGCCCGACAAAGCGCCGGCTCTCGCGCTTCCCCGGGAGGAATCCGATCCATTCGAGCGCCCAATGCGACGCGTCGAGTCCCGACTCGTTCTTGATGTGGTTCCACACGCCGAGCGCGATCGCGAGCAACTCGTCGCGGATGCGTTCGTTGTCCTTGATCGTGTCGAGGCACCCGCCCCACTCCAGCCACCAATAGCCGAACTCCAAACCGAGGTCGGAACCGGAGCGACCGAAGGGACGGAGCTTGAAGTCTTCCGGCACGAAGCGCCGTACCCATGGAGGCGCGACGTACGGCATCGCGCAGTCGTGCTTGCGCGCCTGAAACAAGATCGTCGAGCCCAACGTTTTTCCGTCAGCCTCCGGCGGGGCGAGCCGCTCGCCGTGTTCGCCACTTCCCTCGCGCCCGTGCATGAAGGGAACTCCCGCCTCTAACGCCAGCCGTCCGTCCCCCGTGCAGTCGGCAAACACGCGCGCGGCAATCACGAAGCGGTCCTCCGTCGAAGGGCGCTCGGCCGTCACCTCGCGAATCGCGCTGTCCACGACTCGTGCGGCGACGACCGTCGTGTTGAGCAACAGCGAGAGGTTCGGCTCCCGGCGGCA
This sequence comes from Opitutia bacterium, assembly GCA_947474365.1. Lineage (GTDB taxonomy): Bacteria > Verrucomicrobiota > Verrucomicrobiia > Opitutales > Opitutaceae > ER46. The sequence goes on along the minus strand of CANJIU010000074.1, from coordinate 21,172 downwards.
AAACTCGTAGAGCATCAAATCCATCATCGCGGGCGATCGCTGCGGGTTGTGCACCGCCTGTTCGAGACGCATCTCTTCGATCAGGCCACCCTCGCGCGGTTCAAGCACGAGTGGCAGGCCCGCGTGCAGACCGGTGGCGCCGACTATGTGCATGCGGATCTCGCTGGAGGCGTTCCCCCCCAGCACCGAACGGTCCTGGCAGAGGATGACCTTCGTCCCGAGGCGCGCCGCGGCAATCGCGCAGCATACTCCAGCCATGCCGCCCCCTGCGACCAGCAATTCACAATTCAATCGGTGCTCAGCGACGGTTTTCATGCAGGAAGTGCTCACCTCCAAAAAAGGCGGCCGCATCGGCGATGACGAGCGGCAAGCCGCGCTCGACTACGGAAAACTCATGCCCGCCCTCGAGCCGATGAATCTCGGGTCGCACGTCCTGGACCTGGAGGGCAGCGATGAAACGCTCATTCATCGTGCGCTCAAAGCCGCGGCTCGCCAACACCAGCGTCACCCGCGCGCTCCGCAGTGCGACGACGTCGCGCAACGGATTGAAATGCTCCCAAACCAGCGGATCCCCTGTGAACCGCGGCACCGGGACATGATAGTTCTGCCCTTCCGGCAGCGTTTCCGGCCGCGGAAAGTCCAGGAGCCCGATGATGCTCGCCACAAAGCCAAACCGGCCCGGATGCGTTTGCGCGAACCGCACGGCACCGTACCCTCCCATCGACCAGCCGCCAATTCCGCGGCGCGTCGGAGATCGCGACAACGGAAACTGCCGCTCCGCCCAAGCCCCGACTTCTTCGAGATAGGTCCCGTAGCGATCCGCCGGGCGCGCCGGCGAATCGACATACCAGCCATCCTCGCCCTGCGGGAGCACGACATAGAACGGCGCGGCGAGCAGGGCCGCGCGCGCTTCCGGTGCTTCCACCAATGAGCGGTGATGGCGCCCGCGGCCGTGGAGGAAAAACAGCACCGGCGCGTCGGCCGCCGGCGCGTGGGCCGGAACCACCACAGCCACCGGCATGATTCTTCCACCGAGCGCCGCACTCTTGATTTCGGCGAAGCGGATTTCGGCGTCGGCCGCCAACGCCGTCTCTCCCCCTGGCAACATGGCGATCAAGGGAAGACAGAAGAGTTGTTTGCGGAAGAAATTCAAAGCCCAGAGCCGCCGAACCCGGCAGCCAATCCTTATTTCGCCGGCAACAGTCCGGGGACGGTCTCAAGTTCCGCATCCGTCCAGAACTTCTGCCGCTCGGCGGTCGCCGCGCGAATCCGGGCCACCGTCGCCGGCTGCACGGCTTCCGGCTGATTGCCAAACTCGCGACGCACATAGGTCAGCACTTCGGCGAGCTGCCGATCCTCGAATTGCCGCCAAGGCGGCATGACCAAGCCGCGTCCCGGGTTTTCCTTCCCGTGGAGGACGATTCGCACCAACGCCTCGTCTCCGCGCTGCAACCAACGCGAGCCGACCAACGGCGGCGCGAGCGCGACCAACCCTCCGCCTGACTCCTGGTGACACGGTGCACACGTGAGATTGTACGCCGTCTTCCCGGCCTCGAAGAGTTGCTGCGCCAGCTTGAGCGCCGGGTCGTCGGACTGCCGTTGCTGGTAGCTCGTGAGCAGCGACGTGATCCGTCCGTCCTTGTGGCCGCGCAGCAGCTCAACATTGCCCGTGCTGAGCACGCCGGGACTAAAGGTTCCCTGGTTCATCCGCTGCAACATCGCAAGCGCCCAGCCGGGTTTTTCGCTCAACATGCGTTGGGCGGCATTTTTCAATCGCGGTGTGAGCGTCGGAAAAATCTCGAAGACCACCTCTGCCGCCGCCGGATCGTCGAAGCCGCCGAGGGCCTCAAGCCGCTTCGCGCGGCGCGTCTCATTCTTCTCCGCGCGCACCAGGCCGGCGACGAGCGGCAACGCTTCGCCCGGAGCGGTCGCGGCAAAAAGATCGACGTAACGCTGGAGGTCCGCCTCGTTAAGCTTTCCGGCTTTGGTCGCGGCAATCGCCTCGCCCATCGCGCTCGTCCGGCCCAACCGCGCCGCCAACGTCACCAACGACGTCGAGTGCTGTTCCCGCGCCCAGAGCTTCGCGATCTCTTCCTTGAGATTTCCCGGCACCGACTCCACGCGCCCGCCGGTCAGCCCCTTCGCCATACCATCCAGCAGCAACGCCGCGTTGGCCTCCGTCGGCGCCGCGGCGAGCAGCCGTCCGCACATCTCCAGATTGCGGCCAAGATATTCCGGCGCCCGATCGATGATCCACTCGGAATAGACGCCCTGCTTCAACGTGTAGTGCTTGCGCGGCCCCTGATCCGCCGTGTAACGCATCCCGATTCGCCCCGCGAGATGGGTGGAAAAGATTTTCGATTTCCACACCACCGGATCCCGCACGAGGGCGAGCAGTTCCTCGCGACCACTGTCGGCCTTGCTCTCGACCGCCCACCAGATGAGCAGCGGCAGATGCTTGTCACTGGCGTCCGCATCGCGAGTCAGCAATTGCCGGACAATCGTAAAAGCCTGCCCCGCCGGCAGCCGTTTCGCGCTGCTCGCAAGCTGGCTGCGCACCTCCAGGTCCGGCTCGGACGTCGCCAGTGCCGCCAGCTCCGTCAGCGTCTGCGCCCCGACTCCGTTGCGATCGCCCAACAGCCGCACCGCCCAGCGGCGCACGTGTGGATTCGGGTGGTGCAACGCCTGCCGCAGGCCCGGCTCCTCGAGTTCGCTCCGCAGATTCAGGACCCAGAACGCCTCGAGCGACGCCTCGTCGTTGCGGGCCACCATCGTTCGCAGCGTGTCCGCGATCGCGTCCGGCCGCACCGCGAGCAGTTGCCGCGACTGCTCGCGCAGCTCGCGATTCGAGCTCGCGAGTAATTCCAGCAACTCGGGCATCGTCGCCTTCCGCAGGTCGCGCGTCGGTTTACGGACAAGACCTTTCGCCGTGATCCGAAAGATTCGGCCGTGTTCCTTGTCCCAGTTGTCCTTCGGATTGAGATGGCTCAACCGCAGGTCCGACCAGTCCGCGACGTAAATTGCGCCATCGGGTCCCTGCTCGATGTCGACCGGGCGAAACGATTTCTCCTCGGTGGTCACGAGCGCCACGCTGTCCACTGTCCGGAAGGTGGAACCGTCCGGGAAGACCTTGCTCGCCTGCACGCGGTTGGTCAGCGACATGCCCACGACGATTTGTCCCTCCAGCTGCGGCATCGCCCCGCCTTCATAGAGGATGAACGTCTGCGGAAACCGCTGCGAATACCCCTCGTGCCCCATGTGCTCGAAAAATCCAAAGATGAACGGATTCAGCGCCGGCCCGTGCTTCGTCCAGCCTTTGACGTACGTCGCACCCTGCGCGTAGTGCACGCCGCGCGTGGCGCCGTTGTTCGTGCCGGAAAACGCGCGGCCGTACTTGTCGAACTCGAAACTGAACGTGTTGCCCCCGCCCTCGGCGAAGACCTCGAACACTTTCGTCCCGGGATGATACCGCCAAATGCCCTGGCCGAGCAGATTGACGCCCTGGATGTCGAGCGTCGTCGTACTCCCGGTCGCCCCGTAAATCCAGCCATCGGGTCCCCAATGCAGGTTGCTCGCGAGCGAATGCGTGTCTTCCAGCTTGAAGCCCGTCAGGTGAACCTCGGGATCGCCATCCGGTAGGTCGTCACCATTTTTGTCGGGATAAAACAGCAGATACGGCGACATCAACACCCACACCCCGCCGTTTCCCGGCAGGATGCTCGTCGCCATGTTCAGGCCGTCGACAAAAGTCTTGTGCGTCTCAAATTTCCCGTCGCCGTCTTTGTCCTCCAGAATCGTGATTTTGTCCGCGCCCCGGAAGTGATGCGGCGGCGGCGGAGACAACCGATCGAATTCCGCGCGGATGTACTGATCGTAGGAGGTGATGGTAAGCCCCGCGGGAAACGGATACTGGAGATATTCCATCACCCAGAGCCGCCCGCGCGCATCGAACCGGATGTCGATCGGCTGTCGGATCACCGGTTCGCTCGCGACGAGTTCAACCTGGTAACCGTCCGCCGCCTTGAGTCGCTGCGCCGTTTCCTCGGCCGAACGCAGCACCGCCTGTCCATTGAGGTCCTGCCCTCCCGGTTTGAAGTTCTTCACGAACTCGGTCATCTCCGGCGTGAAGCGCGGGTGGTCAGTATTCTGGGCGAGGGCCAGCACCGGAAGTGAGGCCAGCGCGAGTGTGCGTCGCGCGGCACCACCCATGAACGGGCGCGGCGCTTCGACAACCGAGGATTTTCCACCCTCTCCTGCGCCCAGCATTTCCTGGGGACGCGACGCCCCCGTCGCGTTTCGCGCGCCCACCGCGACGAGGGCGTCGCGGCTCCAGACGAGCGTGTGCCAGGAAACATCAACGTAGCAGTGAACTTTCCGCGCGAGCAGTCGGGCTGGCGCCCACCAGGTTTGCAGTTTCGTCGTCATACAAGAATGGCCTTCACCACCTGACCCTCCACATCAGTGAGCCGGTAGTTGCGGCCGAGAAATTTGAACGTGAGCCGCGTGTGGTCGATGCCCAGCAAGTGCAGCAGCGTCGCGTTGAGGTCGTGCACGTGTACTGGATCCTTTGCCACGTTGTAGCTGAAGTCGTCCGTCTCGCCATGGGTCATCCCCGGCTTCACGCCGCCGCCGGCCAGCCACATCGTGAAGCAGCGACCATGATGATCGCGGCCATAGTTGGCGGCCTCCAGTTTCCCCTGGCTGTACGTCGTGCGGCCGAATTCACCACCCCAGATCACCAACGTGTCGTCGAGCAGCCCGCGCTGCTTCAAGTCGCCAATCAGCGCGGCGCAGGGCTGGTCGATGTCCTCGGACTGCAGCCGGAGATCGCTCGGCAGATTGTAATGCTGGTCCCAGCCGCGGTGATACAGCTGGATGAAGCGGACGTCGCGCTCCGCCAGCCGGCGCGCGAGCAGGCAGTTCGCCGCAAACGTCCCCGGAACCTTGGCCTGCGGACCGTAGGCCGCAAAGGTCGCCTCCGTTTCGTTGCGCAGGTCCGTCAGGCCGGGCACGGAGGTCTGCATCCGATAAGCCATCTCATATTGCGCGATCCGCGTTTCGATCTCCGGATCGATCTGCCGCTCCCGCTGCACGCCGTTCAGCGCCGCAATCGTGTCCAACTGATCGCGTCGCGACGCGGCGTCCAGGCCCGGCGGATTCGACAGATAAAGCACGGGATCGCCGCTGCTCCGGAAACTCACGCCTTGGTGGTTCGACGGCAGAAATCCGGAACCCCAGAGCCGCGCATACAGGGGATCGGCCGGCCGAGCCGCGCTGCCGCGCGAGAGCAGCACCACAAAGGCCGGCAGATCCTTGTTTTCGCTGCCCAGCCCATAGCTCGCCCACGCCCCAAAACTCGGGCGGCCCGGTTGCTGGTGCCCCGTCTGCATCAGCGTCACCGCCGGGTCGTGATTGATCGCCTCGGTGTGCAACGAGCGGATGATGCAGAGTTCGTCGACGATTTTCGCCGTGTGGGGCAACAAGTCGCTCACCCAGGCGCCGCTCCGGCCGTGCCGGGAGAAATTGAAGATCGAGGAGGTGACTGGGAAGTTTTTCTGGCCGCTGGTCATCCCGGTCAGACGTTGCGTGCCGCGGACCGAATCCGGCAGCTCCGTCCCATGCATCGCCCGCAAGCCCGGCTTGTGGTCAAACAGGTCCAGCTGCGACGGCCCACCGTGCATGAAGAGGTAGATGACACGCTTCGCCTTCGGGGCAAAATGCGGCCGGCCAGGCGTCGCACCCATCGACTCCGCCCCAACGCCCCGTGGTTGCAGCAACGAAGCCAACGCCACCGCCCCGATGCCCGTCGCGGACCGGCCAAAAAATTGGCGACGTGTCAGCCCTGCATCCGCCGGCGGCGGGTGGTTCAGGTCGTAGGGGTGGATGCGCATCGAATGGCAGATCTCATCGTCGGGTCACAACTTCGTCGAGATTGAGCACAGCCTGGGCAACGACGGTCCAGGCCGCGAGCTCAACCACCGCGAGATCGCGACCGCGGGTGGAAGTCCCGACCGTGATCAGACGGTACGCCGCTGCGCGGTCGGCCTCGAACCGTTGCTGCTGCCGCGTGTGCAAGCCGCGGAGCGCGGCGCGTTCCTTTTCGTCCGGCCACCGCGCCGTCGCACGCCGGAAGTTCTCCCGCACGCGGTCGTCATCGGAAAGCCCGGGGCGTTCGAGCACGGTTGCCGCCAGCGCCCGAGCAGCCTCGACGTACGTCTCGTCGTTGAGCAGGAGCAGTGCCTGCATCGGAGTATTGGTGCGCGGCCGGCGCATCACGCACGTCTCGCGGGTCGGCCCGTCGAACACCTGCACGCCCGGCGGCGGCGCCGTTCGCTTCCAATACGAATACACCGTCCGCCGCCACAGGCCCTCGTCCCGGTCGGGCTGGAAGCTGAGCTCCCCGTTGTACGAAACCGCCTCCCACAACCCGGGCGGCTGGTAGGGCTTCACTGGCGGACCTCCCCGCTTGTCCACCAAAAGGCCCGATACGGCGAGCGCCTGATCGCGGATCATCTCCGCCGCCAGCCGGAAGCGCGGCCCGCGGGCGAACAGTCGGTTCTCCGGATCGCGCTGCAACAACTCCGGTGACGCAGCCGACGATTGCCGATACGTCGCACTCGTGACGATGAGTTTGAGCAGTTGCTGCAGGTCCCAGCCGCGCTCGACCAAGCGCACCGCGAGCCAATCGAGCAACTCCGGGTGAGTAGGTGGATCGCCCTGCGTGCCAAAATCGTTTGGCGTCGCCACCAGCCCTTCGCCGAAGCACTGCGTCCACAACCGATTTACTTCGACGCGGGCAGTCAGCGGATGCAGCGGCGACGTGAGCCAGCGCGCGAGTGCGAGCCGGTTGCGCGGCACGTCGTTTCCCAGTGGAGGAAGAAACGCCGGCACGTCGGCCACCACGGCCTCGCCAGGGGCGTCGTATTGCCCGCGCTTGAGGATGTGCGTCACGGGCGGCTTCGCGAGTTCCTGCATCACGAGCGTCTTCGGCAGTTTTGCCCGAAACCCATCCTCGTTTTCCCTCGCCCGTTCCGCCGCCACGTGCGCACCTCGCAGCACGGAATCGCCCCGACGCTCCACGTAACAATCAAGCAGGAGTTTCTTCTGACGCGCATCGCGTTTCTCCGGCGCGAGGGCCAACACCCCGCGCAGGCGTTCGCTCCAAAACCATTCGCGCGCCATCTCCGACGACGTGGCGCATCCGAGGAAGCGAACCTCATCCAGTTGTCCATAAAACCCCAGCCCGCTGTCCCGCCGTCCGATGCGCACCGGCTCCTCATTCGTGATCGGCCCCTGCAACGAATCGCGGACCACCGTCAGCCCGGCTTCGATCCCGTCGATGTAGACCCGCAGTCCGGCCGCATGGCCCGAACCATCATAGCTCACGATCACGTGGTTCCAATCCGACCGCCGCGCCGGCTCCTTCGTCAGCACCTCGATCGCACTGACCACCCAGCGATCGACGAGGTTGACCTGCAACTGTCCCTTGGCCCAAAGCAGTTCGAACCCGCGGCGGTCGCCGTTCGGCTGGATTTTTGACAACACCCCCACGAGCGGCGCCGTCGCCTTGATCCAAAGTCCCACCGTCCAAGCCCGGTTTGCTTCCAGCGGCGTCTGCGCCGGCAATTCGAAGTGTTGCATCCCATCGAAGCGCGCCGCCCGGCCCACCACACCCGCGTCGTCATAGTAGACTCCGCCCTTTTCAACCACCGGCAGCGGTCCCTTGCCTCCCGTTGCCGTCGCCTCCGAATCAAACCCCACCAGCGCCAACAAGGGCGACTCCGGCGCCCGCAATTCCTTCAACGCGCCTTTCTCCCAGTCCAAAAGATCCGCCTTCCGCGGCGAGGCCAGTTCGCCGAACGCCTTCTCTGCGCCCAGCCGCTTCGTCCGCAACACCTCAAGTTGCGCCCGCTCCGCGATCGACGCGACTTCCATCACCGGCGGGGGATCGTCCGGCGTAATCGTGCCCTTCTCCACACCGCTGTTGAAAAACGCGAACAGCTGGTAGTAGTCGCGCTGCGAGATCGGATCGTATTTGTGATCGTGACACCGCGCGCATCCGACCGTCAGTCCCAGCCACACCGAGGACGTCGTCTCCAGCCGGTCCGCGACATATTCCACGCGATACTCCTCGTCGATGATGCCGGTCTCGCCGCTCACCATGTGATTCCGGTTGAAACCTGTCGCAATCCGCTGCGCCTCGGTCGGTGCGGGCAACAGATCGCCAGCCAACTGCTCGACGGTGAATTGATCGAACGGCAGGTTGCGGTTGAACGCGCCGATCACCCAGTCGCGCCACGGCCAGACCTGGCGCGTGTTGTCGCGAAAAAATCCGTTCGAGTCGGCGTAACGCGCCGCATCGAGCCAGTCGGTCGCCATCCGTTCGCCATAGTGTGGCGACGCCAACAGCCGGTCCACGGCCCGCTCGTAGGCATCCGGCCGCGCATCCGACAAAAACGCCTCGAGCTCGCCGGGGGTCGGCGGCAGCCCGATCAGGTCGAACGACACGCGGCGCAACAACGTGGTCTTTTCCGCCTCCGGCGACGGCGCGAGTCCTTCTTTTTCCAAGTGCGCGAGCACGAATCGGTCGATCGCGTTGCGCGACCACTCCGCTTTCTTCACCGGAGGCAGCGCAGCCATCGCCGGCGGCACAAACGACCAGTGTGGCTGGTAGATCGCTCCTTCCACGATCCAACGCCGCAGGGTCGCGATCTCCGTCGGCGACAGCGTCGCATTCGCATCCGGAGGCGGCATTTGTTCGTCGGGATCGCGCGACTCGATGCGCCAGACAAGTTCGCTGTCACGCGGTTTGCCGGGAACGATCGGGATGGCGCCGCTGGCGTGCTCTACGATGGCGTCGTCGCGGTGATCGAGCCGCAGTCTCGCCTTGCGCGCCCGCGCATCCGGCCCGTGGCACTTGAAACATTTTTCGGACAGGATCGGCCGCACGTCACGGTTGAAATCGAGCGGAGAAAGGTCCGCCGCCGCCATCCGCACGACGGCCACCAAGGCCAACGGGGCGAAGAAAAATCCTTTCACGGCACCGCCGCGGCTCCACGCCGCACCAGGGGATCGCCCTGGCTGCGCTGCCAGGCCGCCAGCTGGGCCTTCATCTGTTCGAGCCGCGGTTGCTGCGCCGGTTCGGCGGCACGGTCGCGCAACTCGTTCGGATCTTCGTTCACGTTGAAGAGCTGATGCCGGCCAATCTTCGGATACCAGATCATTTTCCAACCGTCCGGATTTCGCACCATGCGCTGGGTGTCGGTATAGAAACCGAAGATCGCCTCGTAAGTTTCCGCCTGCCGGTTCTGCAGCACCGGCACGAGGCTGCGACCCTGCACCGACTCCGGGGTCGGCACGCCGATGAGTTCGCAGACGGTCGGATACAGGTCCCGCAGGTAGCATTGCGTCGCGAACCGCTTGCGGATCGGCACCCCCGGCCCGGCCAGGATGAGCGGGACGTTGATCGTGTGCTCGTACTGGTTTTGCTTTCCCATCAGCCCGTGGCTGCCGAGCGCGAGCCCGTGGTCGCTCGTAAAGATGACGATCGTGTTCGCCAGGCGCCCCCGATCCTCCAGGGCGCGGACGATGCGGCCGAATTGACGATCCAGATTTTCCACGAGGCTGAAGTAGATCGCCCGCTCCTGCCTCACGTCGTCCTCGCTGCGGGGGGCGGGAACCACCCGTTCGTCGCGTCCGGTGATGTTGCCCGTGTCGAACTCCGGCCGGCGGAGAAAATTCGGCGGCAACGGCAGGCGCCGGTGGTCGATTTCGTTCTTGTGGCCCTCCGGCCAGTGCAGCGGATCGTGCGGGGCGGTGAAACTGACCTGGAGAAAGAAGGGCTGGTCGCCCGCCCGGCCGATCGCCTCAATCGCCCGGTCCGCGATGATTTCGTCCGTCCGCGACGTGAGCCCGACCCCGAGTTCGGCCAGCGGCTGATTCTTGTCCGTCTTGAATGTCCATCCGGTATAGCCGGTCACCTCGCGGCCGGTCGGACTGAGCGGGTAGGTCGCCTTCACGCCCGGCGGGCCGCCGCCGCTGCTGAACAGCCCGGCCGTCTCCGCAAAGCCGTCCGCCCACGGGGTGCCGGAGACATGCCACTTGCCCGAGTAGATCGTGTGCCAGCCGGAACGGGCCATGTGCTGCGGCCAGAGCGTCCATCTCGGATCAAACTTCAGCGCGCCGTTCTCCCCGCGGGCGACGTCGCTCGCGATCAACGAGCGGCCGGAAAACATCTCCGACCGGCTGACATGGCAAATCGGATACCCGCACGTGGCCCGCGGGAACACCGAGCCGCGCCCCACCAACCGATCGAGGTTGGGGGTCGTGATCACGGTGTTGCCAAACGCGCTCAAGGCGTCCGGACGCAGGTCGTCGGCGACGACGAAGACGACGTTGGGCCGGCCCGTCACATCCGCGGCACGCACCGCCGGGCCGGCGAATCCGGCCACGACGCCAAGGAGCAGGATCAAGCGGCGCCCGATCACATGCGCCCGTTGACCCCGAAGAACAATTGCGGCCGCATCAAGTGCGTCGTCGACGGCCGGCCATAACCAAACTCCAGCTGCCGGTCGGGATTCATGAACACGTTCACCACATCGAGATAAAGACTGAGGGTGCGCGACAGGTTGTAGAGGGTCTTGACGTCGACCTGCGGCCGCGCGTGCGCGTACGTCGCGCGGGACTCGTTGGCATTGAATCCGGTCAGGTATCGGCCGCGATAGTTCAGGCTGGCCCGCAGGCTGAGTTTGCTGCGGATATACGAGAGGCCGACGTTGCCGATGAGCGGATTGAAGCCCGCGATGCGCGGATTTGGCGCCAGCGCGATCGCCGCACCGGCACCGTAATTTCCCTCCGCCTGCATGCGCGTGAAATTCGCATAGGCGCCCAACCCCTTCCAGATTCCCGGCAGGAAGGTGAACTGCTGATTATAGCTCGCCTCAAGCCCCTTCACCTTCGCGAAGCCACCGTTGGCCTGAGTCGAATAGGTGAACCCGGCGTAGTCGCCGTTGAAGCCGTTGTCGGCACCGGAGCCCACCACCGTCGCCGGCGAGTTGTAGATGAATTTTTTAATCTCCTTCTGAAATACCCCGACCGTAAACATGCCCGCCGGCTCGAAATAAAACTCGGTCGTAAGGTCAAAGTTCTGCGCGGTCTGGGGCTGCAGGCTCGGGTTGCTCGAGGACAGCGTGTTGTTGTCGTAGTTCACCGTGGTCCGCGGGATGAGCTGGCCGATGCCGGGCCGGCCGATGTTCGTCGCGTAGCTCGCGCGCGTCACGATGTTGGGAGTGATCAGATACTTCAGATGCACGCCGGGAAAGAGGCTGCGGTAGTCGCCGCTGCGTTTTTGGCGGCGGCCAAATTCCTCCGTCGTGCGGCGCCGGATCTCGGTGTCGGTCAGCACGCCGACGAAGGCCGCACGCCGGGCCTTCTCCTCCGGAGTGACGACCTGCAACGCCCCCTCGCCCTCGGTTTCCGTCTGCTCCACGCGCAGGCCGGCGAGCACGGAGAAGCGGCCGAGATCGACGTTGCCCATGATGTACGCAGACTTGATTTGCTCAGTGAAAAGCTGGTGGTTCACCAGCGCCGCCTGCGTGTCGTTCAGCACCTGCTGCTGGAAGTAGGATGGATTGGCCGCGATGAAGTGATCGATGTCGTTGGGCCGGCCCACCGCCTGAAACGCCGGGAACGGCACCGCGCCGTACCGCTTCAGGCTCGTGTCGGGAAACGGCCGGTTCATCAGACCGAATTGTGCGAGATTGTCGTCGTTGCGGTTGCCGTTCGCCGCATTCGGTCCCATCACGCCGTCGGGCCCGACGTACACGGTGCGATAGGGCGTGTTGTCGAGGTTGCGGGTCTGTTCGCGCCAACGCAGCCCGGTCTTGATGTAACTCGGCACCGGCGCTTTGAACTGCTTCTTCAGGTTGATCGCGGCTCCGCGATAACCATCCCAGCCCACCATCCGCGCGCTCGAATAAAGATTGTCCGTGTAGTTCGAGAGATTTCTCCAGTCCGGCCCGACGGTCTGCACGACGTCGGGGAAGAGGTTGTCGTTCTTGGTGAACGTGAACCCGATATTCTTGAGCGTGTAGGTGAAATCGTTGTTGCCGGCATAGTACGCCTTGGACTTCGACGCGTAGGCATCGTAGTCGAGGAGCCACAGCGGATGCCGGTGCACGGCACCGATGTTGAGCGTCGCGGTCTTTCCATCCTTGTACGCGCTCTGCGAAACAATCGCGATCTGGCTCGAGAGGACATCACGGATTTGGGTCTGCTTGTCCGTGTACCCCGGGAGGATTCCACCGTTGCCCGTAAAATTTCCCGCCGGGTCGCGCGTCGCCACGGCCTGCCCCGTCTGCCAGGTCACCTGGCTGTTGTCGGTGTGCTCAATGTGCTTGTTGAATTCCCATTTCACAAACGCCCGCGCCGTGTCGCTCAGCTTGTAGTCGAGTTTGACGCTCGCGCCTGACCGCGTGCGGATGTTGTTAAAATCCTGCACCGTGAGCAGGTACATGTAGGCCGGCCCCTGCTGGGCGGTGAGTGGCAGCTGCTCGTGCCCCTGCGTACTGACATCGATGATTGAGCCGTGTGGCCGGTAAGCCAGGTTCACCGCCACGCCGAGGCGGCCGCCAAAGACCTCGGAATAGGACAACGACGCGTTGCCCCGGGCCTTGTCGCGCGGCTCCGTCGCCCGCCAGATGCCGCCGATCGAACCGCGGATGCGGCGCTCGGGCGAGCTGTCAAACGCGCTCTTGGAAACGAGATTCACCGCACCACCGATCGAGTCGCCATCCATGTCCGGCGTCGGGTTCTTCGTCACCTCGATGCGCTCAATCGAGTCGGAGCCCACGGTCTGAAATTGAAACTCGCGGGTCGCCCCGCCCGAAGCCGCGTCGGCGATCCGGTTTCCATCCTGCGTGATCGTGCTGAGGTTCTGACTCATCCCGCGGATCCGCAGGTAACGGTTGTCGCCGCCCACCGATTCCCCCTCGACGCCCGGCAGGCGCATCACCAGGTCGGCGGGATTGCCCGCAAGGCCGCCAAACGCATCGGCGGACACGATGCTCTTCACTCCATTCGACTGCCGTTGCAGCGTGATCGCCTTGGCGTTGCCCTCGCGTTCGCTCGAAACCACGTAGCCCGCCAGCTTGTAAATGTCGGCCGTGAGGCCGACATCGCGTTGGGTTGTCGCCGTGCCGGAGATGTTCACGGCGGCCTCCGAGGGAGACAGTCCGGTGTAGAAGACCTTGATCACCGCCGGCCCGGACGGGGCGTTCTCAAATCGATAGACGCCCTGGTTGTCGGTCGTGGTCTCGAGCCCCTTTCCCTCCAGCACCACGCGCGCGCCTTCCAGCGTCGCGCCAGTAGCAGAGTTCGTGATGGTTCCGGTCAGCGACCCGTCAGCCAGGGCCGACGAGACCAATGTGAGAAAGGAGACCCACGTGGCTCGGCGAGACCAACTGCCACGGAGCGCGAACGCAGACAGGACACCAACGGATCGACGGGTATTCATGGTTTGTGGGCCTGTCTGCAAACCCTGAAATCAGGCGGCAGAACAGGAAGGTGGGGATTGAGTAACTGCTCGGTTATCGCAGCCCGAAGGCAAGATTTTTTTCCGGCAAACGGGCGATCCGTCGACACCGGAACCGTGACTCGGCCTTGAGCCGTCTGCACGATCCAGATTGCGGGCGAAACGTTATCCATTCAGTCACCAAGGAGCAGAAACGATGCCGTTCCACCACGGCCCGAAAACACCAGCGCCGCCATGTCACCTCGCGAATTTCACCTCAATCCCGCCGACTACGGCCTGCCCACGCGCGACGAACTGGTCGCCTATCGGATTTGGGACAGCCATTTCCACGGGTTCTACGGCGCGCAGAACCCAATCGAGCAGTTTCGCTCCAACCAATTTTATGTCGAACGCATGGGTATCGAGCGGTCCATCTCGCTTGAAATCGGCGGCACCCTCGCCGCGCCGCTGACCCCCTCGCCCTACGACGATGAGATCCGCGGCATCCTCGAAGCCGAAAAGGACCGGCTCTCCGGCATTACCCCGATCGAGCCCGGCTTCCCCGACGAAAGCTGCGCCAAGATGGAAAAGTGGATCCGGAACGGACCGTGCATCGGGATCAAGTACGTCGGCGGCAACAAGAGTGGCACGCTCTGCGATCACCCCAACAACGACCCGATCATCCGGCTCGCCGCCGACCTGAACGCCACCATCTACATCCACACCTGGCTGAAGATCGGCGGCACACCCCGCCTGCCCGGCCGCGACAATCTTCCCGGCGAGAACACCCCCATGAACGTCGCCGCGCTCGCGCGGCGCTTCCCCCAAGTCAGGATGATCTGCGGCCATTCCGGTGGCGACTGGGAACTCGGCGTCCGCGTGATTCGCCCCCTCAAGAATGTGTTCCTCGAATTCGCCGGCTCCGATCCTCATTCCGGCCAGGTCGAATACGCCGTCCGCGAACTGGGAGCGGACCGCATCATCTGGGGCGGACACGGCCCGAGCCGCAGCTACGCGACCGAATTTGGCAAAGTCCTCGACACCGATCTCTCGCGCGCCGATCGGATGAAGATCTTTGGCGGCAATTTCCGCCGCTACGCCGAGGCGATTTTCAAGCAGAAGGGCTGGAAAATCGAAGTCTGATCCCTGCACCCCAGCCTCCACTCCGCCATGTCCTCCCTCGATCGCCGCCAGTTTCTCAAAACCTCCCTTGTCACCGGCGCGGCCCTTTCCCTGCCCCGTTCCGTTCTCGCCGCCGCGACGCCGGCCGCTTCCTCCGCGGCCCCCGGAATCGTCGACACCAACATCAACCTGTTCCAGTGGCCGTTTCGCCGCCTCAAGTATTCCGATACGGCCACCCTCGTCGGCAAGCTGCGCCGGCACCGCGTGATTGAGGCCTGGGCTGGGAGTTTCGAGGCGCTGCTCCACAAGGACATCGCAGGCGTGAACGAACGGCTCGCCACCGAATGCCGCGAGCGGGGTCAGGGCCTCCTTGTGCCGATCGGCAGCGTGAACCTCGCCTGGCCCGACTGGGAGGACGACGTTCGCCGCTGCCACGAAGTCTTCAAAATGCCCGGCGTGCGCATCTACCCCGGCTACCAGCCGTTCAATCTGGGCCATCCCGCATTGCCGCGCCTCGTCAAAATCACGGCCGAACGCCGTCTGCTCCTGCAGGTCGCGTTTCAAATGGAAGACCCGCGCGTCCATCACCCGCTCGTGAAAATCGAGCCCATTGATGCCCGTCCGCTCGTCGCCGCGTTGAAGGCCGCGCCGGAAGCCCGGGTGGAGCTCCTGCATTTCAGCGGCAACGTCCAAGGCTCTGATCTCAACCAACTCATGACCGAGACCAGCGCGCGCATCGATCTCTCGCGCTGGGAGGGAAACGGCGCCGTCGGCCGCATGCTGGGGGTCGGCCCGGGAGGAAAGGGAGGCGCCCGCGTGCCGCTCGAACGCGTGGTGTTCGGATCCCATGCGCCCTATTTCCCGCTCGAGACCGCCCTCCTCAAGCTCGTCGAATCCCCGCTCACGGCAGAGCAATTGCTCGCCATCATGCAGGGCAACGCCCGGCAATTACTGGCGCGTCCGGCGTAGGAGGCCGGAGTGGCACGACGGGCGCGGCCTAACGGACGCCGCCGCGGTCGATCACGATTTCGCCGTTTTCAATACACGGGGCCACGTGCAACGGAAGTTCGAACGTCCGCGCGATTTCAGCAAAGGACGGACCGAAGTACCAGCGATCGCTCTTTAAGACGACCAGCACGATGGACTCCACCCCCTTGCGGTACCACGGCAGCGGGGCGGTGTTCACCCCCGAGTATTTGAAACTGAAAGTGGCGAAGTTGTCGTGCTGCAGCTTCCGACCATGTTCGAATTCGAGGAGCAGCGCCGGGCACGCCCCCAGTCCGTTCACCACGATCGTTTCCCGCGTGACGATGTCGCGGTCCACGCGATGCAGGGCGTCCAGGCTTTCGTTGCTCAGCGGCTGCCGAATCCCCCATCGACTCGCCGATGGGACAGCCGTCGCCTCCGGGTGGTTCATGTCGTGGCAGGTCGACAGCGACGCCAGGCTCAGCGCCGCAATCGCGCACGCCACCGCAGTCTGGCGCGCGTTCGCCAACAGCCAATGAATCAGGCCGGGAACCAGCAAGACTCCGAGGATTCGAAAATGTCGCGGCTGGTATGAAATGCTCATGCCCCTCAGGCAGGCATAGGAAAAGAAGACGACGAACGCCACATAGTGGGCCGCAAGGATCCTCCGATAGTCGGGAAGTAAATCCCCGCCGACCAATCGCCAGACGACCAACGAACCGAGCAGCGCCAGGATTTCCAACAACAACCGGGAAAGCGGCCGGTGCGGAAATCGGAGCATGCCGGATTTCAGCGTGCAGGCAAAACACGGAATGAGGCGCGTCCGTTCGGCCTGGGCGGTGGACGGCGCAACCCCTCGTTGACGGAATTCACGGGGCGCCGCCGGCCGTGGTGGGCGCAGCCAGTCACGTCGCGTCACGAAGATCGCCTTGGCGTGGAATCGATCTCCCTGTTACAGGTCACCGTGATGAAACTCCCACCCCTGTTCCGCGCGGCCACGTGGTCGCTCCCGCTCCTCGGCCTTTGCGGCGCCCTGCGTGCCGAGGTACTGCCGGTTTTCTTCGGCACCGGTGGCCCCGGCGCCAAGGGAATCTACCGCGCCACGTTTGACCCGGCAAACGGCAAGCTGACCGCGGCCGAACTGGCAGCGGAGATCGGTTCGCCCGGTTTTCTCGCCCTCCATCCCGACGGTGACAAACTTTACGCCGTCGCCAATTTTCCCGGCGGCCCCGGGGTCGCCGCCTATCGTATCGGTTCGGGTGCTACGCTGGAGCCGCTCAACACCTCGCCGACGGGCGACGGCGGCGGGGCGCACGTCGCGGTCCATCCCTCTGGCAAATTTCTCCTCACCGCCCAGTACGGCAACGGCTCGGTCGCGTTGTTTCCCCTCGACACCGCCGGACGCGTCGGCCCGGCCAAGGTGACCAAGCACCAGGGTGGCTCCAAGGTGGTGAAGGATCGGCAGGACACCCCGCACGCGCACTATTGCGGCTACTCGCCCGACGGCCGGTTTGCGCTCGTGCCCGACCTCGGGCTCGACGGCTTCGTGATCTACCGCGTGAACCTCGCGACGCCCGCGATCGAACGTCACGGCTTTGCCGCCTCGGTGCCCGGCGGCGGTCCGCGCCACCTGAAGTTTTCCGTCGACGGAAAATTCATTTATCTGCTGAACGAGCTCGCGTCGTCCGTCACGACGTTTGCCTGGGACGCCGCGGCCGGCACCGCCAGGCGGCTCGCGACCGTGCCGGCCCTGAGTGACGCGGCCAAGGCAAAGGAGTCGTTCAACTCCGCCGCGGAGATCCTCATGCACCCGGGCGGCCGGTTCGTCTACTCCTCCAACCGCGGCCACGATTCGGTGACGGTGTATCGCAACGATCCCGCGACCGCGGCCCTGGAGGTGATCCAGGTGCAACCCGTGCGCGGTGCGTTTCCCCGCAACATCAATCTCGCTCCCGGCGGTGGCTGGCTGCTCGCCGCGGGCGCGGACTCCAACACGGTCTCGGTGCACCGCGTGAATTCGGCGACCGGCGAGCTGACCTACGAAACCAAGGGCGTGATCAACGTGCCCGCGCCGATCTGCATCGTCTTCGCGCGGCGCTGAAGGCCGCGACCGTTCCCCGCACCATGTCCCCCGCCCACTGGCGCGCCGCCATACTCCTTGTCCTCGCCTTGTCGTACGGCGCCCGCGCCGAAAATTGGCCGCGCTTCCGCGGGCCCAATGGCTCGGGTCTCGCCAGCGGCGAATTTCCCGGTGAATTGACCGAGGCCAACCGCAAGTGGACGGTGCCACTCCCCGGCGTCGGCCACGGTTCGCCGGTAGTCTGGGGCGACCGGGTGTTTGTCCTCTGCGCCGATCCCAAGACCGGCCGCCGCATTCCCACCTGCCTCCGCGCCACGGACGGAAAAATCCTCTGGCAGCACGCGGTCGAGGCCCGCGTGAACGATCATCACAAGTTCAACAGCCTCGCCACCAGCACGCCAGCGGTGGATGCCGAGCGGGTTTATTTCACGTGGGGAGTGCCGGAAAAGCTGACGCTCCTCGCCCTAACCCACGAGGGCCAACCGGCTTGGGAGGCCGATCTCGGTCCTGTCAAACGCGAACACGGCTTCGGCTCCTCTCCGATTGTCGTCGGCGACCTGGTGGTGCTCTCCAACGACCAGGAGTCCGACAGCCACCTGTTCGCGCTCGAGGCGAAGACCGGGCGGGTGCGCTGGAAATTGCCGCGCACGGAAAATCACTCGAACTACTCGACACCCTGCGTGTTCACACCGCCGGGCGGCCAGCCGCAGCTGGTGGTCGTAAGCTGGCGGCTCGGCGCGACGGGCGTGGACCTCGCCACGGGTCGCCAACTCTGGCAACTACCGCTGTTCGCAGCGCGCGCCGAGCGGGCCGTCGCCTCGCCCAGCACCTCGGGCGAGTACGTCATCGTCAACTGCGCCTTCACCGCCGGCCCCAAGCATGTCGTCATGCTGAAGCCGGGCTCGTCGCCCCCCGCCATGGTCGAGGCGTGGCGCCTGGAGAAAACCGTGCCGCACATCCCGTCGCCGATTCTGGTCGGCGACCGGGCGTTTCTCTGGAGCGACTCCGGCATCGTGATCTGCGCCGAGCTGCAAACCGGCCGCGTGGTCTACGAGGAACGCGTCACCGGCGATTTCATGGGCTCGCCGGTCTGCGTCGGAGGAAAACTCTTCGCGGTCGATCGACGCGGCACGCTCATGGCGCTGGCCGCGTCGGATCAATTCAAGGTGCTGGGCTCGCTCGCACTGGGCGACGCCTGCCAGTCCACACCGGCGGTGGCGGACGGACGGATGTTCATCCGCACCTACGAGAAACTCCATTGCGTGGCAAAGTGACACCCCGACCGCTCACGGCAGCCGCTCAAGCCCGAGGCATTTGTTCTTCTCGTCGCAAGTGAGCACAAACTTCCCATGGACCCCCTCAGAGCTCACGAATTTTTGCACGAGCGAGGCCGGGAACTGGACGTTTTGCCCGGTCGTGCAACGGACGACGATGTGCCGCACGCTTCCGCGATAATAATCGAGAAATCGCGCGGCGCTCAGATGGAGCTCAAATTCATACTGCATCATCGTCGGGACCGGGCGCAGCAGTGAAGCGGCGGTCGGTCCGGCGACGCAAGCTCAAGGGCGGCCCGCCGGACGTCTTGCATCCCACTCGCCCGTTCCTTCAATGACTTCATGTTACCCTTCGCCCGTTCCCTCCGGCTGGTTTCGGTGGCGCTGTTCGGCTGTCTCTTGCCCACGCTCCGCGCTGCCGCTCCAGCCCGCCCCAACGTCCTCTTCATCGCGGTCGACGATCTGAACCACTGGGTCGGCCACCTCGGCCGCAATTCCCAGACGAAGACGCCGAACATCGACCGGCTCGCGCGGATGGGCGTCGCGTTTCGCCACGCCTATTGCGCCGTGCCGGCGTGCGAGCCCGCCCGCGGCGCCCTCATGGGTGGCCGCCGCCCCTGGACCACGGGCCTCTACTACAACGGCGACAAGTGGAAGAACTACCTGCCCGAGGGCCAGGGGCTCACGATGCAGTTCATGCAGGCCGGTTATCGCGTCTCCGGCGCCGGGAAAATCTACCACAGCGACCAATATTACCAGTCCGAGTGGAGCGACTACATGGATTCCCGGGGGATGTCCGCCGCGGGCGCCGGCGTCAGCAAGAACGAAGGCTTTCACGATCCGCTGAAGCACGATCTCAAGGACGAGGATTTGATGGACTGGCACACCGTGAACTATTCCATCGAACGGCTGAAGACAGCCGTCCCCGGCCAACCGTTCTTCATCGCCTGCGGCCTGCACAAACCGCACCTGCCGTTCGCCGTCCCGCGCAAATATTACGAACCGTTCCCCCTCGAGACGATCCAGCTCCCGCCTTATAAGATCGACGATCTCGACGACATCCCGGCCGGCGGCAAGGAAATGGCCAAGGCCAACCGCGACCACGCGCAATTCATCCGCGACGGCAATTGGAAGAATGCGATCCAATCGTATCTCGCCGCGATCGCCTACACCGACATGAACATCGGCCGTCTGCTCGACGCCTTCGACCAGAGCCCGCAACGCGACAACACCATCATCGTGTTCTGGGGCGATCACGGCTGGTCGCTCGGCGAAAAGGATCACTGGCGCAAATTCGCCCTCTGGGAGGAGCCCACGCGCGCACCGTTCATCGTCGTCGCGCCGGGTGTGACCAAACCCGGCGGGGTCTCGGATCGCCCGGTGGATTTCATGTGCATCTACCCCACCCTCTGCGAACTGGCGGGGCTGCCGGTGCCGAAGCACGTCGAGGGCCCGAGCATTGTGTCCCTCCTGCGGAACCCCAAGGCCGCCTGGGACCGGCCGGCGATCACGACCCACGGCTTCAAGAATCACACCGTCCGCACCGAGCATTGGCGGTACATCCGCTATGCGGACGGCGGCGAGGAACTGTATGATGAGACCAAGGACCAGTACGAGTGGACCAATCTTGCCCAGAAGCCCGAGTTCGCCGCCACCAAGGCCGAACTGGCGAAATGGTTGCCGGAGAAAAATGCGCCACACACCGGCAAGGGCACGGCGGGAGAAAGCGACGATGAGCCCGGGCCGGCGAAGAAAGTGAAGAACAAGAAGAAGTGACGCTCCCGGTCGGCCCACCCGCCCCCCGGCGGCCGATCCAACGCCGAAGCCATCCCCGCTCCGGGGCAAGCCGGTTCGTCCGCGCTCCGCTCCCCGGAAACACCGGAGAGACGGGGCCGGGGGGCGCATCTCCACGTTGACGGTTACCCGTAGCCACGAGCACCAACGAGTGGACCGGGAAAACGCGACCGACCTTCCACTCGCTGGCGCTCGCGGCTACCAGACGATTGGCGGCTGATGACATTCTCACCTTCAATTGGTAGATGAGCCCTCCCCAGCGCCACTCATTTCCACACGGCAGGCTTGTCCGTCGAAGGAGGATTGCTCGGGCCACGCCGGACAATTTCCCCCTCTACCCTTCGAAGCCACCAACGAGTTGCGGCGGTCGCACCCGTTTTTCCGCAACCTCAGGGCACTCGCCGACGTAATATGCGGACAGACGCT
>CANJIU010000073.1 GCA_947474365.1 Opitutia bacterium | reverse complement strand
CAACTTCGCTCGCAAGAATCGCTCTCGCGGCAACCTCGCCCCGGCTGATCTCCTCGCCCTACGCTCTCCTCTTCTCAGCCCAAAAATCCTTCTCCTGCCACCTGTCCTTCTCGACGCCCAGGTGGGTCAGGATCTGTCTGGACCTCCCGGGCGAAAGCCGAACCCTGCGGAATTTTTCTCAGCGGTCCGGCACGGGATCATTCGCCTTGAAGGCCTTGCCTTCCCAGGTGAGCGCCTTCGTGGCCGGATTGTAGGTAAGAACCCGATTCGCGCTGCCGGGCGCGGCCGGAACATCGACCTTGGGCAGCCATTTCCGGTGCTCGGCCAAAACGGCCGCCGACTTCGGTTGCGCCGCCAAGTTGTTCCACTCGTGCGGATCCGCCACCAGATCGTAGAGTTCCTCCGTCCCGTCCGCATAGTGAATGTAGCGCCAACGCTCGCTGCGCACCGCGTGATTCCCCTGATTGTGGGTCGTAATCGCCGGGCGCTCGCGCGGCGCCATCGGATCCTTCAGTTGGGGAGCAAGGCTGATGCCCTCAAGTCCGGCCGGAGCGGACAGACCCGCCAGCGCGGCGAGCGTCGGATAAATGTCGAGCAATTCGGCCGGCCGGTTGACGCGGCCGCCGGCGCCCACCCCGGGACCGGCAAAAAAGAACGGCACCCGGGTCGAGCGCTCCCAGAGCGTGTTCTTGCCGCTGATTTCCTTCTCGCCGATGTGATAGCCATGGTCACCCGCCAGCACGACGATGGTGTTGTCACGGCGTCCGGATTTTTCGAGCGCGTCAAGCACGCGACCGATCTGCGAATCCACAAAACTGATGCTCGCCAGATAACTGCGCGCGAGATTCCGCCACTGCTTGTGCTCCTGCAACCACGACAAACGCGGCTCGGGCAGCGACCAATGGAGGAACCAGGAAAATTGCGGCGTGGTCGAGCGCTCGGCAGGGCGGATCGGCGGCAGCACCCGGTCGTCGTCCGGGTAGAGATCCATCCATTTCTGCGTGACGTAACATGGCACGTGCGGCAGCGCGAAACCGACACTCAGGAACAGCGGCTTGTCCGCCGCGGCTGTCGCCAGTTGTTCGCACGCCCAGTCCGCCACCTTCCAATCGCCCTTGTCTTCGTCGCGATGAGGGAACGTTCCCCAGTCCATCAGCGGATTGTTTCCACCAGGAGTGGGACCGATGAGCTTCGCCGGCGGCCGGACCCCGACGCCGCCCGCCGCTCCCATCAAATCGAATTCATTCGCGCGCGTCGCGGCGGGAATCGCGTGCCAGACCTTGCCTACGCTCAGCGTGCGGTAGCCGTTCTGATGAAAAAATTGCGGAATGGAGGGACGGTCGCGCCACTCCGCGAGCGTACGAATGGAAGGGGCAAGTCCATGAACGCCCGTCGTGCTCGGCCGCAGTCCCATCAGGAAACTCGTGCGCGACGGATTGCACAACGGCGCCTGGGCATGTCCGTTGAGAAACGTCGTGCCACGGCGCGCCAGCGCGTCGAGGTACGGCGTCTTTGCAAGCGGATGCCCGCCGAGCGGGCTGACCCAGTCGTTGAGATCGTCGACGATGATCAGGAGAACGTTGGGCTTGGCGCTGGCCGCGCCCGCCGCCTGACACGGGATTGACCGGCCCAGAAAAACGGCGGCGAAAAGAAGCAGAAACCGGGGATAAAGTCTCATGGGGAGGCGAGCACGATTGCCGACCGTCCGGCCGAGTCACGGAAAATTCCGCGGAAAGTGATCGCCCACGAGCGTCTCCGTTTTTGGGGAGAAAAGGAAAATGCCATCGAAGACCATCTTGATAAACGGGGGCCGCGAGGCCGGTCGCGATTTCAATCCACGCGACGAGGGCGTCGCGTCCCCAGGATTCAGAAATTGAGCTGCGCCCTGCCACGCGCCGGGGATTACCAACGCGGCTCGATTTGTTGCGCGTTCCACTGGTCCCACTTTGCCGCGAGTTCGGCGACCCGGGCCGGTTCCTTCGCCGCCAGGTCAGTCTTCTCCCCGATGTCGGTGGCAAGGTTGTAGAGCTGCCACTTGCCGCCTTGCTCGCCCTTGGCAGCCTTGCCGGCCTTTCCTCCACCGCGCGCGGGCTCCCGCAGCAGTTTCCAATCCCCCTGTCGCACCGCCTGACGCGGCCCCACCCGCCAAAAAAACGTCCGCACTGCTGCCGTTCCCGCGTCACCCTTGGCAAACACCGGCGCGAGGTCGATCCCGTCGATGGCGCCCGACGACACGTTGGCGCCCGCCGCTGCCAGGCTGGTCGCCGTGAGGTCCATCGAAATCACCGGCGTTGCGCTCACTTTTCCGGCGGGGAATTTTCCCGGCCACCGCACGATGAACGGCACCCGAATTCCTCCCTCGAGCAACTGCCCCTTCTCTCCCCGCAGCGGCGCGTTGCTCGACGTGAGTTCGCGCGTCGGCCCGCCGTTGTCGCTGATAAAGACCACCAGGGTGTCGCGCTCGATGCCGGATTCCCGCAACTGCCCGAGCACCGCGCCGACACTGTCATCGAGGTGCGACAGCATCGCGGCAAAGATCCGCCGGTGCACGTCCGGCAGATGCCGAAATTTCTCCATGTAGCGGTCCGCGCCCTGCATCGGGCTGTGGACCGCGTTGTAGGCGAGATAGAGGAAGAACGGCTGCGTCGCGTGACGCCGGATAAAGTCCCGCGCTTCGCGGGTGAAGGCATCCGTGAGATTCGACTTCTCGTCGACCGGCTGGCTCCCGCGCAGCAGCGGGTTGTCAGCATCGTAGTCCGGCTCATTGTTGCCGAGATGCGTGCTCCAAATTACGCGCCCGTCGGGCGAGGTCCAGCGACCGGTGCTGTTGTCCGGCAGCGCCCGCCGACGGAGCCACGACGTCACGCCCAACCAGGGAAGCGGCACGTAGGTGTGTCCTTCGTGCAGGAAGCCAAAGAATTCATCAAAGCCGCGGCGCATGGGATGAAAATCCGCCGTGCCGCCGAGGTGCCACTTACCCACGAGGGCGGTGACATAGCCCGTCTCGCGCAGACGCTCCGCCACCGTGCGTTCACCGAGCGGCAGACCGATCCCGGGGGCCGCGTTTTTGGCGCCGATCGGATTGAACTCGAAACCGAACCGCGTCTGGTAGCGCCCCGTCATCAACGCGGCCCGCGAGGCCGCGCAGAAGGGCGCCGTGACATAGCCGTTCGTGAAGCGAACGCCCTCGGCGGCGAGTCCATCGATATGGGGAGTCGGAATGTCCTTTGCTCCCTGAATGCCCGTCTCCCCATAACCGAGATCGTCCGCGACGATGAATATCACGTTGGACCGCCGCGGGCCCTCGGCCGCGGGAAGCGGCGCGACCACGGTCAGCAAAAGAGCGAGACACGTGCCGAGCAGGAGCCATTCAACCCCGGTGGAGCGGCGTGACCTCAGGCCGCCATCACTCGGAGCGGCCCGATCAACGCGCATTGGGCTCCACGCACTCCACGTTTCGCCGTACTCCCGTGCGGAGGAAAAAAGCGCTCGAACCAAGACTAACCGACTGAGCAAGGCGGAGGATCGCCCAAGGAGTGTTATCATCGCGCGAGTGGGTACCATGGACATCGTCAAGGCGCGGGCCCGGCGCCGAGGGCACCGACCCGGAGCTGCGCCCCGAGTTCAGCGAGGACCGCCGCGTGCTCGGGACGTCCGGCGAGGTTTTCATTTTCCTGCGCGTCGGTCTGATGATCGTAGAGTTCGCGAGCGACCACGGCCCCGGTCTTGACGTTCACCCACTCGACGTACCGATAGCGGTCCGTCCGCATGGTGGTGCCGTGGTAATTCGCCCGTCCACCGTCGGCATCGGAGCCGCCCTTGGGATATTCGCTGAACGCGGCCCGCTTCCACGCGCGGCTGGGATCCGAAAAAAGCGGGGCGAAACTGACGCCATCAAGCTGCGCCCAATCCCTGGGTCGCGGGAGCCCGCACAGATCGACGAGGGTCGGATAGAGGTCGACGTATTCGACGATCCCGCGCGTGCTCCGCCCCGCCGTTTTTTGCCCGGGCAGCGCGCAGAGCAGGAGCGTACGGGTCGCGCCTTCGTAGTTGTTGTGCTTGCCGCCCCACCAGCTGTGCTCGCCCATGTAGTAGCCATGGTCGCCCCAGAGGATGACGATGGTGTTTCGGGCCAGTCCGGTCTCGTCCAACGCGGCCAGCAGGCGTCCAACCTGGGCATCGATATAGGTGGTCGCCGCGAGATAACCGTGCAGGCACTGACGGCCGAACGCATCGGTGATTTTCCGATCCTTGGGCACGTTGGAATACCAATAGAAATCATCGCCCGACTTCGCGGCAAACGCAGGGGCCCCGCGCGGAAGAAACTGGTTGTCCGCCATCACCAGCTTCGCGGGATTGTAGAGGTCCCAGTATTTTTTCGGAGCGACCCATGGCACGTGCGGATTGGCATAACCCACCGCGAGAAAAAACGGCTGTCCGGGCTTCTGCGCCATGCCGCGCAACGCCCCAATCGCCTCCCGGGTACAGTCGCCATCCTTCAGGTCATCATCCCCGACGTCGGGCGCCTCAAACGCTGGCACGGCCGTGCCCATGCCGCCCTCGCCCTTTTGGGGTGGTTGCATTTTTTTTGCCGCGTAGGCCTTGCGCCTTTCGGCTTGCTGCCGAATCCCTTCCGGTCCGTTGCGCGGCTTTGGCGACTGCCAGGATGGCACGCTCCATGAATCCGGATCGTCGATGCCGACGTGATAGACCTTGCCGAGGCTGCGGGTGAAATATCCCTCGTTCTTGAAATGCTGCGGCAGCGTCGTGATGTCGGGCATTGCGCTCCGCAGCGTCGGGCCGATGGAATAAATTTTGGAGGTCGACGGCCGGCGGCCGCTCAACAGGGAAATGCGCGAGGGCGAGCACAACGCCTGCTGGCAATAGGCGCGCTCGAAACGCAACCCGCGCGCCGCGAGCGCATCCATGTGGGGCGTGATCGCGTTCGGATCGCCGTAGCA
Organism: Opitutia bacterium; assembly: GCA_947474365.1. Lineage (GTDB taxonomy): Bacteria > Verrucomicrobiota > Verrucomicrobiia > Opitutales > Opitutaceae > ER46. Next base: position 45,463 of record CANJIU010000073.1, on the reverse strand, counting down.
GCCGATCGACGGTCGCAAATCATCGATCGCGATCATCAGCACGTTGGGCCGCACGCGTTGGTCAGCAGCCGAGGCGCCGACGGCCGCCAGCGGAAGCAACGCCCACAGAATGAGGGAAAGGGACCGTGATTTCATGGTTGCACAAGGGACAATGCCTCCGGCGATGCCGCGAAAAACCGCGTCACCTTCCGGGAGGGCGAAACTGGTTTCATCGCCACGCCGCCCACCGGATCATCCACCAAGGCAACCGCACGCCGACGCAGGGTGATCATGCGATGATCTCCTTGATCACCTGCCCACCGAACTGGCTCAGCTGCTTAAATCGACCGGCGTGGTAATACGTGAGCTTGTTGTCGTCGAGGCCGAGCAGGCGGAGGAGCGTCACATGTACGTCGCGCACGTGATGCACGCAATCGACCGCCTTCATGCCGGTCTCGTCGGTCGCGCCAACCGTGGTCCCGGCCTTCACCCCACCGCCGGCAAACCACATGGTCATCGCATTCGGATTGTGGTCGCGACCATAGGCGGTGCCGCCGCGCACGCCGTTGTCGGGCGTGCGGCCGAACTCGCCGCACCAGACGATCAGGGTGCTGTCGAGCAGCCCGCGTTGCTTGAGATCGGCGATGAGCGCGGCGATCGGCTTGTCGACCCCGCGCACGAGATTGCCATGGGCGCGCTCGATGTAGTCATGGCTGTCCCACGTGCCATTGTAGAGCTGCACGAAGCGCACGCCCTTCTCGACGAGCTTTCGGGCAAGGAGACATTTGCGGCCGAACGAGTCGGTGGCGTCCTGGCCGATCCCGTAAAGAGCCTTCGTCTTCTCATCTTCCTTCGAGAGATCGAGCGTCTCGGGAACCTGCATCTGCATGCGGAAGGCGAGCTCGTAGTTGTCCATGCGCGCGGCGAGTTCGTCGAAACCGGGATGCTGGGCGGCGTAACCGGCGTTGAGCTTCGCGATCAAGTCGAGATTCTTTCGCTGGCGCGCCGGGCTGACGCCGGCGGGGGGCGTGAGGTCGAGTATGGGAGAACCTTTCGCGCGAAGCGGCGTGCCCTGAAAACTTGCCGGCAGATAGCCGTTGCTCCAATTGGCCGCGCCGCCCTGCGGGTAGGAAACTTCCGGCAGGACGATGAAGCCAGGGAGATCCTGATTGAGGGAGCCGAGGCCGTAATTGACCCAGGCGCCGACCCCCGGGTCGCCGCCGAAGCGGTTGCCACAGTTCATCTGATACATCGCAGTCGGATGGTTCACGCTGTCCACCTGGCAGCCGCGGTAGAAACAAAGCTCATCGGCGACACCGGCGAGGTGCTCCCAATTAGTCGCCATGTCGGCCCCGCATTCACCCGCCTTGCGAAAGGTGAACGGGCTTTGCACGAAGTAGCGCTTGCCGCTTTCCATCGCGGATTTCTGTTTCCCTTCGCGGGTGAATTCCTGCAGGTGCAGTTTGGCGAGCGCCGGCTTGGGGTCGAATGTGTCGATGTGCGAAGGTCCGCCCTCCATCATGAGGAAGATGCAGTTCTTCGCCTTGGCCGGAAGATGGCCGGGCTTCGGCGCGAACGGGCCCACCTGCTCGGCGGCGCCGGCTCGGCCGGCGAGCAGGGCGCTGAACGCCACGCTGCCGATGCTTGTGCCGAGGCTGTAGAGAAAATCGCGGCGCGTCGGAGCGTGGAGCGCACGGGCGCCGGCACAGGGAAAAAAGGGCGTGCTCATGTTGTCTTACGGAGTGGGAATGAAGGCGTGGGTGTCGTCCCGCGTCTGCCGGGCAAGCGCCGTGAGTCGCGCAACCACGTCGGGATGCTGTGACGCGACATCCGTGCCCTCGGCTACATCGCGGGTGAGATCGTAGAGTTGAGGCGGCGTCGAGAGATGGAGTTTCCACGCGCTGACGCGCATGGACTCAAGCGGCCGCTGTTTCAGGCCATATACCGAGTAGAGCGTGGAGCGCGGGGATTTCGCGTTCTTCTCTCCCAACAAGAGCGGGCTTACATCAAATCCGTCCAATCCGGCCGGAAGTGACTTCGCCGCGGCGAGGCGGCCGAGCGTCGGGAGCACGTCGAGGGTCGAGATCTGTTCCGTGCAAACTCGGCCCGCCGGCACCTGACCCGGCCACCAGGCGATGCACGGCACGCGCAGGCCGCCTTCGAGGACCGTATGTTTCGTGCCGCGCAACGGGGCGGCCGTGCCCGGCGTGTTGCGCTCGGGTCCGTTGTCGCTGGTGAAAACCACGAGCGTCTTCTCCGCCAGACCCAACCGGCGCAGCTTCTCCAAAATCTGTCCCGTGCTGTCATCCAGTTCCTCCACCGCATCGCCGTAGAGTCCACGGGCGGACTTGCCCTTGAACTTCGGCGAGGCGTCGAACGGAATGTGCGGCATCGCGTGACCGAGGTAGAGGAAGAACGGACGCGCACGGTTGGCCTCGATGAACGCCAGCGCCTCCCTCGTGTAGAGTGCGGTCATCTCCGCCGGCACGGCGGGGCGCTGCTCCACGACATCACCCCGCAGGACGGGCATGCCGCCTTCCTTTTCGAAAACCACCGTCTCAAACTTGTCGAGGTTGTGCAGCACGCCGTAATAGCTGTCGAAGCCCTGGTCCATCGGGCGCATGCCTTTGACGAAGCCCAGATGCCACTTGCCGATGCAGCCCGTGGCATAGCCGCACGGCTTCATGACTTCGGCGAGGGTCACTTCCTCCGTCGCGAGGCCCCGGGTGGCATCGGGCCGCAGCACCCCGATCGCGAGGCCGACGCGGCCGGGATACTTTCCGGTCATCAGCGCGGCGCGCGACGGCGTGCACAGCGGCGAGGTCACGGAAAAATCCGTGAAGCGCGTGCCCTCGGCCGCCATCCGATCGAGGTGCGGCGTACGAATATCCTTCGCGCCGTAGCAGGCAGTGTCGCCGTAGCCGAGGTCGTCGCAGTTGATGAGAATGACGTTCGGCGCCGGCGCGGCGGTCGCGACAGAAAGCGAGACGACGGCGAGGGTGAGGAGAAATCGAGCGGTAGGGACGCACCTCCGGGGCGTCCGCAAATCACCCCGCGCGCCGCCCGCAAAGCGGTCGGTTCGCCCGGAAATTTCTCGCGCACGATTGGAACGTTGAACGGACTGATGCCTTATTTGAACGAACCGCGGACGGCTCGGAGAGCCGTCCCTACCTTCAGTCCAAGTGCGAAATATGCGGGCTCGGAGATCGGTTCCCGTCTGTTGCGGCGGGAGCTCAGTCCACATAGACAAATTCGTTGGCGTTGAAGAGCGCGAGGCAGACGTCGGCGAGCGCGCGGGTGTGCAGCGGCACATCGCCGGGCCGGAGATCCGGAACGAAGTCGGCATACGCGGGCAACGATTCGCGGAAGCTGAATTTTTCACCCGTGTTTTCCTCGACCGCCTCGCGGCGCACTTCCAGCGGCGGCTTCACCGCGACCGGCGTGTCGTTCACAATCATCGCCTCGATCGCGCGCCAGTGGGCGAGGCAATCCTTTCGCTCGGCGGCGCTCGGCGCACGGGAAAACGCGAGGGCAAAGCAGCGCGCGATGATGGCCTCGTCACCCGTGGCCTCCTTCGTTGCCCGGGATGCCAGCGCGAGCGCGCGGGAGTGGCTCGCCGCACTGTTGAAGAGACTGAAAACCTGCGGCGTGACCGTGGACGCACTGCGGCGCTCACAGGAAAAATCCGGTGTCGGCTGGTTGAAGACGTCCATCGCCGGATCCGGCAGCCCCCGGATCTTCAGCGCGTAAATGCTCCGCCGGTGACGCTGCTCCGGCCGCGGATTGGGAATCCACGCGGACGCAAACGTCCCCATCACCTGCCGCGGTTGCATCGCCGCCTCAAGGTTCATCTCGGGGCGGTTGGGGATTCCGCCGAGCGCCGGATTGAGTTCGCCCGTGACCGCGAGCATCGCGTCGCGCATCTCCTCGGCCGTGAGGCGGCGCGGGGGAAATACGGCGTAACTGGTGCCCGTGGGATCTTTTTCCGTGAGCGATTTCCGATCCGGATGCACCGAACCGCGGCGATAGGCCTCACTCGTCATGATGGCGCGGTGCAGGCCCTTGAACGACCAGCCCTGTTCGACGAAAGTAGCGGCGAGCCAGTCGAGCAGTTCCGGATGCGTGGGCCGTTTTCCGGTGCTGCCAAAATTATTCGGATTGCCCGCAAGCGGCTGGCCAAAATGCCAGAGCCAGACGCGGTTCACGATTGCGCGGGTCGTGAGCGGATTTTCCGCACTCGCCACCCATTCGGCAAAGGCCTTGCGCCGGCCCTCGATTGCCTCGGGCACCGGCACCTTCTGGAATGAACCGATCACGCTCAAGACACCGGGCGCCACTTTCTGGCCGTTCGCAAACGGGTCGCCACCGGTGAGGATGCATGTCTCCTCCAATTCGCCCTCGGTCATGCGGTTGGCCGGCATCCGCAACGGGTTGAAGACCCCCTTCATCTCGGGCGTGCGCCCATCGTAAACTGCCAGCGCGTAGGGTTCGTAACGGTCGAGTTCCCACTTGAGCCGCTCCAGGCCCTTGCGGGCGACACGCTCGTTCCCGTAGTCCTCCGGACTGAATCCGAGCAGCTTCGGCGGAAACTGGTCCTCGGGCACACCCTGCCTCGTCATGGCCGCGCGCGCGGCGTTGAAGTAGCCGTCAAATTCACGCCGCTTGCCGCTTTTTTCCTGCGCCTGAGCGGCAGCCACCGCGGCATTCCACTTCGTCGCGTCGAGGCCCTTTTCGCGATACCACGCCTCCGCCGCACGCAGCATCTGCGTGTCGAGTCGGCGCAGCGTCGCGAGATATTCGGCGCGGCGCGGCTCCAGGTATTTCTTCTCGTCAAAGCCGCCCGTGTTTTCCACCGGCAGGAACTCTGCCGGGCGCTCACTGAGCTGCGTCGTAGCGAACACCGCCTGGAGGGAATAATAGTCGCGGGTCGGAATCGGATCGAATTTGTGATCGTGGCAACGCGCGCATTGCAGCGAGTGGGCCAGAAACGTCTCACCGACGCTGTTGGTCACGTCGTCGAGGAAACGTTGCCGGGCGACCCGGGCGACCTCCATGCCCGTGAGTTCCCACGGGCCCATCCGGAGGAAACCGGTCGCGACGATCATCTCAGGGTTCGCCGGTTCGAGTTCGTCGCCGGCGATCTGCTCGCGCACAAACCGATCGTAGGGCTTGTCGGTGTTGAACGAGCGGACGACGTAATCGCGGTAACGCCACGCGTTGCCGCGCTCGAAGTCGTTCGCAAACCCGCTGCTGTCCGCGTACCGAACCACGTCGAGCCAGTGCTGCGCCATCCGCTCGCCGTAATGCGGACTCGCCAGCAGGCGATCGACGAGATTCGCGAGTGCCGATTGCGGATTGGAGGCCGACGCACGCTCAAAGGCGGCCACGTCCTCCGGCGTTGGTGGAAGCCCGGTAAGATCAAACGTCGCCCGGCGGATAAGGGTGCGAGCGTCAGCGACAGGCGCGGGCGTGAGCCCGGCAGGAAGCCTCGCCGCGAGGAACGCGTCGATGGGATTAGCGGTGGCGGATTTGCGGCGGTCGATTTGCGACACCGCCGGCACCGCCGGTTTCCGCACGGGCTGGTAACCCCACATCCCCTCGGGCTTGTAGCGGCGATTCGTCCAATCGGCGGAAAGTCCGCCGCTCGTCTTCATCACTACCCCGTCCTCGGCCGACCATTTCTCGGCGTTCGCCGCCGCAATCCGCTTTTGCTTCGCCTCGTCGGGCCACGGCGCGCCGCCGGCGATCCATTCTTTCAGCCAGCCAATCTGCTCGGCGTAGAGCTGGTCCGCTTCCTTGGGCGGCATCGGCTTCCAGTCCTCGCTTTTGCGCTGCACGGCGATCATCAGAGGACTCTCATCAGGCTTGCCCGCCACGATGGACGGCTTGCCGCTGTCGCCTCCGATCAACAACTCGGCGTGCGTGCGCAGATCGAGACCGCCTTTCAATTTCGCTTCGTCGTCACCATGGCAGGCTAGGCACTTGGCCTTGAGCAGCGGCCAGACCCGGTGGACAAAAAGCACGTCAGCCTCCTCCGCGGTAGGGGCGGCGGCGGCACTGAGGGGCAGCAGGACGAACAGCGCTGCACCAGCGTGCAGGCGGGGCATTTTCATACGGCGATAGAAATTGTTTTTCCGCCCAGTGCAACAGAGGCGTACACGGCTTCGACAATCCGGATGTCGCGCAGTCCCATCGCCCCGTCCGCCTTGAAGGGCGTCCGCTTCGTGATCGACGCGGCGAACGCATCGAGCAGCGCACCGAGTTGAAGCGTGTCCTCGGCCGCGACGTCCTTGCGATTCACCACGAGCCGCTTCGGATTGGGTTTTCCATTGGCGCTCTGCCCGAAGACGCTGCCCGTGGGCAGGCCGGGCAGGATTTCCACGATGCCCTTCGGACCGTAGGTGGTGCACTGGTGGAAATTGCCGCTGTAACTCGCCCGACAAAGGGCCTGAAAGCCATCGGCAAACGTCAGCTCAAAGCTCATCGTCTCCTCAACCCCTGCGGGAAACAGATCCTTGTGTCGCGTGGAGGGGAGTCCGCGCGCGGCGATCGGCGTTTTCCCCGTGAGGAAGCAGGCCGCCTGCACCGGGTACACGCCGGTGTCGAACATTGCACCACCGCCGGCCATTTTGGGATCGAGCAGCCATTGCTTGATCGATTTCCGCCGTTCCGGATCGGCGAGTCCACTCGCGTAGCCCCAGGAAAATTCGTAGTTACCGTTCGAGAGCTCGCCGACCGTCCCGCTTGCGAGCAGTTCGGCGGCCTTCATGTGATGCGGCTCCCATTGCAACCGGTAGCTGACGCCCAGACGCACCCCCGCCGCCTTGGCGGCCGCGATCATCGCCTCGCATTGCGCGCTGCTCGTGGCCATCGGCTTCTCGCACATCACGTGCTTGCCGGCCTTGGCGGCGGCGATGGTGTGCGCCGCGTGAAGACTGTTGGGTGTGACGACATGGACGATGTCGATGTCCTTCGCGTCGGCCAATCGGGCCATGTCCGCATACCCGAAAATGTTTTTCTCAGGAAATCCGTATTTCGCGGCCCAGGCCCGGCCCTTGCCCGCGGAATCGCCAGTGATGACGCCGGCGAGAAACACGTTTTTTGCCGCCGGCAATTCGGGCGCGATGCTCGCGGTCGCGAAGCCGCCGAGACCGCAGAGCGCGACGCCGAGTTTGCCCTCACGGGCGGTCTGGGCGCGGACCGCCGGACTGAGCCCGACGAGCGCGGGCACCGCGAGCGCGGATGTTTTATGGACGAAGGAGCGACGGGTAATCAAGGAGGTCGGCATAAGGTGTGAACGCGACGGGCAATCAAAACGCACGCGGCCGATCCGGGAGAAACCCGCTGCGCGCCATCGTCGATTGCGCCAACTCGTCGTTGCGCGGATCGTCAAGGGCGAGGAGGTGGCGAATCTCGTTGGAAAACGTCGCCTGCACCTCGGGCCGGATGAGCTGCTTCTGGTATTGCTGCTGCGGTTTGTCGCGTCGGCAATAAAACGCGTGCAACGCGGTGCGGTGGCCCTGGGTGCGATTGTCCACCCCGCCGTGCCAGAGGTGCGCGTTCATCACAACGACTGAACCAGCGGGCGCCGTCACGAGTTTCTCCGCCGGATGTGAGGCCCGCAAATCCGCAAGGTCCGTTTGGGGCAGCCGGCGCCAGCGATGCGAACCCGGAACGACACGCAGCGGGCCGTTGTCGGGCGTGTACGCGTCGAGCATCCAGATGATGTTGCACACCCAATTGCCGCGCTCGTCGGTGACACCACCCATGTCGGCGTGCAAAGGCTGGGGCAGGCACCCCGGCAACGCGGTGCGCCCATTGAGGCTGCTGAGCTTGTAGTCGGGACCGATGACGTGCTCGACCAGACCCAGCAGCTCAGGCGCCGCGATGACGCGTTCGAAGACTGCGCCCTTATCGACGAGATTGGCGAGCCGCAGACACCCCGGCTCCATCCGGAATTCGCTTCCCGCCTTTTCTCCCTCGATCTCATAGAGCCGCGACACCGTGGCGCGCAGCTCGGCGAGCAATTCGGCCGGCGCCCAGCTCGGCAGCAACGTGTAGCCGAGTTCGTCGAGCTCGGAGGTGTGGCGGGATAAAACCTTCATGAGAAAGACGGACGGGATAGAAAAAATCAGAACGCGCCGGTGATGCCAAATGTCCACGTCGCGCCCCATTGCTGACGCTGGCGGAGTTGGGCATGTTCGGGTGTGACTGGACCGGAAATTTCGAGGTCGACGGGAGCATCCCCCAGATTGGCGAGGTTGGCGAAGACGGCGATACGACGGTTGAAACGATACTCGCCGTTGAGATCGACGAGCAGGCGCTTGGAGTTCCAGTTGTAGGTCGCGGGATCGATGCTGCGGCCGGCCGCGACGAGGCCGCGGCGGGCCCGTCCGGCGTAGTTCCAGCGGAGGCGAAGACTGTAGGTGTCGCGCGCGAGGCTCGCCCCCCAATTGTAGGTGCGCGGGGTGAAGCCGTTGAAGCTCGCCGCGGCATCACCCGTGGTGCGGATCGCACTGGCGTTGGCGAAGACGGAAACGCCGCGCGCCCACGGCGGCAAAAAGGTGAGCGCCTGTTTGTAGCTGACGTCGAGGCCGGTCATGCGCGCGACACCCGGGAGGTTGTACTGGGTGGAAACGTCGTAGCCACCGTACGTCGCGGGGTTGAGCCCGTAGAGCGCGAGGAAATCGGCGTCGGGCCGGAAAACGGTGTTGCCGAAGAAATGCTCGATCTCGCGGCGAAAGGCGCTGACCGAAAACAGGCCGACCGGCTCGATGTAATATTCGAGCCCCGCCTTAAACGTGTGCGCCTGCCAGGCCTTGATCGCGGCGTTGTTGACCGCGAGGACATTGCCCGGACCCGGCGGACTCTCCGTGTCGGGCAGCGTGAGGCTGCCGGCGTATTGCACGAGATCGGGCCGGCCGACGGACTGATAGTACCCGGCGCGCGCGACGAGGTTTTCGCGGAGATTGAAGGCGGCGTTGAGGCTCGGGAAGAGCCGGAGATACTCCTTTTCCGCGTGAAGGCCGCGATCGATGCGCGTCAGGCGCGCGCTCTCAAGGGCGTCGGTGGTGCGGGTGAGCGGGCGACCGTTGGCGCCGAGCAGAACGCGACCGGAGCCATCGCGCTGATAGTTGCGGGTCGGGTCGATCAGCTGGCCCTCGCCCTTGGCGTTGGTCTGCTCGGCGCGAAGCCCGCCGACGAGCTTCAGCCGGCCATCGAACAGGCTGACGTCGCCGCGCACGAACCCCGCGGCAATCGTCTCGTCGGCAAACTTGGAGGCGGCCACCGCCTGCTGGTAGCGCGCGGCTTCGTTGAGCGAGAAGCCGGCGGGCGACGTGCGATAAAGGTCGAAGAGTTCGCGGTTGTGCACCCAGCCGATCCGCGGAAAGCCAAACGGCCCCGGACGCTCCGAAATGCTCTCGTCGAGGACGCGGCTCGCCCGGGCATCGGCACCGACGAACGTGTAGGTGGGATTGTCGGCGCGAAGATCCTTCATCGACTGCCGCAGGTCGAGACCGGCCTTGAACGTGATGGGAATGCTCCCGGCGAAGTCGCGCCGTGCATTGGCGAAAAGGTTGCGCTGTAGGGCAAACGAGTCCGACGGGTTGCCGGTGGCGGTGTTGAGCGAGTAACTGTTGATCGAATACGGATCGACCGGGGCGCCGTTCGCGTCGGTGACGGTCACCACGCGCGGGCGGAGGTAGAAGATGTCGTCGAACGAGACGGTGACGTTCTGGCGGCGCGCCTGGGAGTTGCGGAAGAACCCCTTGTTGATGTCGCGGTTTTTCCGGTTGGAGGAGGAAAAACCGGCGCCGGACTCGAAGCGCCACTCCGGGCCGTTATGCCGGTAGGTGAGCGTCGGCATGTACAGCCGCTGGGCGACATCGAAGGTGTCGTTGGTGATGCGAATCTCGCCTGCACCCGCGAAGCCGTGCGTGAAGGTCGGAGAAAAATTTCCCGGGGCGACGCGGTTGACGAGGAAGCTCAGGGTGCGCTCGGACTGCGTGGCGCCGGAATAGCCGTATTGAAACGCGAGGGAGAATACGTCACGCGGCGTGAGTTTGAAATCAAACGTGGCGGCAAATGCGCGGCGCTCGGGCTGCGCGGTGCGGTCGCGCACGAGGAAGTCGGTGAGGTAGGGACGGTCGGGCGTGGTGTCGGGCAGCGTGCCACCATTGGTCGCCGCACTCACGCCGCGCCACGTGCTCTGGACGAAGTCCTGCGGCGTGTAGATGCCCGATGTGCTTGCCGAGAGAGTGAAACCGAGGCGCGGACTGAGCGGCACGACGGCGGAAAGCATCACCTCCGGGTTCACCTTTCGCCGCGGCTCATGCTGAGGGCCGGGCGTCTTGCGAAACGTGACGTCGTTGTCCCGCATGAGGACGCCAAGGCTGACGTTGTAGACCGGCCGTGAGCGCTCGAAGGCGCTGCGCGGGACGAGATTCACCGTGCCGGCGAGCGCGGAACCGGTGGTATCGGGCGTCGGTGTGTAGGCGACTTCGATACGGGAGGCGTTGTTGAGCGAGAGCAGGTGGAGGCCGGCGCCGCGAGTGGTGCCGCCAGCGGGATTGCCGAGATCAAAGCCGCCGACGGTCATCGGGACGTTGTTGGGCGGCACGCCATTCATCGCGACTTGATACATCTCGCCCTGCGAACCGAGGCTGAGCGTGATACCGGGGACGGACTTGAGCAACTCGCCGGCGTTGCCGTTGGCGACCGGGCCAAATTCGTCGGCGGCAATCACGGCCATCGCGTTCGGGGCAAACCGCTGCGTGTTGATGGCAATGGCGGCGCCATCCATCTCCTTGGACGCGCCCACCGTGAACTGCGCCAGCCGGACCGGACCATCCACGGCGCCGAGGTCGAAATCCGCGGTGGCCACCTGGCCAGCGACGACGGTGATGGACAGCGTCCGCACCGGCACGCCCGTGCGGAACGCCCGCACGTCCACCGGACCAGCGGGAACGTTGGTGAGGCGATACTGGCCGGACGCGTCGGTGAGCGTCTCAAGTCGGGTGCCCTCAACCGTGATGCGGGCCAATTCGAGATACTCCCCTGTGCCGGGATTGAAGACACGTCCTTCGACCGTGCCCGTTCGCGCCACCCCAGCCTCGGCAGCGACCGAGAGCAGCGGCAGCACAGCGAGAAATGCGACCGTAGCAAGGCATCGCGAGAAGAGGTGAGATTTGCTCATAGGGGTATTTTTGCAGGGCACAGGGCGAGACTCATACCATGGGCCAGTGATCTCGCGGTGGCATTGACTGCGCAAATAGGGAGGAACGGGTCACCCGTGCCGACATTGAATGAGAGACGTCGGGCGCCTCGGGGCGCATTTCAATTTCTGTCTTCTGGGGACGCGACGCCCTCGTCGCGTGGATTGATACCGCGAGCAGGGCGCCGTGGCAAAGTCCCGTGCTTTCACGCCAACCATTCGCGCAGCGTCGCGAGATCCTTCTTGAAGTACTTCACCATCTCGCGCCCGGTGCCAAGTTCCTTGTATTCGTGATGCTGGCACAGCGGGCCGGCGAACTTGGATTTCTTGAGATTCGTCAGAAAACTTTTCTGCACGATGCCCTCGCCGAAGGGGCACCAGCGCGGCTGCCAGCCCTTGGCGCCCTTCTCCCAATAACAATCCTTCAGGAACACCGCGGCGTAATGCGGCTCCATCAGCCGCGCCTGCACGGGCCACGAGAGCCCGCCCTCGACCGTGGCGTGGGCGATGTCGAAACAGACGCCGAGCGACTTCGGATCGAGATCCTTGATAATCGTCCACAGATCCCACAGCGGCCCGCCCACGTAATCGGCGCCGGAGTGATTCTGCCAGCCGCCCTGCAGCCCAAGTTCACGGTTGAACGCGGCCAGATCCTTCAACGCCGCCCCGACCTCACGCACGGTCTCGGGCACGGGCTTCGCCGCGGTATATTTGGAAAAGCCCAGCCGGTACTGTTTGATGCCGAGTTTCGCGGTCGTCCGCAGGATTTTCTCGGCCAGCGGGTCGAGCTTCGTGATCTCCGTCGTGACGATGGTCACTTCCTTGCCGCGTTTTTTGAGTGCCGCCACCATCTTCGGCAAATCCTCCTCCACTCGCTCCGGCGCGATCTGCCCGGCCTGTTTGCGCACCGGGCACTCGATGCCGTCCCAGCCGATATCGGCCACGAGATCAGCGGTGTCATCCGGGCTGTAGCTCGCGAACGGTTTGCTGAACGCGATGATCTTCCAGCGTGGCGCCGCCGGCGCGGCGAGCACTCGCGAGGAGGCAAGTGCAGCCGCAGCCAAGGCGGAGGTCTGAATGAAGTGTCGACGGCTGAGATCAGGGGATGGATTCATTTTCGAAAGCGTGTAAAACGAGGAAGCACGACGGAGGCAGGGGAATACGGTTACGACCACGTCGGCAATTCCGCGACGATGGGTTGGTCATATAGGATGACAGTCGTCACGAGGGGATCAACGCGAACCGTAACCCAGGTACGCCAGCAGGTCGAGAATGTCGTCCCGCGAAAGCGTGTTGAGGAGGCTCGGTGGCATCTGCGAAACCCCGGATGGCTTCATGCTGCGGACGCGGCTGAGCGGAATCTCCACCCGGTCGCCGCCGAAAGGGTTTACCGAAAGCGCAATCTTCTCGCCGCCGCGCTCAATAATCCTCCCCGTGCGCGTTTCACCGTCGGTGAGCTCGACGATCGTCGTCTGAAATTGATCCGAGATCACCTTCGACGGCTCCGCGAGCGATTCCGCCATCTCTCGCGCTCCCAACCGGTACGCGACGGCGGAAAGATCCGGCCCGATCGCTCCGCCCTCATTCGCATAGCGATGACAGGCGACGCAGGACGCAGCGGCAAACACTTCGCGTCCACGTTCGGCGGAGCGCGGTCCCTTGATCTCCGCGAAGAGCGGGACGAGGTCGGCGGTCTGCCACTCCCGCACGTGACGGCGCGGTTTCACCTCGACAGGTTTCAGCGCGGGAAGAATCGGCGCGTCAAAGAGTCCAGCCAGTTCGGCCTTTTCCGCCCCGCTCAGGGTGGCAACCGCGTCGCGGCGGATATTCTGCAGGTAAACCAGGAAGCTCGCGCCGTCGCCGTACTGGAGACGTACGTCCGCAAACCAGTGTTTTACCGCGGGCAGATGCGCCTCGCTCGGGTGCGGCTGCGTGAACCAGCGAAAATAAGCCTCCCGCTCCGCCCTGCCCCACCCCTCCCGAACGTGCCGAAGGTGAAACACGTAATGGAGCTGCTCCTCCAGGGTGTCCGCCGCCTGCACGAGCGCCAGCACCCGCGGCACGATCCGCGGCGCCTGCAACGCGATGAGCACCTGCGCCAGTTCGCGGTTGAGCGCGGACGAGTTGGTCGGAAACACCGGGTCGAGCGCGGCCCGCAATTCGTTCGCAGATTCCGGATACGGTGTTCCGTGCCGCGCCAGCGCCACCTCCACCGTCCGCAACGCTTCGAGACGCACCTCATCATCCCGCAATTTGGACACCGCTTCGGTGACCCGCCGGAGCACCGCGGCTCGATCCTCCTGGTTGCCGACGCGAGCCAGAGCGAGCAGCGCCATGGGCGCAATCCTCTGGCTCTTTTCCGAGAGCGCCAGGTTACGCCAGTGTTCGATGGGCTGTGATTCCAGCGCCACCCGCGCCGCCTGCCGCACAAATCGATCCTCGCTGCCCAGTTGTGACCAGATGGGCTCCGCGTTCGTCGCCGTCGCCTTTCCGTGGAATGCCTCCAACTCCCTACGCTCCGCGACCGCACGATCCACGGCGCTCGTCGATTCCGCCGCCACCGGTGCTGCCGGTTCGAGCGCCCGAACTCGGTACAGCCCGCTGCGCGTCTTGCGGCCCCCGGTGATGAAGTACATCGCGCCATCGCGGCCAAACTCGAGGTCCGTCACATTCAGTGGCCGGCCCTGCAGAAACAGCTCAAATGTGCCCACCGCCGAAGCGCCCCGCCGTTCGAGGTGCACCGCCAGGATCCGTCCAAACGTCCAATCGAGCGCGAACAGCGCTCGTTGATATTTCTCCGGGAACCGGCTCCCCGTACCGAATTTCACCCCGGTCGGGGAACCGAGCCCGATGTTCACCGCCGCCGGCAGCGTGTCGGCGTAACTGGCCGGCCACTTCCCCGTACCCTCGCGAAATCCGTAGTCGGCCCCACTCACGACATGCAGGATCCGCGTGGGCACATACCATGGCAGTCCATAGCTGTATTCCGTGTCGCTGTCGAAGGCCCACAATTCCCCGCGCGCATCGAAGGCGAGATCGTAGATGTTGCGAAAGCCCGCCGCAAACAGTTCCACCTCGCGGCCGTCCGCATCGAGTCGCAGCACGTGACCGGCCGGCGCCTTCGCCTTGTCGCCGCCGCTCACCCCGTAATTCGCCGACGGGAGCAATTGATCCTCTGCCCAATGGCGGTAGGGCGAAGTCGGCAGCACATCCGCGGGCGGCAGCACGTGATTGCCCTGAGCGAGGTAGATGCGCTGATCCGGCCCCAACACAAGTCCGTGCGAGCCGTGCTCGCCCGTGACGCGGCCCTCGAATTTCCGCAGCAGCTTCACTTCGTCGAAACGGTCGGCGCCCTTCGTGTCCCGCAGCCGATACAACCCGTAACCCTGCGGGCCGACGCCGTTGACATAGAAGCTGTCGAACGCGAAGAGCAGGCCCATCGCGGAAGTCACGGGCACCGCCAGCCTCTCGACGCGCGGCGGCGAACCGTCCGCCGATAACGAAATCCGGAGCATCGGTTCGCTCCCAAACGGCGAGATCACGAGTCTTCCCTTCGGATCAACCGTCATCGCCGACCACGAGCCGTCCCTGGGACCGCCGGCAAAGATTTCCTCGGCGGCAAATCCAGGCGCCACGCTCAACGCGGTGGGAACAGGCTCTGCCGATGCGAGCGTGCCGGCCAGCGCGAGCAGCAGCGGGAAGGCGTGCGCAAACTTCGTTTTCATTTCAAAAAGGGTTCGATTCATTTCGCATGCCACGTTTCCCGGCGGGCGACGAGCGCGGCGATCTGCCTCCAAATCGCCGGCCGTCGGCCGGAGTGAGAGGGTTTCAGCGGAGTCGCAGGGTCAAAATCCAGGCGATGATGTCCCAGCGTTGTTCGGAAGAAAGCGGCGCTTCGAAACTGACCATCGGCGTGCCATTCAGTCCCGTGGCGAGGACACGGTAAAGATCCTCGGGGCGGTCGCCGCAGCGCGGATGCGGCTGGCGGAGGTCAGAGGGTTTTGCGGGAAAATTCCAGATGTCTTTGAGCGTCGGTACGGCAGGCCCCTGGCCATCGGCATTTGTGCCATGGCAGGCGGAGCAGGTGGCTTGGAAGATCGTCCGGCCCCGCGCGGCGTGCGCGGCCCGCTCCTGTGAGTCACCGAGCCAATCAGGCGGTGCGGGCAATTGAAGAGGCTCCGCGTAATTTTCCGCCTTTCGCCAGCGGCGGGAAAAAGACTTCACATATTCGATCACGGCGGTCACGTCACTGTCCGGAAGCTGGACGAACATCCCCATCGCCGTGCCAGAAAGACCGTGTCGGATGGTGTGGCGAAGGTCATCATCCGTCGGCAGCTTGCCAAAGGGCGTTGAGCGGAACTTGAACATTCCTTCGCGAAACGACCTCGGCCTCGGCTCCACCTTGTCCGCCATCTCACCGCGCCCGTCGCCGCGCGGCCCATGGCATACGATGCAGTTGCGCTCGAAGACGTATTGGCCCTGGACGTAGAGATCGAAATTCGGGGTCCAGGGTTCAGCAGCCAGGCATGCACGAGTCAGCAGACCGAGAACCAAACACACACTGGGGAAAGCAACGGTCATTTTCCGCAATGAAACAGGCCGAACAAACGCTGCCAAGAGATTCCCGGTCGCGGACGCTTTGCCCAACGCCCGCTCGAACGAATTGAGTCGAGACGAACCCTGTTCGTACGTCCTCGGTTCACCGCCGGACCGACCGAAGCGTGATGTTCCGATACTGCACCGCCGTGTGATCGCCCTGCAGGTAGATCGGGCCCGGCGCCGTAACATCGCTGTGCAGCGCGCCGCCGGTCGGACCGACCACTGGTTCATTATCGATCACCTTCTCGCCATTCAGCACGACGGTCACGTGCCGGTCGACGAGCGTGATGTCGTACGACTCCCATTCGCCCGCGGGCTTGCCGGCGTTTTTCGCGGGCTTGATCCGTCCGAAGATCGCGCCGGGGCCGTTGATGCCCTGCATGCTGCTGTCGCGATGCGTCACCTGCACTTCGTAGAGTCCGCGGAGATAGATGCCACTGTTGCCGCCGACCTCGCGGGGAAGACGGAATTCGAGATGGAGTTGAAAGTCGGTGAAATCGGCATCCGTGCGAAGATTCGCGTACTCGCCGTACGCTCCGAAATCCGTCTTCGGCGTGTCGTTGCAGAGCACGCCCTCGCGCACGCTCCAACCGTTTTTCTTCACCGGATTGCTCGGATGCCAGCCGGCGAGATCGCGGCCGTTGAAGAGCGCGAACGCATCGCCGAATCGCACCCGACTCAAATCAGGGCGCGGCGGCAGCGGTGGCATCCGCTTGCCGAAAAACTCCGCCGCCTCCCCACCCTTCAACGGAATCATCGTGAAGCGCAGCACCTCGCCGGCGAGTCGGGAGGTGATGCGATACGACACCGCCGGCTCCTCCTTGGGCGCCAAGGGCCGCTTGATGCCGCGCACGAATGACAGCGTTCCGTCGGTGACTTTCAGGTCGGCCACCGGCCTCGCCGCGCCCACGCCCCAGAGCAATTCGGCTGTGAATTTCCCGCCGTCGTCCCGCACGGAGAGCCAGCCCGCCTCGCGGGAAGGAGTCGTGAACGACCAGTCCCCGTCGACGCCGGCCCCCTTCGTCCAGCCGACGAAGGCGACGAGAAACAGCAGGGAGACGAGGGCAATTTCGATCGATTGCCGGACGGACCCGATTGCCGTCACCGAACACATTGTGGTGCTCAACCGTGTGTCGCACGCGTTGGGCCACTTGAGTTTCCTTCGATCAGAATGTGACGGTGCTGGTGATGCTCCAGCGGCGGGGTGTTTGAAAAACATAACGGTAGGCGCGGATTTGATCGGCATCGATCACCTGCAGTTTGTCATCGTTCAGCAGGTTGTCGACGTTGAGCTGAAGGCGCATCCGCCACTTCGCCCCGGCCGGACGAAAATTGTATCCGGTCATCGCATTCACCACCGTGTAGGCGCCTCCGTAGATCGGCGCGTTGTTGCGCGACGTATCGTAGCCGACAACGGCGTCGCCGCGGTACTGCACACCACCGCCGACGATGAGGCCGTTGAGCCAGCGGTTCTGCGCCCGCACCGTGTAGCTCGTGAAAAAATTCCCCGTGTCCTGCCGGAGCTGGCGCCGCGTCTGCCCTTCGGACTGCTTGAATCCGGCGTAGAGCGCGTCGATCGTGCTGAGCGCCGTGGCGCCAGTGGCGTTGGTCGGCAGGCCGAAACCGGTCGGCATGAGGAGGGCGCTGGCGCGCGTCCACTCGGCGCGGTTGGCCTCCACATAGGCGAGGTTGTGCGGCATGATGTTCGTCGTGATTTGCTTCGTCTGCGCAAAATTGAACGACAGCCGCCAGTTCGACAGCGGGTTCGCGGTGAAGTCATATTCCCAGCCCTTGCCGTCGGTGTCCTGACCGTCGCGCGACGCCGTGTCAGCAAACTTTTCGACCTTGTTCAACGCCTGCCAGAGCGCGTTCATCGCGTTGATGTAGGCGTTGTCACGACCGACCGAACGGTTGGTCTCGGCCGTCTTGTAGCGCGAAATCGAGCCGCTGATCCGTCCGTCGAACAGGCTCAGGCGCACACCCACGTCTTGCCCCTCGCCGCTGCGGTTGCCGAGCAGGTTGTTGAAGATGTCGCGGTCCGATTGCGGCACGAAATTGTTGGCGTTGTTGTAGAACACGCCGAGTTCCTTCGTGACGTTGAACACCACGCCGTAGGTGCGCGTGTCGCCCTGGGAACGGTTCGCGGTCGTGAGGCGGCGGCGCGTCGGAAACAGCCGCGTGACGGGATCGCGGTCGTCGTTGATGTCGCCGTTGCCGTTGAGATCGGCAGTGCTGCCCCAGACCGCCTGTTTGTCGCGACGGATGCCGCCAGTGAGAACGAGGCGACCGTCGATGAAGCGACTCTGAAACGCCGCCATCTCCGAATCGGTCCGCGTGAGATCGTTGGTCGTGGCGTCGCGGGTGCGCACGAGGGCGGAGGTGACGCCGTTGACGTTGTTGATCGGGAAGCGCCGCGGATCATGCATGCCGCGGAGGTCGGCATTGGAGGTCGAGAAATCGAGATACGTCCGCCGGCGGAGCTGGTTGTTGGCGTTGGTGAGATCGCGCGGGTAGTTCGCATCGCCGATCGGCGTGCGGTTGACCTCGTTGAGGCCGTCGTTGTGGCCGTCGTTTTCGCGGCGCGAGAGCAGGCCGGCAATCATGTGCGTACCGAGCCACGGATGCTGTTTGCGCAGGTCGAGCGAGTACGACGCGGTGAGGCGCCAGTCGGTGCGGACCTGATCGCGATAATCCACCTGGAGCTGGCCGTCGGTGTAGAATTTTCCCGCGTTGGGATTGGGGCGCCCGTCGGGGAGCTGGCCGTTGGGATCGCCGCGGAGAGCGACGTCGTTAAAGACCTGCGGGCGAAACTGCTCGCGCTGCTCGGATTGGCGGTTGAAGGCGGCCTCGACCGCAAGATCGCCGAGGCGTTGCTCCACGAAGAAGGCGTAGTTGTAATAGAAGAAGTCACCCGTGAAACCCGGGCCGGTGAGCGTGGCGTTGCGCGGTACGAGCGACCAATCGGTGATCGCGATCGTGTTGTTGCCAAGTGCCGGGGACGTCGGGCCGGTGTTCGAGAGCCGGCCGCCGAACCATGAAATCGGTCCGAGCCCGCCAAAGGGGTCGTAGATAAATTGGCGCGTCGTGTTGCTCGCGGTACCCGTCGCCGCACCACCGAAGGTCGTGGTCACCGGCTTCCCGGCAGTGAGCCACGGTTGGAGCCGCTCCTGCGCGGGCCAGGGTTGCGAGACCACCTGGTTGACGTCACCGTATTCGCCGTCGAAGCGAATCTCGGTGTTCTTGAACGGCCGGAAGGTCAACGCCAGCGCGGCGCCGGTGCGGTCGAGATGATCGAATTCGCGCCAGCCGTCGCGATCCTGCCAGAGCAGGTTCACGCGCGCCGCCAGCTTGCCGGGAATCAGCGTGCGGCCGAGGTCGACCGTGCCGCGGTAGTCGTCCCAACTCGCGACGCGCCCGCGCAACTCGTCCGTGCGCGAGCCGATGAGCGCGCGCTTGGTCGACGTGTTGATGATGCCGCCCGGGCCGCCGATGCCGAAGAGGATCGCGTTGGGGCCGCGGGCGAAATCGAGCCGCTCGATATTGTAACTGTCGCTCGAGAGCGACCACGCGAAATAATTGCGGCCAAGGGAGGCACCCGTAAAGCCGCGCATCTGAAAAATCAGATCGTTCGAGCTCGCCGTGTTACCGGTGTAGTCCGTGGCGTCCTTCGAGCCGTTCAACCCGTACTCCAAGGCCTCGGTGACATTAATGGCGCCGATGTCGTCCAGGAATTCCTTGGTGAAAATGGAAATGGCCGCGGGCGTGTCACGCAGCGACGTATTGAGCCGGCTGCCCGCGAGGGTGTTGGTGGCGGTGTAGCCCGTGTCCTTGTCGGTGCGGACCTCAAAGGGCGAAAGCGTGACGGCAGAATCGGGGGCGGCCGAGGCCGGACTCGACACCGTCTGAGCTCGCGTGGGAATGGCGCTCAGGCCGAAGAGCGAAGCGATGACAGCGATTCTAGCCGTGGGAAAAAGGGCTTTCGCCCGTGGGGTGGGTTGCATCTGGAGTGTGGGAGTTGAAACGAAACGGCCGGCGCCGGTGGGGGGACGCGCGGTGGGGAAACTTCGCGGGAGGGATCGCGTGCGCCGCGACCGACCGGGGTAAACCAGCTCCCGCTCCGGAAACGCCGATCAACGTGATGCGAATTTCGGAGTCAAAGGTGTTCTTCATTTCGCCTCCACGATAAGCACCCAATCCTGCAGGATCGGCGGAAACGGAAGCGACCATTCGCCCGCAGGGTTCGGCTGGACGCCAACCGGAGCTTCGCCGCGGCCAGTAATCGGGTCGACATAGCGCGCCGTGTAGCGGACGCCCGGTTCCAACCCGCGCAGCTTGACCGGTTCCGACCAGCGCGGCTGGCCTTTCGGCAGAAACACCACCCGCAGGCGCCTCGGAATGGCCGCACAGAACGGTTTCATGAAGTCGGTGGGCGTGGCGGCGGGGGCGATCCACTCGGGATGTGGCGCGAGCTTCCACCACTCCAGCGCTGACAGGATTCGTCCGCCGACTCCGACGTGGGCGGAGCCGGCCCACTGATAACCTTCCTCCCACGGCGTATTGCCCCACGCCATACCATGGGGAGACGGACCAAAGGGATCGCCGCGGCGGTTGAACTGCCACGTGGTGTCGGTGCCGTAGGAATATCCCGGTGCGCCGGAAAGCACCGTACTCCAAAAAAGATACCGCTGGATCTTCGGTCCACTGCCGCCGCCGTGCATGCCCTCGAAACATACCTCGCCCATCAACGAGGGCCGGCCGGGGAATTCGCGACGCGCGCGCGCCAGATGCTCGAGTGCCACTGGCAACGTTTCCCAGTCGGAGTGGCCGGGTTGGAGCAGGATGAAGTCGAGCAGACTCATGTCGGCCAGCGGCCGCATCCGCCCCGAATTGGGACCGGGATGCACGGTCAGCAGACGGTGAAACGGATCGATCTGGCGAACGTGCCGCGCGACTTCGGTCCAGCCGTTGCCCTGAGACTCCTGCGCGGCGGCTGCGCCCGGCGATCCACCTTTGAAATCATAGTAAACGAGCGTCGCTTCACCCGCGAGCGTCCACACCACAGGCCACGCACCATAGCGAGCGACCAGATAACGCCAGTGGCGTTTCATCTTCTCGACGCCCATGCGCGGCAAATAATAGCCCCAGGCGCCGACCAGATTCGGTACGAGGCCCGCCTCGACGATCGCGCGCACGCGGGAATCGGTATGGTCGAAATAGGCGGGATTGATCGTGCCGAAGCCCTCGGTCCAGGCGTGTCCCGCCTCGTTGGCCCCGCGCGGATCGAACGGCGCGATGTCGCAGGGAAACGCGATGGCAAACTGAATGACGGAAAAACCCTTGGCCACGCGGTCGGCAAGCAGCGTCTGAAATTCGCCGGGAAAATGCAGTCGGCTCGTCATGCCAAACCACCAGGAGTCGGCGAGCCAGAAAAACGGCGTGCCGTCGTCATGGACGAAGTGCCGGTGATCCTCGCTCAGCCGGAGCGGGCCATGCCGTCGCAGGACATCTGCCTCGGAACCGGCGCGCTCCACGGTGATGATGCCACGCTGCGCGTGCAGTCCGGAGTCCGCGAGATCGGAGCAGACGGTTTGGTAGTGGTACGTGCCGGGTGCGGACGCAGCGAAACGGAACCGCCACGTCCGCCCGCCCGCCCAGTAGCCGGGCAGGCGCAGCTCGCGCCCGGTCGCATCGCGCACCACCGCGTCGAGGACCACTTCGTTGAACGGGTCGCTCCGCTCGCGCTCGGACGTGGCGCTCCATTCGACGACCTGGTTGACGATCGTGGGCCAAATGCTTTCGCCACCGACGCAGGCCACGGTCGAGGCAAACCAGAGAGCGAGGGCAAGGCGAAAGCCAGAGTACGGCATGGGCTCAACGGGAGACAAGCGAGTGTGCGTTCGAGATCTCGCTCCCATCGCTTCGCGCTGAGCCCTCCGCTGCATCGCTGCGGTTCAGAAGTTGACCGTGGCCGAAAGCGACCAGCGGAACGGCGTGGGATAGAGGAAACGATATTGCCCGCTGGCGTCCGCGTCGGCCACGACGGGGTCGTTCACGTTGAGGATATTGTCGAGGTTCGCCTGGAACTGCACCTGGCGTCCGAACACGCGAACCGGTTTCCGCAGCAGCGCGTTTACCAGCGTATCGCCCCTGGCATAGATCGGCGTGATGCCACCGATGTAGCCCACCACCGGCTGGCTGCGGTAACGCACTCCGGCGCCGACCGTCAGCTGATTCAGGAAAGGAGAATCGGACTTGAACGTGTAGGCGGAAAAAGCGCTGCCCGTGTGCTCCCGCAATTGCCGGCGGGTGACGCCATTCGCCCCAAGGATGGTCGTGATGAAATTGTCGATCGTGTCGATTGCGGTCGAAACCGTCGAGGGCCGGCCCGTCTTGGGATCCGTGACAGGGACGCCGCTGATCGGCGCGACGAGCGGCAGGCTCGCCTTCGTGAGCCAGCCGGCGCGGCGCTCCGCGACGTAGGCACGATTACGTGGTTGGTTGTTGGCCTGCGTGCCCTGGGTCTGAGCGAAATTGACGGTGAAGCGCCACTGGCTCGTGGGATTCGCGGTGATTTCCAATTCGTGCCCTTTCCCCTCCGTATCGATGCCGTCGCGCGACGTTGGACCGGCCACGCGCGTGGGGTCACCGATCGCCTTGTAGACTTCGTTGATCGCATTCACCAGACCTCCATCGGCAAAAACCTGCCGGTTGACCTCGGCGGTGTTGTAGCGGGTCAGGCTGGCATAGAGCCGGCCATCGAGCAGCCGCAACTTGATGCCATAGTCCTTGCCCTTGCCGCCCTTGGGCCCGAGCTGGCTGCCATTGATCGTCGGCGTGCTCTGCGGAACGAAGTTATTCGACTTGTTGTAGAACGCCGAAAACCACGACGTCACATGCAGCACGGCGCCAAACGTGCGGGTGTCGCCGCCGAAATCCGTCGACGTCGCATTTAGCGTCTGGAAGGAAAACTCGCGGGTCACGGCGTCCTGCGTTGCCGTGCCACCAAAATTCTTCTGCTCGTCGTGGCGGATGCCCCCGGTGATCACGAGCCGATCTTTGAGGAGTTTGGCCTGGCCAGCGACCATGCGCGAAGTGAGCTCGTCGCGGGTGGCGAGACCTTGGTTTTGCACACGACGCAGCCCCGTGGTGACGCCCCCCATGCTGAACTGGTTGTTCCGCGCATCGACGCCGCCCTTGCGGCCGGATCCAAAGGGATCGAGATACGCGCGCCGGTAGATGCGGTTGTTGGCATTCGTGATGTCGCGCGGGTAAATGGCGTCGCCCACCGGCGTCGTGTTGACCTCAAATAAATTGTCATTGGCCGACTTGTTGATCCGGCGGCTCAGCAGGCCCGTGACGGAGTAATTGCCGAACCACGGGTTCTTCCCATTGAGATCGAGGGTATACGCGCCGGTGGCGCGAAAATCATCCGTGATCGTGTCGAAGGTCTGCTGCTGGGCGTTGGACTCGATGTAGAGTTTGCCGACATTCGGGTTGGGCTGCCCGTTCGGCAGCTGGGCGTTGGCGTCAGCGCGCACGACGGCGTCACCCCAATTCGAACTCGTCAGCCAGATGCGCCCCTGATCCTGACGATTGGCGGCGCCCTCAAACCAAAACGGGCCGACCTTTTGTTCAACGAAGACGCCCGTTGCCAGAAAGCGGCTGTTGGAGAGGTTGCCATCGCCGCTGACGTTGGCCTTGAGCGGCAGGACGGAAAAGTTGGTGAGCGCCCGGGCAATGCCGGTGGAAAGCGCGGTGCCGGCCGAGTTCGTGTTCACTGCACCGAACCAGCTGGCCACCGTGCCGGCGAGAGGATCGTGCACGTAGACCCGTGACGTGCTGCGCGCGGTACCGGTGACGACGGTCCCGAGCGTGGCGGAAACGGGTTTGCCCGCCGCGAGCCAGGGCGAGAGGGAATCGCCCGGCAGGAAGCTGTTGCTGAGCACGCGGTCATACTCGCCGTATTCGCCGTCGAAGCGGATTTCCGTGTTCTTGAACGGGCGATACGTCATCGCGAGCGCGGCGCCCTTGCGCTTGGACTCGACGAAGTCGCGCCAGCTCTCCTGGCTTTGCATCACGCCGTTGAGGCGCACGGCAAACGTCTTCGTCACCTGCCGGCCGTAATCAAAGGTCGCCCGCTCGTCGTCCCAGGCCCCGAGCCTTACACCCACCTGGCGAATCTCCCGGCCAAAGACCGCGCGTTTCGTCGTGGTGTTGATGATGCCGCCCGGGCCGCCCGTGCCGAAGAGGATCGAATTGGGGCCCCGCGAGAAGTCGATGCGCTCGGTGTTGTAGACGTCGCTCTCGAGGCCCCATTGAAAATAATTCCGCCCGAGACTGGAGCCTCCGAACCCGCGGATGGAGACAGGTAGATCCCCGGAACCACTCGCATTGCCCGTGGAGTCGGTCCGGTCGGGCTCGGCGTTCAGGGAGTAGTTGAGCGCATCGGCGATGTTGGTCGCTCCGATGTCGCTGAGAAAATCCTTCGTCATCACCGAAATCGAGGCGGGCGTGTCGAGGAGCGACGTGTTGAGCCGGGAACCGGCGAGCGTGCCCGAAGCGAGATAGCCGGTGTCTTTCGTGGTCGAAACTGTAAACGGGGACAACTCGACGGCTGCCTCCGCCGACGCACCATTGGCAATGGACGGCGCAGAGATGGGAGTGACCTGCGCCCACACGGAGGTGAGCGACTGGCTGAGAAAGAACGCGCACACGACAATGATCGGGGCGCGGAGGAGGCCTTGCGGCCGGTCTTGGTGTTGCATGAGACGGATGGGGGTTGGTTTGGAAAAATCGGAACTGTAACGGGCAGCCGCCCACAGTGCGGCGGCGCACACTTGGCTGGAACGATTCAGCTGAGCGCCCGGAGCCAAGAACAAAACCAAATGGAGGACTTCGATTTCCGGTTTGGCGGCACGCGTGGTTGCTTTGTGAATTTGGCTCTCAGCTCTTTGCTCTTGGCTCTAGACTGCTCGCGGCGACGTCAGTATCCGCCGGACCCGATGGCGCCCGACTGCGTGCCGACCGATTGGCCGGCGTTTTCCGCCGCCTCGCGGCGCCGGAATTCGTCGAGCATCGCCGCTGTGGCGGTGGCGCCGCAGCGACTGCCACCGAGATCACGGACGCGGATGAGCCCGTCGAGGTCGCGCACTCCCCCCGCGGCCTTCACCTGCACCTTGGGCGAACAACTGGCGCGCATCAGCGCGAGATCGTGTTCGGTCGCGCCCTTGTAATTGTAGCTGCCATCGGCCTGCTTCACGAAGCCGTAGCCGGTCGAGGTCTTCACCCAGTCAGCCCCGGAGCGTTCGCAAATCTGGCAAAGCTGGCGCTTGAAATCGTCGCTGCTGAGGCCCGCGCCACCCTTCGTCAGGTAGTCGTTCTCGAAGATCACCTTCACCTTGGCGCCCCGCTGATGCGCCTCGTCGCAGACGGCCTTGATGTCCCCTTCGACGTAGCTCCAGTCGCCACCGAGGGCCTTGCCATGGTTGATGACCATGTCGATTTCGACCGCGCCGTCGCGGCAGGCCAGCTCCGTCTCGTAACGCTTCGATTCCGTACAGGAATTGCCATGCGGAAAGCCGATGACGCAGCCGACCTTGACGCCCGTGCCCTGGAGCAGTTCCGCGGCGCGTTTCGCCGCGTAGGGCTTGATGCAGACAGAGGCGACGCGGTATTTCGCGGCGAGTTTGCAGCCGTCCTCCAAGTCCTGATCCGTCATCGTCGGATGCAGGAGCGAGTGGTCGATCATTTGCGCGAGTTCGTCGTAGGTGTATTTCATTGAAGTCAGGCGAAGAAGGGTTGCAGGACGTTCCGGGCGACGAGAAGCGCCCGCTGGCGACCCGCAAGCGAGCGCCCAAACGTGTCATCCTCGACCTCGATGCAGACTGGGCCTTCGTAGCCCACATCGTTCAGCGCCGCCATAAAGCGCGCCCAGTCGATGTCGCCGTAGCCCGGGATGCGCGGTTGGTGCCACTCCAGCGGAAATGCAAAAACGCCGACCTCGTTGAGCCGATCGCGACGGATGCGCACGTCCTTCGCATGCACGTGAAACAGCTTGTCCTTGAATTCACGGAGCGGGCTGAGCGGATCCATCTGCTGCAGGATAAAGTGCGACGGGTCGTAATTCAGCCCGAAGTTCCGGCTGGGAATATCGCCGAACGCCCGCCGCCAGATCGCCGGCGTCGTCAGGAGATTCTTCCCGCCCGGCCATTCGTCGCGGGTGAACGACATCGGGCAGTTCTCGATGCCAATTCTGACCCCAAGGTCCTCGGCCAACGCGACCAGCGGCCGCCAGGTTTTCAGGAAACGCGGCCAGTTTTCGTCCACGGTCTTGTTCCAATCGCGACCGGCGAAACTGTTGACGTTTTTCAAGCCCAGCCGCGCCGCCGCCCGGATGACTTTCTTGAGATGATCACTCGCCCGCTTCGCCGCGACGAGATCGGGATCGAGGAGATTCGGATAATAACCGAGGGCGCTGATCGCGACGTGATGCTCGGCACAAAGGGCATTCACGTCGTCAGCCCGCGCCTGGGAAATGTCCACCACGTCGAGATGGGTGACGCCGGCGTACTTGCGCTCGGCCTTGCCGACCGGCCAGCACATGAGCTCGACCGTGGAAAAACCCGCCCCGCCGGCGAACGCGAACACCTCGTCCAGCGAAAGGTCAGGGAGAATGGCGGAGACGAAGCCGAGTTTCATGGGGAAGGACGGGGGTTGAACGATCCATATTACGCCATCGCTGCGATCTTGACCATGTCTAGCAGGGCAAAGACCTGTCGTTTTGGGCACACCGAAACCCGCTCCACCCTTGCACCGGGAAGGGCGCCTAACCAGGGTCCCATCCGAATCATCATGAGCACGGCGATGCACAAAGTTCGCTTCCGTCGACCCCAACACGCGGTGGCTGCCGTTCGGCTGCGGCCGGTGTTCGACGATTTTCATCTGCTGCGGATGGAAGGGAGCTACGAGTACCCCCGGCATCAGCATACCAACTACGAAGTGATCCTGGTTGAACGCGGCCCCTACCGCTGCGAGCTGAACGCCGCCGAGCTGGTACTGCGACGGGGACAGGTGCTCGTGATCAAGCCGGGGGACTGGCATCAGGATCATCTCCGCCGGGGCCAGCGGCACCACGTGCTCCATTTCCGCCTTCTCGGGGCCGAAGCGGGCGCGCGGGGCATCCCGCTCTTCCGGCCGGATGTTCCGGCGCAAGAGCAGATCTGCCGTGGCGACTACTCCGGTGAGGCCTGGGTGCTGGACCAAATCCGACGCGAAGCCTTGGCCGGCGGCGCCTACGCCGGCGCGGTGCAGGACAGTTTGCTCGAGACGCTTTTCTGGCGGCTGTTGCGAGGATTGGACCCCACCGCGATCAGCAAGGAACTGCGGCAACTCCCTAAATTTGAGACCCAGCGGGAGGAAATCGCCGGTGCGCTCGCCAGATTCATGGAGAAAAACCCCAACGTCCGTGAACTCGCGGCCGCGCTCGGCATGAGCCCGCGCCACCTGGCAAACCGCTGCCGGGAACTCTTTGGTGAATCACCCGCGCGGCTCCTGCTGCAAATGAAAATGCGCCGCGCCGACGAGCTCCTTGAGCACCGCAGCATGCGGGTGAGCGAAGTCAGCGACGCCCTCGGTTTCGTGAATCCGTTTCATTTTTCCCGCGTGTATCGCCGGATGCACGGTCACGCTCCGTCGCGCCGGGTCCCATCCATGAGAATTCTGAAAGCGTCGGCCGCTTTCGCCATGCTTCCCGCCGAGTGTTGAAAAACAGCGAGGAACCGCACTCACCGCCCGCCGCGGAACTTCGACTTGTAGTCGGTTGCGAGCTTCTTCAACGCCGCGAGGTCGTCCTCCCGCGCGGGGTCGGCCACCAGGTTCTTCCACTCGCGCGGGTCCGCCTGTACGTCAAACAACTCCACGCTGCCGTCCGCGTTTTCCAAATACCGAAAGCGCTCCGTGCTCACGGCCAGACCGGCCGGCTGATCATCATGGGCGACCATCGTGTACGCGGGATGATCCCACCTCGCATCCGGCCGCGCCAGGAGCGGCGCGAAGCTGCGGCCCTCCACCCCGGTCGGCGCGGGCAGACCGCACAGCTCCGCCAGCGTCGGGTAGAAATCGAGAAACTCCACCACACGGGAACAGCCGGTGTTCTTCGCTTTCCCCGGCGCGGCGACCAGGAGCGCCGTGCTGGCGGCCTCGTTGTAGAGCACGCCCTTCCCCCCCCAGCCGCCGCGGGAACCGAGCAGGTAACCGTGGTCGCCGAGCAAAACGACGATGGTGTTGTCCCACAGCCGGTGCGCATCCATCGCATCCAGCACCCGGCCGAGCTGCTCATCCATGAACGACACGCAGGCGAGATAACCCCGCAGTCCCTCGCGGGAATCCTCGGCGCTCACCGCACTTTTGAGTCCGGAAATCTTCGGCCCGCCGGTTTCCGGCAGCGGCATCTTGCCTACGGGATAGGGGTCGAAAAAATCTGACGGAGCGACATGCGGCAGGTGCGGCCGACGGAATCCGCACGCGAGAAAGAACGGCTGGCCGGCGGCATTGCGCTTCGCGCCCTCCGCGAGAAGTTCGACCGCCCGCGTGGCGTTGCGCACATCGATGAGTTCGTTCTTTCCGCCCTTGAGGATGGCGTACGTCGCGCCCTCCCCGCCCCCGCCCTTGAGCTTGTGTTCGGCCACCACGTACGAACTCAGCCCGAGCTGCTGCACCTCGGGCGGTTGCGAGATGATCTTGTTTTCCGGTGTCCCCTCCTCCGTCACATCCCAGCACTCCGGCAGGTCGCGCCCGATGTGGAACACCTTCCCGAGACGCGCCGTGAAATAGCCGTTGTTCCGGAAATGCTGCGGCAGGAAAATCGCGTCCTGCAGCAACGGCGTGCGCGACGTCCCCAGGTTGCCGTACATGCCCGTGTGCTCGGGTCGCCGCCCGCTCAGAAACGACGTGCGCGCCGGCGAGCATACGGGATACTGGCAATACGCCCGATCGAACCGCACCGCCCGCGCCGCGAGCCGGTCCACATTGGGTGTCTGCGCGAGCGCGTAGCCATAACAAGGCAGCGTCTTCGTGAGGTCGTCCGCGATGATGAAGAGGACGTTCGGTCGGGCGGCGGACGCCGCGGGCGCCGCGATCGCGGAAAGCCGCAGGAGAAACAGCACGAGAATCAGTAAACGGCGCGAAAAACGGGGCATGGCGGAGAGCACCCCTTGGTAGGCCCGATCGCAGAAAAGTCCAGACACGCCACTTCCGAGGCCGCGGAGTGCATTGACGCTTTCACCGCTCCGGCATAGCCAAATCCTGCCTTCGCACGGCCCCCATGATTCGCCCCGACGCCACGCTCACCCGACGACACCTGCTGCAGACCCTGGCGATGGGCTTCGCTCCGCTGGCGGTCGTCACGCGCATTCCGGCCGCGGCACCAACGCCGAACGCCTCCATCGGACCGCTAAACTCCGCGGTGCTGCCGAAGGGAATTCGCTCGCGATTCGTCGAGGGCGTGAACGGCCTGCGCATGCACATGCTCGAGGCCGGATTTGAAGCCCCGGGCCGTCCCGCGCTGTTGTTGATTCACGGCTTTCCCGAACTCGCCTACAGCTGGCGCAACATCATGGTGCCGCTCGCGACGGCGGGCTACCACGTGTTCGCACCCGACGTTCGCGGCTACGGCCGGACGACTCCCTCGCCGGTCGGCTACGACGACGACCTGCGGCCATTCGGGACCGCCAACAAGCTCAAGGACATGCTCGCGCTGGTCGCGGCGATGGGCCATCGCACGGTGGCCGCGGTGATCGGACACGATCAGGGGTCGCCCCTCGCGGGCTGGTGCGCCTGCGCTCACCCGGATGTTTTCCCAGCGGTCGCCTTGATGAGTGCGCCCTTCAGCGGCACGCCGGCGCCGGCGTCCAGTCCGGCGAAAGGCCCGCACCCCGCGGCTTCCGGACCGGACACGATCTACGACGACCTCGGGCGGCTCTCGCCACCGCGCAAGCACTACCAACGCTATTACCAAACCCGCGAGGCGAATGAGAACATGTGGCACGCACCGCAGGGACTCCACGCGTTTCTGCGCGCCTACTACCACATGAAGAGCGCGGACTGGCCCCAAAATGATCCTCATCCACTCGTCGCGCGCACCCCGGACGAATGGGCCAAGCTGCCCCGCTATTACGTCATGGACCGCGACAAAGGGATGGCGGAGCAGGTTGCGGCCGAAATGCCGTCGCCCGCGGCAATTGCCGCAAACCGCTGGTTACCCGACGCCGACCTGCGCGTGTATGCCGAGGAATACGGACGGACCGGATTTCAGGGCGGGCTCAACGGCTACCGCCGCGGGCCGGTCGATCGGGAGTTGGACGCCTTTGCCGGACGCAAAATCGAAGTGCCGGCCACGTTTCTGGGTGGAGCGAAAGACTGGGGCATCTATCAAAGCCCGGGAGCGCTTGAACGCCTTGAGCAGCAGGGAGCGACGAAGTACCTCGGCACCCATTTGATCGCAGACGCGGGCCATTGGGTGCAGCAGGAGCAACCGGCACAGGTGAGCAGGTTGCTGCTCGATTTCCTGAAACGCGCCGCGTAACGGCGGCAGTTGATCGACGGAGAATTTCACCCGCCCGGCCACCGGCCCTCCGCACGGCCTTTCCACCGCGCGGTTCGACCCACCGAAAACATCCGACCGCCGCCGGGCAGAAGCGCCGGGTAGCGTTTCATCCTCGCGCCCATGCTCCTGATCGCGCCGCTGCTGAAGGAAAAACTGCCGGACCCGCAAAGCGTGGAACTGCTGACGATCATCGAGCAGGGAGCGCAGCGCGGGGCGAACATCATCCGGCAACTCCTCACGTTCAGCCGCGGCATCGTGGGCGAACGCGGCCCCGTGCAGCTGCGCCACCTGCTCAAGGACATGACGATGATCATTCGCGAGACCTTTCCGCGCGAGATCACCGTCGAGGAAAAAATACCCGCCGACCTCTGGCCAATCAGTGCGGATGCCACGCAGATTCACCAGGCGCTGATGAACCTGTGCGTCAACGCCCGCGACGCGATGCCGAACGGCGGCAAAATTACGCTCGCGGCCGAAAGTGTGATCCTCGACCAGGCCGCCACCGCCGGCCATCCGCCGGCGAAACCGGGTCCCTATGTACGACTGACGATTTCCGACACGGGCGAAGGAATCTCGCCGGAGAACCTCGGCCGCATCTTTGAACCGTTCTTTACCACCAAGGAGATTAAGAAGGGCACCGGCCTCGGTTTGTCGACGGTCCTCGGCATTGTGCAGAGTCATGGTGGATTTGTCGTCTACAGCGAGGTGGGCCGCGGCACTTCGTTCCATGTGCAACTGCCGGCGATACCCGCCGCGACCGGGACGGTGGCGGGTGCGACGGCGCAATCCCGCGGCGGCGAGCGGGAGCTGATCTTGATCGTCGATGACGAAGCCTCGATTCGTCGCGCCCTGAGTCTGGCCCTGGAAAAGAACAACTATCGGGTGCTGATCGCCGCTGACGGTCGGGAAGCCGTGCTCCTGTTTCGGGCGAATCGATCCAGCGTGCGACTCGTGCTGACCGACATCATGATGCCGGGGATGAGCGGCACGACGCTGATCCGACTGCTGCGCGCCCAGGAGCCTCAACTCCGCGTCATCGCGATGAGCGGCCTGCACGACGAAGGGCGCCGTGCGGAACTGACCGCGTTGGGTGTTACCCACATCCTCGTCAAACCCTGCGGCACGGACGACATCCTCAAAGCCGTGCACGATGAACTCGCGGTGGATCAGCAGGCCTCAATCCAACGTCAATGAACAAGAATCGCACCAACGCTGAGCCGGGACGATTCATTTCAACCACGGATGCACACGAATAAACACGGATGCTCAGAGCAAGCCGTGCAGGAGCGTTCGAATTCTTGGCGGTCACTGTTCGGTGGCGTTTCGGATTTCCAACGGTGGCTGGCTGTCGCCTCTGTATCCATGTCCATTCGTGTCCATCCGTGGTTTTCTTCTGCATGGTTGGCTGAGCGCAACTACGCTTGCGCCGCGGAACTCAACACCTTGGCGGCGGCGGCACGGTACAATCGATGATCAAGTTCAAGAGTAATTGCGCAATCCGGGCGCATTACGCCTTTTGGGCAGGCGAAACCGGCATCGATCACCATCGTACAACTGCTGGATCCGCGACGCCCTCGTCGCGGATTCTCAAGCCACGCGACGAGGGCGTCGCGTCCCCAGAGGGCAAGAAATTGAGCTGCGCCCGGGCGAGCCGCCGCACCCTTTCGGCTTCGGCCTGAGATGAGGATTGCGTGGTGAACAAGACAGTGCGGTCCACGAAACTCGGCTGGCCTGTTCCTGACGTGGCGCTCGCGAATCGCCCTCGAATCCAGCGGCCTTCGTGCTAGAATCGTGACCGAGATATCACCGGGAAATGACCGGGAGATGACCGAGAGATGAAAACGTCTCTCCTCTCCGCCTTGGAGCCACCATCCTTCAAATAGAGGTCAAAATGGCAGGGATGTTTCCGTCAGCGCAGGGGCGACAGAGACGTTGCCCTGCTGGTTCCCAAAGAAGTGCCGACGGCAAAAATCTCCGTCGTTCCGAGACCAGGGCGCCCGGGGGCGTTCTCCTTCGCGTCCCCTACCCCTTCAACCCAAGAAACGCCGCAAGTTCTTTGACGGCGGGCGCAACGCGACACCCCCGGCGCACGCGACGCGAGACGACCCGGAGCCGACCCGCATCCCGGTCGGCCTTTGGATCGACATGCCCCACGAGATCCGTGCCGGCGAGCACCGGCAACGCATAGTAGCCCCGCTGCCGTTTGGCCGGCGGAGTATAAACCTCCCACGTATATCCTCGGCGGGAAGCGGGCCGCGCACCGCCATCTCGGCCAGGATGCGCGTTGAGAGTTCGCGTTCGCGCGGGGTGAGCCGTCCCGACCACGCCTCTTATCGTTTGGTGCGTGCATGCATGGCGCCGAGCAGATGCGGCCACGCCTCGACGGGAAAAGCCACGAGCACCGCCGAATCCGGCAGGTGATGCTCGAACGCCGTGCGATGTTCCGCCGGCAACACCGCTCCGTCCCTATACAGATGGCGCAACAAATCCCGCTCACGGTAACCCGCCACGCGATTCCGGAGGATGTGTTCCTGCATCCGACCGCATCGAAGGGTTGTCCATCTACCACATCGAAATTCGCGCAAAACGCCGACTCTTCCCCCGCATTGGTGGGAATCCAAAGGCGGCGTGAAGATGAGTCCGAAGACCATCGGCGAACATCTCAAGAATCGCCGTCTGGAACTCGGCTGGGGGCAACAACAAGTCGCTGAAGTCACTGGCTATACCTGGCTCAGAGTCAGCAATTGGGAACGCGGCGTCTATCGGCCGACCAAGCAGGCCATGTTTCCGATTGTCGCCTTCCTCAGTTACGACCCGCGGGACAAAAATCGTGACATCAACACATGCCCCATGCGTTGCTCTTCTGCCATGTACGCGGTCAAGACTGGCCCGGAAGACTGACTTGACCCGAGGAGCAAGCGGCAAAGGAGGAAACATGGACGGCCGACCTCGACCGTGCAATTTCGGTCCGATCAAAGTCCCGAGCGTTGGTCGCGCGCCACCGCGGCCGCAGCGTAGCGCGATTCCACGCCGAGCTTGGTAAATAAATTTTCGCAGTGCCCCTCGACCGTGCGGGGGCTGATTCCAAGCAGGTCGCCTGTCTCGCGATTGCTCTTGCCCTCACCGATCCAGTGCAGCACCTCCGCTTCACGACGGGTCAACCGCACCTTTCTCGACGGAGTGTTCCGATCGGGAGGTTCCAGCAAGAGAACCGCCCCGTCTGCCGGACCGAGTGAAAGGAGCAGACCGTCCAGCATGCCGATGCGCACGCCAAAGAACCGGCGCGTCCGGCCGGGCTTTCCCTGCATCTCCTGGAGCGCCGAAAGGATAGTCTTCAGCGCGCCGCCGTCGCTGGCCAGATTGGCTCCGGCGGAACCGAACAGGCGATTCGCCGCAGGCGAAATTTCCCGGATCTCACCATCGCGCCCCACCCACGCATAGGCGTTGTCACCCTGCGCGAAGAATTGTTGCAACGTCTCTGTGAAGTGACGGGCCTGCACGGCGCAGCTGGAACGTCCGATAAGGGCTTCGATTTTTGGGCTCATGAAATGGATGAGCTGTCGTTCAAGCAGGCCGTCGGCTCGCACGAGCCGCTCGATCCCGAAGATGAGTTGGCTGGACGCATCGATCGGATCGCCGAGGAAAGTCCGATGTTCGGCTTCCAGATGGTAATCATTCTCGATCCAGACACCGGGGCGAAGCGGGCTCCCTGCCCGGATGGAATCGGCCCGGAATGACTCCCACCTCCGAGACGACAGCTTCTCAGAATGGGCCCCATATTTAGACGCACCTTCACGTCACGGTCCGGGGGCAAATCCATCCTCGGTTGCGCTGAGTGAAATGTGATACTGTCCGGTGCGGACCGTCCCGACGTGGTAGCCATAAAGTTCGATGACGCGGGAGAGCTCGACGAGGCTCAACTTGCCATCCCGATCCGTATCCGCTGAATGGTAACGCGAAAGGGTGACGGACGAGCCGTTGGGCGTCGCTGCATCGACCGCAAACCCGTCGATCGTGGTCGTGGTGGCAACCTGGTACCGTCCCGTCCGCACACTTCCGTTTCGCGTATTGTAGAGTTCGATCACGCGCGTGAGTTCATCCAGAGTGATAAAACCGTCGGCCGGGCTCGTGTCCGCCGAGTGCCACCCCTGCACGGTGAGCGTGAAGCTCTGGGTCGCGGCCGGAGACACGTCGTTGGCGACTGAAAGGGTGAACGTGAACGGCGACCCGGTCGGACTCGGCGGCGTCCCCGCGATCGTACCGGTGGCAGCGTTCAACGTCGCCCACGATGGCAAACTACCGGCCGAAACACTAAACGTCAGCGGAGTCGTCCCGGTCGCCACGATCGTGAAACTCCCCGACTGCCCCGCCATGAACGTCGCGTTGGCCGCGCTGGTGATGGTCGGGGGCTGATGCACGGTGACCGTGGCCGTGGCGCTGTCGGCGGTGCCGACCCCGCTGGTCACACGCACCCAATACGAAGTGGTCGTCGTGAGGGCCGGCGTGGTATAGGCGGCGGACGTTGCTCCGCTAATCGGCACCGCGGTGCTGGGGCTCGTGCCCTGATACCATTGATAGGTGAGCGGTGCCGCGCCGGTCGCCACCACACTGAGCGCCCGGGTCTGCCCGGACGCGATCGTGGCGCCGATGGGCTGCGTCGTGATCGCGGGCGCAGGTTCATTGTCGACGATGGTCAGCACCCCGCTCGTGGGCGAGCCCAGCGTGGCGCCACCCGTCGGGTTGCTCAACGTGAGGTTTACCGTCTCGTTGCCCTCGTAAATGCTGTCGTCGACGATCGTGACCGTGAACGTCTTGCTGGCGGTGTCACCGCCTACCCAACTCAGGGTCCCGCTGGCGGCCGTGTAATCGAGACCTGCGATCGCCGTGCCGGCTCCCGTCGCATAGTTCACCCCGATCGCTCCATTGCTGCCGCCGGTCCGTGTCACCGTGACGGTGATACTGCCGCCATTTTCATTCACGCTATAGGTCGCGGCACTGAACTGCAACGTGCCGGCCGGCGGAATTTCGTCGTCGACGATGGTCAGGATCACCGTTGCCGGCGTGCCCAGCGTGGCACCACCGGTCGGATTGCTCAAGACGAGGTTCACCGTCTCGCTGCCCTCAAGGAGGGCGTCGTCGAGAATCGACACCGTGAACGTCTTGCTCGCGGTGTCGCCGCTCGCCCAACTCAAGGTCCCGATGGCGGCCGTGTAATCGAGACCGGCAATCGCCGTCCCCGCGCCCGTCGCATAGGTCACACTGACCGCTCCGCTGCTGCCGCCGGTGCGTGTCACGGTGACCGTCGCGTTGGCACCGTTTTCATTCACGCTATAGGTCGCCGCACCGAACTGCAGCGTGCCGGCTGGCGGGACGTTAACCGTGATCGTTTTCGGTACGGGATCCAGATCGATGCCGCCGGTGCCTTGGCCACCGTCGTCCATCACCTGGAACGTGAAGATCGCGTAGGGACTGCCGCTCGCAGTCGCCACCGGGGTGAACTTGAGCTTGCCGCCAACGATATCAGCGGCGGTGACGATGGCACCCGTGCTGAGCGCCGAAACGCCGGTGACCGCGAGTGTGCCGGCCGTCGGCAACGTGGTGATTTTGACCGCCGACAGCGTGTGCGCCGGGCTGTCGTTGGGATCGGTAAAGCCAAAATCCGCCGTCGCAAAAACGTAGTCCGTGTTCGCCGGCGTGGTGATCGTTTTGTCCGTGCCGACCGGGGCATCGTTCACCGATGCGACCGTCACCTTCACCTGGATGGCACTCGCCGACGCGAGCGCTCCATCCCACGCCTTGACCGTGAAGGCGTTCAGCGTGCCGTTGGCATTTACCGCCGGCGTCCAAACCACTGACTCGCCGGCCCCGAGCAACGTGGTGCCGGCCACAACCGCCGTTCCATTCTTGGTCAGAACGCCGGTGGATACCGCTTCGACTCGGAAGGAAAGCGCA
Organism: Opitutia bacterium; assembly: GCA_947474365.1. Lineage (GTDB taxonomy): Bacteria > Verrucomicrobiota > Verrucomicrobiia > Opitutales > Opitutaceae > ER46. The sequence goes on along the minus strand of CANJIU010000073.1, from coordinate 9,116 downwards.
TCGCCTTCCGTGTCGGCCTCGTTGGCTGCGGCGGCGAGGGCGGCATAGGTGATCGGGTAAGTGCTGTCCTCCACGGCGCCAGTCAAGGTGGCGATGGTCGACAACGTCGGCGCTGTATTGAGCACGGCCACCGTCAGGCTGAACGTCTTGCTGGAGATCGCCCCGGCGTTGTCCGTGACTGTAATCGTGTACGTCGTCGCGGCCGAGCCCACCGTCGGCGTGCCGGAAATCGAACCTGTCGTGGCGTTGAGCACCAAGCCGGCCGGCAGCGACGGGCTCACCGCGAACGCATACGGAATCGCGCCGCTGGCCGCCGTCACCGGCGTGAAGGCCGCGGCAGCAGTGCCCGTGGTGAGAGACGTGCTCGCGATGGCCTGCGTCGTGGAAAGCGCCGAGTTCACAGTGAGACTGAATGTCTTGCTCGCTGTCGCCGTCGTTGCGTCAGTCACCGTGACCGTGAACGTCGTCGCCACCAACCCCGCCGCAGGCGTGCCGGAGATCGCGCCGGTGGTCGCGTTCAGCGCCAGTCCGCCCGGCAGCGCCGGAGCGATTGAAAACGCGAGCGGCGCCGTGCCGCCGGCCGCTGTCACTGGCGCAAACGCCACCGCCGCGGTTCCCGCCGTCAGGGCTCGGCTCGCGATGGCCTGCGTGGCGATCAGCGCCGGGTTCACCGTGAGCGTGACCGCGTTCGACGTGACGCTCCCGGCGGAATTGGTCACGACCACATCGTAATTGCCGGCATCGGTCAGCTGAGCTGACGCGATGGTGTAAATCGCATTCGTCGCCCCATTGATGGCGACCGTGCCCTTACGCCACTGATACGTGAGCGTCGCCGTGCCAGTCGCGACCACGCTGAAGCTCGCCGGCTGGCCGGCATCGGCGACCCGGTTCGTCGGCGGCGTGGTGATCACAGGTGGCACGCTTACGGTCACCGCGGCAGCCGCGCTCGTGACGGACGATACGCTGGTGGTGACGACCACCGTGTAACTCGCGGCATCGGCGCTTTGCACGCTGGTCAGCGTCAGCGTCGCATTGGTGGCTCCGGCGATCGCCGTCGTCCCCTTCTTCCATTGATACGTCGGGGCGGGAACGCCGCCGGTCGCCCAGACCCAAAGCGTCACATCCTGGCCCACGTTCACGGCCCGTCCCGCCGGTTGCACCGCGATCACGGGCGTTTGCGCTACGCCCACTGGCACGGGCGTGCTCCGGGTGAGGATAGCACCATCGCCCAGCTGCCCGTTGCTGCTCGACCCTGTCCCCCACAGCAGCCCATTTGTCTTCACGAAGAGCGTGTGGGTGTTGCCAGCCGCGACCGAGGCGACGCCGGTTGCGACCTGCACTGGCGTGATCCGGTTGGTCGTCGTCCCGTCGCCCAATTGGCCGCTGGTGTTCAAACCCGTCGCCCAAACGGTACCATCCGTCTTCAAAAACAACGTGTGGCCGAGGCCGGCCGACGCCGCTGCGACGCCGCTCACGATCTGTACCGGCGTGCTCTGAAGGGTCGTCGTGCCGTCACCCAACGCGCCGCTGCTATTAGAGCCCATCGCCCACAGCGTACCGTCCGTCTTCACGAACAGAGAGTGGCTGCCACCCGCAGCCGCCGAGGTGACGCCGCTCGAGATCTGCACCGGCGTGCTCCGGCTGGTCGTCGTGCCGTCACCGAGCTGACCGGTGCCATTAAAGCCCATCGCCCACAGCGTACCGTCCGTCTTCACGAACAGCGTTTGGCTGCTGCCGACCGGAGCCGAGACCGAGGCGACGCCGCTCGCCACCTGCACCGGCGCGAGCCGGCTGGTCGTCGTGCCGTCACCCAGCTGGCCGCTGTTGTTCGAACCCATCGCCCAGAGCGTACCATCCGTCTTCACGAACATCGAGTGGCTGCTACCCACAGCCACCGACGCGACATCGGATGCCACCTGCACGGCGGTACTTCGGCTGACAGTGGTGCCGTCACCCAGCTGACCACTGCTGTTTGTACCCGTCGCCCACAGTGCCCCGTTCGTTGTCACGAACAGCGTGTGGGAGGAGCCCGGCGCCACCGAGCTCACACCACTGGCCACCGGCGCGAACGCATTCAGGAAAATCGTCGTGCCGTCGCCCAACGCACCAAAGCTGGTCAGGCCCGCGGCCCACCGAGTCCCATCCGTCTTTACGAACAGCGTGTGGCTGGTGCCCGCAGCGGCCGAGGCGACGCTGGTTGCGACCTGCACGGGCGTGCTCCGGTTGATCGTCGCGCCGTCACCCAGCTGGCCGCTGCTGTTCAAACCCATCGCCCACAGCGTACCACCCGTCTTCACGAACACCGTGTGAGAGCTGCCGGCAGCCGCTGAGGCGACGCCGGTTGCGACCTGCACGGGCGTGCTCTGGCTGGTCGTCGTGCCGTCACCCAGCTGGCCGCTACTGTTCAAACCCATCGCCCACAGCGTACCGTCCGTCTTCACGAACAGAGAGTGGCTGTTACCCGCAGCCGCCGAGGCGACGCCGCTCGCGATCTGGACCGGCGTGCTCCGGCTGGTCGTCGTGCCGTCACCCAACTGGCCGCTGCTATTAATGCCCATCGCCCACAGCGTACCGTCCGTCTTCACGAACAGAGAGTGGCTGCCACCCGCAGCCGCCGTGGCGACGCCGCTCGCGACCTGCACCGGCGTGCTCCGGTTGGTCGTCGTGCCGTCGCCCAGCCGGCCGCTGCTATTAGAGCCCATCGCCCACAGCGTACCGTCCGTGTTAATGAACAGCGTGTGGCTGTTTCCAGCCGCGACCGAGGCGACGCCGCTCGCGACCTGCACCGGCGTGCTCCGGCTGGTCGTCGTGCCGTCACCCAACTGGCCGCTGCCATTAAAGCCCGTCGCCCACAGCGTCCCATCCGTCTTCAGGAACAGCGTTTGGGCGTTTCCAGCCGCAACCGAGGCAACCCCGGTTGCAAGCTGCACGGGCGAGCCCCGGCCAATCGTCGTACCGTCGCCCAGCTGGCCGTTGGCGTTGGCACCCATCGCCCACAGTGTACCATCCGACTCCCGGTACAATGCATGCCCGCCGCCCGCCGCGACCACGGTCAGGGGAACGATGGACAGCGTGGCGGCCGAACTCGTCGTACTGCCGCCCGCGTTCGTCACCACCACGTCGTAGCTGCCGGCCGAGGTCGTAGGAGCGGATGCGATGGTGTAGCTCGCACTAGTCGCACCCCCGATATCTACTCCACCCTTGCGCCACTGGTAGGTGAACGGCCCCGTGCCACTCGCCACCACCGAAAAGGTTGCCGATTGGCCGGCCGCGATCGTCTGGCTCAGCGGCGGGGCGGTAATGGCGGGTGTCGTCGGGGTCAGGGTCGAAATTGTTACATCGGAAAAAAACAACGGAATATAATTACCAAAGATATCATAAATCTCGCGTAAGATGGGGGTGTTACCAAAAGCGATCTTGGTCGACGCCACCTGCGAAACGCGCGTGAACGTCACCGTGAAGATCTGCCTGGTACCGGCGGAAACCGAGGCGCCGGCTTTCAAAAAGAAAGAGAGCCCTAATTTTCCCGTCGCAGTCTGGGAAGTGTTGATATTACTACCGCCGAGGTTGAGGTCAGACTGCACCGACGTGCCGAGCGCGCTGCTGGCGTAGGTCAACACCGCCGGGTCCCATGAGAGGCTGAAGAAAACGGCGTTTTCAGTTCCGACCGACGCGAGATTGATCGCGACGGTACCCGTGGCAGTGGTAATGGCATTACCCGCCACACTGATTGAAACGGTCGACGGTGAAGTGACCGTCAACGTGGCGGCGGTGCTGGTCGCATTGGGCGCCACGCCATTGCTCACCACCACATCGTAGCTGCCGGCATCGTTGAGCTGGGCGGAGGCGATGGTGTAGGTCGCATTGGTGGCGCCGCTGATGGCGACGGTACCCTTGCGCCACTGAAACGTCAGCGAGCCGGAGCCAACGGCGACGACGGTGAACGTCGTGCTCTGGCCGACGAGCGCAGCGACGCTTTGCGGTTGCGTCGTTATCGTCGGCAGATCGTTGAGTTGAAGGGCGAAAGTCGCGGAACTGGACTGGACGCGGTGGGCCACGGCGATGGTGCTGCGGGCCTGGCGGAAGCCGACGTTGAACCAAGGGTCGCCCGGGCGGTTGCTGGCGCGGATAGCGGAACGCATGGCGCCGGCGACGCCGTCCCAACCGCCACCGCGGAACACCCGGTAATCGCCTGTTAGCGGCCCAAGCGGTGCGGTGACCGCAGCGCTGCCGTAGCTCCCAGTCCAATCCCAACACCACTCAGACACGTTACCTGCCATATCCTGCAACCCATAACCGTTGGCTGCAAACGCCCCCGCCGGACTCGTGTAGGGAGTCGCTCCCGTCGCGTACGTCGGATGATTGCCATAATTCGCATCGGTTTGCGTGATCGTGTCTCCCAGCGGGTACCGCTTGCCGGTCAGACCACCCCGCGCCGCGTACTCCCACTCCGCCTCAGTCGGCAACCGATATCCACTGGCCATCCATTTCACCTGTGTATTCGTCACATTCACGCTGCCGGTTCGAAAGACGGTCGTCTGCGCATCGTCCGTGTAATACGCCGGCACCAAACCGTCTTTCTCACTTTTGGCGTTCAGCCACTTTACGACATTATTCCACGAGACCAACTGTACCGGATGGGTGTCGGCCTTGCCCGCACCGATCGACGCCAAGTCGGCGTATCCGTGGGTCACCGCCCAATCCCGCACCGCCACCCACTCCGCAAACATTGTCTCCGTCTTCGCCATGAAGAAGGCCGGCAACGTCACCACGTGAGTTGGCTGCGCGGCGGTGTCGCCATCGAGACTATCGCCCATCGTGAACGTGCCGGCCGGGATCAGGCTCAAATCGGCCGGAGTCGGGCCGGTGGATGACTGGCCATCGTCGGCAGTGAGCCTAACCTTGACCTGGGCGAAGTTCTGCGCGGGCCAGTTGGCGCCGGCGTTCCAAGTTACCACCTTGCCGTTGCCGGGAATAACGTTTGCGCCGACCGCACCGGTGAGGGTCAGCGGGGAAGTCAGCCACGTGGTGCCGCCGTCCTGCGAGACTTCGACGGTGACGGTGGACGCCAAGCCCTGTGCGTGGCCCAAGTCGTAGGTGATGTCCACGAGATTGCTCCCTGTCCGCTGCTGCGCCGCGATGTTCGCCAGCGTCGGAGGAGCAATTACCGTGATGGCCAGTGACCCGCTGCCCGATCCGGCGCCGTTGACGGAACCTACCGTGACGGTAGTCGTGCCGGCGGCGGTCGGAGTACCGCTGATCAAACCGTTGCTGGCATTCATGGTCAGCCCCGCGGGCAGTCCGCTGGCGGTGAAGGGGCCGGCGAGAACGCCGGAAAACGTCGTCTGAACGGAAAAACTTTGCCCCACGATGCCGATGGCCGTGGCCGCGCTCGTTAGCGCGGGCACCGACATGGCACCCCAGCGAATCGTTGAATTACCATAGGACGACACATAAAGGTTGCCCACGCTGTCCACCGCGACGCCGTAGGGAGCATTAAACCGCGAGGCGCTGCCAGTCCCGTCCGCCGAGCCGGCCGTGCCCGCCAAACCGGCGATTGTCGTCACCACTCCGGCGCTCGTGACCTTCCGAACGGTGTGGTTGTTCGTATCCGCCACGTAGAGGTTGCCCGCGCTGTCCGACGCGATCCCATAAGGAACATTAAACCGCGCGGCGCTGCCGGTCCCGTCCACCGAGGCTGCGGCCCCGGCCAAACCCGCCAGCGTTGTCACGACGCCACCACTCGTAATCTTTCGAATCGTGTGGTTATCCCGGTCCGAAACGTAGAGGACGCCCGCGCCATCCATCGCGATTCCCGCGGGATTGAAGAACTTCGCGGCAGCGCCGGTCCCGTCCGCCGACCCGGTTACACCCGCCGTACCCGCCAGCGTCGTCACGACTCCACCGCTCGTAATTTTCCGAATCGTCGCGTTGCCCAGATCCGCGACGTAGATGTTGCCCGCGCTGTCCACTGTGACTCCATGCGGACCGCTAAACCGCGCGGCGGTGCCGGTCCCGTCCGCCGAACCGGGACTGCCCGCCGAACCCGCCAGCGTCGTCACCACCCCGGTGCTCGTGATCTTTCGAATCGTGGAGCCATTAAAATCCGCCACGTAGACGTTGTCGGCGCTGTCCAGCGCTACTCCCCTGGGGCCATTAAATCGTGCGGCGCTGCCAGTCCCGTCCGTCGAACCTGGACTGCCCGCCGAACCCGCCAGCGTCGTCACTGTTCCGCCGTAGGTGATCTTTCGAATCGTGTGGAGTTGCGAATCCGCCTCGTAGACGTTGCCCGCGCTGTCCACGGCAATTCCGGCCGCACCGGAAAAGCCGCTCGCCAACGTGGTGAAGATCATCGCGGGGGCGACGGTGAGTGTCGCCGGTTGGCTCGTCGTACCTCCGCCCACGTTCGTCACCACCACGTCGTAGCTGCCGGCCGCAGTCGTCGGAGCTGAGGCAATGGTGTAGCTCGCATTCGTTGCACTCGCGATGTTCACTCCGTCCTTGCGCCACTGATAGGTGAACGGTGCCGTGCTGGTCGCCGCCAAGGTAAAAGTCACCGGCTGCCCAGGAACGACAGCCTGATCGGCCAGCTGCGTGGCGATAGCGGGCGGATCGACGAGTTGAAGGGCGAAGGTCGCGGAAACGGACTGGATGCGGTTGGCCGCGGCAACGGTGCTGCGGGCCGGGCGGAAGCCTAAGTCGCGGCCGTGGTCGGCCAGGGAACCGTTGCGGCGAACCGAGATGCGCGAGCCGGGTGCGGTGTCGTTCCAGCTGCCGCCCCGGAACACCCGGTACGTGGCCGACGCAGGTCCGCGCGGATCCGTCTCGGCCGCGAACGAGTAGCTGCCATACCAATCCCAGTTCCACTCACCCACATTCCCCGCCATGTCGTAGAGACCATAGCCGTTCTTCATATCCACTCCCGCCGGCGTCTGACTGCCGTTGTAGTAACCCACGGGAGTCGTGCCGTTAAGTGTCCCGTTAGAATAGTTCGCCTGACCGTTCGTGATCTCGTCGCCTCCCGGGTAGCTCTTGCCGGCCAACCCGCCGCGCGCCGCGTATTCCCACTCTGCCTCCGTCGGCAACCGGTATCCGTTGGCCGACCAGTTCACGTACACCGTTGTCGGCGTGCCGGTCTTCAACTCCGTGGCGAAACCGACGTCGGTGTAGTAGCATGGCGTAAGGCCGTCCTTGCGGCTCTTCGCGTTACACCATTTCACGACGTCTCCCCATTTCACCATCGTCACCGGATGGGTATTATTGGCAGCGGTATCAGCCAGTGCCGATCCGCTGGCCGTCGATCCCCGCTGGCCGGCCGAAAAATCGTAGCCGCGACTGCCGCTCGCATTCCAATCGACGATCTCCTTCCACTGCGCGTAAGTGGTCTCGGTGCTCTGCAAGTAGAACGCACCGACCGTCACTGGCCGCGTCGGGCGCGCGTCCAAGCCCCCCTCGTTCTTGCTGTCGCCCATCGTAAACGTGCCGGCTGGGATCATTCTGAAATCGGCCGGTGTCGAACTGCTGCCGGAGTATTGGCCATCGTTGGAGGTGACCCTAATCTTGACCTGTGAGAAGCTCTGCGCGGGCCAGTCTAGACCGACGTTCCAGGTAACCAGCTTGCCAGTGCCGGAAACAATGTTGGCGCCGACCGCACCGGTGAGAGTCAACGGAGCGGCCAGCCACGTGGTGCCGCCGTCCCGCGAGACCTCGGTCGTGACGGTGGACGACAGGCCCTGCGGATTGTCCAGATCGTAGGTGATGTCCACGAGTTTGGTCCCCGCCCGCCGCTGCGCCGTGATGTTCGCCAGTGTCGGTTGACCCGCAACCGTAATGGCCAGAGACGCGCTGCCCAGGCCCGCCTCATTGACGTAGCCGACGGTGACTAAAGTCCTGCCGGCAGCGGTGGGAGTCCCGCTGATCAGACCGGTGCTGGCATTCATGGTCAGCCCCGCGGGCAGCCCGCTCGCAGAGAAGGGGCCGGTGAGGATGCCGGAAAACGTCGTCTGGTAAGAAAAACTCTGACCCACGGCGCCGCTGGCCGTGGACGCGCTCGTCAACGTGGGAACCGAAATGGCGCCCCAGCGAATCGTCTTGTTTACCGTATCCACCACGTAGACGAGGCCAGCGCTGTCGACCGCGAGTCCATTCGAGCCATTGAAGCGCGCGGCGCTGCCGATCCCGTTCGTCGAACCGGTAACCGCCAACTCACCCGCGAGGGTCGTCACCACGCCACCGCTCGTGATCTTCCGAATCGTGTAGTTAAGAGTATCCGCCACATAAATGGTGGTCCCGGCGCTGTCCACGGCGATGGCATGAGGAGCACTGAATCGCGCGTTGCTTCCGGTCCCATCCGTCGAGCCTGCGTTGCCCGCCAAACCCGCCAGTGTCGTCACCACGCCAGCACTCGTGATCTTTCGAATCGTGTGGTTGAACGTATCCGCTACGTAGACGTTGCCCGCGCCGTCCACCGCCAACCCTGAAAGTGCAAAAAATCGCGCCGCGTCGCCCGTTCCGTTTGCCGAGCCGCCGGCAGCCGCGAGACCCGCCAGCGTCGTCACTACGCCACCGCTCGTGATCTTCCGAACGGTGTGGTTGCCAAAATCCGCCACGTAGACATTGCCCGCGCCGTCAACCGCCACTCCTCGGGGATTCTTAAACCGCGCGGTGCTGCCGCTCGCGTCTGTCGAGCCGGCGTTATCCGCCAGACCCGCCAGTGTGGTCACTGCCCCTCCGCTCGTGATCTTCCGAATCGTGTGGCTTCGTTCCTCCCCCACATAAACATTACCCGCGCTGTCCACCGCCACGCCAAATGGTCCATTGAACCGCGCCGCGCTGCCCACCCCGTCCGTCGTCCCAGCAAGGCCTGCCGAACCCGCCAGCGTCGTCACGACCCCGCCCCTCGATATTTTCCGAATCGTGTGGTCTGAATCATCCGCCAGATAGGCGTTGCCCGCACTGTCCACCGCCACTCCAAGAGGATTCCTGAACCGCGCGGCGACTCCGGTCCCGTCCGCCGAGCCTCCCGCGCCCGCCAAGCCCGCCAGCAGGGTGAACGTTAATGAGGGTTCGACGGTGAGTGTCACCGTCTGGCTCGTGGCATTGGGCGCCACGCCATT
>CANJIU010000072.1 GCA_947474365.1 Opitutia bacterium | reverse complement strand
TCGAAGATCCAAGCCATCAAGTCAGACGCGCGGGGCTTCCGCAGCTTCGCCAACTATCGGGCGCGCATCCTCTTTCACTGCGGCAAACTCAGCCTCTTGCCGGATTTGCTCCGTCCCTCGGGCTGCCACTAAGAAACCGGGACAACCAATATTTCACCGGACGATCGCGGCTCCCAGCGCCTGATCGGCGAGACCGTAGCGCAGGTTATAGACTGAATTGTGGTAGGCCGAAAAGCCGCCCAGTTCCGCAATCGTGATCAACGTGATGAGGGCGACCGGGTAAACGTCCGCGCGCGGCGGCGGAAGACCAGGAACCTGTTTTCGCTCCGGCAGTGGCATCGCGCCGAGTTCGTCGAGGAGTCCCCGCAAGTCGCTGACCGCGATGACCGGATCGGTCGTGTCGAACTCTTTGCCGCGACGCGTCGCCGCGATTGACCGGGCGGTGGTCACCGTGCCACCTGTCCCGACCGCCACCGCATGGGGCGGCAGCGAAAAGGTGAATCCCGATTCCGCGAGCACGGCGCGCGTGTGCGCTGCGACCCGCTGTCGCGTGGCAACGTCGAGCGGCGCCGTCGGATCTGCCACAAACCGTTCGGTCAGCCGCACGCAGCCGAGTTGCAGGCTCACGGCCTGCTCGATCCGGCGATCGCGAAAGGCGAGGCACTCCAGGCTGCCGCCGCCCAGATCGAACACGTAGAAATCCTGCAAGCCGGTGAGCGCCGGATCGGCGGTCAGGCCGCGACCGATGAGGTTGGCCTCCTCATCTCCCGTGAGAATGCGGATTTCGCGGCCGGTGGCATCCAGCACGCGACGGCGGAATTCGGTTCCGTTTTGCGCATCCCGCACTGCACTCGTGGCGACGAGGAGCACGGTGGAGGCGGAATAGGCATCGGCGTCCACGAGGAGCGATTGCACCGCCTCGAGTCCTCGTGCCATCCCTTCCTCGCTCAAGCGCGGAGAAGTGCGGCTGATGCCCGCGCTGATGCGTGCGTCAATCGTCCGGGTGTGCAGCGGCAGAATTTCACCTTGATTCCCGCGCGTCGCGATCAGGGTCTTGATCGAGTTGCTGCCGATATCGATGATCGCGACGGTGGCGCCGCTCATAGCACAAAGTCGCCGGGAGCGATCAACAGGACGAACTCACCCTTCAGACTCGCCTTCGCGAGTCGCGCCTGCACCTCTCCGGCGGGACCGACAAAAAACGTTTCGTGGAGTTTGGTGACCTCTTTTGCCACGCAGATCAGCCGGCCTGGGCCGAGCGTGGTCACGATTTCGTCGACGGCCTTGTCGATGCGATGGCAGCTTTCGTAGAGAGCGAGGGTGTAATCGAAGTCACGATATTTCTCGAAGAACGCGATTCGGGCGGCGCTCTTGGGGGGAAGAAATCCGACGTAGAGAAAGCCGTTGGTCGGCAATCCGCTCGCACTGAGCACGGCGGTGAGGGCGCTGGGACCCGGTACGGGCACAACCGGCAGACCACGACGCCGGCAAGCGCGGACGACGCGGAAGCCCGGATCGCTCAGGGCAGGGGTTCCGGCGTCGCTGACAACGGCAATCGACTTCCCCGCGGCGAGCTGGTCAGCGAGTTTTTCCGCCACCTCCAATTCGTTGTGCTCGTGATACGGGACCAAGTCTCGCCGTAGGCCGAACCGGGTGAGCATCGCCCCGGTGGTGCGCGTATCTTCGCAGGCGATCAGATCAACGGAGCCGAGGATGGCACGGGCGCGCTCCGTGATGTCGGCGAGGTTGCCGATCGGAGTGGCGACGACGTAAAGGTGGCCGGGCCGCGGGGTCAGCGAAGCGTTTTTCGCTTCACCCGGGACCGATTGGGTCGGCTCGTCCAAGGCAGATTCGGTTTTCGCGAGGCGAAAACCTTAGCGTCCGGTCGGTTGGCCCATCCCGGGAATCTGGCCTTCCCAGCCGGCGGGGCGGCTCCACGGAATCGAGGTCTCTTTGGGGGAATTCGTGCTGCAACCGGTCAAAATGGCGCCGAGTGCCAGCACGAGGAGCGCGACGATGGAATTCTTGAGCGAGGTCATGATTTAACGGATTAATAGGGCTGAATCGCCTTTCTGCAAGACCCCTCGCAGGGTGTCGGGCAGGACTTGGGCGATGGAGAAATTGGCGCGGACATCGCTGATGAGTACCACCGCGACGATCGTAGTTCCCTGACTTACGTTGAGCTTTTGCCCTAGGGCGGCGCCCCGGGCGGAGCCGAAATTCAGCACGACAAATGAGTTTTGCGGGCCGACGTTCAGGACCGTTGCCCGTCCGGCGCGGCTCGCAAACACCGCCGTCGCCGCCCCGGTGGTGCTGGTGAGCGCCGCGCCGTTGCGGGCGGTGGCCAGCTGGCGCTCGAGTTCGGCGATGGTATTCTTGTAGGCGAGGACCGAGGCCGGCGAGGCGTTGGAGGCACGGCTCTCTTCCAAGTCCTCCCGCAGTGCCGCCACCTCCTCGCCGAGCGCGCGGGTCGTGTCCTCATAAACGGTTAGGACGCGTCTCGTGTCGCCCAAGTCACGCTTCGAGTCGGCCAGTTCGCGATCGAGCTGGGCGACGCGGCCATTGGTTTCGGCGAGTTTGGCCTGAGTCTCGGCGAGCGAGGTGTCGAGCATCCCGATCTTTCCTGTCAGTGCCCCGTTCTGCTCGTTCGCGCGGGCGAGGGCGGAGTCGAGTTTGGCCGAGCGCGCTTCGGAGTCGGCCAACCGCAGCTCCAGGATTTGCTTGGAGTTGCCGATCTTGAAAAAAAGCACCGCCGACACCGTCGATCCGAAAAGTGCGATCGCACAAAGGATGAGCGGCAGGCGGTGCATCGAGACTCTTCGGGCGCGGTCAGCCGATTCGATACGTCGACTCGAAGATCGGCGTCTTGGCTCGTTTCTTCACGCCGGAGCCCTTGTTCGCGGCGAGGTGGTCGAGGATCTTGAACGTAATCTCCGCCTTCTCGGGCGCGCCGATGTGGGCGGCAAGCGTCTCGGCCGTGAACGCGGTGCCGGGGGCCGCCTGCAAGGCCGCAACCAGTTTCAGTTTGAGTGCGATCACGCCGCCGGCCGCCTTCTTGCCCGCCTCGACGCCCGGTTGGTGGTAGGCGTTGATGTTGACGAGCGACGCATAGAGTCCCGTCACGCGCTCATAAAGCGCGATGAGCATGCCGAGCGTGCGCGGTGAGACATCCGCGAGGGTGAGCGTGATTGAGTGGCGGTCTTTTTCGCTGAGCGCGTCGCGTGTGCCGAGAAGGAAGCCATGCAGGAAGTCACCGGATGTCACGCCGGGCTCAACCTCGAGGGAGGTCTTGGCGTCGCGATCCTTGAGGACCTCGATGAACGTGACGAAGAAGTTGTTCACGCCTTCGCGGAGCTGCTGCACGTAGGCGTGCTGGTCCGTCGAGCCCTTGTTGCCGTAGACGGCGATGCCTTGATTGACGACACGGCCGTCGAGATCGAATTCCTTGCCAATCGATTCCATCACGAGTTGCTGCAGATAGCGCGAAAACAGCAGCAGCCGATCCTTGTAGGGAAGGACCACCATGTCCTTCGTCCCGCGGCCATCGGTGGCGAAATGCCACATCAGCGCCATGAGTGCGGCGGGGTTTTGCGCCGTGACGGGAGTGCGCGTGACGGCGTCCATCGCCGCGGCGCCATCGAGCATCGCCTGGATGTCGATTCCTTGGAGCGCGGCGGGCAGGAGTCCGACGGCGCTGAGCTCGCTCGTGCGGCCGCCGACCCAATCCCACATCGCAAACCGGGCGAGCCAGCCCTCGCTCAGGGCGGTCTGTTCCAGCTTGGAGCCGGCGCCGGTGACGGCGACGAATTGCTTCGCGTGGTCGAGCCCCGCGGCCTTGAACGCGGCGATGCACTCGAGCATCCCGTTGCGGGTTTCCGCCGTGCCGCCCGATTTTGAGATGACGACGACCAAGGTCTTGGCGAGCTGGCCCCGCAGCGTTGCGAGCACGTAGTCGATGCCGTCCGGATCGGTGTTGTCGAAGAACGCGACGGCGAGCTTGTCCTTCCGCGGCTGGCCGAGCGCGTGGTTCACGAGCTGGGGTCCGAGGGCGGAGCCGCCGATGCCGATGACGAGGAGGTTTTTGAATTTGCCCTTCGGACCGGCGATTTCACCGGCGTGGACCTTGGCGGTGAACGCCTTAACGGCGGCGAGCGTGGACGTGATTTCGCCGGCCAACTCGGCGTTGGGAGCGAGCTGCGGCGCACGCAGCCAGTAATGGCCGACCATCCGTTTTTCATCCGGATTGGCGACCGCACCCTTTTCCAGGGCCGCCATCGCCGCGAACGCCTTTTGCATCGCCGGTTCCATCGACGGGAGGAAGTCGTCCGGAAACGGCAGGCGGGAGATGTCGAGTGACACCCCGAGGTCGGCGTTGTGGTAGTGGTGCGATTTGAAGCGTGACCAGTTCATGGGCGGTGAAAATTGCCATGGAATTCCCGGAAGACACGGAAGAAAACCGGAAATTCGTGTCTTCGCCGTGGACCGACATCAGGGATGCTTACCGGGGCGGAATATTTCTTGAATCTGAAGCGAGGTTGGCGCGTTTTTCGCTGCATCGGAGATTCAAAACCTTGAACCCGACTCCCGATAAAATCACGCCACTGACCAGCACGCCCATTTCGATGGGCATGACCTGCTGGCTCTGGCAGCGCCGCGCCCGGAAGATCTCGGCGCTTGCCGCGAGCCTCGGCGTGACGCTCCAGTTAACCCAACACATCCACGGGCTGCGTCGGGAAATCGAGTTTCAGGTGTCCGGACGCAACGTCGACCGATTCATCGGCGAGTTTTCCCGGAAGTGCTAGGCCCACGCGTCGGCTCATCGGCGGGGTGGCCTGTCGGCGGGGTGTCACCCTCGCTCACGCCAAGCTGCGCTTTTTGCCGGAATTGCGCTCAAGCCACCACGGCTCCGTGTCCCATCCGCCGTTGGTCCGCAAGCGACCTACGCATTGGCTACGGCTGACAGTAAAAGCTCACTCGAAATGCGGCTATCGCTCAACGGGATTGCGCAATTCACCGCTTGGTGTGACCTCTGCCGTGGCGTTTCGCGCCGTGTTGCCGAATCGTTCCCAACTCAGTCCCCAACGACAAACCTCAGCGCGTACTGTGCCTGGTTGTAGTCGGCGACGGTCGTGAGATAGTCGCGGCGGGCGCGGGCGAGTTCATCCTCCGCCTGCACGTCTTCGAGCACGGCGCTGACGCCGGTTTCACGGCGCTGGCGGGAAAGCTTCGCGGTCTGGTCCGCCGCCTCGAGCGTCTTCTTCGCGAGGGTGATTTGCTCCGCGAGCGAACGAAGCCGGGCGTGCTGCTCCACCACCTGGCGGCGGATCTGATCGCGAATCTTTTCCTGCTCCAGTCCGACCTGGCGCTCGCGTGAGGCAGTCTCGCGCTGGCGGTTGCGGTCGAAGAGTCCGCCCGGTCCGATGCGCCAGCTCACACCGATGCCGTAGTCGCTGCTCATGTCGAAGTCGTGTCCGATCGACGTCGTCCCGGGGCCCCCGCCGAGTCCGCCAATCGACACCTGCGCGCCAATCGTCGGGATAAGAGGCCCCTGGGTCGCCGCGCGATGATTCGTGCGCGCAATCTCGAGGCGGGCGGCGGCCTCGTCGAGTTCCGGGCGATGGGCGAGGGCGCGGGAGACGAGCGGTCCGAGTTCATCGCCGGGAGTGACGACGGACATCGGGGCGAGGTCTGCATCGACGGGCGTGAGGTCAACGGTGGGATCGAGCCGGAGCGTCTCGGCCAGACGGGCGGCGGCGATGCGCTGATCGGTGCGGGCGCGGATGAGGGTGAGCTCAGCGCGTTCGCGGGCGGCGCGCACGCGGGTGGCGTCGCCTTGAAAGGTGAGGCCGGCTTCGGCGGTGGCGGCAATCTGCTCGGCGTGGCGGGCGGTGACGCGTGCAGCCTCCTCGGCGGCGATCACGCCGGCGCGGGCGCGGGTGAGATCAAAATAGCCGGTGGCGGCGCGAAACGCCGTCTCGCGCTGGCGGGTGGCGAGCGTCGCCTCGGTGGAGCGGATGACCTGGCGGGCGGCAAGGCTCTGGAAATAGGTTTCGCCGAGGTCGAGCTGGGCGTTGAGCGCAACGCCGAGCGCGAGGGACTGCTTGTCGGCGTCGAGAATCGGGCCGTTGACGGCCTGGATGTTTTCCTGGTGCCGGCGGATCGTGAGGGACGGCGTGATCCAGGGGAAGAACCGCGCCCGGGCCGAATCGTTTGCGGCGCGGGCCTCGGTGACCTTCTCACGCGCCAGCTCGACGTCGAGGTTGCTCGCGCCCACGAGGCGCAGCGCCGTGGGAAGGTCGATGGTTCCGCCGGGAGGCGAAGGTTGATCGGCGGCGGGGAGGGCGGGCAGCGAGAACGCAAGCCCCAGCAGCAGGGGAAGGGCGGTTGACTTCATTTGACCTCCGTTGCCGTCACGGCCTGGCCCGAAACCAGCGTCGCCTTGCCGGGAAGGATGACGCGCGCGTTCTCCGCGACGCCTTCGAGAATCTCGACGTCGGTGCCGTCGTTGAATCCATATTTCACTGACACGCGGGTCGCCTTGCCGTCGGCGAGCGTGAAAAGGAAGCCGGCGGTCTTTTCCTTTACCAGCGCAGCCGCGGGGACGAGGAGGGAGCCCTTGTGCAACTCCACGCCGATTTTCGCGATCACGTACATGCCGGGCCGCAGGGTGCCGTCGGCGTTGGGAACATCGGCCTCCACGAGGAGCGTACGGGAGCCTTCGTCCAGGGCGCCGGAGTGACGCGTCACCTTGCCGCGCACGGTCCGGCCGGGCAGCGCATCCGAGGTGACAACGACGGGTTGGCCGACCTGGACGCGCGGGGCCTCGATTTCCGGCACGGGCACGCGCACGCGCACGGTCGAATAATCCATCACGGTGACGATGGCGGCGGCGGCGGGATTGGTGCCCGCGGTGGCGGCGGGGACGAACGCGCCGGTGTCGACGTAGCGCATCGTCACGACGCCGGCGAACGGTGCGGAGATTTTGCTGAAGCGTTGGAGCGTGTCGTTTTGCGCGAGGGCGGCCTGCGCGAGGGCGAGGCGGGCATCGGCGGTGTCGGAGGCCTGCGGGGTGATGAGGTCGGGCGCCTTGGCGCGGGCGTTTCTGACGCGGTCCGACTCCGCCTGGGCAATCTTGAGTTCGGCCTCGTAGGTGGCGCGCGCGGCGACGGCCTCGGGCATCTCGATTTCGGCGAGGAGCTGGCCTTCCTTGACCGTGTCGCCCTTGTCCACCGCGATCGACTTGAGATAGCCGGCGACCTTGGCGTGGAGAGTGACCTGCTGGTTGGGGCGCAAGGTGCCGGGCAGCGTCACAAAACGGTGGATATCGCCCCGGTGCGGCGTCGTGACCTGGACCTGCACGGGTGCGGCGGCGGTCTGCGCCAGCGCGGGGAGGGTTGGTGTCAGGCCGAGCAGGAGGAGGGCGAGCGGTCGGGCCACAGGGGAGAGGGAGCGAGATTTCATGCGGAGTCGAAAAATTAAAGGTGCGGCAGGCTTATTTGTGGCGGGCGGGAGAAACAAAGTGCCCGCTCAGGGGATCGTCGGGATCGAGGGAACCGGAGCGCGTGGACGAGCCGCGCCGGATGATGGCGAAGAAGGCCGGGAGCACGAACAGGGTGGCAAGCGTCGCCAGGGCGAGTCCGCCGACGACGGCGCGGCCGAGCGGGGCGGTTTGATCGCCGCTCTCGCCGAACCCGAGGGCCAGCGGCAGCATGCCGGCGATCATGGCGAAACTGGTCATGAGAATAGGCCGGAGCCGGCTGCGGCCGCCCTCGACCGCCGCGGCGAGCGCGTCACTGCTTTGGATACGGCTGCGTTCGGCAAACGTGACGAGCAGGATCGCGTTGGCGACGGCCACGCCGACCGCCATGATGGCCCCCATCGCGGATTGGATGTTGAGCGTGGTGCCGGTGAACGTGAGCGCGAGCACGACGCCGACGAGCACCGCCGGCACCGTCGAGATGACCGCAATCGCGAGGCGCAATGACTCGAAGTTCGCCGCGAGCATCAGGAAGATGACGACGATCGCGATGATCAGGCCGGTCTGAAAGCCGTTGAGCAATTGCTCCAGCGGCACCACTTGTCCGCGCAAATCCACCTTGGTGGAGGGTTGGGGGAGCGGGCCGGCGGCGGCGATCGCCTGCCGAATCGCGCGCGTCGCCGTCCCGAGATCGGAGCCGTGGATGTTGGCGGTGATGCTGACGAGGCGCGCCAGATTGTAGCGCTCGTACGTGCCCACCGAGCTGCCTGGCGCGATGGTCGCGATGTTGCGCAGCAGCACCGGTTCGCCGCGGCTCGAGACGATGGGGACGTTGCCCAGGTCCTCCATCGTGGTGGTTTTCATCTCGGGAATTTGGACCTGAAGGCTGAAGCTGATGCCGGTGCCGGGGTCGGCCCAGAAGATGGGAGTGGTGAACCGGCTGGAGGTGGTCGCGGCGACGAGCGAGCGATTGACGTCGGACATCTGCACGCCGAGCTGGCCGGCGCGTTCGCGGTCCACGTTCACCGACACGGTCGGGTAGTCCAGGTTCTGCGCGATCTGGATGTCGCGCAGGTATGGAATCGCCTTCATCTTCTCGATGATCTGATCGGCGTAGGCCTTGCACACCGGCAGGGGCGAGCCGCTGATCGCGATTTCCACCGGGGTGGGCGAGCCGAAGCTCATGACGCGCGAGACGATGTCCTGCGGCTCGAATGAGAAACGCACGTCGGGCAGGTCGCGCGCAAACACGGCGCGGAGTTTCTCCTTGAAGGCCTCGATGCGGATGCCGGTGTGCGGCTTGAGCTGCACGGCGAGCCAGCCTTCCTCGGGGCCACCGTTCCACAGGTGGACGAGGTTCACCGGGAAGCTGGAATTGTGCACGCCGACCATGCCGATGGTCACGTCGATCTTGTCCGCGCCGCCGGCTTCACGGGCGATCAGGTCCAACACTTTTTTCGAGAGCGCCTCGGTCAGGTCGACGCGGGTGCCGCTCGGGGCGCGCAAACGGAGGGCGAACTGGCCGTTGTCGGTCTTGGGAAAGATTTCCGTGCCGAGGCGGGCGCCGAAGACCCAGATGATCGCGCCGCAGGCCGCGAGGTAGACAATCGCGAGCGGCCAGCGCAGGGCGACGACCCCGCGAAGGAGTCCCGCGTAGCCTCGCTGCAGCGAGGCGAAGAACGAGGCGTCGTGAATCTCGGCCGAGTGGCCGCGGAGTAGCCAGACGGAAAGGATGGGGACGAGCGTGCTCGACAACAGGTACGAGGCGATCATCGAGAAGCCGACCGCGAGCGCCATCGGCACGAACAGGGCCTTCGCCGCGCCGACCATGAAGAACGCGGGGATGAACACCGCCAGAATACAGAGCAGCGCGAGCAACCGCGGCAACGCCGTCTCCTTCGTGCCGTCGAGCGCGGCGCGCGAAAGCGTGGAGCCGCGCGCAATGTGCGCATGGATGTTTTCCACGGCGACCGTCGATTCGTCGACGAGGATGCCGATCGCGAGCGCGAGGCCGCCCAACGTCATGAGGTGGATGCTCTCGCCTGTGACCCACAAGGCGAAGACCGCGCCGAGCAACGAAAGCGGAATATTGATGACGACGATGAACGCACTCCGCCAGTCGCGCAGGAAAATCAACACCATCAGGCCGGTGAGGAGCGCGCCGAGGCCGCCTTCCTTCAGCACGTCCTTGATCGAGCGGTTGACGACGGGCGATTGGTCGAAGACGTAGCTGACCTTGATGTCGTCGGGCAGGATTTTCTGAAACTCGGGAATGTTTTTCTTCACCAGGTCGACCACGGCGAGGGTCGAGGCGTCGGCGCGCTTGGTGACGGGGAGGTAGACGGTGCGCAGGCCGTTCGCGAGCGCGTGCCCGGTCGTGATATCGGCCGCATCGCTGATGGTGGCCACATCGCGCACGAACACAGCGCCCTGGTCGTTGCGGCGCAGCATGACCGCCTCGAGGTCCTTGGGGTTCTTCACGATCGAGTTCATCTCCACGATCGGATACTTGTCCCCGAGGTTCATGTTGCCGGACGGACTGATCGTGTTCGCTTCCGACAACGCCTTCACGATCTCGTCGGGAGAGAGGCCATAGGCGCGCATCCGCTCCGGGTCGACGTTGACGATGATGCCGCGCGAGCTGCCGCCAAAGGGCGGTGGCGCCGACACGCCGGGCAGTGTAGCGAAGGCGGGGCGGACGCGGTTGAGCGCCTGATCCTGCATTTCGTTCAGCGTGCGGTTGGGATTATTGGTCGAGAAAACGAGATACCCGACGGCAACGCTGCCGGCGTCGAAGCGGGTGACGAACGGCGCGGGCGTGCCTGGCGGCATGAACGCCCGGGAGCGGTTCACGTAGGCGATGGTCTCCGAAAGCGCCTGGGACATGTCGGTGCCCGGGTGGAACTGCAGCTTCATGATCGAAGCGCCCTGAATCGATTTCGATTCCACGTGCTCGATGCCGGCGATGTACAGGAAGTGGTATTCGTACCGGTAGGTGAGGTAACCTTCCATCTGGGCCGGATCCATGCCGCCATACGGCTGCGCGACGTAGATGGTCGGGATGCCGAGGGGCGGAAAGATGTCCCGCGACATGCGCTGGATGGCGAGACCGGCGGCGAGCGCCACTGCGATCACGAGGACAACGACCGACAGGGGACGACGCAGAGCGAGTTGGAGGAAATTCATGCCGGAGTGATCAAAGTGGGACGGGCGGAGAGGCTAAGACGGTGTTTCGCCCCCGGGGTTGCGAGCTCATTTTGTTTTCAGGCGGGCTGTGGGGCGGGCGAGTCAGATCGTGAGCTGCTGGTCCATGCGGCGGGAGCGAGATGGGGGGGGATGACGCGGTTTCTGCAAGGGAGTGGCGGCGGCCGCGGGGGATCACCCCGTGGTTCGCCGCCGGCCAAAGCGGGCGTAGAGCGCGGGGAGCAGAAAGAGATTCAGCAACGTCGAGGTGACAAGCCCGCCCAGAATCACCAGCGCCATCGGGCGCTCGATTTCGTTGCCGGGGACGTTGCCCTTCAGCACGAGTGGCAGGAGGGCGAAGGAGGCCGTTGCAGCGGTCATGAGGATCGGCACGAGTCGTTCCTCCGAACCGCGCAGGACGAGGGCGAGGCTGAAGGGCTGACCTTCCTCCGTCTCAAGGTGCCGGTAGTGGCTGACGAGCAGGATCCCGTTGCGGGCGGCGATGCCGAGCACGGTGACGAAGCCCACGAGCGAGCCGAGCGAGAGGACGCCACCGCCGAGCCAGGCCGCGAGGACTCCACCAATCAGCGCGAAAGGCAGGGTGAGTGCGATCAGCATCACCAACCGGGGCGACTGGAAATCCGCGAGGAGCAAGACCAGGATCCCGGCCAGCGAGGCGAGTCCGAGCCAAAGCAGCCGCGATTGCGCGGCCTGCCGCTCGGCCCATTCGCCAAGAATTTCCGGATGATAACCCCGGGTGAAGTTTACCTTGCCCACGCGGGCCGCGACGTCGCGGGCGACCGCACCGAGATCGCGGCCGCCGGCGACATTGCAGGTGACGTCGATGCGGCGGGAGGCGCCTTCCCGCTTGATGGCGTTGGGTGTGGGCACGATGGCAATGTCGGCCACGTCGGCGAGGCGCACGTGTCCGCCCGCGGGGGTCTCAATCAGGAGTTCGCGAATCGCCGTGGTGTCAGCCCGGACGGCCGGCACGCTCCAAACAGTCACGTCGTGCACCTTTTGATCTTGGTACACCTCGCCGACCTTGCGGCCGCGGATGAGGGTCGTGACCGCGGTGCGCACCTGCCCGGCGGTGAGACCGTGAAGCGCGGCGGACTCGGGGCGGAGTTTCATGGCGATTTGCGGCACGAGGACCTGCGACTCGACCTTGAGCGCGCTGACGCCCGGAGCGTCCTTGAGGGCGGCACCCACTTCGGCCGCGTGTTGGCGCAACACCTCGAGATCGGGGCCGAAGATGCGCACGACGATGCTCGCGCTCGCCCCGGTGAGCACCTCCTTGATGCGTTCGCGGAGAAACGTAAGCAGGTCGCGCACGAGGCCGGGATAGCCGTCCACGACCGCCTGGACCTTCGCAATGGTGGGATCATAATCCGCCTCAGGGGCGAGGCTGATCCATAATTCGGTGAAATCGGGGCCGACGACCTCATCGGCGACCTCAGCGCGGCCGATGTGGGAGCCGAGGTTGCGCACGCCGGGGATGGCACGGAGGTCCTTGCTCGCGGCGATGGTGATGCGCGTGCTGGCCTCGACGGAGGTGTTGGGTTTTTCCAGCCAGTGCATCAGGAAGTCGCGTTCCTTGAAGTTGGGCAGAAATTCCTCGCCGAGCTTGGCGTGCCAGATCCAGCCCGTGACGGCGAACGCGACCGCGAGCACGCCGAGGGCGAAGCCGGGGCGGCCGGCGAAGCGCGGGAGGAGGCCGCGATACCAACCCTTCATCGTGCGGGCGAGCCATGCGTCGCGGTGCGGGTTGGCGTTCACGCGCAGCAGCAGGAGACTGAGCGCGGGCGTGACGGTGAGGGCGACCGCGAGGGAGGCGGCGATTGCGAGGATGTAGGAGAGCGCCAGCGGACGAAAGAACGTGCCCGCGAGTCCGGGGAGGAAAAACACGGGGAGGAACACGAGCACGATGATCACGCTCGCATACACGACGGCACTGCGCACCTCGAGCGAGGCGGTCAGCACGACCTGCAACGCGGGCCGCGGACGGGTGAGCGTCGCGTTCTGACGGAGACGGCGCAGGATGTTCTCCACGTCGATGATCGCGTCGTCCACGACTTCGCCGAGCGCGATGATGAGCCCGGCCAGGATCATCGTGTTGATCGTCTCGCCCCGCCAGCTCAGCAGGAGCAGTGCGATGGCGAGCGAGAGAGGGATCGCCGTGAGGCTGATAACGGTGGTGCGCCAGCTCCCGAGAAAAAACCAGAGGATGATCACCACGAGCAGGCAGCCGAGCCAGAGCGCCTCGGTGAGGTGGTCGATGGACAGCTGGATAAACGTGGCCGGGCGGAAGATCGTCGAGTCGATGTCGACGCCGGGGAGGCCGGGCTTGAGTTCGGCGAGGATTTTTTCGACGCCCTGGGTGACGTCGAGCGTGTTGCCCCACGGCTGTTTCTCCACGATGAGCAAAATGCCCGGGCCGTCGTTGATCACGGCGTCGCCGATCGGCGCCGGGTGGCCGATGCGCACCTCGGCGACGTCGCCGAGCCGGATCGGGGCGCCGTGGCGAAACTCGACCACGGTCCGCGCGAGGTCCTCCGGTGTGGTGATGAGGCCGATTTGGGCGACGCTGAGGCGGAGATTTGGCGTATCGACGAAACCGCCCGCGCTGATGACGGCGGCGTCGCCGGCGGCGCGTGTGACGGCGTCGAGCGTCACGCCGGCGGCGCGCAGCCGCTGGGGATCGACGAGGACTTGGAACTGTTTGTCGCGCTGGCCCCAAATCGCGACGTTGGCCACGCCGCGAACGGACATGAGCCGCGGCCGCATCGTCCAGAGTGCGAGTTCGCTCAGCTCCATCTGCGTGAGGGTTTTCGAGGTGAGCCCGACCTTGAGCACGCGGCTGAGCGACGAGTAGGGCGCCATGAGCACGGGTGGCTTCACGACGGAGGGCAGGCGGTTCTGGGCGAGGTTGAGTCGCTCCTGCACGAGCTGGCGGGCGCGGAGGATGTCGGTGCCGGTGTCGAAGATCATCACGACCGACGAGAGGCCGAGGACGGACTTCGAGCGGATGATTTTGAGAAAAGGAATGCCGTTGAGGGAATTTTCCAGCGGCACGGTGACGAGCGCGTCGACCTCCTCGGTCGAAAGGCCGGGCGCCTCGGTCTGCACTTCGACTAGGGGCGGGGCGAATTCCGGGAAGACGTCGAGCGGCGCGTGACGGGTGGCGTTGATGCCAACCACCAGCAGGGCCGCGGCCATGGCCACGACGAGGACGCGGAGGTTGAGCGCCCAGGAAACAATCGCGTTCAGCATGATGGTGCGGGAGCGCGCTTATTTGCCCGTCATGAATTCAGTGCCGAAAAGCTCGGCCGCGCCGTCGGTGACAATCTTTGCGCCGACCGCCGGACCGCTGGCGAGGACCGCATCGGAACCGGCGATACGTGAAACCTGGACGCGGCGGCGCGTGTAGGTGTGCGGCGCGACCGCCTCGTAGACCCACTGGCCGCCGTGAATGTCGTGCAACACGGCGGAGAACGGCACGACGAGGCTTTCGGTCCTGCTGGCGCTGGTGGGAATCTCGACGGCGACGCGCTCGCCCGCGCGCAAGTTCAGGTCGGTGGGGGCGTCATAATACCAGTCGATGGTGGCCGTCGCGGCGTTCGCGGTGAGCGGGCCGTGGACGGGAGCGGCGCTCCGACCTCCCGCGGTGGCCGTGAGCGGGCGGATGCTGGCGTTGGCCTGGGCGTCGAGCAGCGCGGCCTCGCCACTGTAGATTGCCGTGCGGATCCAGGTCGGGGCTGCGGAGTTCGTAGTGATGGCGGGAGCGCCCAGCAGCGCCCGCTGCGCCCTGGCGGTGGACAGGGCGGCGGTGGCGAGGGCGACGGTGGACTTTGCGTCGTCGACCGAGCGCACGCTTCCGGCCTCGGATTCGAACACCTTCTGGGCGCGGTCGAGTGAAATCCGGGCGGCGTCGAGTTGGGTCTGCGTCTGCAAGATGCGGCCGTCGGCGGCGGCCTGCAGATCGGCGACGCGGAGCGATTCGTCGAGCGACCCTCCGAGCAGCGGGGCGGAGGACGGAGCGTCGGTGCCGAGCGAGCGCACGACCTCGCCGGAAAACAGGCGGGTGGCAGGAACAGTGCGGCGTGCTAGGGGTACGATTTTTAGCCGGAGGCGCTCCTCGGCGTCAGGCTTCAGGGTAAGCGTGGTGAGGTCTCCCTCCTTGGAGAGCGTCGCGGGGGCCGGGGCGGCGGGAGCGGCGTGGGCGGCGACGGCCAGCAGGAGGAACAGAAAAATGAGCTTCATTGGGAAAGAGCGGCGTTGGCGTTTACGGGCGGGCGGCGACAGCGGGCGCGCGCCAGGAGGATTCCGGCCAGGAAAGCGGGCGTTGGACGGCGGCCTCCAGATCGGTCAGCGCGCGGGCGTTGCGGTGCCGAGCGTCGATTTCGGCGCGGGCCTGATCGGCGAGTTCGACCTCGGCACGGATGAGATCGAGGCGGGAGGTCTCGCCGGCGGCCTGTTGGGCGCGGACGATTTTCGTCTGACGTTCGAGACTGGCGCGCAAGGTTGCGACCGTTTCGACTTCGCCCAGGGACGAGGCGTAGATCGCGGCGGCCCGGTCAACATCGGCAAGGACGCGGTGCTGCAGGGCCTGGAACCGGGTTGATTCGACTTCACGCCGCGCTTCGGCGACGGCGATCGGTCCCTGGTTCTGGTGGAAAACCGGCAGTTCAAAGCCGAGGGAGAGCGCCCATTTGCTCTCGCCCTGGTCGAATTGGTAGCCGGGGCCGAGCTTTAGGTCGGGATACTGACGGGCGATTTCGCTTTGAAGCGCCGACTGAGCGGCGGCGTAGGAGGCGAGGGCGGCGAGCAAATCGGCGCGGTTTTGGGCGGCCCAGCTTCGGGCCTCGGCGGTGGCCAGTGAGGTGGCGGAGCCCGCGAGTTCGGCGGTATCAAGCCGGATATCCGCCAGCGCCGCGAGCGGCACCCCGATCGCGGCGGCAAGGTCGGAGCGGGCAGAGATCACCGTGCGTTCGCTCTCGCGGATGGCCAGCCCCGCGCGGTTGAGGGCGATGCGAGCCTGGGCGGCTTGAAGGGGTGAGGCGTCCCCGGCCGTCACTTGAGCTTCCACGAGTTGCGCGGCGCGTTCGAGCAGCGGCGTCTGCTTGCGCCAGAGTTCCGCCGTCGCCTCGGCACCGTGCAAGTCGGTCAACGCCCGACGCACGGCGCTGCGGGTCGTCCACGCGAGCGAAGCCAGATTGAAACGCGCCACGTCGACGTGATGCTGCGCCTCGGCGGTGCGGTAGCCGCGTTTCCCCGCGAGTTCGACGGGGATGTCGAGTGCATAGCCGAGAATCCACGGCGTGACGCCGCCCGCGCTATTTTCGTTTCGGCCGGGGGAAAATGAGAAAGCGGGATTGGGCCGCGCCGCCGCAGTGCGCACGCCGTCCTCCGCCTCCGCGAGTTGAGCGCGGGCGACAGCGAGTTCGGGGCTGAAATAGAACGCCGCCAGCGTCAGCCGCGAAAGGTCCCACGATCCGCCTGCAGGAAGGTGGTGGCGGGCGAGGTATTGCTCCAATCCGGCATCGGTCAGCTGCCGCCGGTCGAGTTGCTCTTGGGTTTTGGCGGGCGTGAGGTCCCTTGCTTGGTAGGTCGCGCAACCTCCCAACGCGGCGAGGACGGGCACGACAAAAAAAAGACGACAGTTCAGGGGCATGGAACTTGGTTCAGCGGGCGACGCGAAGCGGGCGGGATATTCGTGCCGGATTGGACAAAGCAGAAGAAAAAACACCGTGGGTCGCAGCGGTTGCGAGGAAATTTTGTCCCACGAAGCGGGCGGTTCACCGTCGGAGGGGGCGCGGACGGTTTTCTCGGCTGTTGGCACACCCTATTCCCGATTCATGCGTCAACTCATACTATGCAATGTTCACCCGTCCTTTCGTGGTTTTCCTTTTTGCGCCGGGAGCGGTCGGGTGGCGCCGACAACGGTCCGACGCACCCGCGCCGATTACACCCTGGTTCTCGGCGCGGAGCCCACGGATCGCGAGCCCCCGCTGCGCACAATCTTCCCCGAGGCGCTCGGTTTCCGCTCTAATCCTTACATGGCCCTTGCGATATGCCATCCATCCGTCGTCCTGAGCGAGGTTCCCTTTACGATTTCTCCATGAGCTTTTCGAAAACCCTGATTGTGACCCTGATTTCGTCCGTTGTCGCGGCAGCGTCCGCGTTTGCCGCCGCACCCGAGTATCGAATCGTGGCGCGGCACCTCATCGGCGATACCGGTGGCTACGATTACCTGCGAGTCGACCCGGTGGCCCGCCGGCTCTACGTCGCTCACGAGAAACGCATCGAGGTGCTGGACGCCGATTCGGGCAAGAAGGTCGGTACCATCGGACCCACCGTGCGCGCGCACGGAATCGCGCTGGCGCCCGAGACCGGACACGGTTTCGTCACCAGTGGAATCGATGACCTGATCACGATGTTTGATCTCAAGACTCTCGCCAGTCTCAAGACGCTCAAGTCGACCGGCTCAAATCCCGACGCGATTGAGTACGATCCGGAATCGAAGCGCATCTATATCGGCAATCATGGCGGGGGCGACGTCACGGTGATCGATCCGGCTTCGGGCGACATCGTCGCGACGATCAAACTTGAGGGAAAGCTTGAGGGCATCGGTTTCGACGGACGGGGCCAGGGCTTTATAGTCGCCGAGGACAAGAGCGCGGTCCACGTCTTTGACACCCGCTCACTCAAACCCAAGGCAACCTGGTCGCTCGCGCCCGGAGAAGGTGGCACCGGCCTTGGCGTCGACGTGGCGCACCATCGACTCTTTGTCGCGTGCGGAAACAACAAGGTGGTCGTCCTCGACAGTGACACCGGCAAGGTGATTGCGACGCCCGCGTGCGGCGGCGATCCGGACGGACTCGTGTTTGATCCAAAGACCGGGCGGATTTTTTCTTCGAATGTCGACGGCACCCTCACGATCATCCAACAGAATTCGCCGGATAACTATACGGTGCTGCAAAATGTGAAAACGCCGATCGGGTGTCGCACGATCACCCTCGACGAGAAGACGGGCCGGGTCGTGATGTGCGCGCCGCAATACGGCCCGAAGCCGGCGCCGGTCAAGGGCGGGCCGAAGCCCAAGGCGCCAGTGTTGCCCGGCACGTTTGAAGCGATTGTAGTTGGCCTGAAATAATCGGCGCCCCCGCGATGCCTCGCGCCGCGTACGTTTCCCTTCTGCTCCTAGTGATGGCCGGCTGTGCGACGCCGTCCGGCACGGTGACCGCGCCACTGGCGACTCTCACGCCAGAGTCGGCTGCAGCGGATTTTGGGGCGCGTTCGCTGCGGGATGCGGCGCTGCAGCGTTTCCTGGCGGAGAATACCCAGCGTGATCCGACGGCGGCGTGGGACTTTGAAGCGCTGAACTGGGTGGCGTTTTATTATCATCCGTCCCTCGGCCTCGCGCGGGCCCAGTGGTTGACAGCGCGCTCGGCGCAGGCGACGGCGGCGGCGCGACCCAACCCGAGCCTGACGCTGACACCGGGGTATAACTTCACGCGCGAGCCTGGGCTTTCCCCGTGGTTTCCTGGAATCAATTTCGATTTTCTATTTCCCACGACGGAGAAGCGTCTCCGTCAGCAGGAACTGGCGCGCGCGGAGGTCGAGGCGGCGCGGCTCGGGGTGCTGGTCACCGTGTGGCAGGTGCGCGCCGAACTCCGCCGTGCGCTTGCCGAGCTGGCAGGCGCTGCCCGCCGTGAACGGGTGCTGCAAAAACAAATCGACGCGCAGGAAAAGCTTGTCGCCTTGGTCGGGCAGCGCCTCGGTGCAGGGGGAGCCACTGCGTCAGATCTCTCCGGCCATCGCGCGTCGTTGCTGCGGTCGCAGACTGCGCTGGCGGAGGCGGCCAGTCAGTCGTCGCTGGTGCGCGTGAAGGTGGCGGCCGCGCTCGGCGTTCCCGCGGCCGCGTTGGCAGGGGTTGCCCTGCCGGTGCCGCCGATCGTGTTGCCATTGTCGGCGGAAGCGCTGCTCGCCGCACCCAACGAGGCGCTCCGAACGCGGGCCGACGTGTTGGCGGCGCTGGCGAAATATCGCTCGGCCCACGCCAACGTGGAACTCGAAATCGCGAAGCGGATGCCCGACTTCCACCTCGGGCCCGGCTATCAATGGGATCAGGGGGCCAGCAAGTGGTCCCTGGCGCTTTCGCTCGAACTCCCGCTCTTTCACCGGAACGAGGCGCCGGTGGCGGAGGCCCTGGCCCGGCGGGCGGAAGCCTCGGCCCAATTCACCGTGGTGCAGGCCCAGGTCGTCGCGGCCATCGAGGCGGCGGCCGCGGCGCAGGCCAGCGCCGAGCAGCAGGTCGGCCGTATCCGCCAATTGCGCACGGAGCTGGCGCAACAACAGGAGCGGGTCCGGCAGCGCCTCCAACTCGGGGTCGTCGATCAGCTTGAGGTGCAGCTGGCGGGCGTGGAGGTATTCTCCGCGGACCTGCTGCTGCTCGACGCCGAGAATGCTGCCGCGCTCGCCTCCGGTCAGCTCGAGGACGCCTTGCAAAGCCCCTTTCCCCGACTTTCCGCGCTCGCCGACGCGCAACGCGCCACACCCTCCACCTCGCCATGAAAAAAATCGTTCTTGGAATCGTCATCGGTCTCGGACTCGGGGCGCTCGGCATGTGGACTGTGCAACACGAACACGGCGGGGCGGAAGTGGGGAAGGCCGACGCGGCGGCCAAGCCGGCGGAAAAGCCGAAGGAAAATCCGCTCCACCTTCCGCCCGACAGGCGCACCGCGGCGGGCATCACGCTGGCAAAGCCGGTTGAGAAGACCGTGCAGGCGGAGGTGCCGGCGTTCGGCCGCGTCCTCGATCCTTCACTGCTCGTCGCCGGTTTGGCCGAGGTGGAGGCCGCCCGGACGGCGCTCGCGACGAGTGAGAAGGAATTGCAGCGGGTGCAGAAGCTGTTTGCCGCCGGCGGCAACGCCTCCGCGCAGGCGGTCGAACTGGCCGAAGCGGCGGTGGCGCGGGACCGGACGGCGCAGACGGCGGCGAAGTCCCGGTTGCTCGCCGGCTGGGGTCGGGAGATCGCCGCGAGCTCCGACCTCCGCACCGTCACGACCGCGTTGGAGACGGGACGTTCATTGCTGCGGTTGGATGTGTTGCCCGGCGAAACTCCGGCAGACCAGCTGAAAGTTGCGCAGTTTGGCCTTGCCGGCACCGGCGAATCGTTTGAGGCAGAGGTGATTGGGGTCGCACCCACGGCGGATCCGCAACTGCAAGGGCTCAGTTTTCTAGCGCTTTCGCGGGGGCGGATACTCCCGGCCGGCGCGGCGCTCCGGGCGACACTGGCCGGCAGCGGTGAACCGCAGAAAATGCTCACGGTCCCGCGGAGTGCGATTGTGTACCATCAGGGCAGCGCCTGGATTTACGTGCTCGGCGAGGAGGACACCTTTGAACGGAAGCTCGTTACGCCGGGCCGCGCTCTGGGTGATGCGGTCACACTGGCTGGAGGCGTCGACGACGATGAGCAAGTGGTGGTCACAGGAGCCCAGCAATTGCTGGCGGCGGAATTACAGGCCGGTGGCGCCCCGGAGGAAGGCTGAAGATGCTGCAGGCCATCGTCCAGTGGTCGCTGCGGTTTCGTGGCGTGGTCATTTCGCTCGCGTGTCTGGTGCTCCTCTACGGCGGGTGGGTGGCGGCGCGCGCCAAGCTCGATGTCTTTCCCGACTTTGTGCCGCCGCAGGTGACGGTGCAAACTGAGGCTCCCGGACTTGCGCCCGAGCAGGTGGAGACGCTCGTCACGCGGCCGGTGGAGAACGCGATCAACGGGCTCGGCAGCCAGGAATCGCTGCGCTCGGAGACGATCCAAGGATTGTCGGTGATCACGGTCGTCTTCAAGGAAGGGACGGACATCCAGGTCGCCCGTCAGATGCTGGGAGAAAAACTCGGGGAGATTTCCGGACGACTGCCGGCGGGCGTGCGTCCCCCTCGGATGTCGCCGCTCGTTTCGTCGACGATGGATCTGCTGAAAGTCGGACTGGTGAGCGACAAACTCTCGCCGATGGCATTGCGGTCGCTCGCCGACTGGACGCTCAAGCCGCGCCTGCTCGCGGTGCCGGGCGTGGCGAAATGCAGTGTGTTCGGCGGCGACGTGCGGCAGGTGCAGATTCAGGTGCACCCGGAAATGCTCGTGACCCGTGGGCTGGCGCTGGGCGACGTTCTCACCGCCGCCCGGGCTGCGACCGGGGTGCGCGGCGGCGGCTTTATCGAGACGGCCAACCAGCGGGTGGTCATCCAGACCGAGGGCCAGCTCACGACACCCGAGGAAATTGGCGGCGTGGTGGTGTCGACATCGGCCGGCGGCGCTCCGGTGCGCCTGCGCGATGTGGCGACAATTTCCTATGGCGCGGAGCCGAAGTTCGGCGACGCCCTCGTGATGGGAAAGCCCGGCGTGTTGCTCACGATGTCGAGCCAGTACGGCGCCAACACGATGGACGTCACCCGATTGCTGGAGGCGGCGCTGGAGGATTTGAAGCCACTGCTTGTCCGGGAAGGAGTGACCATTTTTCCCCGCATGCACCGGCCGGCGTCGTTTATCGAGGTCGCGCTGGAGCACATCCGGCACTCGTTGCTGCTCGGCGCCGCGCTGGTGGCGATCGTACTGTTTGTTTTTCTCGGGCATGTGCGCACTGCGCTGATCTCACTTGCCGCGATTCCGCTCTCGCTGCTTGGCGCCATCATCGTGATGGACCGCTTCGGCGTCTCGCTGAACACGATTACGCTGGGCGGCCTCGCGATTGCCATCGGTGAGGTGGTGGATGACGCCATCATCGACGTGGAGAACATCGTTCGGCGCCTGCGGGAGAACCAGCAACGCACGCAACCGGAGCCGGTGATCCGCGTGATTCTTGCCGCGTCGCTCGAGGTGCGCAGCGCGGTCGTCTACGCGACGTTCATCGTGATTCTCGTGTTCGTGCCGGTGCTGACCCTTACGGGGCTGCAGGGCAGCTTTTTCGCCCCGCTCGCCAAGGCCTATATCCTGGCGATCCTGGCGTCACTGCTGGTCGCCCTCACTGTCACACCCGCGCTCACCCTCCTGTTCTTCTCGGGTCGCACCAAGGACACCGACATCCCGTGGTTACAACGGGTGCTCCGGCGTGGATACGAGCGGCTGTTGCGGGGCGTTTCGCGGCATCCGGGGTTTCTGATCACGGGCGTCGTGGTGTTTGTCGGGCTTGCCCTGTCGCGGGTGTCGAAGCTCGGCGGCGAGTTTCTGCCGGAGTTTCGCGAGGGTCATTTCGTGCTGGGCGTTTCCAGCGTGCCGGGTACGTCACTCGGCGAAATGCGGCGGATCGGCGAGCAAGTTTCGAAGGCACTTCTCGCTAATCCGCACATCGCGACCATCGAGCAGCAGATCGGCCGCGCCGAACTGGGCGAGGACACCTTTGGGCCGCACAAATCCGAGTTTCACGTCGACCTGAAGCCGATGTCGGCGGAGGAAGAGGAGGGGGTGGCCGCGGAAATCAAAAAAATCCTGGGCGACATTCCCGGAATCAAATTCGAGGTGATGACGTTCCTCGCCGACCGAATCGGCGAGAGCATCAGCGGCCAGACCGCGCCGGTGGTGGTGAATGTTTTCGGCGAAAATCTGGACGACCTCGATGCCAAGGCGGCGGAGGTGGCCAAGGCGCTTGAAAGCGTGCCGGGAGCGGCTGAGGTCGAGGTGAAGGCGCCACCCGGCGCCCCGCGCATCAGCGTCCGGTTGCGGCCCGCCGATCTCGCGGCTTACGGCCTCCGACCGGTGGACGCACTCGAGGCGATCCAAACCGCTTATGAAGGCGAGGTGGTTTCACAGATTTACCGCGACAACGAGGTCAATGACGTCGCGGTGATGCTCGACGACGCCAGCCGCAACGACCCGGAGGCGATGGGCGGACTGCTGCTGTCGGCGGCGGGCGGGCGGCGGGTGCCGTTGCATCTCGTCGCGGACATCTATCGCACCGAGGGTCGCTTCTCCATTTTGCACGACGGCGCACGTCGGCGGCAGACGATCACGTGCAATCCGACCCGGGACGTGCAGTCGTTTGTCGCCGATGCTCGCGTGTTGTTGGCGGAAAAGGTGCCGCTGCCGAAGGGCGTGTACCTTGAATTCGCCGGCGCGGCGGAGGCGCAGAAGTCGGCTACGCGCGAACTCCTGCTCCACTCGGCTTTTGCCGGGGTGGGAATCCTCCTGCTCCTGGTCCTGGTGCTGGGACATTGGCGCAACGTGATCGTCGTACTCTTCAATCTGCCCTTCGCGCTCGCGGGTGGCGTTCTGATTATTTATATAGCCAAGCTCGCGGGCATCAGCGGCGTCGGCTCGCTCAACATGGGATCGATGGTCGGATTCGTCACCTTGTTTGGCGTCACGACCCGAAACGCCATCATGCTGCTTTCGCACTATGAGCATCTGGTGCAGGTGGAGGGGCAGGCGTGGAATCTTGAGACCGCCCTGCGCGGCGCGACCGAGCGGCTCGTCCCGATCCTAATGACCGCGACGGTGACATCCCTCGGCCTGCTGCCGCTGGCGCTGCGCAGTGGCGATGCCGGCTGCGAAATCGAAGGTCCGATGGCCGTCGTGATTCTCGGCGGCATGGTGACCTCGACCGCACTCAATCTTCTCATCCTGCCGACCCTTGCCCTCCGTTGGGCCAAGTGGAACGCACCGGCCTGAGCAGAGGAGTTGTGAGCGATGCTCACCGTTGACGGCGGGGTTGCGCGCCGTGAGACTCCAGATTGAAACGCGTCGCCCGCGCCGCTTATCCCGCCTGCCCCTCACAAATCTCGCCCCGCTACCGCAGTCCGTCGTTCCCCTTGCTCCTGTCATTACCATGACGTATCCAAACAAACCCTCCATGACCCGCCGCGATTTCAGCAAGGCGATGGCGACTGCCGGAGTCGGCCTCGGCCTGCTCGGAGCCCTGCCTGGACGGAGCCGCGCCGTGTCGTCGTCCCGTCGGCTCCGCATCGCGTGCGTGGGCGCCGCCGGCAAGGGCTGGGATGATTTGCGCGGTGTGAGCGGCGAGGGCCAGTTTCACGACATCGTCGCCCTGTGCGACATCGACCACCGCGACGGCGGTCCGCAGCCGCCGAACCTCGCGCCCGTGCAGACCGCGCGTTCCCTCGGCATCGGCGCCGCGGCCCGGATGTTTCCCAAGGCGAAACTCTACACGGATTTTCGCCGGATGCTGGAGCAAAAGGATATCGACGCCGTCACCGTCTCGATCCCCGACCACATGCACGCCACCGTGGCGCTCACGGCCATGGCGCTGGGCAAGCACGTGTTCGTGCAGAAACCGATGACTCAGACGGTGCACGAGGCGCGCGTCATGCGGGAGTACGCCCGCGCGAAGGGCGTCGTCACGCACATGGGCAACCAGTATCGATCCAGCACGGGGTATCGCTGCGCCGTGCAGGCGATTCGGAGCGGCGTCATCGGAAAAGTCCGCGAGGCCTACTCGTTCCTCGGCTCGAAGCCGGTCTGGCTTCCGGGCATCAAGGAACTGGCGGTCGGCGAGGATCCTGTGCCGAAGGACATCCACTGGAACCAGTGGGTCGGCGTTGCGACTCCGCGGCCCTACAAGAAATTTCTCTATCACAACTTCAATTGGCGGGCGTGGAAGGAGTACGGGACCGGAGCCTTGGGCGACATGGGCTGCCACGTCATGGACGTGGTCGTGTGGGCGCTCGAACTCGGGGTGCCGACCGCGCTCCGCGGCGAAGTGAGCAACCTGGATGACCTCGTGTATCCCGACGCGAGCACGGTGGTCTACGAGTTTCCCGCGACGCGTTACACGCATGACGGCTTTCGTTACACGTGGTCGGATGGCCTGAAAAAGGAGTCGGTGATCGCTCCGGGTAAATTGCCCGAGGGATTCAAAGTCCCGACGGGCGGCTCGCTCTTCCTGGGCGACGAAGGCATCCTGCACGCCTCGCCGGGCACGCCGCCGCGCCTGTATCCGCAGGAAAAGTTCCGCGACTACACGGTCGGACCACTCAAGCAGATGTTTGCGGACCTGTCCGCCGAGAAGCTCGACCATTATCTCGAATGGCCGAACGCCATCCTGGCCGGCCGCCCGGCGAGTTCGTCGTTCGACGTCGCCGGACCGCTCACGGAAATCGTCATGCTCGGCACGATCGCCCAGCGGGTCCCCGGACGGCGCCTGGTCTGGGACGCCGCCCGGCTGCGCTTCGACGACCCCGCTGCCACCGCTCTGGTGCGACGGCAATATCGGAAGGGCTGGGAAATCGACGCGTTGCGCGGTTGAAGAAACAACCACTCCTCCCTGATGCACACTTCTCTCCTGTCAGGCGCCGCTCCGATGAGCCGGCGCGACTTCTCTCGGATTATCGCCGGCGCCGGAGTCGCCGCGCTCGCCGCCGCCCCACAGCGCGTGGCGGCGGCCAAATCCGGGCCGACCGTCGGGCTTTCCATCGGCACCTACGGGATGAAGGACCTCGCAACGCCTGATGCGCTCCGGCTCATCAAGGACACGGGCTACGACGGCGTGCAACTCGCGCTCATGGCGGGCTGGGCGACCGACCCCGCCACGCTCACCGCCGACGGCCGCCGCACGCTGCGGCGGCTGATCGAGGATTCCGGACTCGAACTCCCCAGCATGCTCGAGAGCATCCCGCTGCGCGGCACGGCGAGCGCACGGACGAGCAATCTCGACCGGTTGAAACGCGCGGTGGAGCTGGGCAACGAACTCGTGCCGTCGCGTCCTCCTTTCCTCGATACCATTCTCGGTCGGAAAAAATCAGAATGGGAGAGCGCCAAGGACGCCATGGTCGACGAACTCCGCGGCTGGGTGCCAATTTTGGAAGACGGCAAGACCACGCTCACCTTCAAGCCACATGCGGGCGATGCGGTGCAGAATGCCGAACGCGCGCTCTGGCTCATCCGGGCGGTCGGCAGCCCACGAATCCGAATCGTGTTCGATTACAGCCATTTTTACGTCGAAGGCTATCCGCTGGAGGAAAGCCTGCGGCAGTTGTTCGACTACTCGCCGCTGATTGTGGTGAAGGATTCCGAGGGCACCTCGGAGAAGCATTCTTTCCTGCTGCCCGGCGATGGAAAGACGGACTACCTCGCGTACTTCAGGCTGCTTCGCACGCTCAGCTACTCCGGATTCGTAAATGTCGAGGTGAGCGCGATGGTGCACCGCAAACCGGACTACCAGTCCGTGCCGACGGCCAAGCTCTGCTACGAGCGTCTGGCGCCACTGATGGACCGCGCCGGTCTCGTGCGACCCGCGCGACGCGGGAAACGCGCCGTGTGACCAGGGAGAGGACCGCGGAACAAACGCACGGCCGGGGCCGCTACATTTTTCCTTCTCTGAGTTCGTCTTTCCTCTCCACGCGTCGGCAGAGGGCGCGATTCAGTCGCACCGCGTCATGACTATGCCCACTACCGCCACCGGCGTCGGCGAACCGACCGATCTTGTCGTGGTCGGAGGCGGGATGGCGGGCGTCATGGCGGCGTTGGCCGCGAAGACGCCGGAGAATCGGGTCCTTGTTGTCGAGCCGAGCAACGTCCTGGGCGGGCAGGGAACCGTCGGCGGAGTCGCGGGATTCTGCGGCGACACCGCGCGGGTCAACGCGCCCTTCGCGGAGCTCGTCGCGCGGCTCGCGGCCCACCAATTGATCGAGCCGTATCGGCCGAACGACGACCGCCGGCCCTACGATTTGGAGTGGTGCGCGTTTTTCCTGCAAGAGATGGCACTGGTGCGAGGAATCGAAGTGCTGCTGCACGCGCGCGTCGTCGGAGCCCGCGCCGCCGCCGGAGTGGTCCAGGAACTGACGGTTTGCACCGCGGGAGGATTGGTAACCCTGGCGCCGCGATTTGTGATCGATGCATCCGGGGCGTGCACCGTGCCGCTGTTGGCGGGTTTCCCGGTGGTGCATGAAGGGGCGAACCGCCAATTGCCGATGAGCCTCTATTTCACGATGTGGGAAACCGGTCGAAAGGTGGCACCGATCCTGCCGGAAGGCTGCCCGCGCTGGACGAATGACGACGAAATTCCGATGACCAGCCTGCATCGGTTTCCGAGCGGCAAGGTCGAGGTGAAGATGAAGGTCGTGGGCTTCGACGCGGCCGACGGCCGGGGGCGTTCGGAAGCGGAGATGTTTGCCCGCCGGCAGATGCACGGTCTTATCCATTATCTGCAAACAGTCGGCTACCGAGGGAGAAAGCTCGATACGCACGTGCTCGCGTCCGTGTCGCGCGGCATCGGGGTGCGCGAGGAGCGCCGCATCATCGGAGAACACGTGCTCACCGAAGGGGAGGCGCGCCGCGCGGTGATTTTCCCCGACGCCGTCGCCGTGAACACCTATCACATCGATTTTCACTGGCCCGATCGCATGGAGCGTGCCGGCACCGGCATCACCGACATGCTCGATCCGCATCACCTGCCGCTGCGGATGATGATTCCAAGAGGCGCCAAAAATCTGCTGGTGCCCGGTCGTGGCGCATCGGGCGATCAGACCGCAATGAGTGCGTTTCGGGTGATGGCCGTCGTGGCCCAGATGGGTTTTGCGGCCGGTCATGCGGCGCGGCAATGCCTGGAAACGGGCACCGACTTGAGCAACATCGCTGTGCCGCGGCTGCAGGCGACGATTGAGGCCGGCGGCCAGTCGCTCAACCTCTCGGATTACGGCGAGTATCTGCGTTGCGACCTCTTCTCGCATGAGCCGGTGTTCGACCGCGACGAACTGAGCCGGTCGCCGCGAGACTTGAGACTTGTTCGGCAGCGTGATGGCTGCTTCATCGTCGCGTGGCGCGAGGGCGACGCTGTCGTTTCGGCCGAGCGGCGGGAAAAGCGCTGGGCCGCGGTGCCCCCTGCCTCAATGCCGGACGGCACCGGAGCGGCGAGTGAGGTCGCGCTCGCGGAGGGGATGCTCGCCCGGGTGAGCACCTCGACCGGACGATTGCTTGTCCGGATCGCAACGGTGGGCGGCAGCGTGACGGCGACCGAACGCGAATTGGCACCGGAGGTGAATGCGCGCGTCGCACCGGTCGTGGCCGCCACGCGGACGGGGCTCGCGATCGTTTATGTCGACGGGCCGGGCCAGCTCATGTTCTGGCACGGGTCGATTGAACGGATCGTTGATGGGCCGCCCGTGGCCTCCTCCGTCCGGCTGAATTCACCCCCGGAGCACGTGGCTGAGCCGCATTCGCTGACGGCTTGAACCCGCGGACGCGAGCTTGCGGGCGTTGCGCCGGGGCGCCTTCATTGATCTGTCCATGCGAGCCCCTGATTCCCGGCAACAAATTCTGACCGCGCTGGACGCCTGGCTGGCGCGAAAATCCAGGCTGCCGATCGTGCGCGTGCTGGAGGGCAAGAAGCCGGTAAACGATCACCCGGCGTATTTCATGGAGGTGCCGCGGCTGATTGTCGTGCTCGAAGGGAAGGGGACGTTTCTCACGATCGAAAATGACAACGAAGTGCTCCTCGATGTCGCTCCGGGCCAGGTCCTTTTTCTCGCGCCGTATACGTGGATTTGCCCGGTCCCCCGGGTGGCCTACCGGTCGTTGGGGGTGATTTTTCGGAGCGATTCGACGCGCCTCACCATCCACGCGCGTGGGGCGCCGGCTGCCGACGGCACGATTCCATCTCAGTATGTCGCGCAATGGCGGACGTTGGAGACGTTGGGAGCGAAGGGTGAGCATCTATTGCGCCTTTTACGCGAGCCACCGGCGGCGCGACTGGGAGGGAAGACCTTTACCCTCTTGATGGAAATTCTCGTCGCCGAGGTCGCCGCCCTGACCGAAAGCGCTCCGGAGCACGGACGTCCGTCGCAGACCGTCCTCTGGCAGTCGGTGTGCGATTATTTGTCAGAGCATTGGTCCGACCCGCAATTGAGCCGCAAGGAGACGGCTCGATTTTTCAACCGGCACCCGAATCATTTTTCCCGGTTCTTTCACGAGCACACGAAGCAGAACTTCCGCACCTACGTGAACGCGATCCGGCTGGAGCGCAGCCTGCATTTCCTGCGGGATCTCCGTTACAACGTGACCGACGTCGCCGGACTCTGCGGCTTCACCGATTTGCAGTATTTCATCCGGTGCTTCCGCCAGCGCTTCGGTTTCACGCCCGGCGAGTACCGGAAGCGACAGGAGGATTGAGCGCGCGGCGCTACCTTTTTCCCTCTCTTGCTAGGTAATTCGCCTGCACCGGCAGGGGGCGGCGTCCAACCATCAACGACAAAATGAAATTTCCAACAGGGTTCCTCCTGGTTGCCGTCGCTCTGGGGCTGTCTTCGGGACAGGCCGCCCAACCTCCGGTAGCGAGGAAACCGCTCTTGGTCGCGCCCACGCCGCCGAATCTCAACATCGCGCCACCTGATCCGGCAAAGAATCCCGGTTCCCGCATCATGCTCGCAGGTGACTGGGTGCCCGCCGATCCCCACACGATCGATTTCGCCAAGCTGCCGCGGCTTCCGCTTGAGCATGTCGTGGTCAGCGATGTGCGCGCCCAAAACGGCGTTAACCAGCACAATTATCTGGCGTACTTCGAGGGCCGCTTTTGGGCGATGTGGAGCGACGGACCGGGGGTGGAGGACATGGTCGGCCAAGTCGTAAAATACTCGACGAGTCCGGACGGAATCCATTGGGCGGTGTCGAAATCTATCACCGGTTATCCTCCCCGGTCGGAGCCTGGATCGCCCCACTATAATACGCATAGCACTGAGGGGTTTCGTTATATCTCGCGCGGGCTGTGGATCCGTGAAGGACAGTTGATTGCGCTCGTTTCCCTCGACGAGGCGGCGGGGGCCTTCGGACCGAGTCTGGAGCTCCGCGGTTTTCGGTGGAACGGGAAAAAGGATTCGTGGGACGACATTGGAGTTATCTGCCCCAATGCGATCAATAATTTCCCACCACAGAAACTTCCGAGCGGCGAGTGGGCGATGACGCGCCGGAAGAACGACTACAACCAATCGGGGGTGCAGTTTCTCATCGGAGGAGTGGACGCGGTGGATCACTGGAGCTCCGTGCCCATGTCGCGGGGAGCCGGAGGCGATCTTGCACTCCGGGCGGAGGAACCGGTCTGGTGGCCGCTTCCGGACGGCAACCTGATGGCGTTGTTTCGCGACAACAATCTCAGCCGCTACCTTTACCGGGCCTTTTCGACCGACAGCGGCCACACGTGGAGCGTACCGGTGAAGACCGATTTTCCCGACGCACGCTCCAAGGCGCACGGCCTCCGCTTGCAGGACGGTCGATTTGTCCTGGTCTCGAATTCGAATCCCAAAAAACGCGATCCCCTGACGCTCGCGCTCAGCGCCGACGGCATCGTGTTCGACAAGCTCTTCTACCTCGTGGGCGGCCGGCCAGTCGATTATCCTCACGTAATGGAGCATAATGGCATGCTCCTGATCGCTCATTCCGGCGGGAAAAGGTCAGTTGAGATCGAACGCGTGCGGATCGCGGACCTGGATCGCTGGCAGATGCCGACCGCACCCTAAGCACCCGACGGCGGTGTTGTCTCGGCGCTACGTTTTTCCCTGTCTTGCTAGGTAATTCGCCTGTGAACCCATGGCGAGGGAGGCGCTTCATCGGCGCACTCCGGAGAAGATCCTTTCTCCAATGGCGGCCCTGCCTTTCTTCGTATGCCAACCCCCAATATCCCCGGTGCTATGCTCCGACGTCTGATGCGTGTATTTATAACTGCTCTGGGTTTGATGTCGCTCGTCGGCGTCATGTCGGCCCAAAGCGCAACAGGGAGCATTTCCGGTCGGGTCTCCCATGCCACGACGGGGGCCTATATTGAGGGCGCGGAAGTTACTGTCGGCGCAGCGTTCCCGGTGCTGACGGATCGAGAAGGCGGTTTTCTGATCACCGCGGTGCCGGCGGGCGCGCAGAGCGTGCGCGTTTCCTATACTGGGTTTGATGTCGCCACGCAGTTGGTGCAGGTCCGCGCCGGCCAGGCGACGGAAGTATCCGTGTCACTCGGCACCGCGATTCTGCAGTTGGCAGCGTTCACGGTTTCGACGTCGCGCGAAGGAGAGGCGGCCTCAATCGTCAAACAGCGGAATGCCGCCAACGTGATGAACGTCGTCTCGATGGAGGCCTTTGGCAATGTGGCGGACGGGAATGTCGGAAACTTCATGGTGCGTCTTCCTGGGGTGGCCGCGGATTACGAGAACGGTGAGGTGTTGGGGATCAAGATTCGCGGCACTCCGCCGGAACTCAGCGCCATCAACGTCGATGGTGTGCGTGTCGCCAATGCTTCAGTGGGAAACGTCGCGGGAGATCGCTCGGCGCAAATCGACACCATTCCCGCGGAATTCATCAAGGAGGTCGAACTCACAAAGGCGCCGACGCCTGACATGCCGGCCGACTCGATTGGTGGGGCGGCCAATCTCGTGACCAAGTCGGCGCTTGATTTCGATCGCGACGTCTTCACCTACCGCGCGGGTTACAACTACAACAGCTACCGACGTGACCAGCACACCTACACGCCCAATGCGGCCATTTCCTACCTGACCCGCCTTGGAACGAAGCGAAATGTCGGCGTTGCTTTTTCGCTCACGCACACCGAGACCGAGGCTCCGCGCGATCGCGTGCAGATGACCCGCAACCAGGCCGACGGGCGCAATCTGCAGGCGCGCACCCTTTCCAACGTCAACAACCGGGTCCGTCTCGGCGCGGGGCTCAAAGTCGATTTCCGCGTCAACGAGGCGCTCAGCGTCTATGCGAAGTTCAATTACAACTACTACGACTTCAATAGTCCTCGCGACGTACTGGCGGTCAGTGGGAACGCCACCGTCGTCGATTACAGCCGGGTGAGCCGGCCGCAGATTGAAGCCGGGGCAAGCCCCCGCGGCACGGCCAGCGCGACGGCCCTCGCCAACGTTGCGCCCGGTTACACGGACACGTTCACAGAGTTGCTGGCACCTTCATTTTCGCACCAAGTGACAAATAACGTGCGGCAGTTTTGGAATTTCACCACTGAAGCGGGCGGCACGCTGCAATGGAGCGGGGACCAGAAGCTCGTCCTGCAAATTTCCCACAATCCGTCCAAGGCGCGCGGCAATCTGCGCCTCGCGACGTTTACCTATGTCGGAGCGCCCTTTGGCCTCTCGATCGACACGACGCGGAACCGATCGCGGCCAGAATTTCGGCAAACCTATGGACCGACGATCGGGTTTGGTTCGGATTTCAGCCAGTACACCGCTCTCTTCGGTTACGGACCCGAGGATGTCGTGGAGGACACCGTCGGGAATGCGAAGCTGGATTACATCAAAGGGTTCACGGCCGGAGCATGGCCGCTGCAATTCAAGGCGGGCGCCAATTGGCGACGCCAGGAGCATGCCACCACGAGCCGCAGTCCCAATTGGAATTTCGTCGGGGCGGACGGCGTGGCCGGCCGCAATGCGGCCACGGGTGTCAACGACGACAATCTGGCCCAGTTTCGCACGGCTCAGCCCATCTACACGGTCTTCAACAGTGGCGGCGTCTGGCCGCGGATGGACGGGATCGATTTCGAGAAGGTCTTCAATCTGTTTCAGCAAAATCCCCAATTATTTCGTGAGCAGGGCACGTCGGTCTCGACCCCGCCGACCTACCGGGAGTTGACCGAGGACATCTTTGGTGCCTACGCGCAGGGTCGGCTGCAAATGGGGCGGTTGAACCTCCTCGCCGGGGTGCGGAGTGAGCGCACCGATGTCAATGCGCTCGGTGGGCTGACTGACTCCCGGCGGCCCGGCGTGACCGAGAAACGTCGGGAAGGAAGCTACGATCAGGCTTTCCCGAGTGTACACCTCCGCTACCGCCTTTCTGCCAACCTGCTGGCGCGCGCGAGCTTTTCCACCGGGGCGGGCCGGCCCAATATGACCGACCTGTATCCCACAACGAGCGTGAGCTACAGCTCCGCCACGGGACTCGGCACGGTGACCACGGCCAACCCCGGATTGAAGCCGCAGTACTCCAGGAATTTCGACGCATCGCTGGAGTATTATGTCGAACCCGCCGGAGTGATTTCCGTGGGCGCCTTCCGCAAGGACATTAGAGATTTCATCTCGCGAAACACCCAGATCATCGCTGCCGGGGCTGACAACGGCTTCAACGGTGACTACGCCGGATTTGATCTCAACACCACCGACAACCTCGGATCAGCCAGAATCGAGGGCTACGAGGTGAACTACAATCAACAGCTGTCGATGCTACCGAAACCGTTCAACACCGTCAGGATATTTGCCAACTACACAAAATTGAAAACATCGGGCACCTATGCCAACGGCGTCTCTGAGCTTGTCGGCTTTGTTCCGAAGACGGCCAATGGGGGCGCCTCATGGCGTTGGTCCAAACTCGAGTTGCGTGCCGCCTGGAACTACCAGGGGACGACGCTGCGCGCTTATAACGTCAGTATTTTCTCCGAACAGCGAAGCCGGCCGGTCGAAACCGTCGATCTTAATCTGAAGTACTACTTCAGTTCGCGCTTTTCGGTGTTTGTTGATGCGATCAACATCCACAACAAATGGCAGGAAATCTACAGCGGCCTCGATTCGAATCGCATCATCATCAGCGACAGCTACGGCTCCCGTTACAATGTCGGAATATCGGGCCGGTTTTGATGGTCACCCGTTCGCGTGAGTCAGACTTGAGCGGATTCACCCCGCCATTTGTCAGGGGGCGCAACCGGTGCCAACGATGAAAATCCGCGAAGCGTCGCTCTCCGATTCGGCCGTCATCGCGCAGCTGACGGCTGCTCTTGGTTATTTCGGAGACGCGAACGTCACCCGCCGGCGCCTCGAAAAAATCTTCGGTGAACGGGACCATCTCGTGCTCGTCGCGGAGCGGGAGGGCGTGGTCGTTGGCTGGTTGCAGGCTCATGCCTCCACCGCCTTGGAGTCCGGCTTCAGGGTGGAGATTGTCGGGCTCGTCGTCTCGTCAGAATGCCGGCGACGCGGGGTCGGACGAAACCTCGTGCTGAGGGCGGTGGAATGGGCGCGCCGGATCGCGGCTGCCGCGGTGGTGGTGCGGAGCAACGTCGTTCGGACGGAGAGTCACCAGTTTTATCCCGCGCTCGGATTTGCACCTTCGAAAACGCAAGCAGTCTATCGGCTGGAGTTGCCGAATAGTCCCGTTGGCGGGTAGCCGTCGGACGCGCCGCGCAGGCACTCCTGCCAATGGATCAGAACGTCCCCTTTAGGCCGAACGTCCAGAGCGAGCCGTAGCGCTGGCTGGAGCGGAGACGGGCGTGGTACGGCGTGTTGGGGCCGACCGTCGTGCCATTGTTCGGCACATCGCCCACGTTGCGCAGATTGGCAAACACTGCGACCGTCTTCCAAATCGTGTACTCGCCCAGCACATCGACGGTGTTACGTGACGGCGTATAATTGTAGGTGTCAGGTTCGATGCCCACGCCGGTGACTTCGCCCAGGCGCTGGGCGGCGCGGAAGCTCACGTTCAAGCGGACGTTGAAACGCGGCCGGGTGAGGCTGAGCCCCCAAGAGCCGCTGTGCGGGATGTCGTTGAAACCAAGTGCGCCGAGGTTGTTGCTTGAGTTGGTGCGCGCGCTGTAATTGCCAAAAACCTGGATGCCGCGGGCCCACGGCGGGAGGAAGGTCAGTGCCTGCTTGTAACTCACCTCCCAGCCTTCCGAGCGCACGCTGCCCGGCAGGTTGAATTGGGTCGAAACTTCGTAGGCCCCGTATTCGTTGGGATCGAGACCGTAGACGCCGAGAAAATCGGCGGTGGGGCGGAATACGGTGTTGCCGAAGAAATTTTTGTAGTCGCGGCGGAACACGCCGACGGCGAACTGGCCGACGCCGGTGAAGTAGTACTCCAGCCGCATTTTCATCGAATTCGCCGACCACGGCTTGATCCCGGCGTTGTTGAGCGTGATGCGGTTGGTCGGTCCGGCGGGGTTGTCGGTGTTGGGCAACGAGACCGCGCCGGCATACTGATCGAAGTCAGGGCGACCGATGGAGGTGGAGACGGCGGCGCGTGCGATCAGGTTCTCCCGAAGATTGTAGCTCGCGTTGAGGCTCGGAAAGATGCGCAGGTATTCTTTTTTCACGTCGGTGGCGCGGTCGAGGAGCGTGAGCTTGGAAATTTCGAGGGCGTTGCTCGTGATCGCAACGGGGCGGCCAGCGGCGTCAAGGACCGGACGTCCGCTGGCGTCGCGGCGCACGTTGCGGGTGAGG
Organism: Opitutia bacterium; assembly: GCA_947474365.1. Taxonomy (GTDB): domain Bacteria; phylum Verrucomicrobiota; class Verrucomicrobiia; order Opitutales; family Opitutaceae; genus ER46. The sequence continues at coordinate 16,064 of CANJIU010000072.1, read as the reverse complement.
TCGGTGAGGGGGCCTTGAGCGGAGATGTTAGTCTGCTCCACGCGGGCGCCGCCGACGAGTTGCAGGCGGCGTTCGAAAAACGCCACGTCGCCGCGCAGGTAGGTCGCAGAGATGCCCTCGATCGCATGCTTCGAGGCGTTCACGCGCGCGCGGTAGTTGGCGTTTTCGTCGAGCGTGAACTCGTCGGGGTGCGCTTTGAAATAATCAAACGTCCCCTTGTAGTCGGCGAACTGCAGCTGGGGGAAACCGTAGGGCCCGTAGCGTTGCGCGATGACCGCATCGAGGAAGGGAGCGGCACTGCCGGGAACTGTGCTGCCCCGGTAGGTCCAGGAGTAGACGCCGGAGCGGGTGTCGCGAGTCGTTTGACGGAAATCGAGGCCGCCGCGGACGGTGACAGGAACGCTCCAGAGGAAATCGCGGCGCGCGTTGACGAAGGAGCTGAAATTCACGTCGGTCGACCGCTGGGGATTATCGGTCACCGTGGTGAGCGAATAGCTGTCGAGGCGAAACGGGTCGACCGCGGCGCGGGTGGCGTTGTCCACGACGGTGATGACGCCGGGGCGCGTATCGATGATCTGGTCGAAGCCGATGGTCACGCCGGCGCGCCGGGAAACGACGGTGAGGAACTGACCTTGATCGGTGCTGCGGATGTTGTCCTTGCCGTAGGCGCGTCCGACCCCGCCGTCGAATTTCCAGGTTGGTCCGTCGTGGCGCCAATTGAAGGTCGGCATATAGGTGCGGTTTTCGCGGACGCGACCGTTGCCGCTGGTGTTGACGAGATTGCCGGCGCCGGCGACTCCTTGGGCGAAGGTGGGCGTGAACGTGCCGGCGACGATCTGGGTGGGGTTGAACTGGATGTTGCGCGCGGCGGTCCAGCCATCGAATGAGGAGTACTGATACGAAAGGGAGATGCGGTCGGTGCGCGAGAGCTTGAAATCGGCGGTGAGCCCGAGCGAATCGCGCCAGGATTCCTTGGGGGCGTCGGTGACCTGATAGGCGGAGAGGTAAGGGCGGCCAGGGACGGTGTGGGGGAAAGCGGCGCCGTTGGTGACCGCGCTTACGCCGCGCCACGTGTTGGTGTGCCCGACCTGATGCGAGTATTGGGTCGAGAATCCGGTGGCGACGGAGAAGCCAAAGCTTTTGTTGACCGGGACGATCCAAGAGAGGTCGTAGCCCGGATGGATGACCATGCGGGGGTCGCGGTAGAGCGCGGGGATGCGTCCGAATTTGATGAGGTCGTCGCGCATCATCATATAGACCGCGCCGTTGAAGACCGGCTTGGTGCGCTCAAATGAGCTGCGCGGGACCATGTTGATCGAACCTGCGAGTGCGGAGCCGGGCGTGTCGGGCGTGGGTGAGAGCGAGACTTCGACGCGGGAGATATTGTTGAGATTGAAGAAGCCGACCTCGACCGCGCGGCCCGTGCCGGTCGGCGTGGAGAGGCTCAGGCCTCCCAAGGTGACCGGGGTGTTGTCGGCGGGGGCGCCGTCGATCGAGACGGTGCGCGCGTCGCCGCCGCTGAGGTCGACGGTAAGCCCGGGCAGGTAGCGGAGAAATTCGGCGACATTTCCTTCCGCGACAGCGCCAAACTCATCGGTTGACACGACGTTCTTCACATTGGAGGCGAAGCGCTGTTCGTTGATCGCAATGGCGGCCCCTTCCATCTCGCGTGACTCGCCGACGACAAACTGGTCGAGCTTGACGACCTTGTCGGAGGCGGCAGCCGCGGCGTCCCGGGTGGTCGGCGTGAGCGTGATGTCTTTTTGCGCGGTCTGGCCGGCGGCGACGGCGATCTCGACCGTTTGAGGCGCAAGGCCAGTGAAGAAAATACGCACGATCACGTTGCCGGCAGCAACGGGCGTGAGGCGAAAGTAGCCGTCGGCGTCCGAAAATGTGATCACCGTTTCATGGCCAACGCTGACGCGGGCGTGCTCGACCGTGGTGCCGCTGCGGGCGTTGAAGATGCGTCCCTCGATTGAGCCCGTGGCTGCTTCTGCTGCCGCCGCTGGGGCGGCGAAAAGCATGAGGAGGGCGCCGAGAAACAGGGAAGGGAGAACGGAAAGAAAGAGTCTCATGGGGTCGGAACGGGGCGGGGTGGGGAGAGGACCGTGGGAAGAAGAGAATAACCACGACGCGCCGTCAACGGGCACGTTCCGATTCGATAGTTTTCGCTCTGATGCCGAACCTGGGTGTTGGTCTGGCGAAGAATGTCGTGGTCCCCCGGGTTGTCCTGCGCTACGTTTTTACCTCTCTTGCTAGGTTATTCGGCTGCGCTGCCGTTGCCGGCGCGCCAAAGCTCCGCTCACCCAAATGAAAACTCCCCGCCTCATTTTGTTTCTGTTGGCGATGCTTTCAGCGTGGACGCTACGTGCGGCGCAGGCCGACGCCGCCGGTTCGTCTCACGCCAACTCAAATTCCGCCGCGCCGCACCCGGTCCGCAATCCGGGTTCGCGCATCATGTTGAAAGGCGATTGGGTTCCCGCCGATCCGCACACGATTGACTTCGAGCGCCTGCCGAGGATTCAGGTCGACCACGCCGTCGTGAGCGATGTCCACGCGCAGAAGGGCGTTAACCAACATAACTATCTCATCCACCACGATGGCCGTTTCTGGGCGATGTGGAGCGACGGTCCGCGCGTCGAGGACATGGGCGGTCAGGTGGTCAAGTATTCAACCAGCCTCGACGGACTCAAGTGGGCTGCGCCGAAGAATATCACCGGCTACCCAAAGAACACGGGGCGGGATTCACCAAACTACAACACACGAAACAAGGAGGGGTTTCGCTACATCTCCCGCGGACTCTGGGTGCGCGACGGGCAATTGCTCGCCCTCGTTTCGCTCGACGAGGCCGCGGGATTTTTCGGCCCAAGCCTCGAATTGCGGGCCTTCCGGTGGAACCGCGCGGGGGAGAAATGGGAGGACGCCGGCATCGTGCAGAAGAACGCGATCAATAATTTCGCACCGCAAAAACTCTCGACGGGCGAGTGGGCGATGACCCGGCGCCGCTGGGATTACAAGGACACGGGCGTCGAGTTTCTCATCGGGGGCGTCACTGCGCTCGACCGTTGGATTTCGGTTCCGGTCGTGGGTGCGGGCGCCGACGTGGCGCTCAAAGCCGAGGAGCCGATTTGGTGGATGCTGCCCGACAAAAACCTGATGGCACTCTTCCGTGACAACGGAAAGAGCCAGTATCTCTACCGGGCTTTTTCCGCCGATAACGGCCGGACGTGGAGTACTCCGGTGCGCACGGATTTCCCCGATGCGCGGTCGAAATTGCACGGACTGCGGCTGAGCGACGGGCGCTATGCGCTGGTATCCAATTCCAATCCGAAGAAACGCGACCCGCTGACGCTCGCGCTGAGCGACGACGGAATGGTGTTCAACAAGCTGTTCTACGTTGTCGGCGGCCGGCACGTGGACTACCCGCACATGATCGAGCATGATGGTTACCTGTACATCGCGCATTCCGGCGCGAAGATGTCGGTGGAAATCGAGCGCGTGCGCATCGCCGATCTCGATCAGCTGAAAATGCCGGTGAAGGGAAAATGAGAGCGTCTTCCGGCCTTCTTCCGGCGTTCGCACTATGGGCGCTGACCGTGACCGGCGAGGCGGCGGAAACCGACGCGCGCCCAAACAAGGCGCCGAGTTCATCCGTGATGCTCGCGGGCGCCTGGGTTCCCGCGAATTCCCACGACATTGACTTCGATCATCTGCCGCGGATTCCATCGCAACATGCCGTGGTCAGCGATGTGCTTTCCGCCGGCGGCCATCGCGTCAACCAGCACAACTACCTCGTCCATTTCGCGGGGAAATTCTGGGCGATGTGGAGCGACGGGCCGGGTGAATCGCGCGGTCCGGGGAAGGTTCCCGGTCACGACCGTGCCGACCAGCACGTGTCGTTTGCCACGAGTGACGACGGTCTGAGTTGGAGTGCAATCGGTAACATGACCGGCAGGCCGGACGTGGGCTACGGTTGGATCGCCCGCGGATTCTGGATCCGGGAAGGCAAGCTGCTCGCCCTCGCCAGCCGGTACGAAGCGCCGGGTTACTCTGGTCCGGGATTGTCGTTGCACGCGTTTGAATTGGCCGCCGCCGATCCGATCACCTGGCGGCATCTCGGGTTGGTTTTCGATGACGCGTTGAACAACTTTCCGCCGGCGCGCATCCCGAGTGGCGAGTGGCTGATGTCGCGGCGCGACGGGAAGCAGGACGTCCATGTGATGATTGGAGGCGTCAAAGGCTTTGATCGCTGGGAGTCGTTTCCAGCGGTGTCCTACGCCAACGCTGACTTCAAGGCGGAGGAGCCCACGTGGTGGGTCCTGCCGGACGGCCGACTCGTGTCGATGTATCGTGACAACCGCGGCTCAGGGTTTCTCTACCGGGCCTTCTCCACGGACAACGGCCGGACCTGGAGCTCGCCCGTGCGCACCAATTTTCCGGACGCAAAATCCAAATTTAGCGCGACGCAGCTCAAAGACAGGCGGTTCGTCCTCGTGTCCAATCCGCATCCGAAACGCCGCGACCCCCTGACGCTGGCGATCAGTCGCGACGGGTTGGTCTTTACGGCGATGGGCTACCTCGTGGGCGGGCGGCACATCGACTACCCTGACGTGATGGAGCACGAGGGCTCGCTTTACGTGGCGTTTGCCACGGCGAAGCAGACCGTCGAGGTGTTGCGGATTCGAGTGACGGATCTCGACGAGTTGGAGAAAAAACAGAACGCGAAGGGAAACAGGTAGGGTAGATCTGAGACCCGCTCGACCCCGCCATGGATCTTCACATCCGTCCGCTCGATGCCATCGCGGTCGCCGCCTACCTCATCGGCATGCTGGTGCTGGGCTTCATCTCTGCGCGGCGGAGCGCGACTGCGGAGCATTATTTCGTCGGGCATCGCGATTTTCCGGGGTGGGTGATCGGCCTCTCGATGCTTGGCAGCATCATCAGCTCGACCACGTTTCTCGCGCTGCCGGCCGCCGCCTATGTGCTCGATTGGCGGCAATTGACGGTGAACCTGATGGTTCCCGTCGTGGCGGTGATCGCGGTAGTGATCTTCATTCCGTTTTTTCGCCGCGCCGGTCTTACCTCGGCCTTCGAGTATCTTGGCGACCGTTTCGGTCCGGTCACTCGCGTGTACGGCACGATCAGCTTTATCTTTCTCCAACAGATTCGGCTCGCCCAGGTGCTCTTCCTGATGTCACTTCCGATGCAGTTTCTCACCGGGGCGTCGCTCGAATGGGTGATCGTCGGGGCCGGGGTGTTCGTCGCGCTCTACGCCGTGGCCGGAGGAATGGAGACGGTGGTCTGGGCGGATGCACTGCAAGCGGCGATCAAGGTGCTCGGCGGTGTCCTATGCCTGATCTGCGTGCTGCGGGAGTTGCCGGGAGGATTTGCGCAGGTGATCGAGGTCGGGTCGGCCCACCACAAGTTCAGCCTCGGTAGCTTTGACTGGGATGTGCACCAGCGGACGTTTTGGACGGTAGCGATTCTCGGGCTTCTCAACTGGCTCAACATCTATTCGGGCGAGCAGACGATTGTGCAACGTTATGTGTCGGCCCGCACGACGTGGGAGGCGCGGAAGGCGACAATGATGTTCTCCGGGATCGCGGTACCGGTGTGGACGATGTTCTTTTTCATCGGCACGTCGCTCTTTGTGTTTTTCCAGGTCAACCCAGACCCGGCGGTGGCGAAACTTCAGCCCGACCAGATGCTGCCGTACTTCGTTTTCACGCACGTGCCGGTCGGTGTCGCTGGGATCATCATCGCGGCCGTGATGGCGGCGGCGATGAGCGCACTCGATTCCGGGGTGAACTCGATCGCAACCGTGACGGTGGTCGACCTGCTGCGGCCCTACCTGGCCAAGGGGCGCGCGGATCGCTTTTACCTCATGGCCGCGCGGGTGGTGACGGTGCTGGCACTCGTTCTGGCCGTGGGGGGTGCGTTGTTTTTTTCCCGGCTCGAAAAGGAGAGCATGAACGATGTGAGCTTGATCGTGTTCAGCGTCCTCGGCGGATCGATCACCGGCGTGTACATGGTGGGTTTTTTTACGACGCGGGTCGGCGGTCGATCAGCCAACATCGCACTGGCCGCGTCGGTCGCGCTGAACGTCTATCTCGGGCTTGGCGTGATGAAGGTGTTGCCGGAATCGTGGCGCGTCGGCGTGCACAGCTATTGGGTTGGAGCGGTGGTCAATCTGGCATTCGTCGCAATCGCCTACGCGCACAGCCTGCTGCGCGCGGCGGCTCCGCGGGACTTGGCCGGCCTGACCGTCTGGACCATGGGGAAAAAGTAGTCGGGCGTTGCGCCAACTGTTCCGAAGGGCTCGTGGGAAATCCGCACCCGTTACAGGACGGGCCGGGACGTGAGCCGATCCCAAAGTTCAAGGAGCCTTCCTTCTTCATCCGGATGTCGTCGCAAAGCAGCGGAAAAGAGCGGCGCGAGAACGGGGCCGGGATTTTGTGCATGCTCCCGCTGACCGGCCACGAGGTTGTCGGCCCGGCTGATGAAATCATCCCGTTCGCTCTCCGTCATCACGACGTGAACTTCAGACGCGGACCGGAGGCGGAAGTTTGCCTCCGTCGCGCGAGTCGGAACGCGTCCGCCGTTCCGTGAAATCGGCGGCTTGACCGGAGCGTCACGTGACCGGCAGGGTGGTGTCATGCGCTTGAAACTGCCCTCCCTCGCAGTCGCCGGCCTGCTTGCGCCGTGTCTGTCGGCCGCCGATTTCACCCTCCACTCGTTCAAGAAACAGCACCTGGAGCCCTACTATTGGAGCGAGGGCGCCATGTTGGGAGACCTGAACCGTGACGGGATTCCAGACGCCGTCTATGGGCCCTATTGGTGGGAAGGGCCGGGGTTCACAAAGCGGCACGAGATCTACGCGCCGACGAGGACCACCACGGTCAAGGAGACCGACGGTTCGGCGAAAACATTTCCCGGATATGAAGGTGGCTTTGGTAAGAAGAACGCTTACTCGACGGATAATTTTTTCGCCTTCGTTTACGATTTTGACGGCGACGGTTGGAACGACGTGCTCACCTATGGCCTGCCGCACACGCCTGCCTACCTCTATCTCAATCCGGCCGGACGCGAGCAGCATTGGGTGCGGCACACGGTGCTCGACGAGGTGGACAACGAGTCACCGACGTTCATCGACTTGACGGGCGACGGCAAACCGGAGGTGGTCTGCGTCAATGGCGGAAACTTCGGCTATGCCACGCTCGATTGGAAGAATCCCGGCGCGAAGTGGAAATTCATCCCGATCTCCAGCGGAGGAAAATGGCAGCGTTACACCCACGGCCTCGGAGTCGGCGACATGAACGGGGACGGCCGCCTCGATGTGCTGTTCAAGGATGGCTGGTTCGAGCAACCGGCGTCGCTCGCGGGCAACCCGGAATGGAAACTCCACACGTTCATGTTTGCGCCGGGAGGCGCGCAGATGTTCGCCTACGACGTCAACGGCGACGGTTTGATGGACGTGATCACGTCGCTCGCGGCCCATGGCTACGGTTTTGCGTGGCATGAACAGCTGAAGGAAAAGGACGCCAACGGCACGCCCCAGTTCAAGTCGCACATCTTTCTGAACAAGGAGCCGAAGGAGAATCGCTACGGCGTGACCTTCTCGGAAATTCACGCCGTCGAACTCGTCGACATCGATGGCGACGGCTTGAAGGATATCGTTACGGGGAAATGTTTCTGGGCGCACGGGCCGACCGGCTCGCCTGAAAGCAATGCCCCGGCGGTCCTCTATTGGTTCAAGCTCGTGCGCCACCAGGATGGCTCGGTGGACTGGGTGCCGCATCTGATCGACGACAATTCCGGGGTGGGACGGCAGATCGGACTCGGCGATGTGAACGGCGACGGCCGGCCGGACATCATCATCGGCAACAAGAAGGGCGCCTTTGTCTTTGTGAACGAAGCTCGAGCGGTTTCCAAGGCGGAGTGGGACAGGGCGCAGCCCAAGGTGGTGTTTCCCGACGCAGAGAAAAATGCGCTGACCGTTCGCGACATCATTGTCCACACGCCGCGGGCCGGGGACGTGCCGAAAGGGAACGCCAGTTCAGTCGTGAATCCGCCACTCACCGGCAACGGGGTTCTCCCGGTCGGACGCGACGGCAAACCACTCAACACGGATTTTGAGTCCGGCGATTTGCGCGACTGGACCGCGACAGGCTCGGCCTTCACGAAGCAACCGGTGGTTGGTGACGCGGTGTTTGCGCGGCGGGCGCCGATGGCGAGCGGGCACGTGGGCAAACACTGGGTGGGCACCTACGAAAACGGACTCGGTGACGGCGCCACCGGCACGCTCACGAGCAAGCCTTTCCGGGTGTCGCACCCGTTTGCAGCGTTTCTCCTCGCACTGGGCGCGTACGAAGCGACGCGGGTGGAACTGGTCGATGCGGCGGACCAGAAGATCCTCGTGAAACTCTCCGGCCTTGACGCGCGTCGTGCCCCGTTGGCGATGAAGAACACGGAAACGCTGGCACCCGTGATCGTGGATCTGCGCGCTTATCAGGGGCGGGAGGTTTTTCTGCGGCTGGTCGATGAGCAGGCGGGTGGGGCATGGGGGCATCTGAACTTCGACGACTTCAAGTTTTACCCGACCCGCCCGCCACTCGCCGGCGCAATCGAAATCAAGTAGCTGCCGGCGGGCTTGTCCGACGGTGCACTTTCGTGACAACGTGCGCCATGCACCCCGTCCGAATCACCGTCCGGTTTCTCGCTCTGCTTGCGGTCGCATTCGTTTTTGGTTCCCCATTCCCGCGCGCGGCGACGGCTCCGGTCGTCGTCACGCCCGAGGCGCGTTCGCTCTTCGTGGAAGGCTATGCTGGCCGCATCAGCTATGCTCCTGGAGACGAACTCACGCTTCACGTTTCCACGAGCGCGACGAACTTCGACGTCGAGATCGCCCGGGTCGGCGCCAAGCGCGAGGTGTTGTGGACGGCAAAGGCCGTCGCGGGCAAGGAACTGCCGGTGCCGGAGAATGCGTCCTCCCACGGTTGCCAATGGCCGGCGGCGGTGACGGTGAAGATTCCGGCGCAGTGGAGAACCGGATACTATCAGGTGACGCTGCGCGCGACGGACCGCGGCGGGAAGTTCACCCAGCGCAACCGCCGCACCGCCGAGGGCGGTTGTTATTTCGTGATGCGCCCAGCGCAGCCGGGCAGCGACGCGAAGGTTCTGCTGCAGCTCTCGACCAACACCTACAACGCCTACAACAATTGGGGCGGCTTCAGCCTTTATGCATACCACGGGCAGGGCGGGAATCAGGGACATCGCGTCTCGTTTCAACGTCCGCCCTCGAGCCTGTTCGAGCGGTGGGAACTGCCCTTCATCGAGTGGGCGGAACGGCAGGGCATCGCGCTCGATTATGCGGTAAATGGCGACCTTGAGGCGCGACCCGAGATGCTGAAGGCGTATCGCCTGGTCCTGAGCGTGGGGCACGATGAGTACTGGTCGAAGCCGATGCGCGACAATCTGGAGAAATTCATCGGTGACGGCGGCAACGTGGCTTTTTTCAGTGGCAACACCTGCTGCTGGCAGGTGCGCAGTGAGGGTGACGGTCAGGCGCTGACCTGCTGGAAACAGAACTACCACCAGGATCCGGTTTACTCTGCCCGCGGAAGCCAGGACACGCTGGCGACGCTGTGGAGTCACCACCTGATCGGACGGACGGAGAACTCACTGACCGGCGTCGGGTTTCTCTGGGGTGGATACCATCTGAGCCACGGTCAGTTCATGGACGGCAGCGGGGCATTCACGGTGCATCGGCCGGACCATTGGCTCTATGCGGGCACGTCGCTCAAACGCGGCGACGCGTTTGGCGGCAAGGACACGATCGTGGGGTATGAATGCGACGGCTGTGAACTCGTCTGGCAGGATGGGGTGCCGCGCCCGACGCACCGCGACGGTACGCCTGAGAGTTTTGTCGTGCTGGGCACGGCACCGGCGCGTTGGGCAGCGGACGACTGCGAATGGTACGATCGCTGGGAAAATGGCCGCACCGGCAATGCCGTGATGGGCGTCTACACCCGGGGCGGCACGGTCTTCACCTGCGGCAGCACTGATTGGGCACACGGACTGAAGGGTGGTGACAAGGCGGTGATGCAAATCACGAAAAATGTCCTTGAGCGCCTGGGGCGCTGAAGCCGCCGGAGCGAGAGTTCGCGTTTGGCTTCTGCCGTAGACGCAATCAAAGTGAGGTCACGTCGCATGCGCGTCCTTAATCGATTTCTCCTGTTGGGCGCGATCCTCGGCGGGGCGCCGGCCTTCGCGGCGGAATTCCCGACGCCTTTCAACTCCGGTGGAAATCCCGCGATTCCCCCGCGTTCTCCCGCCGAGGCGGCCGCCGGGTTGCAACTGCCGCCGGGCTTCAAGGCCACGGTCTTCGCGGCGGAACCCGACGTGCAGAACCCCATCGCGATGGCGTGGGATGCCCGCGGTCGCCTTTGGATTGCGGAGAACTACACCTACGCCGAGCGCAGCACCAAGTTTGACCTGCGCCTCCGCGATCGCGTGCTGATTTTCGAGGACCAGAATGGCGACGGCCGCTTCAGTTCACGGCGCGTTTTCACCGACGAGGTGCAGCGTTTGACCAGCGTCGAGGTCGGCCACGGCGGCGTGTGGCTGATGTGCCCACCGCAGTTGCTGTTCATCCCGGACCGAAACGGGGACGGCGTCCCGAATGGACCGGCGGAGGTCGTGCTCGATGGCTTCACGATTCCACCGGAGAACTACCATAATTTTGCCAACGGACTCCGCTTCGGGCCCGACGGCTGGCTGTACGGTCGCTGTGGAGCCTCGAGCCCCGGGGAACTCGGTGTTCCCGGAACGCCAAGTGCCGAACGTGTGCCCATGCGCGGGACGATTTGGCGTTACCATCCGCAACGGAAGGTCGTGGAGGCGCTGAGTTCGGGCACGACGAACCCCTGGGGACACGACTGGGACCGGAACGGGGAGCTTTTCTTCATCAACACCGTCAACGGTCACCTGTGGCACGGCATCACCGGTGCCCACTACATGCGGCCGCACACGGTCGATCCGAACTCCCACGTGTACGAATTGATCGATTTGCACGCGGACCACTGGCATTTCGACACGGCCCAGGACTGGACGAAATCGCGGGACGGGGCGGCCAACGCGCTCGGCGGTGGTCATGCCCATGTCGGCATGATGATTTATCAAGGGGACAACTGGCCCGCTGCGTATCGGGATCAGCTTTACACGCTCAATTTCCACGGGCGCCGCGCCAACCAGGAGATTCTGGAACGCGCTGGGTCCGGCTATGTCGGCCGGCACGGCAAGGACTTGTTCGTGTCGGATGATCCCTGGTTCCGCGGCATCGATCTCGGGTCCGGGCCGGATGGCGGAGTCTTTGTGCTCGATTGGAGCGACACGGGTGAGTGTCACAACGCTCTGGGCGTCAGCCGCACGAGCGGGCGAATTTTCAAGATCACCTATGGACAGATCGCTCCGCTGACGTCGTTCGATCTGTCGAAGGAAAGCGACCACGAATTGATTGAGAGGCAGACGCACGGCGACGACTGGTTCGCCCGGCAGGCGCGTTTGCAACTGGCCGCGCGGGCGGCGAGCGGATCACGACCCGCGCTTGGGATTGCGGAGCTGCGCGCGATGTTCGCAGCCAGCTCAGACCCAATCGTCACGCTGCGCGCGCTCTGGTCGCTGGCAATGATCGGCGGCGCGGACGCGACGTTCCTTCAGGCCCAGCTTCGACATGACGACGACCACGTGCGCACCTGGGCGATCCGTCTGCTGAGCGATACGTGGCCGCTCGATACCGTGATGAGTCAGCGACCGCGGGAGATGGCAGCTCCGCCCGACGCGGACCTCATCACTCGCTTTGTGGCATTGGCCAAGACCGATTCCTCCGGATTGGTGCGGCTGGCGCTCGCTTCGGTTCTGCAACGACTCCCGCCGCGGCAGCGGGTCGGGCTCGCAGCGGCGCTCTTGGCGCGCGGCGAGGACGCCTCCGACCACAACCTGCCCCTGTTAATCTGGTACGGGCTCATTCCGGTGGCGGAGTCAGCGCCCGACGCACTGGCCACAATCGCTCTGGGGTGCGAACTGCCCGTCACGCGGCGACTGATTGCGCGGCGCCTGGCGGAAGACTGCGAAAAGCACCCCGGCCCGCTCAACGCTTTGCTCGCCGGGGCGGCGCACCAGCCGATCGCATTTCAGGCGGATTTGCTCGCCGGGATGACCGAGGGTCTGCGGGGCTGGCGGCGGGCTCCAAAGCCGGCCGCTTGGGATGCGTTTGTCGCGGCAGTCGACGCCCGCTCGTCGGAGCCGAGCCGCGAACGTGCGCGCGATCTCAATGTGGTTTTCGGTGATGGTCGCGCGCTCGAAGACGTGAAGGCATTGGCGATGGACGGCAAGGCGGACGTTGCGGCCCGCAAGGCGGCGTTGCAGGCCCTGATTGAGAGCCGGCCGCCCGATTTGCGGTACATCTGCCAGCAACTGCTCCGGGTGCGGTTCCTCAATGCGGTCGCCGTGCGGGGCCTGGCGCTCTTCGACGATCCGGCGATCGGGGAGCAGCTGGCGCTCGCGTATCCCAGCTTTCACCACACGGAGCGGGGCGCGGTCATCGAGACACTCGTTTCCCGTCCGTCCTTCGCGCGGGCGCTGCTCGCGCGTGTGGACGCGGGGCAGATTCCGCGCGGGGATGTCACCCCGTTTCACGTCCGGCAGATTCGGAGTTTCGGTGACCCAGCTTTGACCCGGCAGCTCGCGCAGGTCTGGGGTGAGTGGCGCGAATCGTCGGCCGACAAGGCCGCGGCGATGGCGAAACTGCGGGAGGAGTTGACGCCGCCCGCGTTGGCCGCCGCCAGCCCGGGAAACGGGCGGGCCGTGTTCGCGAGTCTGTGTAGTGCGTGTCACCGGCTTTATGGCGAGGGCGGCAGCGTCGGTCCCGACCTGACCGGGGCGGGGCGCGACAATCTCGATTACCTGATCGAGAATATCGCCGACCCCAGCACCGTCGTGACCGCCGACTATCGGGTAGCCGTAGTGAAGACCAAGGACGGTCGAACCCTGAACGGTTTCATCGCGGCGCGGACGGCGCGCACGCTTACAGTCAGGAGCATGGCCGAAACGGTGACGGTGGATCGGGCGGACGTCGCCAGCGTCGAGGAATCAGCCCAGTCGATGATGCCGGAAGGACTGCTCGATACCCTGACGGTCTCGCAGCGCCGTGATCTCATCGCGTACCTGATGCGCCGCACGCAGGTCCCGCTGCCGTAGCGGACGCGCCACCCTCATCCTCCCACCGAACGGTTTATAACCCGATAGATGAGCAGTTATCGTCGGAGATTCCGGGTTGACTGAGGATATGCGGCACGAGGCGCGTAAACCGCCGGGGTGTTCAGTCAGACGTCGGTGAGCTTCGCTCTTGCAACAAGTGAGGGTTCGCAACCGAGAAGCTGCCCAACGCTTTTCCCGATCAGTTGGCACACTGGCAATCACCGGGCTTTGGTTGGCCTGCGACGTTCGCGGGCGGAGTGAGAGAACGACGCTTGGGACCATTACCTTGACCGGATCGAAGTCTTCGGAGCCACCCTGTGCGACTGGTCCAAAAGGCGGTAACGACGGTCAATGTTCGCGGTTCTGCAAGGCGGCCTTGATGCTGGCCGCAACGTGTTTGGCGAGCACCGCTGAGCCGTCCTTGGTAAAATGGACATTGCCTGGCAGTTGGAGCCCAGGCATCCGAGCAAGCACGGCGGCGTAAAGATCGTCGATCGCAACGCCGTTTTCGATCATCACTTTTCGGGCGATTTGGTTGTAGGTTATCTCGTCACCCGGATAGCGAGGTGGATCAAGTTTCCCCAGGGGGATGGGTGTGGTTGAGCCCCAAACAAGCGTTGCCCCCGTGCGCTTCAATTTGGCGACGATCTGACGCAGGTTACGCTCGTACTCGTCCGGGGGCACCTGATGCCCGTCGGCGCTCGGGTACGGTCGGTTGTCTTTGCCACCGGTCCCGAGCTTCAGGTCGTGCAGCCCGAAATTGAAGTGAATCACGTCCCAACGGCCGTTGCCGGACGTGATCCATTCATCGACATGCTGGACGCCACTGCTACTTGGCCCGGCGTTGCCCTGGACGCGGTATACATTCGCCTTCCCGGCCAACTCTTCACGCACGCCGTCGGTGTATCCGCCACTGATGGAGTCGCCAATGATCATGACCCGCGGCAGCTTTGGATTGTCCGTGTCTGGTTTTTGATGTGCATCCACGGTCGCCCCGGGTTCGGCGGCAACGAGGGCGGCCCCCCAGAGTAGAAAGGTGGTCCACAGGAGTTTCATCGGATTCGTTGCTCGTGGTGGCCGGGAAGCCGGTAGCGCTGGATCGTGCTGCTACCATGGCTGCGTGTCGAGGCGGATGACGCCCTAAAGGGAAGTTCCTGTTACTGCGGCACACGATAGCCAAGTGCCAGAGGGCCAAACTCCAGGAAATCAAGCGAGAGCTGAAAAGCCGCCGCCAAGACCCAATCCCGGAGCAAGGTCGCTGGTTGCGGCGAGTCGTTACCGGGCACTAAGCATTCTGGTGTTCCCTCTACCGCGAATTTCCTGGCCAAGTTCCGGAGCAAAGTGGCGTGGCACTGGCTGCGCTCACTCTGGCGCCGCAGTCAACGACATCGTTTGACGCGGGAACGCATGAGCCGCCTTGCGGTGCAATGGCTCCCGCCCCCGGTGTCTGCCATCCTTGGCCCTGGGAGCGCTTCCACGCCACTACTCAAGGCAAGAGCCGAGTGCGCTAATTTCGCCCGCTCGGATCTGTGCAGGGGGGGGGCGGGCGTCAAACCCCGGTTCCTTACCGCGACCCCACACCCGGCGCCTTCGCCTTGACTCCTCCCTGGATTCGCTCCTCGTGGCGAACCAGCTTTCCCGCGGCCCCGATGATGGCAAATCCGCTTTCGATCAGATCATTCCTTTACGTTTGCCTTTCGTTACTACCCTTGTCCCTCGTCGGACAAAGCCCCCCAAAACATGAATTGCGGGGCGCGTGGATAGCCACCTTTGGCAACATCGACTGGCCGAGCGCCAACGATCTGCCCATGGCTGCACAGCAGTCCGAGCTAATCCATCTGCTCGATCAGCTGCAGTCCACCGGCATCAACGCGGTTTTCTTCCAGGTGCGCAGCCAGTGCGACGCGATGTATGAAAGCCAAATTGAACCCTGGAGTGCGGATTTGACCGGGCGGCAGGGCCGGGCTCCCTCCCCCGCATACGATCCCTTGAGATTCACGATTGAGGCCTGCCGACAGCGAGGCCTCGAGGTGCACGCGTGGCTCAATCCGTTCCGCGCCGTGAACAACTTCAACAACCTGGCCTCCTTCGCCCCCAATCACATCGCGAGGACACGGCCCGAGTGGCTGCTGGCCCAGGGCAGTCTGCGCATCCTGGATCCCGGCATTCCGCAGGTGCGGGATTATGTGATCAGCGTGCTCCTGGATGTGCTGCGCCGGTATGATGTGGATGGCATCCACTTCGACGATTATTTCTATCCCTATCCGCCCAGTTCGGGATCGCCGTTCAATGATGATGCCTCTTTCGCCGCCGATGCGCGCGGGTTCACCAACCGGCAGGACTGGAGGCGGGACAACATCAATTTGTTCATCCAGCGGAGCTACGAAAGCATTCGCGCGGTGAAACCGTGGGTCAAATTCGGCGTTTCACCCTTCGGCATATGGCGCAACCAGAACAGCGACCCGGGCGGATCAGCCACCAACGGGCTGCAGAGCTACAGTGACATTTATGCCGACAGCAGGAAGTGGATCCAGCAGGCGTGGGTGGATTATCTCACGCCGCAACTGTATTGGTCGGTCGGTTTCAGCGTCGCCAACTATGGCGTTTTGCTTCCCTGGTGGAACGCGTTGGGCGGAAGCCGACATGTCTACAGCGGTATGGCTGGGCACATTCAAGGATCAATTCGAAGAACGACTTGATATAAGGAGTTCACTAAAACATTGAGCAGGGGACTTCCAACCGAGGATTTTGCGGGGACGCTCGTTGAGCATTTCCTGATAGGCGCTGAGTTGCTGGTAAGAAACCAG
>CANJIU010000071.1 GCA_947474365.1 Opitutia bacterium | reverse complement strand
GTGATGGCCCGACTCAAGCTCGCGCAGGACCGGCAGGCGGCGGAAGCCGCCCTCGCTCAGGCCGCCTGAAGCGCCGGCGCCCCACTGGCGCGCCGGAAAATCGCCCGCGATCAACCCGCGTGATGGTATCTTGTGCCCGGATACATTATGAAAAGCCGCGCCGACGGCCGGCCCACGGGACCAAAGGTCAGTTTCGATCCAGATCCGTCATGCCAGGCCGGTCGGCCGGCCATTTTGACCACCGCATTCCACCCGGTTTCCTAAAAGCCGATTTTTGGGACAAGGTCTATATAGCCGAACGACTGTAACACCTGCCATGGCCATGAGACCTTGGCCGTGGGCGAGCGAGGCATCGCGACTCCGCAGGAGGAAAGCACCAGTGGCTGTATCCATTTCGACGGATACTCGTTTCTGGGCCAACGCCTTCGAGTCGTCCGGGATCGTCACTTCAATCGTGTGCAAATCGCGCTGCCTTATCTCCACTTTGCTACCGTGCGTTGCAAGGTCTTTTCGCGCAAAGAAGAGCTCCTGCAAAACAGGAGAGCCAACGTCGATTTTTACCCCGCGATTCTGACCGCCATTGGCGTATTGGCCCGAAAGGTTGAGGGACGAGTTTGGCGTGCGTTCAATCGCTTTGGCCCACTCGACCGGCAACGACTTGTAACGCGAAGTATTCATGCAACCGGTCGAAGCGGCGAGAAGAGTGATCAAACTCGCCAGGCACCTGATCTCGATCTTCATGGGTAAAAGGTAGTCAGGATTGAAGTGATTTTTTTTCGGGCGGCAAACTCCCCGAAGCGTTGATGGCCGTCGCTTCGTTCGCTCCAGGCGCTTCAGTTCAAAGCGCTTTGGGGTCGGTGCCGGCGACCGCGCTGAACAGCACGATCCAATCGCTCGGCGACCACGACAACGGCAAGTGCGAGGCACCCTTGGCAGGCCGCGTCGGCCGCTCGGCCGAGTTGGTCGCGTTTGCGCGCTGCCAGAAGATCGCCAGGTCGCCATCCGGCAATAGCTGCGGATTCGCGAGTCGCATTCCAGCCCCGGTCTGGGCGGAGATTGCCACCGCTGGCGCACCGCCCGCCTCCCGGCGCAGCACTGCGGCAAACGATCTTCCGGCGAGTCGCTCGGGCTGTGCTACGGCCGCGTGATCTGGACGTTGACCAGACTGGCGTCGCCACTGACAAACCGCACCGTGACGCCCTCGTGGGTGAGCGACTGGCCGGCGATGAGGGTGGCGTTGAGCTTGCGGGTGTCGGCTTCGTTGGGGGGAGGAACCTTGACGACACCCTCCCCGGAGTTGATCGAGGTATCGATGTAATAGACCAGCAGGCCGGGGCGAGTGAGGTTGGTATCGTAGCCCAGGGGGCGCCGGCTTTCGACTGCGACCGCAGTGGTCCGACCGGCGGGCACGACAATGAGTTTGGTTACTCCCGGTGTTTCGACCGGCGAAAGTGCCACCACCGACGTGCCCGACGGCGGACACTCCACTTGCGTGTCATCGAGCCAGCCGAGACGCCAGCGCTCCCACGCCAGTAGTTCCGGTGCCGTGCCATTGATGAAACTCATCAGGCTGTAGTCCCCCACGAATCGATGGGTTGCGCCGGAGAAGGCGTAAAGGTCGGGCAGCGATAGAGCATGGCCAATCTCATGGTTGAACCATTTGTAGCCCCAGGTGAGGAAGTCCCGGCCCGACGTCGCACCGTTCACAAAGGTACCGCCGCTGGCGGTGACGCCACTGGCGGCACTGACCGGCGTGAAGGCCGGGCCGCTGGTAAACGCAAGGGTGTCCGGGTTTGCCATGACGATGAATGAATCTGCGGCGGCGAAGCTGGTCCCGGCGGCCACCGCCAGATCGAGCGCCTCCTGGATGTAGGCGCGGTGCGCGTTGAAGGTAGGACTGGGCCAGCCGTACTCAGTCGAGGCCTTGTTCATGCGAACCCAGCGAAAGTCCGCCTCAAGCACAACGTTTAGCTTCCCATAGGAGAGTTCACGGAAGAGGGACTCCGCGCCCGGCGAAATGATGCTGAAGACGCTTTGCGGGGTGCGGCTCGCAGGTTGATCCCGAAAATCCACGAAGATCACCTTGAAGCGCACGGTGCCTGTCGTGGGCAGGCGGTCGGGGATGCGGGGAAAGCCGAGTGCCACGTCGCCCCGGGTGCTGGCTTTGGGCAGACGGGCAGCGGTCAACGGGTCCGGCAGTTCGTAGAGCTCCACGATGCTGTCTCCGGTGCCGCCGCCGACACCGGAAACCTGTACCGAGTAGAGGTTGCCGGCAGAGAGGGGAAAAGCCCCCACGGAGGCAAAGGTCGGAGCGAGGGCGGCGTCCCAGTTGTCGTTCGTCTCCAGCAGGGTGCCGCGGCTGTCAAAGAGCTGCAGCAGAGGATCGGCCAGGGCGCCACTGACACCCAGCGCGGCGAGGCCGGGACCGACGCCGCGGATCAGCAGGGTCTTGGTGCCCGTGCCGCTGACGTAGAAGCCGGCGATCAGCACGTCCGCGCCGGTGCCGACCTGGTTGCGCAAACAACACCGAGCTGATCGCGCGCAAGGGCGCCGCACTCGCCCGCTACGACGTATCCGATCCGGCGCGACCGCGCGAGACCGCACTCGTGACGCCGACGGGCTTTGCCACCGTCGCCGCGCACGCGCCGGCGCAACTCCTCGCGATCGCGGCGCGGACCGCGCCCGCCGCCCGCCAGCTGCGGCTGTTTTCCACGGCGGCCAGCCCCCCGGTCCTGCGCTGGGAGGTCATCATGGACGACCAGATCTCGCGCCTCGATTTCGATCCGGCGGCGAAGCGACTGCTGGCGGTAGCCGTGAACCGAAAGCCGCTGCGCATCGTCGACGCCCGCACCGGCGAGCGACTGGTCGAGCTGCCGCCGGCCGAGCGCGCCATTTTCGACGCCACCGGCGGGCGCGTGCTGGCCATTGTGCCGCGCCGGCGCGAGGCCGACGACGTCGTCGACGAACTCGTGGCTTTCGACGCGGCGACCGGCCGGCCCCTGCAGACCGTGCACGTCAATCTCCGGCTCAACGAGCTCGTTCCCTCCCCCGATCGGAGCCTGTTGGCACTCGGCGGCGCGGACAAGATGGTGCACGTGTTTGACGCCGCGACGCTGGCCGAGCGCTGGAGTTTCCGTGCCCACGACGCGGAGATCACTGCGCTGGCCTTCCACCCCCGCGAGCCGCGCCTCCTCTCAGCCGCGGCCGACCACTCGGCGAAACTCTGGGACTACGAGAGCAGCCGCCTGCGCGGCACGCTGCTGGGCATTGATGGCACGCCGGTGATGGCGGCGTTTAGCCCGGACGCGCGGCTGCTCGCGCTCGACAGCCAGGAGCGCCTGCTGCGGCTCTACCGGCTCGATGGCACATTCGATGCCATGCCGGTGCCGGAGGCCTCCCGCCCGGAAGGCGACTGGCTGGACCTGCTCGCCGCGGGTAATCTCAGCGGTCCCGCCAACCCCAACGCGGTGCTCACCGTGCCGGGCGACGGTGAGATCGGCAGTTGCCGCCTGCGCCTCACCCTGCGGCGGCAATCCGGCGCGACCGGTCTCGGCTTTCGCCTGCCGTGGGGCCCGCGGCTCGTTTCGTTTGAATTTGATCAACGCTACGACGGCATGTTCCAGAGCGTGCTGGGCCGGCGCGGCGGCCGGACCGGCCGCGCGGGTTCCGGCGTCGCCCTTGGTCAGCGCGTCCCCGACTCCAGACCGCACGTGCTCGAGTTCACCTTCCGGCTGGCGGGCACGCGCATGGATTTCTCGGCCACGCTTGACGGCGCCCCGCTGTGCGATTGGTCCGGCCCTCTTTCCGCATTCGACTCGGCCCGGCCCCCGACATGCCGGCGGGCGCGCTCCAGCTTGTTTCGCGTGGTGCGGCTTGGGAGATCTCCGAAATCAAACTGCAGCGGCTCTAGCCGCAGTCGATGACGCGTGCGCCGATGGCGGTGGCAACGGTTTCCCCGGTTCGGCGCGTTTGCTTCGACCGCACCTGTGCCCTCACTTGCGATCCGCCTTCCTTTCACATCATGAAGCCAAAGCCGCTCTCGTAGCACCGGTGATCGTCTTCAGGAGGTTCGCTGGTGGCCCAACGATGAAGACCGCTGCCTACATTTTGTGGTGTTCTGACAACGAACGATTGGGATGACGCCCCGCGGCGCAGACTGAGAAGATTTGGGTAGCGTGGGGCGAGGTACAATTGTGCAAGCTGTCACGGGCTGAGCTGATTCACGCCCGGTCGCTTGGCAAAATCGTGACGACTCATGAGCTCGGCGATTGGTCCGAAGTAAAACTGGCAAAGAATGCGGCCAGAAAGGATCGCCGAGGTTCCCGCGCAGCTTGATTCGTCGTTTTTGATCGATCTCGAATGCGAGGCTGAGTCGGGAGTCGCCGGACCAGCCGTGGCCTGGTTGCGGAAGAATCGCCACTGGCGCAGCGGCCGCTGATTGTTAGCTGCATCTCCTGATCCTTGATTCGACGACCGAATCCCCGTTTTCGTTTCAATATTTCGAATGGCGTGATCCAGGGAACGGGTCAGATCGGCGCAGAATTCTGCCGTTAAAATTCGGGCGATTCTCGCAAACATCACCCATGAAGACGGCGATACTCACGGGACTTCGTAGACCTCCACAAGGGCAACTCCGGTCGTGTTGGCGGCCCCGGAAACCTGCGCCGTGTAGGCCCCCGGTCGAAGCGTCACAATCAACGCCGCGTCCTTGCTTCGCGCCTGCAAGGCGAACGCCCCCACTTGGGAAGTGGCAGCGACAACGGCAGCGAGATCCGGATTGGCCTCCCAATCATCGTTGGTCGCGAGGGTTGTCGAACCTTGAAGAATACTGACTCGCGGATCGGCAAGCACACCGGTCACGCCCAAGGCGGCAAGGGTGGGACCGACGGCCCGCACGAGAATGGTCTTCGGGGCAACACCGTTGATCACGAAGCCTGGAATGAGGAGGTCGGCCCCAGTGCCGACAAAGGCTCGGGTCGAAAGGTTGATTAAGCTTGAGGGGCCACCGAGCGGGATGGAAATTTCGACGGGCGCTGTGCGCACGGCCCGGAAGCCGAGCCCGAAGAGGCGGCGCGCGCCGCCGAACGAAGCGACGTTGCGCGAGGAAAGGCGCAGATCGAGTTCGGGATTGTAGAAATCGCCCCCGCGAAATCCGAAGCCGTAGGTGGCGCTGAACGCTCCGGTGGCGTTGGCGGGAATCCGTGGCCAAGACGGCACGTCGCTGGCGCGGCCGTCAGCGCCGAGGTTGCCATCGCCGTGGTTGCCGGTGAACGCGCGGCCGGCCGGCGACGAGAGATTCACCGTCTGCTCGACGACGTTGCCGCTGAGGTCGAGTACTCCGGCATAGCCGGTGCCGCGCAATTCACGCGTGGCATTGCCCTCAAAGAGGCCGACGCGGTAGGCGCCGAGAAGCGGCCGGTTTTGGGTGGTAGGGGAGAACGAGGTGTTGGCGTTGGCAGGGCGGGGAGTTTCGGTGCCGCTGCCGTCGGCGCCACCAAAACCCGTGACGGGCACAATGGTGGTCGTGCCCCAGGCGTATTCGGCGGGCACGGCGGGCAGCGGGCCGCGACCGGCCTTTTCGAATTCAAGTTCGGTCATCGGGCGCAGGCCGGCCCAGTCGGCGTAGGCGATGCCGTCTTCCCAAGACATCCAGTTGTTGGCATAGGCCGGCGCGGCGGCGACGTAAGTGCCGCCGGAGTTCACGAGGGTGAAGCGGTAGTTGTCGGTCCGGACGGTGCCGGCACCGGCAAAATCGGCCTCAGTGGGGAAACGCGCGGTGGCCTGTGCGGGTGTGAGGTGATTCAGGAATTCGGCATACTGCCCCTGCGTGATTTCGTATTTCATGCAGAAGAACGCGGCGAATCCGGTGGGCCACGCCGCGGCGAGCGTGCCGGTCGGATTATCCCAGGGCGAGGGGCCGGACACGCCGGTGGGAAGATTGGTGAGTGTGGCGTCGGCCCAGAGGCCGCCAGCGCTGTTGATGAACTGCGGCGCCGAGGCGGTGACCTGATACGGCGTGCCAGGACTGCCGCCCGCATGGAAGCGTCCATTGGTCGTGGGCGAGCCGTCCCCGACAAAAAACGCGCCCGGCGGAATTAAGACCAACTCCAGCGCGAACGCCCGCAGCGTGACCGCGGCGTCATCGGCCACTCCTGTCGCGCCATAGTCCCAGGTAAGATCCAGATCGCCGGGGGCGAAGCGGCCCGAACCGTTCGTGGCACGAGCGACGATCAAACCAGTGCCGTCAGGCGCCGGCGTGATCGCAGCAGCCGTGCGACCGGCGACGGCGACATGGTCGCTGGACTGCAGACCGACGCGCGCGTGCAGCCACGGCCCCGCGCCCACCCGATATTTAAGAAACAGCCAGGCGGCATCGTAGTTAAACGGCTCAGCGCGGTCCGCTCCGGCGAAATCGCTGCGCCAGGAATTCTCCCACGCCACCGCCACGCGTATCCGGGCGGTGTGCGTCGTCGGCGAGCGAGCAACGATGCTCGGCACTGTGACGGTGAGGGCGCTGGCGCCTAGGCGATCGACAAACGCCAGTACGGCGAGGAGACAGACGGGAAAGGCAATGAGACGTTTGGCCATGGGATCAGGGCAGTTCGTAGATCTCAACGAGTGCCACGCCGGTGGTGCCGCCGACACCGGCAACCTGCACGGTGTAGGACCCAGGATTCAGCGTGACGATGAGTGCCGCATCGCGACTGCCGTTCGGCAGGGCAAACGCGCCGGTCTCGCTGGCAGCTGCCACAAGGGCGGCGGTATTGGGGCCGCTGCTCCAATCGTTGTTGGTCGCGATTGCGCTGCTGCCGCTGAAGACGGTCAGGTTCGGATCGGCGAGTTCTCCGGTGACGCCGAAGCTCGCCAGCGTCGGGCCGACGCCGCGGACGAGCAGCGTCTTGGGTGCGGTGCCGCTGATGACGAGGCCTGGGATGAGGATGTCGCCGCCGGTTCCCACACGCGCACGGCAGGAGAGATTGATCAACTTGGTGGCCGTGTTGTCGGGAGATACGAGGCCGGGGCCGGTCCAGCTGAAATCGTCGGCGCTCACCGAGATAGCCGCTCCGCTGGTGTCGAGCACGCGGACGTGCGTGACGGCGACGGCGTCGGTGTTACCCGCGGTGACCGTGAGCACCGTGGAACCGACGTCGTGCCATGCGCCGCCGTCATAGCGGGCTTGGAGCGCGAGGCGGGTGCCGTTGGTCTTGAGCACGCGATAGGAAACCGTGCTCGTGGCGGTAAAGGGTTCTGTCACCAAATTGTCGTTGCCCTGTCGGATGGCGGAGGCGCGCACACCGTTGGTAACGACATAGCCAAACCAGTAGTCGCCGAACTGGCCGCCCGTCCACGCGCCGATCGCACCGCGGATATAGCATCCCGCGATGGCGCTCGCGGTGACCGAGCCGCCGCCGAGGGCGAGCAATTCGCTCACGACCGGAAACGTCCACTCGATCGTGAGGTCGCCGGAAACCGGTGTCATCGCCGCGGGCAGGTCGAGGAATCCGGTGAGGCGGGGGCCAACGGCAGCGGCGGGGGCGACGTAGACGGCGCGGCCGTTCGTGTAGTTGACGGTGTAGGCGGCGTTGGCCTGCGCGGGGTTGTCGTTGGGGCCGTAGCTTTGGACGAGCGGCGCGGGAGAGCCGTTGTTGAAGCCAACGGTCAGCGTGCCAGCGCGAAGCGGGCCCGTGACGATGGCCAAGACGACGGCGGAGAGGTGGAGGAATTTCATGGAGTGGAGGGAAGTGCGTAGACTTCGACGAGCGCCGCGCCCGTCGTGCTGCCGGTCACCTGGGCGGTGTAGGCTCCCGGCGGGAGGGTGATAACGAGGGCGGCGTCACGACTGCCGTCGCCGAGGGGAAATGCGCCGGCCCGGGCGAAGGCGGCAGCGAGCGTGCGATCCCAGTCGTCGTTCCTTGCCAGTTCGCGGCCAGCAGAGTCGAGCAGCGTGAGCACGGGATTCGCGAGCGGAGTGGCGACGCCGAAGTTGGCGAGTGCGGGGCCGACGGCACGGATGAGCACGGTGCGGGGCTCGTCGCTGATCACCACACCGGCGGTGAGCGGTTCGGTGGCGGAGACCGCTCCGCGCGTGGAGAGATTGGCGAGACGACCGTTGCCGCCGGCGGCGGGCGCGGCGTCGAGAAGACCATCGGCGTTGTAATAAACGACCATCACGTCGGCGCCGCCTTCGCCGGTGAAGGTGCGCGTGAGGGACGACGGATCGAAGTCGACCGGGCCGGAAAAGCGTCCGGTGATCACGACTCCATTGGGGGCGAGCGCGATGCCGGCACCAAGGCCGAGGGCGTCGGCGGTCTGCGCAGGCGAACCGAACGTGCGGACCCAGCGGAGTGCGCCGGTGGCGTCGAACTTCACCAGAAAGGCGTCGCCGCCGCCAGGCGCAGTGGCGGAGAACGTCGCGGTGGCGGGGCCGGGATCGAAATCGACCGTCGCGCGAAAACTGCCCGTGGCGTAGACTTCGTTGGCGGTGGTGACGACGAGTCGGTGGACAAAGTCGAGACTGGTGCCGCCGAAGGTGATCACCGATTTGAAGTCGCCCGCAGTCGAATAACGCGCGAGGAAACAGTCACCGAGGCCGGCGCTGGTGCGATTTGCGACTCCAGACCCCGCATCGAAATCGGTGGTGCCGGTGAAGTCGCCCCCGATCCACACGTCGCCGTCGGGGCCGAGCGCGAGCGCCCCCGGGCGGACTTGATCGTTGCCGGGGCCGCCGAAGGAGCGGACCCATTGAAACGCGCCGTCGCTTGCCCGGTATTTCGCGAGGAAGACATCCCAGCTGGCGCCCAGAGCGGTGGCGGTGGTGGTGGCGGACGAAGGATCGAAGTCAACCGTGCCGCCAAAAAAACCGGCGACGTAGATCATGCCGTCGGTGCCGACTTTCAGCGCATGGGCCTGTTCACGTCCGGCGCCGCCCAGGGCGAAGCCCCAGCGGAGGCGGCCTTCGGGATCGTAGCTGGCGACATAGGAGTCGATCCCGGTGCTGGTGAGCTCGGGGGCGCCGGCGGCGAGCCGCACGGTGCCGTTGAAGATGCCGCAGACGTAAGTGTTGCCCGCGGCGTCGAAGGTGAGGTCCATGCCTTCCTCGAAGAAATCTTCGTCGTCCGCCGCAATTTCCGGGTCGCCGATGGAAATGGCCCAGCGCAATTCGCCGCTGGGCGAGTAGCGAGCGACGAAGGCGTTGCGGCCGGTGCCGGCGTTGAGCGCCGTGGTGCCGGGGCCAGGATCGAAATCCACAGTGCCACTGAAGTATCCGGTGAGACCGATGTCTCCGTTCGGCGCGAGACGGATGGTGTGCGGCATGTCGGCGCCGGCGCCACCGATCGTGAAGACGAGCTGGAGAGCGCCGGCCGGGGAGTATTTTGCGACGAAGATGTCGACCGCTCCCGGATTGGCCGGAGAACCCTGGGCGGTGCGGTTGACAACTCCCGGGCCGGGATCGAAATCGACGGTGCCTTGAAAATATCCGGTGACGTAGAGGTTCCCCGCGGGATCGGTGGCAATGTCTTTGCCGTAGTCAGTGCCCTCGGCGCCGAGGCGAAATGCGGTCTGCGCCGGAAGAGAAGCAACCGCGAGAATGAGTGCGGCCAGAGCAGTGGGAAAAAACCGAAGACGAAGACGCATGGTTGGGGAAGATACATTCGTCATACGGTGAGTGCGGGGCGGCGTTACAGGACATGTCCGAAAATTTTTTTGATATTTCCCGTAACACTCCGTCACCTCGGTCGTATGACTCCGGTAATGCCTGCTGTGCCGTCTAGCTAAACCCGCCCATGCCGACGCCGGAGAGTTTGTTCACCTGCGTGGACGCCTGGGTGCGGAACGGTGACGAGACGGCCGCCCGCACCCTCATGGAAGCCTTGCATCCCCGCGTGGCCGCGATCGTGCGCCACCATCTGCCGCCCCGCGAGGCGCTGGAGGACACCGTGCAGGAGGTTTTCGTGAAGGTGTTTCAGAATCTGGCAAAGTTTCAGCGCGACCTGCCGCTGGAAAACTGGGTGTCACGCATCGCCACGAATACCTGCATCGATCGACTACGGGCACATCGTCGTCGGCCAGAACTGCGGTGGAGCGATCTGGAGCCGGCGCACGCGGAGGCGCTCGCGGCGACACTGCGGGCGCCGGATGGAAGCGGGGCGGACTTCGCGCCCCACGCGGCGCGTGAGTTATTGGAAAAACTGCTGCCCGCGCTGGGGCCGGCGGAACGGTTGGTCTTCAACCTGCATTATCTCGAGGCGCGCACGCTAAAGGAAATCGGGGCGTTGACCGGGCAGAGCGGCGTGGCGGTGCGCGTGCGGCTGTTTCGGGCGCGACAAAAACTGAAGAGTGCACTGCGCGGTTTGGAGAAACATTTATCATGAAAAAATACGATCGAATCCTCGACCGACTGTCCCGGGCCGCGTCCCGTGACACCGCTCCCGTCGCCGAACCGTCCCCGGGTCTCGCCACGCGGGTGCTCGCCGAGGTGCGGGCGCGCCGGGGCAGTGAACCGGATTACCTCACGGTACTTGAGGGCTGGCTGGTGGGATCGATGCCAGCCGCGCTCGCGGTGGCTGGAGGGCTCTGGCTCGCCGGCCCGCGTCAGGAGACTCCAACGCATTCGCCGGCCGATACCGAGGCGGCGGTGGTCGATGCAATTTTTCAGGAGGCGTTGCGGCCATGAATACCCGCAAGCACTTCGCCGCCGCTGTCGCGGTCGCAGGGATCTTTTCGACCGGCGTGGTGACGGGCCGCTGGTCGGCAGCTACACCGGGCGCCAGTTCCGGGTCGGTGAATCCGTCCACGACGACGGCGGTCGCACCGGTGTCGACACTCGAACAGCGCTGGTCCAGCGCGACGATGGAGGAGTACCGACGGCGGTTGCAGCTTACGCCGGCCCAAGTCGAAGGCATCCGGCCGCTCCTCAAGGAAACTTCCGGAATGATGGCTCAGATGCGGCGGGACCTAAAGACGAACATCCACGCTTCGATACGGAGCATGAATGCACGGGTCTCGACACTGTTGACCGTGGAACAAAGAAGAGAGTTTGTGGCGTTAATTCGCGAAAAGCAGGCGGAGCGGGAGGAGACGCCGGGTAAATAGCGCCCCCCGGCGCTGGCTGGAGCCGCCACTGGTCCTTCAGAACCATAAAACGTGCGTCAGTCAGCAGTTCGATGCCACGGCCACCGGCGCATCGAACTATGGCAGGTGAGTTCGAATCGCACCGCCACCCGTGGAAGGAAAATTGGATCGCGGTCCCGCCGGGCTTCAGGTCAGCGACCGATGTCACCGCGAAACCCTGACGGTAGGCTCGTGATTCGGCTGGGCTACCGCCGGCGTGGCCCAGGCGATGGGACTTCGAGGGATCGCGCTCCTCGCGGGGCCAAATCGGCGGCACGGCTCGCGCCACTACGGTAAACACCCCGTATCATTCGCGCCATCGTGCGTCGTATAGTCGGGCAAGCCACCATGACTTCATCGATCGCGTTACGCTCCCTCATCCTGAATGAGCCACCAACCAGGGCGAAATCGACGCCTTCGAACGCCAAGGGGAGAGTCACAATTCTTAGCGTAAAAATCCTCCGCTCCTGTCACGATCACACCGCGGAAAAGCGCGAACCGGCGGCCAGCCCCGTCTATGCGGTCGGAGCGGCCGCACTCTGCCTGACGCGGATAAATCGACGCGTGGGCCGCACCGAATGTGCGCGATCCTCGTGAAGTGAACGACCGGAGCACAGCACCGGGATTGTTCTCCATCCTGGCTGCCGCCGGCCTGCTCGCGTTGACTTCCTGCGCGACCACGGACGTCCGGGAGCCGTTAAAAAAAGCGGTCGCGGTTCCAGCGGCTTGGCCGAACGGTGACGCAGCGCCAAGGACTGTGCGCGACACCGTGGCGCTTTCCAAGTGGTGGGAAAGTTTTGCCGATCCGATCCTGAACGAGATCATCGTCGGTGCGCTGCGTTCAAGCCCGGACGTGCGCACCGCACTGTCAAGGATTGCGGAATCGCGGGCCCGGCGCGGCCTGGAGCAGGCCGCGTTGTTTCCCTCGCTCGGCGCCAGCGCTTCCGGCAGCGGCTCGCGGGCGACGAATCGCGACTCCAATCAGACCAACAAGAGCGAATCCTACGGCGCGTCGCTGGATGCCAGCTGGCAGGTGGATTTGTTCGGTGCGCAAAGGCAGACGCGCGATGCGGCGGCGGCCGACCTCGCACAGACCGAGGAGAATTTTTACGGCGCGCAGGTCTCCCTCGCGGCGGAAGTGGCGTCCGCGTACGTTGCGCTGCGATCCGCCGAGGCTCAGGTCGCCGTGGTGCGGGAAAATCTGGGGACGCGCCGTGAAACCGTGCAGCTCACGCAGTGGCGCGAGCAGGCCGGCATCGGCAACGCGCTCGAGACCCAGCAGGCCCTCAGCACGCTCGAACAGGCGCGCGCCTCGCTCCCCGCGCTCGAACTCACCCTCGCACAAACCCGCAATCAGCTCGCACTGCTCTCCGGGCGCCCGCCCGGCGCGCTCGATTCGCTGCTGGCCACGCCGCGCCAGGTGCCGCCGGTCTCGACCGCGATCGCCATCGGCATTCCGGCGGACACCCTCCGCCAGCGCCCCGATGTTCGCGCGGCGGAGCACGGTGTCGAGGCGGCGTTCGCCCGCCTAAGCGCGGCGCGCCGGCAGCGGCTGCCGGCGTTGTCCTTGAGCGGATCGCTTGGCGTGGAAGCGCTGACGGCCGGTCGCCTGCTTTCAAGGCCATCGTCAAATCCCCCATCGACGGCATTGTGCTCACGCGAAGCATCGAACCCGGCCAGACGGTCGCCGCGAGCTTCACCGCGCCCCAACTCTTCATCATCGCCGAAAAACTGGAACGGATGAAACTGGAAGTCGCCATCGCCGAGGCCGATATCGGCCGGGTAGCCAGGGGCCAGAAATCCACCTTCACCGTCGACGCCTGGCCGGACCGGGCCTACACCGCCCGCGTCCTCATCGTCTCCTACGGCTCGGCCGTCACGAACAATGTCGTCACGTACGAGGCCGACCTCGAGGTGCTCAACGATGATTTGAGTCTGCGTCCCGGCATGACGGCCACCGCCGACATCCTCGTGGCCGAAAGCAAAAACGTCTTTCTCGTTCCGACGGCGGCTTTGCGCTTCGTCCCCGCGTCCCCGGCGGACGCCGCGGCCGTCGTCGCGAAGAAATCGTTTGTGCAAAGCCTGATCCCGATGATCGGCCGCAAGGGCCGGTCAAACAAGGACGCCGTCGCAAGGTCCGTCGTCGCCGACGCGCACGTGTGGATTCTCCGCGACGGCCAGCCCGCGTCGATCCCCGTGAAACTGGGGTTGAGTGACGGGCGCGACACGGAAATTTCCGGCGAAGGCCTGACCGAGGGGCTGGCGATCATTCTCCGGGCGAACGCTCCTTCCCCGTGAGCGCGCCCGAGTCGATCCCGCTAATCGAATTGCGCGGCCTGACCAAGACCTACGGAGCTGGCGAGGGAGCATTTCAGGCTCTGAAGGGAATCGATCTCACCATCCTCCCGGGTGAGTTTGTCGCGATCATCGGACCGAGCGGCTCCGGAAAATCCACGCTCATGAACGTGCTCGGCTGCCTCGATGTCCCGACCACCGGCACCTATCATTATCAGGGCATCGCGGTGGAGGCACTGGACAATGATCAACGTTCATTGCTGCGTCGCTACGCCCTGGGCTTCGTTTTTCAGGGGTTCAATCTGCTCGCTCGCACCAGCGCGCTCGACAATGTCGAACTCCCCTTGCTCTACCGCGGACTCCCCCGCAAGGAACGCCGGGCCAAGGCGCTTGCGGCCCTCACCTCCGTCGGCCTGCCCGCGAAGCTCCGCAGCACCCCGGGGGAACTTTCCGGTGGCCAGCAGCAGCGCGTCGCCATCGCGCGCGCCATCGTGACAGAGCCCAGCACGCTCTTCGCCGACGAACCCACCGGCAATCTCGACTCCGTGACCACCCGAGACGTCATGACGCTGCTGACCCGGCTGAACGTCGACCGTGGCCTCACCGTGCTCGTCGTCACGCACAACGACGAAGTCGCAGCCTGCGCCAACCGCACCGTACTCATCAAGGACGGCCTGATCGAGTCTGATGTCAGCCGCGCCTGACCGCCGCACTCGCCCATGATCTGGAACGCCTTCGCCATCGCCGTCCGCGAAATTGCCCGCAATCTCACGCGCGCGTTCCTCACCGTGCTCGGCGTCTTCATTGGTGTCGCCGCCATCATCACGATGGTCACACTCGGTCAGGGCGCAACGGTCGCCGTGAAGGCGCAGATTTCGAATCTCGGCAGCAACCTCATGCTGCTTCGCCCCGGCTCGGGTTTTGGCTTCCGCCCCGCGTCCGGCGGCGTGGCCAATTTCTCCGAGCGGGATGCCGAAATCATCGGCGAACAGATCGCCGGCGTCGCCGCCATCGCTCCCGTGCGCTCGGCCGCGTTGAGCACGATCTACCTGCGCACCGCGCGCACCACACCCGTCATTGGCACCACTCCGATTTACTTCGACATCAACAAATGGGTCCTGGCGGAAGGCCGCTTTTTCACGAATGCCGATCTCCGCTCTGGCGGTGCGGTGTGCGTGATCGGCGAAACGGTGCGGCGCGAACTGTTCGAGGGCGGCAATCCAATCGGCGCAAAAATCCGCATCGGCAAGGCCTCCTGCGAGGTCATCGGTCTCCTCAAGGGCAAGGGTCAGGCCGGCATGGGCGATCAGGACGACACCATCATCGTGCCGCTCGCCACCCTGCAGCGGCGGTTGGTCGGCAAGGCCTCCTCCCACGACATCACCCAAATCGTGATCTCCGGCAAGGACGGCATGAACGGTGACGCCGTCATTGCGGAGATCACCCTCCTCATGCGGCAGCGGCGCAATCTCCAGGGCAATCAGGACAGCAACTTCTCGGTGTTTGACACGCGTCAGATTGCCGAAGCGCTCGGCTCCACGACGCAGTTGATGACGACGCTCCTCGCGGCCGTAGCCGGCGTTTCGCTGTTGGTCGGTGGCATCGGCATCATGAACATCATGCTCGTGTCCGTCACCGAACGCACCCGCGAGATCGGCATCAGACTGGCCATCGGCGCGCTGGGCAGCGAGGTTCTGCTCCAATTCCTCGTCGAGGCGGTCACTTTGTCCTGCATCGGCGGAATTCTCGGTATCCTGCTCGCCCTCGGGCTCTGCGTCGGCCTGGCCCAACTCATCCATGTGCCGTTCAACTTCAATCTTCAGATCAACGTCATCGCGTTTTTCTTCTCCGCCGCCGTCGGCATTTTGTTTGGCTACGCTCCCGCCCGCCGGGCCGCCCGGCTCAATCCGATCGACGCGCTCCGTCACGAATAGAGGCGCTTTCCGAGCGCTCGCTGCGCTTCCGGTCCAAGTTGAATATTGCGCGCGCCGGCGCCGCCCCGACTACCGCAAGCAAGACTTCCCGCTCGAATCGCTCCATGAACGCGCCCCGGCTGCTCCCGTCGCGACGGGTCGACGGCGCGAATTGGCCGGCGAAGCTCGATGGGGCGGCAGTAACGATACAATCGGGATCAGAACCATTCCATGGCGGAAGATCGAGAGGGGATCGGTGCCCGAGTTTTTCCCACCAAGCGGCAGGGGTGAAAAATTTAGTCCCGAAACCATCATGCCGGCGTCGCACTCCGGTCCTGCGGCAAATCGCCGAACGGATTTCTTGGTCTGTGGGGCCAGATGTTCTGCGCGCTCACGTCGCGGTCGAGAAGGCGCGCACGCTCAGCCCGCCCGCGCTACATTGACAGGCGACACCCGCTCCCAATATCCCTTTCAGGGAACTCCGAACCTGAAAGCCCAGCCAATGAATCAACCCCTGATGGGCCGTCACGGGCTCCTGCCTCGCATCTTCCGCGTGCTCGGTCTCGCCGGCACGCTCGCGGTCACATCTGGCATCGGCCAGACCCCGGCGGCGAGCGACGTGCAAAAGATGGCGGAGTTCGTGATCACCGAGTCCCCGGCCGTGCCATTTCAGAACGGGAATATGGACGTTCCCCGCACCAGCAACGATGTCCAGCCGTACACGATGATCAACCAAGAGGCCATCTTGGAGTCGAATGCGTACGATTTGAACAACTTCCTGAAGGATCAACTCACGCAGAACACCGTGGTACAGGACTACAGCCAGCTGGCTCCCACGGCCGGCGCCAACGGCAACAATGGCACATCGAGTCAGGTGAACTTTCGCGGTCTCGGCAATCTGCATACTCTCATCCTCGTCAACGGCTATCGCATCCCGTCGTACCAGATCATCGGGGTACAATACCAACCCAACATCAACGGCATTCCGCTCGGCGCGATCGACCACATCGAAGTCCTGCCCTCGAGCGCCTCGGGGATTTACGGCAGCTCCGCGGTCGGGGGCGTGGTTAACGTCATCCTCAAGAAGAACTACACCGGTGGGGAAGTCGCCACCTCGTACCAGAATACCGGTGACGGGAATGCGCCGCAGCTGAAGATTGACGGCAACTTCGCTTTTTCCCTCGGGAAAAAGATCCATGTCAACCTGCTGGCATCCTATACCAACGGCCAGCCCCTGCTGCTCCAGGATCGGTCCTATCTCATGGATTATAACCGCAGGGTTCTGCAAAGGGCGCCGGCCCAGTTTTATTCCAACACGCTTCCCTATGCGGCCGGTCGAACCACGAACATCGTGCTCAATCCCGCCGTGGTCAACGGCTATACGAATCCGCAAAGCCGGACGCTCACGTTGAAAGATGGCACTCCGCTCAATGCCGTGACGACCCATGTCGCACCCGGCACGTCCCAGGCGACACCCTCGGCCACGCGCGACAGCGGTTTCCTGGCCAACGCCGGGAAGCAGAATCTGGAATGGGCTCCGAGTGTGTTCCAGGGGCTTAACACTCCCGTCGGGCAGCTCTCCCGCAACGAGATGATCATGGCGTCGGTCCGCTACGACGTAACGTCGCGCATCGAAGTCACGGCTGACTTTGCGAATCGTCTCAGCCGGAGCTTCTCGCCGCTGATTCAATTGGGCGCCGGCCAAACCAGCTTCGCGGTGCCGGGCAATGCACCGACCAACCCTTTTCAGCAGAACGTGCTGGTCTCTTTGCCGGTGCCGGTGGAACAGTCGGCCTTCACGTCCAACCAAACCCGGTTGACGACGGCGACGATCGGCGTGAGGGCCCATCTTCCCGGCAATTGGGAACTGGCAACGGACTACACGTGGGGTGAATCCCGGTTGATTTATTACAAGTGGCAGTTGGCGCTGCAACTCGGGCTGGGCTCACTCAACGGGGCCCAGGCGCTTTTGTTCAATGGAACGATCAATCCGTTTGTCGACACCATCGAGCATCCTCCCACTCTGCGTGACTATTATTTCAAGGGATATGAAACCGGCCTTGATAGCTCAGGTGACTTCAACCTGCGCCTGTCCGGTCCAACCCTGACGCTGCCGGCGGGGCGGATGCAGGTCAGCGTGGGGCTCGGGGCGCGGGCGGAAGGTTTCAGTACGGCGTTCCTTTGGAACATCCCGCCCCCGAAACCCGGCATCAGCACCAACAGCGAACTGCGGGTCTTTCCGGGGGGCCGGCAAATGGTACAGGGGGCCGGCGTGGAGGCGAAGATTCCCATTGTTGCCGCGAAGCAGAATATGCCGGCGGTGAATTCCCTGGATTTGCAGGCTGCCGTCCGCCGGGAGGATTTCACCCAAATCTCGAACAGCGGCACGATCACCTCATTCCCGGACCTGACCCCGCCCATCCTAACCTCAACGGTGGTCGCACACCCGACTCGCAGCACCTTCACGTCGACCAATCCGACGGTTGGATTCAAGTACAAGCCGAACAGGTCCCTTACCTTCCGCGCCTCGTATGCCAGGGCCTTCATCCCTCCGACCGCGGCCCAATTAACCACGAACACCAACCCCAACACCACCGTCACCGGCGCGTTTCTCGACCCCGTTACCGGCGCGACCTATACCACGGACCGCAATGCGGGCACCAACGGAAATCCCGACCTGCAGCCCCAGACGTCGCAAGCCTGGAGCGCCGGCGTCATTTGGGAACCGCAGGCAGAGCGGCTGAAGGGTTTCCGCTTTAATCTCGAGTTCTACAAGATCACTGAATCGGACGTCATTTTCTCCCCAGCGAACATCCAGACGCTCGTCAGCACGCCGGCCTATGCGAACAATCTCACGCGCGACCCCGTGACGAATCGGATTACCTACGCGAATTTCAGGTTTTCCAATGTGGCGGAAATGTACACCGATGGCTGGGACCTGAGCTTCGACTATCGAAAAAAGACGGCGCTGGGCACGTTCAATTTACACTCGGGGGCGACGATCATCGAGCATTTGAAAAAGCCCAATGCGCCGGGAGCTCCGCTCCTCGAGTATGTTGGTTACGTGAACTCAGGTGGTGTCAACAAAGTGAAGGCAAACGTGGTCCTCTCCTTTTACCTCGGCTCTCACTGGACGGTCGGCTGGAGGACGGTTTACTATGACGGCTATAAACAGGCCGGGGCCCCCAGTGATCCCGTCTACAACGGCGCAGCCAACCCCACGCCGATCACGACCAGCACCCTGCCCCAGGGCGGGAACACGATTCCCTCGCAAATATATCACAACATTCTTGCGAGCTATAATTTCGGAACATCCCAAAAACTTCATCTGCTGAACGGAGTCACCATCCAGGTCGGCATCAATGATTTGTTTAATACAGCCCCACCCTTCGACGCCAACGCCAGTTATGCCCCGTACTATTATAGTCCTTTCGGCGCGCGCGACCTGCGGACTTATCTGTTGAAGATCAGAAGGGCGTTTTAAACATCGAACCGGAGCGGTGACAGGGCGATCGAAGAAGATCAGGCGACAAGGTGCCGCGCCAACGGGAGCCGAACGAAAAAAGGCCGAGGGCCCCGAGGACCGCTCGTCCGGTGAGCCAGCCAAAACCGCGGTTGCACAATGACAAGGAACCGATCAGACGACGGCATACGTTTGTACCACGGCGCCCTTGACCCATGCCCCAAAGCCGGACCGGCTTGGATGAATCCATGAAAACTCGAATTTCCCCGTCGGCCGTTCTTTTCATCACCTTCGCTTTCTTCGCCCTGCCCTACGATGCACTACGCGCACAGTCGGCGAACGCCAAACCCGCACAGGAAACCCCCACTCTCCTGAATCCGTTCGAGGTGACGGCGGCGAAGGACAACAGCTACGGAGCCCTGAACTCAAATTCCCTCACCTCGTTTTCCACCGAGCTCAACCGGCTGCCGGTGAGCGCGGATATTTTCGACCATACGTTCATGAACGACCTTGGCGTGACGAGCGTCGAGGAGATGATCCAGGGGTTCGCCGCCGGCGCCTCGGTCGCGTCGTCGAGCCCGGCCACAAGCGCGTCCGCCCAGCAGCAATACGACCGCACCGGCTCCGCCCTTTCGCTGCGCGGCCTCGCCGCCACGTCGATTCTGCGCAACGGTTTCTACCCGGCGGCACTGACCGGGGTCGGCTTCACCACCAATTTCGACCTCCAGCAGGTCGAGGTCATCTCGGGGCCGCAATCGCTGCTTTACGGAGCCGGCGGCGGAGGAGGCGTCGTGAATTACATCTCCAAGCAGGCGAAATTCAACTCGGCCCCTTCGGGCGAGGTAAAGTTCCAAATCGATCAGTACGGCAAGAAGCTGGGCACGGCGGACTATAACCTCGGCGGCAAGCGACTAGCCGTGAGAATGGCTTTCATCAACCAGCAGGTCGGCGGCCGACGGCTGTTCATCGGCGGACCTCTCGTCGGCGGCTACGTCCAGGTGGCCGCCAGGCCGTTCCAAAACACCACGGTGCGGGTGGAGTACGAGAAAACCTCGTGGAGCCGGATCAGCAACACCGACAACACGCTGACGGCGCTCAGCACCGCCAACGACGCCCGCAACGGCCAGTCGCTGCATTATCTGCTCGCGACCAATCAAATCAAGGCGGCGGCCAACGGGGCGCCCAGCGGGGC
Source organism: Opitutia bacterium (assembly GCA_947474365.1). Taxonomy (GTDB): domain Bacteria; phylum Verrucomicrobiota; class Verrucomicrobiia; order Opitutales; family Opitutaceae; genus ER46. Next base: position 31,135 of record CANJIU010000071.1, on the reverse strand, counting down.
CGGCGTCATCGCCAACGGCAACATCGACTGGGACAATGTCGATTCATTCGGCAGCGCGATTGTCGGCGAACTGACCCGCAGCCAGTTCGTCACGGCGCAGATCGAAACGGTCTGGACTCCCTGGTTGTCGACCCGGATCGCCGGCGGCTACACGGATCGCTTCAACAAGAAGCTCGGCAACGGCGGCGTCGACTTTCTCGCACCCAATGCCGCGGGGAATCCGCTGGGGGTGTGGGCGATGGACTTCAAGAGTTCGCTCACCACGGCCTCGGCCAATTGGGGCGGTTCGCAGGCGAAGAACATCCGGATTTCGGCACTGCTGAGCAACCCACTGTTTGGCCGGCGCGCCCTGAGCCAGACGGTGATCGGCGGAGATTTCACCAGCAACAACGCCGCCGCGAACGGTCTCTACTACGTCCTCGCGGACGCCAACTTCAACCCGGTCATGACCGGGTTGCCGGCCAACAACGGCTTCACGAACATTCCCTTGGTCTACTGGTCGGTGGCCAACGGCGCTGTGAAGTACCCGGTATTTGGTTACGACGGCAGCCGCATCACCGTCAACGGCAAGAACTACGTGCAGGTGCCCACCAACGCCCCGGTCGCCTCGCTGGTATCTCCGAACAATCCGCTGGGCCTGACCGGCAACTCCACCGGCGCCTGGCGCCCGACCCACGGCAATCAAAAGGGCGTCTATCTCGCCAATTTTACGACGTGGATGGACGGTCGTCTGACCACCCTCGCCGGCGCCCGGGTGAGCGCGGTCTACAGCCTGTTGTCGACCGAGAACAACTCCCGGACGCAGCCCAGTCTCAATTCGATCAGTCAGGAAACCGGAAAGGACTTCAGCGTTGGCGCCAATTACCGCCTGCTGTCGTGGCTCCGGCCCTACATTCAGATTTCCGACTCGTTCAGCCCGCCCACGGCCCTGAACCGTGATCCCTACGGCAACGCCCAGCAGCCTTCCAAGGCCATCGGAACGGAGGCTGGCATCAAGGTGACCAGCGCGGACGGCACCCTGTCCGGGTCCCTCGGTCTCTACCGCACCAACGCGAAGAACGAGCAGACATCGTTCGCGGTCAACATCACCGGCTTCATCAATCCGGTCGGGTTGAACGGACGTCTCGGCGGCTCGCCCAGCAACTGGATCAACGTGGACCGGAAATCGGAAGGCGCGCAGGCGACCTTCACCGCCAATCCCGTGCCCCATTGGCGCATGCGCGTTTCCGCCGGCTGGCAGTTCGCGACCAACCGGAGCAACAACAGCTTCCCCCAGCTCTACAACGACCAGTTCTACGCGACCCCCCTCGGACAGGTGACCTACAAGGACGGGACGGTGGTCTATGTAAACTCCACCGCGACTCGCGCCACCGTTTCCTCCGCGGGAGCGGCCGGAGCGGTGCCGCTGACCGTCGCGATGATGAGCACGTCGGGCAACCCCTACTATGCCAACCCGGCGGCAGTCACCGGGGCGATCAACGCGTCGTCCGGAGCCGCTTCGATCCTAATCGGAACCGGCAGTTTCAACGGCGCCGCGGATCCGCTGATGGCCCAGCATGGGCCGATCCTCACCGGCGCGGTCGGGCTACCGGTTTCCCAGATGCAAATCAAGCCGAGCTTCACCCCAGTGGGCACGATTCCGATCATGACCAGTGGAGATCAGGTGCAGGGCTATCCGCAGATTTCCGTGAACTACGAATCGGTTTACACCTTTGACCGGGGTCCTCTGAAGGGACTCCGGGCCGGTGGCGCCTTCCAGGGAAATTGGAAATACACGGCCTTTTATTTCTATCCCGTCGGGCTCAGCAACAACCCGACCAACCGTGCACTCTACTCCTGGCCGACCCGCACCCTGTTCACCGCCATCCTCGGCTACGATTGGGCGTGGCGCCGGTATCGGATTTCACACCAGCTGAACGTGAACAACGTTTTCAATCACTATCATATCGTGATTATTCCGAACTATATCAACGGCTGGGCCGGCCCGAACAACGCGACCTTCGACACCCAGCCGCGCAGCTACGTGTTCTCGACGCGGGTCACGTTCTGATCGGGGCGAGGACAGAGCGCAGGCGTAAGCGGACGGTCTCAGCTCTCGGCTTTTCGCTCCGATCTCTCGACCGCGTCCGCACGGCTACGACTTCGCGGGTTTTTTCTTCTTTTTCCGCTTCGGCGGTTCGTCGAGGGAAGATTTTTCCTTCGGCGCCACCAACGGGCTCGCGATGGGCTTCAATTCATCAAGCACCGCTTGCAGGCGTTGGCGCGCGGCCTTCGCTGCGTCGCTGGCCTCGGCCTCCGGCACGGGTTTCTCCGCAAACGGGGCGTCGCTCATGTCGAAAAGCTGTCCGTCCTGCCGAAGCTTCCAGCCTTGTTCTCGGACATACCATTCCGCAGTGGTGTTGTGCTGCACATAAACCCACTCGCGCGGCGCACCTTTCTCACCGCGGAGCTGCGGCGCGAAGCTGCGACCGTCAATCGTCACGCCCGCGGGCAACGGCGCCCGGCCCAGTTCCGCGAACGTCGGCAGGACGTCGCTGAAATCGACGAGATCCTTCACGACCCGGCCCGGGGCGAATCCGCCCTTCCAGTTGGCGATCAGCGGCACGCGGCTGCCGCCTTCGAGCATCGTGGCCTTGTCGCCGAGGACGTGACGGCCGCCGATGGTCATGTTGTTGCCGCCGAACTTCCGCATCGTGCCGTTGTCGCCGGCGAACAGGATGATGGTCTGTTCGCGCAGACCCAGCGCCTCGAGGGCGTCGACCACCAGGCCGACGTGCTTGTCCAGATACGCCACCATGTCGGCATAAAGCGCGTCCGCATCTGTGACACCTGGGTGGCTGTCCGGCGTGCGCACAATCTTGTTATGGATGAGATGGGTCGGATAATAAAAAAAGAACGGGTGGTCACGGTGCGCCTTGAAGAAATCTCGCGCGAACTCCAGACAGACGTCGGGGTAGTAAATCGTCTCGGGCGCAGTCACCGGCTCGTCATTCCTCGTGTAGACTTTTTCCCAGTAGTAACCGCTCGCCTCGGGATCCGTGAGATACGAATCGAAACCCCAATCGCGTGGAGTGTCCGCCATTTGCCGCCACTTGCCCGCCATACCCGTGGCATAGCCCGACTGCCGGAGAATCTTGGCGACGGACGACTCGTTCTTGAACGACGGCTTGTTGCCGTACCGAAACGTGTAGCGTCCCGTCATCAGGACGCATCGCGACGGATTGCACGTCGGCATCGAATAACCCTGCTCGAAGCGCACGCCCGTCGCGGCCAGCGCGTCGATGTTCGGGGTTTTCCCCTTGAAGCGGTCCGCGCCGTAGCAACCGATGCCGTCGATCCCAATGTCATCCGCGAGGAAGAAAACGATGTTGGGCGGACGGCCCGCGGCCACCGCCGCCGACGCGAGTGGGTAAAGGGAAACGACGGCGAAGAGGAAAAGGATGACGGTTTTCATGAAGAAAGAGAGAGTGTGTATAGGGGAGAATCGCGTCGCAGCCGTCACCATTTCCGCGCCACGCGGTCACGGTGTGCGGCCGGCCGGGAGTTTGAGTGATTCGAGATAATCGCAGAGTACATTCACGTTCGTGATGAACACCTTGGTGGAGATCACCTGCTCCAACGGCGCGTTTTTCTGAAACCGCCCATCGGTGATCCAGCGACCGTCAGCATCCAGCGCCTGGATGACGCTGTTCACCTTGCGGCCAGCGGCACCATGGTCGGATCGCACCGCCGGTTTCGCCGCCTGGCGGGCGCGGTAGTCGTCGCGACCGATCCGCAGCAACTCGCGGCATTCCGCGACAATCTCCGGCAGGTGAAACGAGCCGTGCCAGCCATAGCCAGTCCGGCGCTTCGGACTCACAGTCGCCAAATCGTAGTGAATCGCACCGTCGACGTCGCCGTAGATCGGGCGGTTGGTTTTGAACTCGTTGAGCCGCGCCCACTCGTCCTTGCCTGAAGTGGACCGTTCGAGCCAGCGCAACGCGGGCGCGATCGGTTCAAGGTAGCGCGGGTCGCCCGTCTCGAGATGCAGCGTCATCAACGCCTGCAGTGCGCCGCCGCTCTCGAAAGTGGACACGGCCGGGGGTTCAAACACCCGCGCCCAGGCGGGTTCCATCTGAAAATCATATTGCTGCGCCCATCCTCGCTGCGGCTCCGGCAACTGGGCGAGCACCAGAAAATCCCCGCCGCGGCGGGCGGCTGCGAGGTAGCGGGCATCGCCGAGTTGGCGCCACGCGTCGAGCAGGGTCGTGATGCACTGCCGCGGGACATTGTCGTTGAGCGTATAATATCGCGTATAGGAATGTTCCCCCGGCCACGTCGTGCGCGCAGCGGCCGGGAAGCGGGCCGGCACGATCGGATGAAGCGCGGGATCGCGCGGCCGTCCGTCGTATTGCTCAGGCCACGCTCCATTCGGGTACTGGGCCCACAACATACCGTCCAGCGCCTTGAGCAGCGTGGCGCGAATCTCCGGATTCGGCGTCCGGCCGCCGTCGTTTCCGACCGCATCGCAGGCGAGCAGAAAGCGCACGACGCTCTGCGTGTTGTCGTCGTCGTAGACGCTCGTGATGGTATAGAGCGGGTTGATCGTGTCGCGCTCCATGCGCTCCGCCGCAGCCCGTCCCTTGTAGTCGAGGAGGCCGTCGCGATTGCGCTCGGGGTGTTTCATGTCGGCCGAGTAGTGCCAGCCGCCGGAGTCCAGCTGCGCGCGCCGCACCGCCCCGGCCACGGCCTCCGCCGCGGCGAGAAACGGCTCTTCGCCGGTCGCACGATACGCCCGCAGAAATGCCATGCCCACCGACGGCGTACCGGGCGGCTGAAACCAAATGTGATTAGCGTCCGTGATGCTCTCCCCCGCACGGCGCGAGAGATCGGGGGAATAAACCCACACGTAACCGCCATCGGTCGCAATCGATCGCAGGTACGCCACGGCCCGCCGCAACGTTTGCCGAACGATTTCCGGCGCGGGCGCCGCCGCGACGGTGGACACGACCCGATCGGCCGCGCCGTACGGCGCGGCCGCGTGAGCGACGACGACGGTCGCGAACAGGAAAAACGCGTGTTTGATTTTCACTCCAAACGTTTTCATTTCGCAGTCAGCCCCGTGGTCGTTGCGCCCGCGATAGGCCAGTCGTCAGTGCGGAAAGGCGACGCGGGCAACCCGGCGCCATTGTAGAGCGTGCACACCGGATCATCTCTCCAGCCGTAGCGAACGGCGACGGGATGGGGCACATCCGGGCTGAAAACCTCCACCAATTCCCCTTTGATCTCCGCCTTGGCCGGACGCCAAACGCGGTCGGCCCCGGCGATGGCAAACCCGGCCAGCGGCCCGCCTTTTGCCACAAGCCCCGTTTGGGCGTGCCGGAACCCGATCACCACGCGATCCTTTTCGACGCGATGTCGTTCCGGAACCGGCCCCGCACCGACGACATCGCGAAGTCCATAGACATCGGCAAACGCCCAGCGCGCGAGCCGCTGCCCGACCTCCCGTTTGCGCGGCGGGTGCAGATTGTCGGACTCGCCGAGGTCAATCGTCACCGCCATGCCCGTGTGCGGCAACTGGAGTCCCTGCAGCATCGCTTCGCGCACCAGCGGCCAGCCTTCGCCATCACGGACGATGTTTGGCAATTGCACCCACGCGAACGGCAGGTCGGGGCGCTCCCATGCGCGACGCCAGTCTGCGACGAGGAGAGGCAATTGACGCCGGTAGAGGTGCGCCTGTTCGATCGTTCCATTGCTTTCGCCCTGATACCAGAGAACGCCGCGAAGGCGGTACGGAGCCAGCGGGGCGATCATGCCGTTGAACAGCGTGCCGGGATGATCGGGATCGACATCGGGGGCGACGGCCCGACGCGGCGGTCGTGGTGCCTTGGTTCCCGCAACCTTGGCTTTCGCAACCGCGGCTGGATAGGCGGCCTCAAGCTTTTCAAACCGCCGCTGGGCTGCGGCCGGATCCCAGGCGAGCATCCGCTTGTTCCAGACTGCGAGCGTGGCATCCAGGCCGGGCAGGTCCTTTTGCGCCGCAAGACTCGTCCACGCTTCAATCAGCGTCCCGCCAGACGACGCGTTGATGATGCCAATCGGCACACCGAGCCGAGCCCCGAGTTCGAGGGCGAAGCAGTAGCCGACGGCGGAAAACATCGCGACCGTGTCCGGCGCGGCGACCTCCCACCGACCGCGGGCACTGTTTGCCGGCGCGGCCGCGGGCGCCAGCTCCACCGTGAATTGCCGGATCGCTGCGTTCGCGTCGCGGATCAATTCCTTCGCGCCCGTCGCCCGGGAGACGCGAAAGCCCATGTTTGACTGGCCAGAGCAAAGCCACACTTCGCCGACGCAGACATCGTCGAGTGTGATCCGATTCGTCCCGCTCACCGACAGCCGCGCGCCACGACTCGCCGGCATCGGATCGAGCCGTACCTGCCAATCGCCGCGCGCGTCTGCGCGGACGGACTTTTGCTGCCCGAGCATCGCAACCACCACTTCCTCCTGCGGAGCGGCGCGGCCCCATACGGGCACGACGGCGTCGCGTTGCAGCACCATGTGATCAGAAAAAAGACTCGGCAGGCGCACCTCGGCCCGGAGGCCGGCGAGTGACCCCGCGAGGAGCAGGAGCAACCAGACCGCCCGGAGCGACGGCGCCGCCTGAAATTCGAACCGGGGTCGGTCGGGCAAACGGCTCACAGATCAAAACTTGAGCTCAAGATAAACACCCGCGGCTCAACGATGCGGTACGCATACGGCCGGCCATCGGGAAACGCCGCGATCGGCTGCAGCCGGCCGTTTTCCTGCACGTTGCGCACGTTGAGCTGAAACCGCGCGCCCACTTTCTCGCGGAACAACCGGGTCCGGTAGCCGAGCAACAGGTCGACGTACGTGTGCCCCTTATCGTAGATCGGACGTTTCAGATCGTAGCTCGTGACGATCGCCGGCGGCTGCTGGGCGCCGTAGTACCCGATCGCCCCCTTGTCCTCCCAACGCACTGCGCCGCCGATGTTGAAACGCTTGAGGAATTTTTGCTCAGTGATGCCGGCGAGGCGGAAGTTCGTGATGAAATTCGCCCGGTACTGGCGGATTTGCGGGCGAACCTGGCCCTCGGTGGCGCGCAGTTGGTTGATCTGCGAGGTTACGTTGGCGGAGAGGAAGCCCGCCGGGTTGTTCAGCGCCGCGTTGGTGCCCGTGCCGTAAATCGACGTGAACCACGGCTTGCCGGTCGTGGGATCAACAATCGACTGCCACACGGGCAACCGCTCGTTCACCCATTGCTGCAGTTCCGGCGCAATGCGCTCGTTGAGCGTCTGCTGCTTGGCGACGTTGACCTTCATCGACCAGGACTTCGTCGGATTGAAGTTCGCCTCGAATTCGAACCCGCGGGCCAGCGTGTCATCCGCCGCCCCGTTGGAAAACGCCGGCTCATCCAGGTATTTCAACGGCACCTTCATGATGGCCGCGACGCGGTTCTTCAACTCGTCAGCCGACAACGCGCGCCCCTGTGCCGCCGCCTCCGCCTGCACCCAGCCGGCCGCGACCGTCTGCAGCGTGAACGGATCGGTGCCGGGATTGGAATCTGCGTTGTAGTTCGTGAAATCCATCCGCCGGATCCGCGAGACGAAGGTCGCACTCGGTCCATTGGGCGTCTGGAGCTGCCGGGTGATATAGCGATTGAAGCGCAGCGAGAGGCGGTCCTGGAAGAGGCTCATCATGACGCCGAAGTCCTTGCCGACACCATTCGGATCCGGCAGGCGGTTGAGATAGAGATCCTGCCGCGGCGCCGACGGCCGAAAGCTGTCGGACTTGTTCCAATACAGGCCCAGCGCGCGGATGGGCCGGACAACGATGCCCGCGGTGCGGGTCGGGCCGTCCCCATAGGTCCAGTCGCCAGGCGCCCAGGAATTGTAGCTGGGATAATTGAGTCCGATTCCGTCGGGCGAGATGAACTGGCCGCCAATGCGAGTGTAGCTTTCGTCATAGCGCCAGCCGAGGGTGGGAATGATGCGGTCCTGCAGGAGATGTCCCTGCCAGATCACACCGTGGTCCTTGAGCACGTTGCGGGTGTTGCCGCTGATCCCCGTGCCGTTGGCCACGGCGGAACCGATCTCGACCGGTTCGTTGATGAACGTCGCGCCGTTGCCGTAGGCGATAGTCGACGGACCTGTGGAAAAATAACTCGGGCCGTAGTCGACGTTGCCGCCGGCGCTGTCCCCGACGTAGAGCCGCAGGCCGGGCGCCTGCAGGATGTTGGTGGGAATGCCGGGACGGCCGCCGATGATCTGGCCGGCGTTGCTGCCGCGCGCGACGCCGGCGGGATACCAGCTGTGGTTCGACACGATCGTGTGCCGCCAACGGATGCGGCGCTGCTCGACGTCCTTGTATTCCCCGTACGCCGAGAAATCGTGCGCCCCGAGCCAGCGGAGCCAGCTCTTGTCCTCGCGGAAATCGAGGTGGTAGGCCAGCTGCGCGCGATAGTCATCGCGCTCAGCGGGCGACATTTCGAGGTACGGCTGCGTGCTCAGGTACGGACGGCCGAGATTCGGGTTCGGTCGGCCATCGAGCAGCTTGGCGTTGAAATCGACGAGGAGCAGCGTCGAGGTCGGGTTGCTCCGGGGAATGCCGACCGCCACCCTCGAGAAGTTTTCGGTGTGCTCCCGGAGCCACGCGGCCTGGGCGGCGAGCTTCTGCCGCGGCGTCGCCAGAATAACCTGTTCAAGCGTCGCCGTCATCGTCTTGGCCGTGTTGTTGTAGTAATTGGCCGACCCAAGATTGACGTTCCGCCAATCGTAAATCGTCCGATCGGTCACGGGCAGGGCAGTGATAAACAGCGGCTGATTCGGATAAAGGACGCGGAGGTTGGACTCGCGGTAGACGCCATTGCCCACGGTCACGACGGGGTCGCGGGTGTCGGTCGTGCGGATGAACGTAACGCGATCGATCTTCCCCTGATCGACCCAGATTTGAATATTGCCGAAGGAACCAACGGTGTTGTTGGCCAGCGGAACGGTGGCCCCATTCACGGTGGCGATGCCGGTGGTGGGGTCGAAAATCGGCCGGCCGTTCTCGAGCCACGTCGTCACGCCGTCCGACGGGGTGAGAGAGTTGGTGCGCTGCCCGGACATGCGGTAGTCCGCGATCGATGCGCTGAGCGTCGTCGTCTTGAAGGGCCGGTATTTCACCATGCCGTTCAAGCGCACCGTGTTCACGCCCGACGGTTTCAGGTGCGATTCATCGTGCTGAAAGACGGCCGAGCCACGCAGGGCGAGCTTTCCTTTGATGAGCACACGGTTCAGGTCGAGCGACGTACGGTAGCCCTCGTTGCTGTCGGCGCGCAGAGTCGCTTGCGTGCGATGGTTAGTGAGGTTGGCCGACGCCGGCACGGAGTTCACGGTGCCAGAGGTGTTGCCGATGCCGAAGATGCTCGAGTTCGGCCCCCGGCTTATTTCCACGGCATCGACATCGATCGGATCGATGGGTACGCGGCCCGAGGTCTCGAAATTGCCGAAGGTGATGTTCGCCGCACCGAGACCACGAATGCGGTTCGCCGATTCGGGGTTCAGGTTCACGCTGTCGGTGACGGCGCCGTTCTGGTCGACGGAAAATTCCGTGTAATTTGCGGTGCTCTCCGTACCCGCCTCGTAGGCAAAGATGTCGTTGAGGCCGAGCAGTGCAAAATCCTCCATCTGCTCCTTTGTGATCACGGTGATTGAGGCGCCGAGATCCTCGATCTTGGAGTTGATGCGGGTTCCCGACGTTGTGTTGGCGCCATAGTATCCGCGGTTGCTCTCGGTCACCTCGAACGGAGAGAGCGTCACCGGCGCGTCGCCCGGTGGAATGAGGGAAGATTTCGGCGCGTCGGCGGCAATGAGCGTGCAGCCGACGAGGCAGCCAAAGGCCGGGATCGCACGGACCATTGGGTAGATTTTCATAGAGGGGCGGACGCCAAGCGTTGAAGGGTTGGGAGAGAAAAGGGCGTGATTGCATGGGAAGGGAAGTGCAAAACCGATCCGACGGCAGGCACCGCGCGGAAATCATGCGCTCGAAAAATACACCGCAACCTTCCACCGTCGGAGCCGACTCCCTAAACTAACGTGCGTCTCCTTCCTCGCTTCACCGCCACATCAATCTCCGTTGCGCTCTTCCGAACCCTCGTGCTCGGCACTACTGGACTGGTGCTCGCGCTGCCGGCGGTCGAAGCCGCCAGTCTCACCGACGCTCAAATCGCGGACGTCCGGGCCGCGGGCGAGCGAAGAAACGATGCGTTCTTCCGCAAGGAAGCCGGCGCGCCGCTCGTCCGCGCCGCCATCAAGAAGAACTGGAACAACCGCGGCGACTACACGCGCATCTACGCCCATTCCATCGTGGAATTTTCCCTCCGGGCGCTGGAGTTGAACGAACAACTTCCCGAGGCCAACGCGGCGCTGCGCGAACTCTGCCAGTACCACCTCGAACGTCCACAGACCCTGCTCGAGGTGCACAGTTTTCCGTCGATCACCGACGCGCTCGCCCGGATGTGCGTGTTCTACGGACCGCGCGGATCCAAGGCCGCCGGCCGGCTCGCGCCCGAGACCCACGCGGTGATCCTTGAGACCATGTGGGTGTGGGCGAGCGCGAAGTCGGAACTGTCGCAGGCCGAAACCAAGGAGTCGCAGACCTGGTGGCTCGAACACTCGGAGAATCATCACGCCCAGCATTTCTCGACCTGCTGGAGTTTTTCCCGGCTGCTCAAGGACGAGCCGGCGTATCGAGATCGAAAATATGCCGACGGGCACTCGTCGCGGGAGCACTACGACGCGTGGACCGTCTACCTCCGCGAATACCTCCGGCAACGTGCCTGCAAGGGCCTGCTGATTGAAATCGAATCGCCCTCCTACGCGTCGGCCACGCTCAAGGGCATCTACAGCCTGTACGATTTCAGCGACGACCCGGAGTTGAAGCGACGCGCCGGGATGTTTCTCGAACTCTACTGGGCCCTATGGGCGGAACAGCAACTCGACGGCGTGGCCGGCGGTGCGAAGACCCGCACCTACCCCGACTCGTCCCAGCGAGGGACCGACTTCGTCCGCCGCGCCGCATGGTACGCACTCGGCATCGGCGATCCGGAATTCGTCCACGCCTCGATGATTCCCTTTGTCACGAGTACCTGGCGGATGCCAGACCTCGTCATCGACCTCGCGCTCGACGCCGGCGGACTCGGGACCTACGAGGTGCGCCAGCGCCGGATGGGGCTCGCGTTGCCGAACTACACCAAGCCCCCGCATTACCGGATGCGGACCGACTTCGGCGGAATCCTGCGCTACGGCTATCGCACGCCAGATTTCATCATGGGTTCGCTGCAACTCGAGGCGCGCCCCGAGGAGGACTGGGCCGCGATCAGCGCGCAGAACCGTTGGATGGGAGTTATTTTCCGCGGCCATCCCGACGCCCGAATCTACCCCCAGGCGTTGAACGCCGCCGGCGAGTCGACCAACAACGCCCACTGGGCGGCACAGGCCCACGGCACGCTCATTGCCCAGAAACTGAAGACCAGCCGGCGCTCCGACGAGTGGCGCGTCTGGTTCTCGAAGGCCGGCCTTTCGGTTCCCGTGCGCGACGGTCGCTGGGTTTTCGCCGAGGCGGAGGGCGCCTACGCCGCAGTGCATGTCGTGCAGGGCGAGTTCAGCTTCCCCGACCGGCAGGAGGCGAAATTCGGCCGCTGGTTGAAATGCGCCGACGATTTTTCGCCCGTGATCATCGAGGTCGCACCGAAAAGCGCCCACGCCAGCTTCGCCGCCTTCCGCGCTGCGGTGGCCGCACGTGCGGTTGAGACAACAAGCGGTGTCCTCACCTACACCGGCCTCGGCGGCGACCGCTTCCGCTTCACCCTCGATCAAACCCGGTCGCCGGAGATCAACGGCCGGCCAGTCGACCTCGCGCCAGCCAAGGTCTTCGACAGCCCGTTCGTGCAGTCGGACTGGAACAGCGGCATCGTCACGCTCCGAAAAGGCACGCGTACGCGCGTGCTCGATTTCAACCCATAAGCGGGAGCGCCTACCTCAAAACCGCACCCGCACCGAAGCCCGGTACGACAACGGCGTGCCGGCGCGGTTGCCGTTGAACGCCGCCACGTTGGCCCAGTAGTACTCGTCGAAGACATTGTTCACCGCGACGTTGAAGGCGTAGTTTCGCCACGCGTAGTTGACCTGCGCGTTGACGACCGTGTAACCGGGAAATACGAGCGTGGTGCTCGTGGCTCCGGGACGGTCATCCACCCAACGCACGCCCGCGCCGAGGCCGAGGCCCTTCAAGCGTCCGGTCGAAACGCGGTACTTCGCGAAGGCGTTGAAACTGTTCTTCGGCGTGCCCTGCAGCGGTTTTCCGATCAGCGCCTTGTTGGAATCCTTGATCACCTTTCCGTCCGTGTAGGCGTAGCCGCCGAACACGGAAAGACCCGGCAACGGATCGGTGTTGAATGAAACCGAATAGCCCCGCGAACGCTCCAGCCCCGACTGGAGCACAAAGTTGGCGTGATCCGGGTCGGCCACCACAATGCCCTCCCGGGTGAGTTCAAAGACGTCGACATCGAGCGAGAGCCGGCCGCCGAAGAAACGGGACTTGCCGCCAACCTCCTTCAGCACGCCCGTGGTCGGATCGAGTTTGGCGCTCGTCCCGAATATCGGCCGGCCGGAAACATCCGGGCGGAACGACTCTCCGTAGGTCGCATAGAGCGTCGTCTCTGGCGTGGGATGAACCAGCACGGCGTAACGCGGCGTCACCACCCGGGGCGGCGTGTACGACGACCGGTTGGGCAGCGTCAGCGTGTAGGTATCCTGGGTAAGTCCGTCGAGCCGCCAGCCGACGACGACCTGCAGTTTCTCCTGCAACACAGACGCCTGGTTTTGCGCGTAGGCGCCGTACGAGTTGGAAAAGGCGATATTGTGGATGTTCGTCGTGACGCCGCCGTTGTAGGCGTAGGTATAGGTCGGGCGGTCCACATTGACGTTCGCCGGCGTGATGTTGCGAAAATACGTCGCGAGGTCGTTCTGCTGCTTGCGCAGATCGAAGCCGATCAGCGTACGATGGGAAACCGGTCCCGTCGCGTACCGGCCGAAAACATCGCCCTGCCCCACCTGCGTGCCCGTCGTGATGTACTGCCGGTTGATCCGCCGCGCCTGCAGCCGTGTGGTCGCGCTCGCCTGGCCGGTGAGTTGGCCAGAATCCTTGTCGGCGATGATCGTGGAATAGGTGTAGCCGATCCGCATCGACCAATTCCCATTGAACCGGTGCTCAAGGAAGACGCGGGTGGCGCGCTTGAAGATGTCGAAGTCGCGATCAGTGAGTCCGAGAAACCGCTCGCGCGGCAACCGTACCGTCGTGTCGTTGGTGAAAATCGGCAGGAACGGATCCGCCGTCTGGCGCGAATGCAGGTATTCGTACGACGCCGTGATCTGCGTCCCCGGCCGGAAGATGTAAGTCACGGCCGGCAGCACGGTCCAGCGGTCCGAGTTCACCTCGTCACGGTAGCTGTCGCTCGTTTCGTAGGCGGCAACGAACCGATAGAGGAGCGTCTTGCTCGCATTGACCGGCCCGGTGAAGTCGGCCGTCTGCCGGAACAGGCCGTCGCTGCCGACCTGCGTCGCGAATTCAAACGCGCGCTTCGCCTTCGGCTTCTTTGTAATCGAATTCACGATCCCTCCCGGCCACGAGCTGCCGTAGAGCGAGGAGGACGAGCCCTTGATGAACTCCACCCGCTCGACCAGCGCCGGGTCGGGCCGGACGTTCGTGTTCAAATCGGGCATGTTGTCGAGAAGCGTCTCGGGAATCGCCTGGCCGCGCACTTGAATCGTGTCCGCCCCGCCCGCGCCGGCGTCGCCCGGCGTGACGCCGGGAATGAACTCGAGCGCTTCCACCACCGAGAGCGCCTCGATGTCGCGCAGAAACGCCTCGGTCATGACGGTGATGGACTGCGGCGTGTCAAAAATCGACGTGTTCGCCCGGTTCGAGGAGACGGCGTGGTTGGCACGATAAGCCGTATCGCGCTCGGTCGTCACCTCGAAGACGGAGAGTTGCACCGGTTGCTCGAGCGTGCCCGGTGGTGGGCTTGCGGCAGTCTGCGCATCCGCCACGCCGGCGGTCACAACAAGGAGGAGCACGGATAAGAATGACAAACGTGGGTGGGTGGGGTTCATGGGGAAGTGGGGATCGAATCGGTGGCGAAACGAACTACAAATCGAATTTTACCTGGAGGATGTAGAGCGCCGGGTCGACGATGCGATAGGCGAGCGGCGTGCCGTCCGGAAAAGCCCCAACCGGTTGGAGGCGGCCGTTCTCGCCGAGGTTGCGGGCATTGAGTTGGAGCGTCGCGCCAACTTTATTGGCGAACAATTTCATCCGGTAGCTGACAAACGCGTCCACGTAATAGTGAGACTTGTCGTAGATGGGCCGATTGGGATCGAGGTCGGTGATGGATGCGGGGAATTTTTGCACGCCATAGTAACCGATCCCGCCTTTGTCCTCCCAGCGCAGCGCGCCGCCGACGCTCATGTTTCTTAATAAACGATGCTGGGTGAGCCCGGCCAGTTGGTAACTCGTCGAGGCCTTCACGCGGTACTTGCGGATCTGCGGGTTGGCCTTGCCCTGCTGCTGGAGGAGAATCTTGAGCGGCAGGTCCACGCTGTTGGTGAAGTAACTGTGCGCGGTGTTGCCGCCGTAGGGCGTGTCCCACCACAGCGTGTTCGAGCGCGGGTCGCGGATGGTCGTCCAGAACGGGAGCCGCCGCGCAATCCACTCGGTCGTCACGGTGTTGACGTTGGTGTTGGTCGTCTCCGTCTCGCTCAGCGACGCCTGCAGGGTCCAGTACTTCGTCGGGTTGAGATTCAGCTCCACCTCCGTGCCGCGCGATTCGACATCCTGCGTCGAGGAGATGCCGGGGTCCGGCAGCGCGAGTTCGTTTTGCTCATCGATCGAGAGTCCGGTCTGGCGCGCGATCTCCGCCTGTACCTGCGCCGGCGTGAAGGACGGGTTGAACTGCGTAATCCAGGCGCGCGCGTTGTTCACGAGCTGCCACGCGTCGTTCTGGTAAACGTCGAGGCGGAGGCTGCGCTGCGCGATGGTGGCGGCGTCGCTTCCGCGGGTCTTGATGCGCTTCGTCTCAAAGCGGTTCACCCGCAGCACGAACTTGCCGTCGTTCAAGTTCAGCCAGAGTCCCCAGTCCCGCCCCTCGCCCGTCGAATTGGGGAGCTGATTGCGAAATTGATCCTGCTGCGGTCCCTGTGGGTTGAAGCTGTCGCTCTCGTTGTAGGTGAGCGACAACCCGTCGAGCACGCGCGCCGCGAAGCCCCCCACTCCACCCTGCCGGCCCGCGCGGCTGATGAAACCTACGTCGTGAAACGGCCGCACCACCGCGCCCGCGGTTCGCGTCGGGCCGCCGTTCTTGGCGTAGTCGCCGCCGGCCCAACCATTGATCACGCGGTAGTTAAAATCGCTGCCGTCGGGCAACAAGAGGCGCGGTTCCGCGCCACGCTTGTCGTAGACGTTGTCGTGGCGCACGCCGAACGTCGTCACGACGCGGCCACTGAGGAACATGCTCTGGACCACACCGCCCGTGGTCTTCGTCACGGTCTGCGAATTGCTGCCGCCGCCCGCGCTGTCGAGGGTCGGCCGCTGATCGAGCAGCGCCGGTTCGCGCTGAAACACTCCCGTCGCCGCGTTGCCCCACACATAGGTCGCCGGGCCGTACTTGAAGGTGCTCGGCGCGTAATCGACGTTCGTGCCCACCGCATCGCCCACGTAGTAGCGGAAGTAGCCACGAAACCGCGCCGCCCCCGCAGTCTGACCGCCCGTGACACTGCTGTTGAGCGCCGGGAGCGTCCCTGCCGGAACCCAAGCATGGTTCGACGCGAGCACGTCGCGGTAGCTGTAGCGACGCGTCCAGGTGTAGCCGTATTCATCGTAGCCCGTCAGGTTGTGCAGCCCGAGCCACCGCAACCACGATTTCTCCTGCGTGAGATCGAGCTTGTAGGCGAGCTGGCCGCGAAACGTCTCGCTGCGCCCGGGAATCCATTGCGTGAGCGGCTGGTCGAGCCCGAAGTAAGGCCGGCCGAAAAACGGGTTCGACGTTCCGTCGAGCAGGCGCGAGTTCACGTCGACTAGCAATTGGTTGGTCGCGGCGAGGCCGAAGATGTTGCGCTGGTAACGCATCGAGTCCTCCCGCGCCCAATCGCCCTGCCCGACGAGAGTCTGCCGCGGCGTGCTCAGAAACACCTGCTGTAATTGCACGCGCGAGGTCAGCGTGCGGTCCATCAGCCGGTTCATCGCGCCGAGGTTCACGCTCGACCAGTCGTAATACGTCTTGTCGCTGAGCGACGGCGTGGTGGTGAAGAGCGGCTGGCTCGTGAAGCGACCTGACGCGACGCCGGCAGCGGGACTCGCCGCCATGAAGCGGTTGCTCGAGTTATTGAGGAGCGGCGAGACCGAGGCATTGGTGTTGCCCGTGGGCGTGGTCCAGTAAGCGATCGCACCCTGATCAATGAACACGTAGCTCTTGTCGGCGCCGGAAAACGTCCGCTGAAAAACATCCGGGATGTTGTTGTCGCTCGTGATCGCGGTGCGCGTCGCGGCAGGTCCGGGGCCGTTGAGCCCATAGGTGGTGCCATTGACGGTGTAGGTCGAAGTCACGGGATCCCAGGCAGGCTTCCCGCTCTGCAGCCAGTAGGAAATCCCATCGCGCGGCATGAGCGAATTCGGACGGTTGCCGTTCATCCGATAGTACGAATAGGTCGCATTCACCGTCGTCCATTTGAACGGCTGGAACTTCACCATCGCGTTGGTGCGGAGCGACTCGGTGCCGGACGGTTTCCGTACGTATCCGTCATGCTGGAACGCGCCGCTCACCCGCACCGCGAGTTGGTTCTTCAAGAGCACGCGGTTCGCATCGAGATCGAAACGGTAGCCGCCCACGCTGTCGGCGCGCGTGCCCGTCTGCGTCCGGTTTTTGGAAAAATTCGCCGTGGCCGGAATCAGGTTGAGCGTGCCGCCGGGACTGCCGAGGCCAAAGACGTTCGCGTTGGGGCCGCGGCTGATTTCAACGCCCTCGATGTTCAATGGATCGACCGGCGTGAGGCCGGAGAGGCCGATGTTGCCCATCGAGAGATTGGCGGAACCGATCCCGCGAATGCGATTCGCGCCGCGGGGATTGTTCTGGATGTTGTCGGCCACGCTCCCGGCGTTGTTGACGGCGAAGTCGGTGTAATCGCCGCTACCCTCGGTGCCGACCGAGTAGAGAAAGATGTCGTTGATATCGAGCATCGCAAAGTCCGCCATCTGCTCCTTCGTCATCACCGTGATGGCGGCGCCGATGTCCTCGAGTTTCGAATTGAGCCGCGTGCCCGACATCGTGTTGCCGGAGAAATAGCCCTTCGCGTCCGCGACGACCTCGAACGGGCTCAGCTGGACCGGCGGCTTGCTTTCCTCGGCCGCGGGGGCAACCGGCGCGGGCGCGACCGATTGGCCGGCGGCGGCCGAGAGCAGCGTGAGGAAAACAAGAAGGCACTTCATGATGATTGCGTCCGGATTGGACTGGAGGCGCGACGCCCTCTCGTCGCGCAGGCACATTCGGCACCACGCGACGGGGCCGTCGCGTCTCCAGCCAGGCCGCCGCCGGGCCCCAGCCTCCGACGGCAAGCATGCACACCTAGACGTTCGCCACCACCTCGCCCGCGAGCTTCGGCACTTCGAAACCCTGGCGGTACTCGCGGGTGAGATGATGGTTCAGGCTGTTGTCCTTGAACCGCTCGGTCTTCGGATCGAACTCCAGCGAGCGACCGACGCGAAACGCCACGTTGCCCAGATGGCAATGAGCACAGGAGTGATGCGCATCGAGCACCGACATCGGCGCATCCGACTGCTTCCGCGAGCGGATCGCGTTAACGAAGCGTTGGAAGGGATTGCCCTCGTCGTCCGTGGTCGCGTCGCCGGGCACCGGGATCGCCTCGCGCGGGCCCTTTTTGACCTCCTTGTAGGTTAAGAAGCCCTTGCCAACGACGTACATGCCCTTCGTGCCAAAGAAGCTGTTGCCGCAATTGCCGCCGTCCGCCTCCTCGAACGATCCGAGGTTGCGCACCTCGAACGTCATAATCGTACCGTCGGCATAGGCGAACGTCGTCGCCTGGGTATTGGGCGTCTGGCCGGCGTCATCCAACCCGAAGCGTCCTCCCGCACTGAATACGCTGATCGGCAGCCCGCGATTGTGGCCCCAGCAGGCAATGTCCATCTGGTGCACGCCCTGGTTGCCGATCTCGCCGTTGCCGTACTCCCAGAAATAATGCCAGTCGTAGTGCACGTAGAGTCCGGGCTTCTTGCGCGTCGCATTCACCAGGTACGGCTGCTCCCGCGCCGGCCCCTGCCACAGCGTCCAATCGAGCTGGTCCGGCACCGGTCCCGGCTTGCCCGTGCCGATCGAGGCGCGGTTGCCGTTCTTGTAGACATAGCCGCGCGACTCCACGATTTTGCCGATGAAGCCGGAGTGGATCAGCTTCATGTCGCGGATCAGCGTCGGCTTGGAACGGCTCTGCGTGCCGTGCTGAACGATGCGCCCGTATTTTTGCGCCGCCGCCATCACCTGCCGGCCCTCGAAAAGGTTATGCGACATCGGCTTTTCGACGTAGACATCCTTGCCGGCCTGGCAGGCCCACACAGAGGCGAGCGAGTGCCAGTGATTCGGTGTGGCGATCGAGACGGCGTCGATGTCCTTGTCCGCAAACGCCTCGCGCATATCCTTGTAGAGCTTCGGTGCCCTCCCCTGGGCGGCCTCCACGGTCTTGCCACCTTTGGCGAGAACACTGGAGTCGACGTCGCACAGGGCCGCGTACTCGACGTCGCCCTTCAGCGCGAGAAACGCCTGGATGTGACCCGCGCCCCGGCCGTTAAAGCCGATCGTGCACACGCGTACGCGGTTGTTGGCACCAAAAACCTTTCCCTGCGCTTTCATGCCGGCAACGATGACCGCCGCCGCGGAGGTTCCGATGAAGTGTCTGCGGGTGAATTTCATGCTGGGGGTTGATTGGGGCGCGGGGCTTCAGTCCGCACCGGGGTACTCGGATGTTCTGCAGCGCGGGCTGAAGCCCCGCGCCACCGTCCCAGCCGGGAAACGGTCGGTACGGTAAGAGGTAAATGCGATTTCAATCTTAGCCGTCGCCTCCTCCACCGCGAGCACCAACGGCGGAATTTTCGTGGTCAGGGTTCATCCGCCTTTTTGCGGCGGGCAGGACCTGCCATCGAATATGATCGAAATATTACCGGCGCCGCGACGCCTTGTCGTGGTCAGGGAACCGGGAAAAAATCGAAAATTTGTCCGTGATTACGGGCTTCGAAACAATCAGCATGGGGCGGATCGAGGCTTGGCACCCCACCTGACTCGTTCCGCATGACGCGTTCAATTCGGATCTCCATCGTCGCCCTCACTGCCGCCTCTATCGTGGTCGTCGGCACGGTCGCGAGTTGGTTTGACGCCGGGCCGCCGCCGCAACAGTCGCGTTCCTCACGCGCGACGAATGCGGCACAGCCGGTCGGAGGAAACCCAGCCAGACTCTCGTTCAACGAGGACATCCAGCCAATCCTCTCGGAGCACTGTTTTCACTGTCACGGTCCCGACAACGGTTCGCGCAAGGGGAAGCTGCGGCTCGACCGCCGTGAGTTTGCGTTTCTCCCGCGCGAGGGCGGGGTCGCGATCACGAAGGGCGACGCCCGGAAAAGCCTGCTGATCGAACGGGTGACCGCGACCGACGAGGACGAGGTCATGCCGCCCCCCGACGAACACAAGCCGCTCAGTCCGGCAAAAATCACGTTGCTCCGTCGCTGGATCGAGCAAGGCGCCGAATATCAGGAGCACTGGGCCTTCGTGAAACCGAACCGGGAGCCGCTCCCCGAGGTGAAGCGCCGCGACTGGGGCAACAACGCCCTCGATCGCTTCGTGCTCGCGAAGCTCGAACAGGCCGGCCTCACCGGCGCCCCGGAGGCAGACCGTTATGAACTGCTCCGGCGGGTGACGTTCGACCTCACCGGGCTGCCTCCTTCACCAGCCGAAATCGGTGAGTTCCTTTCCGACCCCTCGCCTGATGCCTACGCCCGCGTCGTGGATCGGCTGCTGGCCAGTCCGCGTTACGGCGAGCATCGCGCCCGCTACTGGCTCGATGCGGTGCGCTATGGTGACACCAACGGCGAACACGCCGACAACCTGCGGACCACGTGGCCCTATCGCGATTACGTGATCAAGGCCTTCAACGAAAACAAGCGCTTCGACCAGTTCGTCCTCGAGCAACTGGCAGGCGATCTTCTTCCCCCCACCACCATCGATCAACTCGTGGCGAGTGAGTTCAACCGGCTAAACACCACCACCAACGAGGGCGGCTCCGTGGTCGAGGAAGTTCACCTGAACAAGATCAAGGACCGCACGCAAACGGCGGCCGGCGTGTTCCTCGGTCTGACGATGGGCTGTGCCGCGTGCCACGACCATAAATTCGATCCGCTCACCCAGAAGGACTACTATGCGTTGAGCGCGTTCTTCAACAACATGCCCGACAGCGCGTACGACGGGAATCAGGCGGTGGCATTTCCGACGCTATCCGTTCCGGCGCCGGACAAACGCGCCGAGGCGGAACGGTGGCTCGGCGAAAAAGCAGCCGCGCAGCACCAACTCCTCGACCGGCTGAGCCGCGCGCCGGAGCTGATGCAGTCATGGATCGAGGCCGGAGGTGCCGCGAAACTACACTCGGTGGCGACCACCCGCCTGCAGGCCCGATTCAAGCTGGACGAGGCCACGGGAGCGGTGGTGCGGAACAGCGCGCCCGGAGCGCAGCCGGCGGACTACACGCTCGGAGGCAAGGACCACAGCTGGGGCGGCTCGACGCGGCCGTTAAAGTTTTGGACCGGACTTCGCTTCGGCGTCCTGACCGCGCTGAAAGCGGACCGTCTCGGTGATTTCGAACGCACGGATGCCTTCACGGTCGGCGGCTGGTTTCTCCCGCGGGAACGCAGTGGCACCTCCACCGGTTCGTTTGTCTCCCGGATGTCAACGACCGGCGGGAATCGCGGCTGGGATCTCTTCTGGCAAAACGCGCCGCAGCGACGCAGCACGCCGGCGAAAAAGAAAGGCGCCGCCGCCGTGCAAGTCGCCGCCCAGGAAGTCGTCGAAGATGAAGACTCGCGCCCGGAGCCCGAGGGCTTCCTCGTCGCGAACCTCATTCATCAGGACAAGAAGAACGCCATCTCCGTCCGCACCAAGCGCAGCGTGAGTCGCAAGGAGTGGGTTCACCTCGCCTTCAGCTACGACGGCTCGGGCAAAGCGGCCGGCGTGCGGCTCTATATCGACGGGAAACCCCAGGAGACCGAAGTCCTCACCGACACGCTGACCGACACGATTCGGACCGACGCGCCCTTCCAACTCGCCCGGCGCAACGGCGGCGACGCCTCGCCCGAGACCTCCTTCCAGGACATCCGGCTTTATGCCCGGGCGTTGACCCCGGCCGAAGTCGCCAGCCTGCCGCACGAAGATCTCGCCGCGGAGCTTCTGCGGCGACCCGACTCCACGTGGAGCGCGGACGAACGCAACGTCGTCCAGGATTTTTTCTTCCAGCACGTCGACGCACCAGCCGTCGCGCTCCGGGCGGAAATCGCGCGACTCGAAACCCAATTTCAACGCGCCACCGCGGGCGGCGTCACGACGCTCATCGCCAGAGAGCGCGACTCGCGGCCGGTCGCGTTTGTCCTGAACCGGGGCGCGACCGATTCCCCGCGCGAACGCGTCGACGCCGACGTGCCCGCCGTATTGCCGCCGCTGCCCGCCGGGGTCCCCCGCAACCGGCTCGGGCTCGCGCGCTGGCTCGTCAGCCGCGAGAATCCGCTCACCGCCCGGGTCACCGTCAACCGCATGTGGCAGGAGCTCTTCGGTCGTGGGATTGTGGAGACGCCGGAAAATTTCGGCACCGTCGGCGGACGCCCGAGCAATCGTCGACTGCTCGACTGGCTGGCGGTCGACTTCGAGGAAAGCGGCTGGGACGTGAAACGCCTCTACCGGCAGATCGTGATGTCGGCCACGTACCGGCAGTCCGCGCGTTTCACGCCGGAATCGCTCGCCCAGGACCCCGACAACCGCCTGCTCGGCCGCGGGCCGCGCTTCCGACTCGACGGGGAAATGCTCCGCGATCAGGCGCTGGCGGCGAGCGGCCTGCTGGTGGAAAAAATCGGCGGACCGAGCGTCCGACCCTACCAGGCCGAGGGCGTTTGGGAGGCCGTCGCCGTCGTCGGGCAAAGCAACACCCGCGACTACGTCCAGGACAAGGGCGACGGTCTCTACCGTCGGAGCGTTTACACGTTTTGGAAACGGGCCGCGCCCAATCCCGTCCTCACCACGTTTGACGCCCCGAAACGCGACGTCTGCACGCTCCTCCGCGAACGGTCGAACACGCCGCTCCAGGCGCTCGTCACCGAAAACGCGACTGACTACCTCGAGGCATCGCGTCACGTCGCCGCGCGCGCGCTTCGGCAAGCCGACTCCGGCGTCGCACAAAAACTGGATTTAATGTCGACCCTGTTAATCAACCGCCCGCTGCCCGCGGCCCAGCACTCGATCCTCGTCCGGTCGCTGGAGCGGTTTCGGACGCAGTTCTCCAATCCCGAGGACGCCCGCGCTTTTCTGGCCGTCGGCGACAGCCCGGTCGACGCCTCAATCGAACCCACCGAATTTGCCGCCTGGACCCTGGTGGCGAGCCAGCTGCTCAATTCCGACCGCGCCCTCAACAAGTAAGACGCCATGAATCACCCGCCGTTCGATTCCCGCCATTTTACCTCCATTCCGGAAGGCGCCACGGCGGACTATTTCCGGCTCCAAACCCGCCGCCAGTTTTTCGGCCGCCTCTCCACCGGCCTCGGCGGCGCCGCCCTGACCGCACTGGCCGGCCAATCCCTCCTCGGCGCGGCCAGCCCAACCGAGGCGCCGCGTCTCCCGCACTTCGCACCGAAGGCCAAACGCGCCATCTACCTGTTCATGGGCGGTGCGCCCTCCCAACTCGACACCTTCGACTATAAGCCGAAACTGGCCGGTCAGTACGACCAGGACATGCCGGCCTCGGTCATCGGCCAGGGCCAGCTCAATGCCTCCAACATCCGCCAGGCCCGGCTGCCCATCGTCCCGTCTCCGTACAAGTTTCAACAATACGGTAAGTCCGGTGCCTGGGTGAGCGAACTTCTGCCCTGGACCGCCAAGCTGGTCGACGACATCGCGATCATCAAAAGCTTCCACACCGACGTCCTGAATCACGACTCCTCGGTTACATTCATGCTCACCGGCAACGCCGTGGCCGGCAAGGCCTCGCTCGGCGCCTGGATTTCCTACGGGCTCGGCAACCTCAGCAACGAACTGCCGACCTTCGTGGTCCTCGTCTCCAAGGCCCCGGTACCCGGCGGCGAAGGCGTTCAGGCCGTCTTCCCGCGTTTCTGGGGCAACGGCTTCCTGCCGGCCACCCACGCCGGCGTCACGCTGCGTTCGGAAGGCGATCCGGTGCTCTTCCTCCGCGACCCGAAGGGGCTGTCGCGTGACGCCCGGCGCGCCATGCTCGACGGCGTGCGCGACCTGAACACGGCGGCCTATGAGGAGGTCGGCGATCCTTCGATTCACACCCGGATCCAGGAATATGAGATGGCCTTTCGCATGCAGGCGTCGGTGCCGGAGCTGACCGATCTCAGCGCGGAACCGGCGTCGACGTTTGACCTTTACGGTCCCGAATCGCGGACACCCGGCACCTTTGCCAACCACTGCCTGCTCGCCCGCCGGATGGCGGAACGCGGCGTACGTTTCACCCAAATCTTCAGCCGCGGCTGGGATTCCCACCGGAAACTGCCGCAGAATTTCCCGCTGCTCTGCACCGACATCGACCGCCCCAGCCACGCGTTGATCACGGACCTGAAGCAGCGCGGCATGCTCGACGACACCCTCGTCGTCTGGGGCGGCGAGTTTGGCCGCACCGTTTATTGCGAAGGCACGTTGAAGCCCGACGACTTCGGGCGCGACCACCACGGAAAGTGTTTCACGATGTGGATGGCGGGCGGCGGCATCAAACCGGGCATCGTGTACGGCGAGACCGATGATTTCAGCTACAACGTCGTCCGCGATCCGGTGCACGTCCGCGATCTCAACGCCACAATCCTCCACCAGCTCGGCCTCGACCACGACCGGCTGACCTACCGCTTCGAGGGGCTCGATCAAAAGCTGACCGGCACCGTTCCGGCGAAGGTGATTAAAGCAGTGCTCGCCTGAGAAAAGGGAGGGACCGCTCTCCGAGCCGTCCGGAAGTCCGATGCGAAACTCGATACGAAAACCGGACGCCCGGGAGTGTAGGCACCTACGCGCCGGTGGTGTTTTCGATGCCCTCTGAAGACCGTAGCAGTAAAACGGGTCAGGTTGCGTATAACGATATTGCCAGGCGGGCCTCGCCTCTCAGTTCAACCGCTTCCGCGGCGAGCACGGACATTTGTTCGCCGGCCATTTCACGCGCTTGCTGGCGGAACCCGGCGCGCCGCTCGGCCGGCTTCGCGATCACCGTCATCGCAACCCAGGGAGGGCCAACATCGCCCCGGTCGCGCGGCTCGATAACGACCGCCGTGGCAGTTATCTGCCGCCGCCAGTCGCAAACTGACGCTGTTTGGCGGTGCTCACAGCCGGCTTTGGAGCTGCGCCAGTTATCGCGCGGAGGGCTTTTGGTCAGCGATCCAGCGACCGATCACGACCGTCAATCGGGAGATGCGCCCGTTGCGACGAGGTGGCGTCTAGGGTGGGCGGGCCACGGAGGTAGCCGATCGAGGTCAGGAATTTGTCCGTCTCAAGCAACGTGGCGCGGTAGTAGGTGTTGTCGCCGCGACCGTAGTTGAAGAAGCCGTGCTCCTGCCCGTCGTAGAGGTGAAGATCGCAGCGCCCGCCAATCTTTTCGATTTCGGCCTTCATTTTTTGCGCGCTCGCGACGCTGACGTTTTTGTCGCTTTTCCCGAGAAAGTGGATTGTCGGTGGAAAGTCTGGATAGAGGTTGTGCAACGGCGAAATCGTTTTCCATTTGTCACCCATCGCCGCCTCAACCTTGGCAAAAGCCCGGCTGCCGGGTCCGCGGTCCAGCGAGGAATTGAAGAGGACGAGCGCGTTGGGCCGCGTGCTCGTCGCGGTGGCTTCGCCGGGTTCGTCGAGCCCGCTCAGCGTCGTGACGGCGGCGGCCAGGAATCCGCCCGCGGAGCCTCCGGCGACGGCCAGGCGCGCGGGATCAATCCCGAGTTCGGCCGTGTGCTGGCGCACCCAGCGCATGGCGGACATCGCGTCCATGACCGCCTCGCGTTGCGTGGTCTGATGGCGTGAGCGAATGCGGTACTCGACCGAGATCGCGACCATCCCTCGGCTGGCGAGGTACTGCGCCTGCGCGTAGAAATTCGACGGGGCACCGATGTTGAAGCCGCCGCCATGAAAGAAGACGATGCCAGCGACCGGTTGCCCGGGCCGGTGGCCGGGCGGGTTGAAAATGCTGACCCCGAGGGCGACGGTCCCAACCGTCTTGTAGGTGACGATGCGATCGGGTTTGATGTGCGCGCCCGCATCGGCGGCCGCGGCGTCGACTTCTTCGCCGGCGTCGGCGCGATTGGCGGTCTGGGCACCGGGTGCCAGGTTGCCGCCCAGAACAAGCAGGGCCAGAAACGGAACGGTGGAGCAGCGGAGATTCACGATGGAGCGGAAATAATGGCTTGATGATCAGTGTCGGGCGGAGCAGCCCGAAGTGCGCACTCCGGGCCTTTGAGCACATCCGGTTCGGACAGAAATGGAAATCCAAACAACGGGATCTCACGTTCACACCGGGGGTGGACAAACAGGATCAGGGCGAACCCTGCAACCGGCGGGAACCGCGGCGCCGTGTCGATGGATCGGCCTGAACTTGAACAGCGACCAAGCTGCCATCCACCGCACGCAAGTACCTCGGCGGTTGTTGCAAGTTTCGCCCAGACCCGGTCCGACTCTTTCCACGATCCTCCACCAGCTCGGCCTCGACCACGACCGCCTGACCTACCGCTTCGAAGGGCTCGATCAAGAGCTGACCGGCACCGTTCCGGCCAAGGTCATCCACGATGTACTGATCTGAACGCGTACGTCGCGCCATCACCGCACTCCGCCGGACAACTCCCGTCGGTCAGCCAATCGCCAAATCCAGGTACACCACCTCAATCGCTCCGGTCGCCCCGCCATCGAGCGTGAGTTCAATCGTGTTCCGCCCGGCCCTGATGTGTTCCGGCAGGACAGTCCACGCCCGCATTTGCTCGGGCGTGCCGAGCAGCGACAGATAAGGGTTGGCGTACGGCTCGGAGCGATCGTCGGTCGCGGCAAGCTCGCGGCCGTTCAATCGCGCCACCCAGCGTGACGCGCCGAGGTTCGCCCCCGCCAGGACACGAAACCGCCCCGGCGTCTTCCAGCCACCCGTCGGCGGCGCGAAGGTGAGGTCAAACCGCTCCGTCTTCCCCGCCGTCATGCGCCGCGGCAGTGGGACACGCACACCACCAAAGGGCGGCTTCCAGCCCGGCGCGGCGAACCAATGCTGCGGCCTCCGCGCGAGGTACGCCCGGTCGCCGAGGTGGTCGAGCACGGAAAAGGGCGGCTCGGCGAACGGTCCGCGCTCCCCCGCTCCGTGCTCCCGGTAGTAGGCAAAGTTGAACAGACTCACCCCGTCTGCCCCCTGCGCGTACGCGAGATGGGCGGTCGTTTCGTATTGTTCCGGCGTCGTGCGGCGAAAGGTGAACGCATCGTAGCCCTCCGCAACGCGCTGGCCGTTCCAGGTGGAGTGACACATTTCCTGATACACCGTGGCTCCGGGCGCGGCCCGGCGCACGTCGGCGAGGTCCGTCTGCTGCACCGTGAAATAATGCGGCGACACGTTGAACAAATCGACGCCCGCCTCCGCCCAGGCGGCGACGTCGATGCCGAGGGGCGCGAAGCCCGCGGCGTAACACGGGATGCGCACGCCCAGCCAGCGACGGCGCCCGCGCGCCCCCTGATCCAGCACGGCCCGCACGCGCGCGACAAATTCCGTCATGATCCCCACCCGCTCGCGCGGCGTGGTTTCGTTCAGGCGGAAATAATTCGGATGCCGCAGGAAATCCATTTCGAACCCGTCCAGATCGTAGTTCAGGCATTGCTCGGCAATCAGCGCGAACATGTGGTCGCGCACCGCGGGGACCGACCAGTTCAACATGCTCTTCGGATCGGAGCCCAGCCAGTACGCCGGATTTTCCGCATAGAACCGCGAGATGCTGTGCAGCCCCTTCGTGTTGCCCCGCGTGTGCACGTGCTCGACGTGATGCGCGTCGTTCATCCGCAGCGACACGAACGGCGCCTGCCCGGTCTTGCGGCAACGGTCGATGAACACCTGCAGGACATCGCCGCCATCGAGGATGAAGCGGTGCACGCCGCCGAGGTTGAACGCCGGGCTTTTCGGATCGACGTGGAAGAACTCGCTCCACCAGCGGTGATGCTCCGCGAGCGGGTAGACTTTGCTCCGGTACCAGGGCACCTGGCCATGCGCCAACTGGATCAGATGAGCGTCCACGCCGTGCGCGGCGACTTCGTCCACCGACGCCTCCAACATCTCGGGCCGCCACGATTCCCCTTTGCGGTGAAACGGACTGAGGGTGCTGGTCACGTTGGTCGCGTCGTTGCTGTAGAGGACACGAAAGGGCGCCTTGCCGGCCGCGCGGACCACGGACGTGGCGCCCGCGGCGCCGGCACGCGCCTCCCGCGACACCAGCGCGGCAGCGCCCAGCAGTCCGGTGGTTTTCAGGAAATCACGGCGGTTCCTCGCAGACGGAGAATTGCCCGGGTGGTGTGGCATCGGGCTAAAGGGGGTGGCCGTACAGCCGCATTCCGATCAATTTCATTTCGCGCACGCCGAGGCGTACGTCGCCAGATTCATCACCTTTGGCCACCAAGGCGAGCGTGCGATTGGTGCGAGCGGACGTGAAGACCCGCGGCGTTTCGAACTCCGTAAGGATTCCGGCCGATCCAATCCGCCGCGAAGCACCGGGTGAGGAGGGGAAACACTCGACGACCGTTGGGCGGAGAATCGACGGGGAAGGGAGCCGGCGGCGAATTCTGTCCACCGGCTCCGTCAGTTCCGCTTTACCCCGGGGAGTTCATGCGTGCGTGCGCTATCAGGTGATCACGCGTGCCAGGTTTCCGAGCGCGTCCGTTCATGGCCCGGACGGTCCTTCGCCTCGGCCTCGATCGTCAGCGTCTGGTCGACCGGCGCGACCGTCGTCGCGTGGTACACCCAGGCGCCGTCGACATTGGCCGCGAGCCCCTGTTCGAGCGCCGCGCCCGCCTCGCTCCGGATCGTGACCTTCACCGACACCAGACCGAAGTCGTCAGTGGCGGTCACGCGGATCGGGTCGCCCACGCGCCCGCGGTAGTCGCTCAGGTCGACTTCCTTCACCTCGGGGAGGTTGAGGAAATCGCCCATCGCGAGGGTGAACGGGTTCGTGTTCTGGGCCTTGCCGGCATCGACATACGGCTGGCGCCGCGCGGCGTCGGCGAAGACACCTTGGGCGTAGCGGCTGGCCGCCGCGAAGGACTCGCGGGTGCGGGTCTGCATTTCCGTCGGCGGCAACAGGCTCGGACGCGGCTTGCGCGCCACGAACATCTGGCCGTAACGCTGTTTGAAGACCAGCCGGCCATACGCACCCCGCACGTCTTCCAACCAAGGATTGAAGTTAATCTTAGCCATGGTGGTAAGCGCACAGCGCGGTTGAGGGTTGCACACGACCGGCGGGACCAAACCAGCCGCGCGATTCACGGCTATTCGTCCGGTTATCCTCCGGTATTCCTCCGGTTATCCACCGGTTGCCTTTGTCCGGCGAACCGGACCGGCGCACACGGGGGCGGGGGTGATAAACCCACCCAGAATTGGGCGGTTTCCTTTGAGGAGGTTCGGGAGACCCGAACCCCGGCCAGCGGCTTGCGCCGCGGCGTCGATGAGCAGCTGTGTGCTGCCCGGTGTCTGACGATTGCTTTTCATCTTGTTCCTTTCGTTGGTTTTTTGCCCCCATCCCGGGTCCGGAAAGTCGGTGACCGAAGGTCGCCGGCCGTTCCCGTTGGGTGCGCACCCTGATTAGCGCAATTCCGGCGGGGGTGGGGTTGAATTCGCGGCAACGATCGTTTCCTCCCAGGAAACGGGGGCGGCGAAAGCAACCGTCGCCCTCCCCCGAGTAAATCGATCCATTTCCCAATCAAGGAGTGCACAGCGGTCACCGCACCGGAATGTCGTTCGCAGACGATTCCAGGAAAAGTCACGAACATCACCCTGACCGCGGACAAGTAACCGCGGAAGAACTCCACGTGTTCCTAAAACGGAGGGGGCTTCAGAGGAAGCGTGTTACCTCGTACGGAGGTGAGCTGCCGGGCTGTCTCAAATACGGTCCAAATAAAAACACGCGGTTTCTGCTTTGCGTGAGCACATTGGGTGGCTGCTACGATTCCAGCGGTAGGGGTCTTTTCGCCGTCGCGGCAGGCGCAAGCAGCCTCGCGACGGCGCCCCGCAGCACCTCGATGTCGAACGGCTTCGCTAAAATCGCGGAGGCCCCAAGTAGCTTTGCCATGTGTAGGTAATCGTCAGAAGTGATGCGTCCACCACCCGAGATCGCGATAACGGGAACCGCCGGGCTCAGCTTTCGGAGTTCGCGGATCGTTTCCATGCCCTCAACATCGGGCATGATAATGTCGGTGATCACCAATTCGGCAGGTTGTGCTGCGAAGGCGCGTAGGCCTTGGCCGCCATCCTCGGCATCGGTCACTGTATAGCCGGATTGCTCCAGGCTCAAGCGCAACGCACGGCGAAGTGTCTGGTCATCGTCAATCAAAAGGATACGGGCATAATTAGTCGGACTGGGTGGGCGATAGATGACGGCGAATGGCCAAGGCCAGCACATCCGGGGAGAAAGGTTTAGCCAGCACTTCGCGAATGCCCGCGGCCCTGAGGCGCTCCGGGGTGAGCGCGGCGCTAAAGCCAGACGCCAACACTACGGGCAGATCGGGCCGCAGTTCGCGGACCCGCTTGGCGAACTCGAGCCCGGTCATTCCCGGCATGGTCTGATCCGAGACTACGAGGTCGAACGCCGCCGGATCTCGCTCCAGCCGGGCGAGCGCCTGCAGCACGTGGGTTTCGCTCTCCGCGGCGTAGCCGAGCTGCCTGAGCGCCAGCAGGAAGCCACTTGCAATCGAGACCTCGTCGTCCACAAAAAGGATGCGTTCGCCGTGACCGCGGGGAGCTGCAACGACCTCCTCGGGCACTGGAGCCGAGAGTGCCACGGCAACTGGCAGGAAGATTTCAAAGGTGGTGCCGTGGCCCACTTTGCTAGTCAGCCGGATCGCACCGTGGTGACTGCGCACAATACCATGCACGACCGAGAGCCCCAACCCGGTGCCTTCGCCGGGCCCTTTGGTGGTGAAAAACGGTTCAAACGCCCTCTGTTGAGTCGTCACGTCCATCCCCTTGCCGGTATCGCTCACGGTTAAGCGGACATACGCCCCGGGATTGAGGTCGGGCAAGGTTTGGGCCAAAGCCGCATCCACCTCGACCGCCTCGAGTCGGATGGTCAGGCGACCGACACGCTCCCCTATGGCGTGCAGGGCGTTGGTCCCAAGATTCATGATGACCTGATGGAGCTGCGAAGCATTTCCCTGCACCGGGGGCAACTCTGGAGTCAGGTGCTGCACAATTTCAATTGTGCTCGGGCTCACCGCGCGCAGCAGCGCCACGGCCTCGGCCATGATGTGGAAAATCTGCACCGGCGCCAAGGCGTCTTCATCGCCTGGCTTGCGGCTGAAGGTGAGAATTTGCCGCACTAACTTGCCGGCTCGGCGGCTGGCCACGTCAATCTCGTTGAAGAAACTGCTCAATGCCGGGTTGTCGCGTGCGGCCTGCTTACCCAGCCCCGAGTAAATGTAGATGCCAGCTAGCCCTACTTTCGCATCTTTTGACCATTTACAGGTGCAGTTCTCCTCTGAGCTGATGAGGGCATATTCATAGTTGAAGAAAGTGAAGGCATCCAGCGGTCCAGCTCGAAGAGTCGCACGGCTTTCTGCTGCGCCGCCGAGAGTTCG
>CANJIU010000070.1 GCA_947474365.1 Opitutia bacterium | reverse complement strand
GGCCGGCCCACGGGACCAAAGGTCAGTTTCGATCCAGATCCGTCATGCCAGGCCGGTCGGCCGGCCATTTTGACCACCGCATTCCACCCGGTTTCCTAAAAGCCGATTTTTGGGACAAGGTCTACGTAGCAGCACGTACCTCGATTTTCCTCATTTTTGACTGTGGGAAGTCGATTTGAGTAGGCTTGGGATTAAATGAAGACAGACCGCTCAACCCTCTCAGAAACAATAGGTATATCCCCCCAATAAATAAATTGACCCTGCGGGTCCCACTCTGCATTTTCCCACTGTCGACTAGTATCAGTCATAATACTCAAAGTTGAGCTCTCCCTTCCTAATACCATCACGCTCCTAACGTCACGACGACGGTTGACCTAAGAAATAAGCCCCGTTTTTTGTCCATGAGCCGCCCGAGGAATGCCTTTTCCGCCAATGAACAATTGGCGCACGCCTGCAGGGAAGGGCGTGTACTGGATGGGCACCTACGGACGCTTTCGCGGATGCTGGTGCTCTTGGTGTTGGGTTTCCTCCTGGCATCAACCGGAAGAGCGCAAGTCACGTGGGACGGCGGAGGAACAGATGCCCTGTGGGGCACGGCAAACAACTGGAGTACAAACACGGTTCCGGCCTCGCCGTATGCCAACATCGTTACCTTTGCCGGTGCCACCCGGCTAACGCCGGACATGAGCACCCCTTGGAGCGTGACCGGAGTCAGCTTCACTGGAGCCAGCGCCTTCAACCTCACGAATTCGACGCTGACGATTTCCAGTGCGAGTGGTATCAGCAACACCAACACCAACACGACCGGGCAAATCATCAGCAGCAATGTGACCCTCGGGATAGGTCAATCGTGGACGACCGCCAACGGCAATCTCACGGTCAGCGGAGCAATCAACAACGGCGGGTTTCTGCTCACCACCAGTTCCAGTACGGCAGCGAAGGCCGTGATTCTAAGCGGCTTGGTTTCAGGTTCCGGCGGGCTCACGGTCGCCAGTGGCGCCGGCAGCACCAACCTCACCAACAGCGCCAACTCATACACCGGCACCACCACCGTGAACAGTGGAGGTACGCTGGTCGTCGCGGCGGGTAACTCCACGGCGACTCTCGGCGCGTTGGGCAACACGTCTGCTGGTACAACGGTGACCTCAGGCGGCACGCTCGGATTTAATGGAGGCATAACCTATGGTGCCGCTGAAGCGGTTACGGTTGGAGGCACTGGTGTTTCGGCCAACGTCGGGGCAATCCATAATCTTGGCGGGACGAATTCGTTCGCCGGCCCGCTCACTCTTTCCGCAGCCACCACGTTTAGCTCGGTGGCCGCCACAAGTTTGACTTTGTCTGGCGGGGTCAACCTTGGTACCCAGGCGCTCACCAGCGGAAAGGGAACGTCGACGGGCAACATCGTGCTTTCGGGTGCGGTGAATGGCACCGGGACCAACACGAGCACCATCCTCAACGTCGCTGCCGGCACGCTGACTCTCTCGAACGCCACCAGCAACTACACCGGCAATACCTCCATTGCGAGTGGAGCCACCCTCATCGTCGCCGCCGGTAATTCCAGTGCCACAGCTGGCGCGCTCGGCAACATCGGCGTGAGCAACAACGCCACCACGGTTGTCAGCGGTGGCACCCTCGCCTTCTCCGGTGGCATCAGCTACGGCATCGCGGAACAGGTGACGGCGTCAGGCACGGGTGTCGGTGCCAATGGGGCGATTCAGAATTTACTCGGCAACAATTCGTTCGCCGGCCCGATTACCCTCGGAGCCGCGACCACCTTCAGCGCGGCGAACACAACCCAGCTCACCCTCTCCGGCAATGTGAACCTCGGCGCCAACGCCATCACCATCGGCACCGCGACCAACGCAGGCAACATCGTGCTCTCGGGCAACGTGAACGGCACCGGGACCAACACGAGCACCATCCTGAACGTCGCCACCGGCACGCTGACCCTTTCGAACGCCACCAGCAACTACACCGGCAATACCTCCATTGCGAGTGGAGCCACCCTCATCGTCGCCGCCGGTAATTCCAGCGCCACTGCTGGCGCGCTCGGCAACATCGGCGTGAGCAACAACGCCACCACGGTTGTCAGCGGTGGTACCCTCGCCTTCTCCGGTGGCATCAGCTACGGCATCGCGGAACAGGTGACAGCGTCGGGCACGGGCGTCGGTGGCAATGGGGCGATTCAGAATTTACTCGGTACAAATTCGTTCGCCGGCCCGATTACTCTCGGTGCCACGACCACCGCCAGCGCGGTGAACGCAACCCAACTCACCCTCTCCGGCAACGTCAACCTCGGCTCGAACACACTTACTCTCGGCACCGTTACAAACACGGGGAATTTCGTACTTTCCGGCAACGTAAATGGCGCGGGCGGGCTCACCATCGCGAGTGGCAATGTCACCCTTGCCAACGCGACCAACACGTACGCGGGGACCACCACGATCACCGGCGGCACACTAAAAGTGAGCAGCGACGCCAACCTCGGCGCGGTACCTGGCAGCGTGACGCCCGCCAGCATCACTCTGGGCGGTGGCACGCTGGAGGCCACGACAGGATTCACGACCCTAAGCACCAATCGCGGCATCACCCTTAGCTCCAGCACCACGAGCAACCTCATCGCCGACACCGGGGTGAACATGAGCTATGGTGGCGTCATCACCGGTTCGGGAAACATTGTTCTCGGAGCGGCGGGAACCGGAACGGGCACCATCACACTCACCGGGACAAATAATTTCACCGGAAGCACCACGATCAACGCCGGCACCTTGAAGGTGGGCAGCGATGCCAATCTCGGTGCGGTGCCCGGCAGCGTCACGCCGGCCAGCATCACGTTGGGCGGCGGCACCCTCGAGGCCACCACCGGCTTCACCACGCTCAGCACCAACCGCGGCATCACCCTGACGTCCAGCACGAGCAGCAACCTCACCGCCGACACCGGCGTGAATCTGAGCTACGGAGGCGTCATCACCGGGGCCGGCAACATCGGGTTCGGCACTGCGACCACGGGCACCGGCAACATCACGCTTTCGGGCACGAGCAATTACACCGGTACCACCAACGTTGTCGCCGGCAATGTCATCTACGGAACGAACAACGCCCTCGGGACCACGACCGCGCTCACGGTGAGCTCGGGCGCGAAACTCGACTTGGCCGCTTACAACGCCACGGTCGGGTCGCTTGCGGGTGGCGGCACCATCGACCTCTCGACGGCATCCGCGAGCAAGACGCTCACAGTCGGCGATTCCAGCAGCACCACCTTCTCGGGTGTCATTCAAGACTCAGGGTCTGGCTCGTCTCTTGGCCTGACCAAGCAGGGGAGCGGCACCCTTACCCTCAGTGGCACCAACTCCTACCAAGGTGCGACCACGATCAATGCCGGCAGCATCTCCATCGCCCAAGAATCGAATCTGGGAGCCAACCCCTCCGCGTCCAACGCCGCCCAGCTGACCCTCAACGGCGGCACCCTCGCCACGACCGCGACTTTCTCCATCACCGACACCAACCGGGGAGTCACGTTGGGCTCGAGCGGTGGCACCTTCAACGTGGCAAACGCCACGACCCTCACCGTCAACAGCGTGATCACCGGGAGTGGATTACTCACCAAGACCGGGACCGAAGCCCCGCTCGATACGACCTACAGCACCCTAATTCTCACCCGATCGAACAGCTATACGGGAGGGACAAATATCCTGACGGGAGGCCTCCAAATCAATAACGGGGGAGCGTTGGGAACCGGAGCAATAACCGTGGGAAATTCGGTCTCCTCCGAAGCCGCCTTGGTGTTCAACGCCACGGCGAACAGTGACTTCACCCTTTCGACCAGTTCTCCGATCACCATCTACGGCTCGGGCCGAAACGACGACGGCGCGATTCGGAATGAAAGCGTCGGCAACGTCACCGTCGCCAGCAACATCGTCCTCGGTTCGGATTCGCGGATCAACAACGGCATCCAAGGGGGCAACCTCACGTTGACTGGCGGAATTTCGGGAGCCTTCGCCTTCAAGTTGGGAGGCACCAGCCCCGTTCTCGCCACCGGCGTCATCTCGACGACCAGTTTTGAGAAGACCGCCAACGGAACGGTGACTCTGACCGGCACGAACACCTATGGGACTACCACCATCACCGCGGGCGCCATCACCCCGGGCACGCTGCAAATTGGCAATGGTAGCACGACGGGGACCCTCGGCACCGGCGATGTCACGAACAACGCGAACCTGAGCATCAACCGCTCCAACAGTTATTCGATCACGAACAACATGAGCGGTACCGGCAATTTCATCCAGACCGGCACCGGCACCACCACGCTGACGGGCGTCAACACCTACACGGGCAACACCACGATCAGCGGCGGCACGCTGGTCCTGGACAAGACCAGCACGACCTCGGCACTTTCCAGCTCAACCGCGCTGACCTTCAACGGCACGGGTACGCTTCGAGTTGTCGGAAATTCCACGCAATCCCGTTCACAAACGGTCAACGGACTGACGCTCACGGGTGGTGCCGCCTCGGTGATCGTGGACAACGCCAGCGGTCCGTCCACGACGCTGGCGCTCGGGGCCATTACCCACGCTTCCGGCGGTGCGACGGTCGACTTTTCCGCCCAGAATGGAATTCTCGGGACCACGGCTCTCATCACGACCACCACGGCAGTGACGAACGGCATCCTGGGCCCGTGGGCCACGGTGAACGGCGGCACCGACTGGGCCGGCAAGAGCGGCTCCAACATCGTCGCATACACTGGCTACACCGACCTCACCGGCGCCAATCCCAACATCGTCAGCAACGCGGCCAGCAATGTTCGAATCAACAGCTCATCGACCGGCACCGTCGGACTCGCCTCAGCCACCACCGACATCAATTCGCTCGTGATGAACGACGCCACGGGGCGCACGGTGAGCAGCGGCAACATTCTCCGGCTCGGTGCCGTCGGCGGAATCCTGACCGCCGGCGGGTCACATACGATCACGGGCGGCACCCTGACCGCGGGTGGCGCGGCCAACACGGCCGGAGAAATCATCACCAACGTCGGCTCCAATCTGACCGTTGGTTCCGTGATCGCCAACAACGGCAGCGGCGTCGTGTCGCTGACGAAATCCGGCGCGGGCAACCTCACCCTGACCAACACCAACACCTACACCGGGACCACGACGATCAACACCGGCAATCTCTTCGTGGGAAATGGCGGCACGGTCGGAACACTGGGAGCGGGCGGCGCTGTCACGAATTACGGTACGCTGACCTTCAATCGAACGGACAGCGTCTCGGTGTCCAACGTCATCGGCGGCACCGGCAATCTGACCATGGCGGGAACCGGTACGCTCACGCTGAGCGGAGCCAGCACCTTTACGGGAGCCGTTGCGATCAACAATGGCACGGTCGTGATGCAGAACAATTCCGCGCTCGGCGTCGGCACCCTGGGAACGACCGTGGCGTCGGGAGCGGCGCTAAAGCTCGAAGGTGGTTTGTCGGCGGCCCAGAACGGGACGCTGACACTGTCCGGCACCGGCGTTTCCAGCAGCGGTGCGCTTTACACCGGCACCACCGGAAACAACCGCTGGGCCAACAACCTTTCGATTCTCAACAACACCACCATCTCGAACAACAGCACCGGCACGCTCGATCTCGGCAAGGACAATACGGCGTTTAATCGGGCGCTCTACGATCCCACCGGCACCCCCACCGATAGCAGCAGTCTCTCCATCGCCGCGGGAAAAACCCTCACCCTCACCGCTGCCTCTGGAGCAGGCATCACGTACGTCAACGCGCGGATCAGCGGTTCGGGAAACCTGACCGTCAACAACACCGATACGACCACCCAGACTTGGTTCACGGCGAACATGAACGACCAGTTTACGGGCACCACGACGGTGAACAAAGGAACGTTGGTGCTCAACGCGCTTTACAACACGTATCCCAACGATCCGGTTAATCCCAATCACTTCGGAATCAATGGTCCGGTTGTCATCGGTAACGCCTCCGACGCGGCAAATTCAGCGACGTTTAGCATTCGGAGCGGCACGACCAATGACGAAATGATGAACTTCACGACCGACGTGACCATCAACAAGAGCGGCAATCTCAGCCTCCTGGCGGCACAAACGATCGATACCCTCACGCTGAATGGCGGCGCCAACATCAATCTCGGTACGACGGGCGGACTTTACCTGATGGGAGATGTGACCGTCAACGGAGTCGCCGGGCAGACCGCGACGATTAGCGGCACCGGAACGTCGACGCTCAGCCTCACGCAACACCAGGGTCCAAGTCCGGTGGCGAATGCCAACCGCGTCTTTACGATCATCGGCGACGGCGATTCGGTGAGCGACCTCACCGTCAATGCCAAGATCAACAACGGCTCGATCACGAAGAACGGCAACGGATTGATGTCGATTACCTACAACAATACGGGCGGTTACGAGGGTACCACGACGATCAATAACGGCATCCTGAGCGTGCAGCACAACAATGGTCTCGGTCAGGGGGACAATATGTTCAGCCATTCGACCACCGACATGTCGACCGTGGTCAACAGCGGCGGCACGCTCCAACTGAGCAATGTCGCCAACGGGAACCTGACGATTTCGAACGAGGCGCTGCGCCTCAACGGCGCCGGGTACAACAGCACGAAGGGAGCCCTCCAGAATCTGGTCGGCAATAACACCTGGGCGGGAATCATCGAACTCGGCTCGGACGCCAGCATCAGGTCCGAGGCCAACCTGCTCACCATCTCGGGAACGATCACGAATCAGAGCGGTGTCACGGCACCCAACCTCAGTGTTTACGGATCGGGCAACACAACGATTTCGGGGGCGATCGGCACCGGCGGCGGTGGCATCACCAAATTTGACACGGGCACACTCATTCTCTCGGGAAGCAACGGCTACAACGGAACGACGACCGTGAAGACCGGCGGCGTGCTCAGCGTTCAGAACAACAACGCCCTCGGTTCCGCGTCGACGGGCACAATCGTCGAGAGCGGCGGCGCCCTGCACCTCGACAATACCGCCAACGGCGACCTGACCGTGATTGCCGAGCCGCTGAAAATCAACGGCTCCGGCATCAGTAGTACCGGGGCATTTCGCAACGTTTCCGGCAACAACACCTATCAAGGTCAGATTGACGTGCAGAGTAGCGCACTCATCTCCTCCAATTCCGGCCTGACGCTTACGACCACCGGCGGTGCGGTGAGCAGCCACGCCTCGCCCAACCTGCAGACCCTCACCGTTGGAACCACGGCGCAGAACGGCGATGTGGCGATCAAGGGGAATTTCCATCTCAACACGAGCGGCACCAACGACGGCCTTTACGGCACCGCCGTGAACCTAACCAAGGAGGGCACGGGAAATCTTTCCCTCCTGAGTACGACGAACACGAAAGGAACCGTGGGTGCCGTGGCGCTGAACGAGGGTACGATGAGCGTGGGTTTCGACTCGACCAATTCGCTCACCACCGGCGCCTTCAGTTCCAAGGGCATCGTCGACGGGCTTGCTGCAAACACCACCCTCACCATCGCAACCGGGGCGACGATTAACGCCAAGTATGATTCGGGAAACACGAACTTCAACGGCATCATGGCCGGTGGAGGCACCTTTGCCGCCGTGGGCGCCGCAGGAACCACGCTCACGATGGGGACCGATTTCACTGCCAGCAGCTTGACGCTAAAGGTCGGCGGCACCGGGACCAGCGGCACGTTCGCGGACATGAAGCTAAACCCGACCAACTACTTCACCTTCAAGCTTGGCACCGGGGTGGATATTTCAGTCGGCACCTTGGAAATCACGGGCGACACCATCCTCGATTTCAACGGCGCCAGCGCGACCACACTGTCGTCCGTAAATCTTATCCTGGGCGCGAACGTCCACGTTCTCGTCACGAATTGGAGCAGCCTGGCTGATGCCTGGTATGCGACGAGCCAAGTGAACGGCGCAACCACCGGCGTGACCGTATTTGGGGGCTCTCCTCTCACCCAGATCTCGTTCGCCGATTACAGCAGCCTGACCACCACGTGGGTCGTGGGAACCGCCGAGGGCTGGCTGCACAAGGAAATCCGGCCGACGCCGGAGCCATCCACATACGGGGCAATTTTCATTTCCGGCTGTGTCGGTCTCCTCGGCTGGCGCCGGTATCGCAGCCGGAAAACGGCCAATACGACGACCACCTGACGGACGAGCAGCAGTCGCTGCAGTTGTCGAAGACAGCTCGCCGGTCGGGGTTGCACTCAGCGGCACGAGCAGGCGGTCTACCTGAGCGCGGCCGCCCGATTAGAAAACAATTAGTCAGCTAAGGGCGTCGATTAGGTTCACTTTTCGACAAAGGACTCCTCCATATTAGACTCGCGAGTACGGGAATGCCCCGACAATAAGGAGTTATCCCAAACCCTACCTCTTGGCATCTCGCTCCTCATCTCGAGCGGACGCCGACTCTAAATACCATGAAAGTACTCGATTCCCAGAAATGGGCTGCCGCTGCGTTGGCATTGAGCGTTCATCCGGCTCTCCGAGCCAGTGAATCCGACATCAAGATCCCGGACCTGACGTCGGTTAAATTCTTCAATGGAGCCCTCAGCGGCAACGCCGTGCTGATGATCGGCCTCGTCGTGTGTGCCTTGGGCGTCGTCTACGGCTGGATGCAATATCTCCAGACAAAAAACCTTCAGGTGCATTCATCGATGTCGAAGGTCTCCCAAATCATCTGGGAAACCTGCAAGACCTACCTGTTTCAGCAGGGCAAGTTCCTCGCCGCGCTCTGGGTGCTGATCGCCGTGTGCATGGGCTATTACTTCGGCGTGCTCTCGCACAATCCCATCGGGCACGTCATCGTCATCCTTCTCGCTTCGATTCTGGGCATCCTCGGAAGTTACGGGGTCGCGTGGTTCGGAATTCGCATCAACACCGTCGCCAACAGCCGCGCCGCCTTCTCGGCGCTCAAGGGCAACCCGCTCGCCACCCTTCTCATCCCCCTGAAGTCCGGGATGAGCGTCGGCCTCCTGCTCGTGGCCATCGAACTGTTCTTCATGATCTGCATCCTCGCGTTCCTCCCCACGAGCCTCGCCGGTCCCTGTTTCATTGGATTCGCCATCGGCGAATCCCTCGGCGCCTCCGCCCTCCGCATCTGTGGCGGTATCTTCACCAAGATCGCTGACATCGGCGCCGACCTGATGAAGATCGTCTTCAACCTCCCCGAGGATGACCCGCGCAACCCGGGCGTCATCGCCGACTGCACCGGCGACAACGCGGGCGACTCGGTCGGGCCCACCGCCGACGGGTTCGAAACCTACGGGGTCACCGGCGTGGCGCTGATTGCGTTCCTCGCCCTCGCCCTCGCCGCCAACCCCGCCTTGTGCGCGACCCTCATCGTCTGGCTCTTCGCCATGCGTATCCTGATGGTCATCACATCGCTCGTCAGCTATCTGATCAACGACGCCGTCAGCAAGGCCGTCTGGGGCAATTCGAAGGACTTCAACCTCGAACACCCGCTCACCAACCTCGTCTGGATCACCTCGATCATCTGCATCATCGTGACCTACGTCGCCAGCTATGCGCTCCTCGCCAACCTGCCGGGACACGCCGGACTCTGGTGGGTGCTCTCCTCCATCATCTCGCTCGGCACCATCGCCGGCGCGCTGATCCCCGAGTTCACCAAAATCTTCACGTCCACCGAAAGCCGCCACGTCAAGGAGGTCGTCACCTCCTCCCGCCAGGGCGGTGCCTCGCTCAACATCCTCTCCGGCCTGGTCGCGGGCAATTTCTCGGCCTTCTGGACCGGCCTCTGCATCCTCGGCCTGATGTTTGGCGCGTACTGGTTTTCCGGACACAGCGCTGTCCAGGAGATGATGCCCGAGCAGTTCCGCTTCGCCGCACCGATCTTCGCGTTCGGTCTCGTCGCCTTCGGATTTCTCGGGATGGGCCCCGTGACGATTGCGGTCGATTCGTTCGGTCCGGTTACCGACAACGCCCAGTCCGTCTACGAACTTTCCCAGATCGAGTCGAAGCCCGGCATCTCGGCCGAAATCGAACGCGACTTCGGCTTCAAACCCGACTTCGAGGGCGCCAAGCACCAACTGGAGAAGGGCGACGGCGCCGGCAACACCTTCAAGGCCACGGCCAAACCCGTGCTCATCGGCACGGCAGTCGTAGGAGCAACCACGATGGTGTTCGGCATCATCATGATGCTGCAGGCCCACTATCAGGCGATTGATCCCAAGTTCAACGTCCTCGAGCGGCTCTCCCTCGTGCATCCGGAGGCGCTGATGGGCCTGCTGATGGGCGGAGCCGTCATCTACTGGTTCACGGGCGCCTCGACCCAGGCGGTCGTCACCGGCGCCTATCGCGCCGTGGTCTACATCAAGGACAACATGAAGCTCGACGCGGCCACCGCGGCCACCGAGGCCTCGAAGGAAGTCGTGAAGATCTGCACCCAGTACGCGCAGAAGGGCATGATCAACATCTTCGTCGTCATCTTCTGCTTCAGCCTCTCCCTCGCGTTCTTCGATCCGTTCTTCTTCATCGGCTACCTGGTCGGCATGGCGTTCTTCGGTCTCTTTCAGGCCATCTTCATGGCCAACGCCGGCGGCGCTTGGGACAACGCCAAGAAAATCGTCGAGGTGGAACTGAAGATGAAGAACACCCCGCTCCACGCCGCGACCGTCGTGGGCGACACCGTGGGCGACCCGTTCAAAGACACGTCGTCCGTCTCGCTCAATCCGGTCATCAAGTTCACCACGCTCTTCGGCCTCCTTGCCGTCGAGATCGCCGTGCTGATGCCCGCCGGCCTGAAGCACACCGTCGGCAGCATTATCTTCCTGATCGCCCTCGTCTTCGTCTACCGGAGTTTTTACGGCATGCGCATCCCGGTCAACCCGGGCGATGCCGACGTCGCCCCGCACCAACTGCAAAAGGGCTGACGACGAGGTCCCTTCCTCTGAAAATCAACGCCGCGGCCCAAAAGGCCGCGGCGTTTTATTTCGAGGAGC
Organism: Opitutia bacterium; assembly: GCA_947474365.1. Classification (GTDB taxonomy): domain Bacteria; phylum Verrucomicrobiota; class Verrucomicrobiia; order Opitutales; family Opitutaceae; genus ER46. The sequence goes on along the minus strand of CANJIU010000070.1, from coordinate 40,520 downwards.
GAGGGATCTGGGCCAGACTCACGACGGCCGCGGCGACGGCGTCGGGGCCGCCCTTCACGCCATTTTCTCCCAGCACGGTCGGCTGCAGCGGCGCACACACGCGAAGGAGGCCCGGCACGTCGCCATATTTCACCGCGCCGGGCACAAACAACGGATGCCACGGATCGTTCAGAGACGCGAAACGGAATCCCTCGGTGTCGATGACCGCCCCGCCCACCGCACCCTTCAGCATCGCGGTCACGGCGGCCGCCACCACGCCGGCGCCGTTGCTGCCCACGACGATGATTCGGGCCGGCTTCACCGCGCCATCATGAGCCACCGCCACGGCGACACTCATGGCATCGTGCACCCGGTGCATCACAAGCGAAGGATTGTATCCAAACGTATAACATGCAGACGAGGCCCAGCCATGGCGGCTCGCGTCTTTGTTCTTCACCGGGTTCATGGGCTGCTCGGTGGCGTCCGCCAGATACGGCGTCGGGCACACAATCGCGACACCCGCCTCGAGCAGTTTCCGGGCGGCGGCGTTGGGGCGATTCCCGCCCTCCAGCAGGCTGTCGGACCCGCGGCCGGTCAGCCAGAGCGCCACGGTACCGTTGCCCTTGCCCGGTTTCGGATCAAACCGCGTGTAAGCCACCTCCTCGCCGTGGTTCGCGATGCGGACGGTGCCGGTTTGCACCGCGTAGCCGTCGCGATCACCGCGACCGCTGATTTCCAAGCGGACGTTGCTCGCCTCCGGCAGCGGGCGGCCCACCATGATCTCCCACGCGCGGCCGATCAGATCGGTCCGACCGGCGATTAGTCGGTCGCTGTCCTCGCTCCAATGCTTCAGGAGCGCCTTCTCGTGCGCAGCGCCCACCCGGTCACCTGTCGGCTTGGGATGCGTGCCCGTCCAGACCGTCATCTCCTCCTTCGTCGGCACCACAAACTCGCGCTCCAGCACCGGCGCGGTGAAGCCCAGCTTGAAATGCTGGTTCATGAACCCGTACATCGTCGTGCGCGAGACGTGATTGTAATTGTGCGCCCAGTGCGTGTTGAACGTCGCCGTCAGGTTGTCGGGCTTGCCCAGCTTGCTCCACACGGCCTTCAAGTCCGGATACCCCTTGGTCGCGAGTTCCTTCGTCCAGTCGTTCGCCGCGGTCATGCCCATCGGCTTGGGCGCAAACGCCGCCGCGATGTCGATGTTGCCCTGGTTGATTCGCAGGTAGCAGGCATTCTCGCAGGTGCAGCCACCCTGCATCGCCGTGCTCGTCATGACACAGGGAAACGCCGCCGCCAGCCGGTCGTCGACGGCCGCCAGCATCAACGTCTGCGTGCCGCCGCCACTTTCACCGGTGATCGCCAGCCGCGCCGGATCGACGCCCGGCAGCGTGAGAAGAAAGTCGAGCGCGCGGATGCTATTCCACGTTTGCAGGCCGAAATTGGACTCGAGCCGCAAGTCCGCCATCGGGCTGTAAAGTCCGAAGGTACCCGGCTCCTTTCCGCTTAACTCCGGCCGGCGGCCGCTGCGGTGTTCGGTAATCTGCACGCTGTCGGCGGTGCCCAGCATATCGTAGAAAAACACCGCGCAGCCCATCCGCGCGAGCTGGACGCATCGCGCATGCAGAAAAGAACGCGCACCGCTTTCGAAGCGTTCGGCACCGATCGCGAGCTGCTCCAGCGTCGACTTCGAGCCCGCACCGTAGTCCGTGAAACGCCCGGCCGGCCAGTGTCCGTGCGGGGAGAGGATGCCCGGCATCTTGCCGCCCGCCGGCGGATTTTTCGGCCGGTAAAGATTACCGGTGACGTAGTGGCCGGGGAATGACTCAAAGAAGACCCGGTCGACGATGTAGTCGTCACGCTCGATCCGCCCGTGCACGACGGCGTTGAGCGGAGTCTTGGTCGGCAACGGAAAGAGGCCGGCGGCGAGGAGGATTCGCTCGCGCACCTGCTTTTGCCGCGCCGGCCAGCGTTCCGGTGTGATCGATCCATCCTGGTGAAACGGGAAATACCCCGTGTTGAGGTCGATGAGGGGGCGCAGCGGGGCGGTCTGCGCGAATCCGGACGCAGCCGTCAGTGCGGCGGATGCCAGGGCAAAAGCGATGGTTGGCTTCATGGGGGTGGAGATCACTCAAAAGCCTTTGCGAGGGATGGAAATCAAAAACACCACGAATCGCACAACCGGACGGCGCGGCTCGTCTCCCTTCGCTTGCCCTGGGCCCGGGAACGGACACAACCTCGCGACGGCCAATTTCCTGGCCGCCACCCCAACCGCCACCACCCGAATGAATCCAAGCGGACGATACACTGCACCGCTGCTCGCAGTTCTGGCCTCCGCCGTGCCGCCGTTTCTCCTCGTCGCCTCCGCCGGGGAGCCGGCCGGCGCGGATTCCGGGACGCGCGATATCGCCGGATGGCAGGTGCACGTGCGCCGCGATCTCCTCGCCGCGGATGAAGCCGCCACTACCCGGGCCCTGGAATTGCTGCAGGCACAACTAGAGGAGATCAACCGGGTCGTGCCCCGTGTGGCCGCCGCGAAGTTGCGAAAAGTACCACTGTGGTTTTCGCCGGAGTATCCGGGTGGCAAACCGCGCGCAGAATATCACCCGTCGGCCGCGTGGCTGCGCGCCAACGGCCGCGACCCCGCGATGGCGAAGGGGGTCGAGTTCACCAACGTCCGAATCTTCGAGGCGGAAACACGGCGCATGCCGAACTTCGCCCTGCACGAGCTCGCGCACGCCTACCACGATCTTTTTTTGCCGGACGGCTTTCGCCACCCGGGGATCGTAGCTGCATATGAAGGCGCGAAAGCCGGCGGCACGTACGATCGGGTCGAGCGTCAGGATTCCGAGGGCCGAAAAACCCTCGACCGAGCCTATGCCCTGACGAACCCGCAGGAGTACTTCGCCGAATCCACTGAAGCGTTCTTCACCCGTAACGATTTCTTCCCCTACACGCGGGCCGAACTGCGGCAGCACGATCCCGGAATGTTCGCGCTGCTCGCGGAACTCTGGGGCGTCGCGATCGATTGACGGGCGCCGCCGCGATTATTCGGCGACGACCTTGGCGTCCTCGACAATCAGCGCGTACTTGTAGCCGCCGCCGAAATCACGGTTGGCCGAGAGGACGCCGGTCACCAGCACCAGGTCGCCGACCTTCGCGGTCGCCGCCGTAGTCACCGTGAGGTCGTTCGTGCCTTCCGCGCCCGAGCCGTCGCGAACATGCAGCCAGTTCTTGCCCAAAATGCCTCCGTTGTACTTCACGACGCGCCCGCGCACCGCGATGGATTTGCCGACGAACTTCGCCTTGCCGGTGATGATCTCCGCCACAGTCTGGCCGTTTTCGGCCCGCTTGATGCCGGACAAATCGGGGCCGGTGGCGCCCGCCGCTGCTGGGGGGAGGGGCGGGTGGCCTTTCGGCAACTCCCCCGCGCTCGCCGCACCGCTTGCGGCCGCACCCGCGGCGGCCGGGCCCGCCGGGGCGTCGTTCACGCGCACGTTGCCGCTGAAATAGACGACATCGAAGGTGCGGTTGAGCGTCTTGCTCTGGTATTTCGCCATCGGCATCGCCTCGAGCACCGTCACCCGGTCACCGGCTTTCACGGCAAACTCCGGGGCCGCGGCCCACACTTTGGCCGCCCCGGTGTCGATTTGCACGTAGGTGTAGGTGGCCGTGTTGATCACCTCGATCACCTTCCCGGAGATTCCATCGGACTTCGCCGATGCCGCGGCGGGGGTCGCCGCCAGGCCCGGTCGACAGACCAGCGCCAAAATGAAGACGACCAACGGCAGTGAGATATTCATCGACACAAAACAGCACCAAGTTGGCGCCGACATCAAGGCTCTCCAGCGACGATTCCCCCGCAAGCACCGCTTGACTGTGAACCCCGCTTGCCCGCGAAATGGTACGCTCCATCGGTTTTGCCCCCTTTCCGTTCCACTGCTCCATTCTTCACCCTGGACCTCGGTTATCCGCCCGCTCCGGTTCCGCCCCAGTTCGGTCAAACCGGCCATCCCTCTCATGAAAATCCTCCGCCGCCTCATTCCACTCGCACTCTTCGCCCTCCTCACCCCGGCCTTCGGCGCGCTCGCCTATCCGCCCAAGTTCGACGGCGCGCAGGCCGAAACCTACAAGACGATCGGCGACGTGAAGCTCCAGCTCCACATTTTTGAGCCCAAAGGCGGCCCCAAGACCAACCGCCCCGCGATCGTCTTCTTCTTCGGCGGCGGCTGGACCAACGGTTCTCCGGCCCAGTTTGAACAGCAGTGCCGCTATCTCGCGGGCCGCGGTATGGTCGCCATCACCGCTGACTACCGCGTCGGGTCCCGCCACAAGGTGAATCCCACCGCGTGTGTCGCCGACGCCAAGTCGGCACTTCGCTGGGTGCGACAGAACGCGGCCCGCCTCGGCATCGACCCGAAGCGAATCGCCGCGGGCGGCGGCTCGGCCGGCGGCCATCTCGCCGCTGCGATCGCCACGGTCCCGGGCTTCGAAGAACCCGGCGAGGATTTGAAAATCAGCGCGATGCCCGACGCCCTCGTGCTCTTCAATCCCGCGCTGGTCCTCGCCCCGTTCGAGGGTTTCGAGATGAAGGGCTTCGAGTCGCGGGTCGGCGCCGAACGCATGGGGACCGATCCCAAGAATATCTCTCCGGCGCACCACGTGAAGCGCGGCACGCCGCCGACGATTATCTTTCACGGCAAGGCCGACACGACGGTGCCGTACAGCACAGTGGAGGCGTTCGCCCAAGCGATGCAGAAGGCCGGCAACCGCTGCGAAGTCGCCGGCTACGAGGGCCAGGTGCACGGTTTCTTCAACTACGGCCGGAAACCCGGACGCTACGAGGAAACGGTCGCCGCGATGGACAAGTTCCTCGTGTCACTCGGTTGGCTGGCCGCCTCTAAAAAATAATCGACCCGGCCACGCGCGCACTCAACCCGCCTCTTTCTCCGCTCGATGAAACGTTTTCTTCTGCCGCTCCTGTTCGCGCTGCTGCCTGCGCTGGCATCCGCCGCCGCGCCCTCCTCCCGTCCCAACATCATCGTCCTCCTCTGCGATGACCTCGGCTACGGCGATCTCAGCTGCTTCGCCAATCCGAACATCCACACGCCGAACCTCGATCAGCTCGCCCGCGATGGCGTTCGCTTCACCGATTGCTATTCCGCGTCGCCCGTCTGCTCACCCTCCCGCGCCGGGCTGATGACGGGGCGGAACCCAAACCGCCTCGGCATCCGCGACTGGATTCCGCCGCAGACCGGAATTTTCCTGCGCCCGGCTGAAATCACCGTCGCACAGCTCCTGAAAAAAGCCGGCTACCACACGTTTCACGCCGGCAAGTGGCACCTCAATAGCCGCACCGATGGCAGCGAGCGCACGCCGGGCGACGCCGGATTTGATCATTGGCTCTACACGCAGAACAACGCCGCGCCGAGCCATCTCAACCCACGCAATTTCATCCGCAACGGCCAGCCGGCGGGCGAACTCCAAGGGCCCTCGTCCCACCTCGTGGTCGCCGAGGCCCTGCGTTGGCTCGATGAGACGAAGCAGGCGAAGGACGCGCCGTTCTTCCTGAATCTCTGGTTTCATGAGACGCACGAGCCGGTCGCCGCCGCGGATGAGTTCCTCGCTCAGTACCCGAACGAGGCGAACCTCGACCGCCGCCATTACTTTGGCGCCGCAACGCAGATGGACGCCGCCGTCGGCAAGCTCCTGAAATATCTCGATGAGCATGGCCTCCGCGAGAACACCTTCATCTTCTTCACCAGCGACAACGGCCCCGAGACCTTGAATCGGTACAAGGGCGCCCAGCGCAGCCATGGTTCGCCCGGCCCGCTGCGCGGCATGAAGCTCCACATTACTGAGGCCGGCTATCGCGTGCCCGGCATCGTGCGCTGGCCCGGCCACGCGAAGGCCGGCACGACCAGCGCCGAGCCGATTTGCAACGTCGACTTCCTCCCGACCGCCTGCGCCCTCGCCGGTATCGAGCCGCCGAAGGACCGCGCGCTCGACGGCGCGAGCCTGCTCCCCTTCTTAGCCGGCAAACCGATCCGGCGTCCTCATCCGCTCTACTGGCAATATGATTTCGCCATCAGCGATCCGTGGGCCGTGTCCCTCCGCGACGGTCGTTGGAAGCTTCTCGCGAATTCCAAGCTCGATCAATTCGAACTCTACGATCTCACCGCCGACATTGGTGAAAAACAAAACGTCGCGAGCCAGCACCCCGACCGTTTGAAAGCGATGACCGCCACGATGCGCGCGCTGCACGCGGAAATCGGAGCCGATGGCGCCAAGTCCGGCAACCCGACTGCCCGTCAGCCCAACGCGAAGAAGAAGTAGCCGCCAGAAACCGCGCCAGCGTGGAGGGTCGTCTTCGCCGGGCCGCTCCATTCCCCTTTGACCGGCTTTCGCATCATTCCTCTTCCGACCGCACACCACCTCAACTCCACCGGCGGGACGGCCGAATCCATCGAGTCCAATCCGTCCGGATCGGGGCCCTGACCACTCCAAGCGGCCACCTCCAACCCCGTCACCATGTCCTTCCGGAAAACTCCCCGCCCCGCGCGGACCCGTGTTCTTCTTGCCCTCATCGCCGGCCTGGGCACGGCCGTGGCGCTGTCCGCCCAAACCACTCTCCCCAGCCCGGGTGTCATCGCCGGCCGGATCTTCAATCCCGCAACGGGGGAGTATCTGCGCAATGCCGAGATCCGCGTTCAAGGAACCGGCCAGGCGGTGACGTCTGGCCCCGCCGGGGAATTCCGGCTTTCGCCAGTGGCGGCGGGCCAAGCCACCCTGACCGTCACCTACACCGGCTATCGCAGCGCGACCGCGACGGTGGACGTGCCAGCCGGAGCGACGGTCACCCGGGACTTCGATTTGATCAGCACCCTGCAGGCGACGACCGACGGCGAACCGATCCAACTGAACGCCTTCGTGGTGGCCGGCGCGCGCGAGGGAAATGCGAAGGCCATCATGGAGCAACGCCGGTCGATGAACATCACCAACACGGTCGCGTCCGATGTGTTTGGCGACAACGCCGAGGGCAATGTGGGCGAATTCCTCAAGCATCTGCCCGGCGTCGAAGTCGAGATGAGTTTCGGCGAGATCCGCAACGTCAGCCTGCGCGGACTCGGTTCCGAATACACAGCGGTCACCCTGGACGGAGTGTCGCTCGCCAGCGCGGACCCGAGCAGCACGGGCGGCGGGTCCGACGCCCGGGTGTTCTCCTTCGAGCAGGTCTCGCTCAGCAGCATGGACTCGATCGAAGTCTCAAAGACCGTCAGCGCCGACGTCGATGCCAACGCACCCGCCGGCACGATCAACCTGAAGACGAAACGCGCCTTCGATCGGGCGGGTCGCCGGATCATGGTGCAGGCCAATGCCAGCGCGCACTCGGAGGAACTTAATCTGCGCCGGACACCGGGCCCCGGTGACGACCGGCACAGCCGCAAATTTCGCCCGGGAGGAATCTTCGAGTTCTCCGACGTCTTCCTGGACAAGCGCCTCGGCGTGGTCCTGAACATCAGCGAGTCAAACGTCTACCAGGAAGTCCTCGCCACCTCGCTCAGCTTCAATCGCACCCCAACGGCGACGGACCGGCGCCCGGTCGTGATCACGGGCATCGGGCTGACCCATTCGCCCCGGTTCAACGAGCGGTTCACCACCACCTTGACCACCGACTTCAAAGCGACGCGTCAGTTGGTCGTCTCGCTCGGGCTCATCTACAACTGGTCCTACCTGTGGATGGCCCAGCAGGTCGCCGACTTCAACACCGGCGCGCGCGGCACGGTGGTGGGCGACGATCCGCTCCTGCGTTTCACCACCTCCACGACCGCCAACGTCGCCGTGGCTCCGTCGCGAAACTCCAAGGCCGGCCAGACGTTCACCTATCTGCCAAAATTCGAATACAAGCTCGGCGACCTGCTCATCGAGGGCCGGTTCGCCAACTCGATCTCACGCGGCTGGTACGATCCGCTGAACCAGCAGGGCACGATTCGCAACATGGTGAGTCCGACGGCGGCCAACATCGCCTTTCGCGCGGAACGGAGCTCCACCTCGGCCGCGGACTGGAAGATCACCCAGGTGGCGGGCCCCGACCTCGCCAACGGCGCCAGCTACACCAGCCCGGAGGCAAACATCAACGACGGCCGCAGTTTGCGCGCCCAGGTTTACAGCGGTGATGTCACCGGCACGTTGAAGACGGACCGGTTCCTGCCCGTAACCTGGAAAACGGGCGTGAAAACCAAACACGATACGTTCGATCTGAAGAGCAAGCTCGGTTCGATCCGGTACAACTACGTCGGCCCGGGCGGGGGACCCGTTGGCGGCTGGGCCAACTTCACCTCGCCGCTCTCGCTCGATACCGGGGCGCTCGACGGGAGCGTGACGCCGTCGTCCGGCCGGCCGCTCTTCATGCCGGACATGCGCCGCATCGGCCAAGCCTTCCTCGACCACCCGGACTATTTCCAGCTGTTCCTGCCGGTGAACAACTACTTCAACGCGAATGTGGCCAACACGCGGCACTACGAGGAGCAGGTTGACGCCGCGTTCCTGATGGGCACCTCGACGCTGGGCAAGGCGACGTTCCGCGCCGGGCTCCGGTGGGAGAAAACCGGCACCGACTCGCTTGAGTTCGATCCCCTCACCAACGCGCAGGTTCGGGCCGCAGGGTATCCCGCCAACACCCGCGCCACGACCATTCCCGGGATCAACTATCAGTTTTTCACCAAGCCCCGCATTCACCGTCTCGGCAGCTACGACAATTATTTTCCGAGCGCCTCGTTCAAATACTACTTCAGCCCCAACCTGAGTTTTCACGCCGGATACAGCAGCACGATCCGGCGGCCCGAGCTCGCCCAGATTGCAGGCGTCTGGCTCATCAATGATCAGGCGCTGCGGGCGACGGTGCCGAACGTAAACCTGAAGCCGGAGACTTCCGACAATTACTCCGCGCGCCTGGCCTACTACTTCGAACCGGTGGGGATTCTGGGGATTAATTTCTACCAGAACAACGTGAAGAATCTCCTGCAATCGGACGAACTTACGCCGGTTGAATTCGGCTACACCGAATCGGATCTGGCAGGATATACGTTCGTCACCACCACGAACGTCACCAACCGGGTGCAGGTGCGCGGCATGGAGCTCGAGTACAGCCAGAGCCTGTCGTTCCTCCCCCGCCCGCTCAACGGGGTCACCGTGCGCGCCAGCTACACGCGCAACTACGCGGAGACCATCATGCCCAGCATGTCGCCGCATTCCGTCAGTTTCGGCGCATCCTTCGCCCAGGGGCGGTTCAACGTGTCCGTCAACGGCAAGTGGAACGACGACGTGCCCACCAATGTCGCGGGCACGAATCACGTCCGCCACCGCACGACCCTCGACACCAGTTTCGGCTACCGGCTGACCCGACGTTACAGCCTGTTCGTGAGCGCCCGCAACCTGACCAACGCCGCCTACATCACCCTGCAGAAACCCAATGCAGATCCGGCGTTGTGGAGCGGATACCAGGTCTTCGGCACGACATGGACATTTGGCGTGAAGGGTGTGTTCTAAGACGCCCACACGGGTATCGATGAAATCCCGCCAAGCAGCCGCCCTGCTTCTTATCTCCTCCCTTCTCTGCTGCCGAGTGGCGGCGGCGGACGCGGCTGCCGTCACCACCGTCGACAGCCTGGCCGGTCTCGCCCACCACGCCGGCCTCAGCCATGTGCGGGTGAAAATGAAACCGGGCACCTACGTCCTGGACGATGCGGCGCTCTCGGGCTCCGCGTCCGTGAAACATCCCGCAAAGCCGGGCCAAGCCACCGGGGAATATCGCGTCAATTACCTGCTCCATTTTGCCGGCGACGACAGCACCTACGACCTCACCGATGTCGTCATCACGATCGACACGAAGCTGCACCAGGCGGTTCGCGGACCGTTCGACAAGATTTTCGTTTCGGGCAATCGCACGACGATCACCGGCCTGACTGTCAACGATCGCGGCGACACGCCTCCCGGCAAGGGCGGACTGCGAATGATGCACGTGATCGGCAACGGCAACACGATCGAAAACGTGACCCTTCGGCCGCGCGGCTCGGCGCCCTACGGCTACGGCAACCTGCTCGGCAAGGGCTCGCACGCCCTCGTGGAATTGCACAAGCAATCGTGCCTGCTGATCACCGGCCGCGACAACCGCATCGTCGGCGCCAAGGTCATCGCGCGCGTCTTTGGGCACGGCATCGTGATGCAGGGCGCCGTGAACACGCTCATCCAAGACTGCTACGTCGAAGGCGAGTTGCGTCGCACGGATGAGATGTTGCGGGAGACATCCGGACCCGCTTTCGAGGTCGATTTCAAGAGTGACTATCCTCCCGGCCGGATTGAACCGGGACGGATCGTCTCGCTCAACGAAGATGGCGTCCGTGCCTATCCGAGCGGCAGCCAGGTCGGGGGACGGCGCACGGACAAAATCACCGTGATCAACACGACGGTGAAAAACATGCGCTCCGGTTTTGATTTGGAAGCGGCCAGCGGCGCGGTGGCGATCTCAGGCTGCACCTCGCTCGGATGCGATCAGCAGGGCTTCTCCGTCCCGTCCGGTGGCACCATCACCGCGAGCAAGGGCGATGCGAGGTACGGACCGCTGCTCGCGTTGCGGCAAAAGAAAGATCACGGCTGCCGGGTCGAGCTGGAGTTGATGGAGAGCGCCAGCGAATTTCCTCCTCGCCGTCTGGCGGAAATCAACGGCACCGGTCACGTTATCACGCTCAGAAATCACACCGACCACCGCTCCGCCGGCACCGTACCGATCGTGTTCGGCGAAACCTTTTGGGCCGACGCCCACCATTTCCGCGATCCCACCACGACGCTGGAGAGTTTGACCGGCGCCCGTGGCGTCGAGCTGCGCAATTACACCGGCCAGCCGATTGTGTTCAGCACGACCGCCCGCGACTGCGTCGTCTACACCGGGGGAAAAATTCTGCACGACGACGGCACGAACAACCGGGTGGAGACGCTCGCCGCCGCCGCGCGCGATCCCGTCGCGCCCCGCGCCCGCCCATGAACGCGGACTCCCCGTTCCGCTCCCCGCGACGTCGTTCCGTCGCGTGCCGCACCATCCTTCGGGCCGATTCCATTTTCACGTATTACGTGAAAATACCTTTGAGAACGGAGAGCGTTGGACGCGATCACTTTGGAAACCTCAGCGAGCCACCAACTGGTCGTCGCCGTGATTCGTCATGAGTTCCGCCACCCCATCCTGGTTGCGTCCCGAACGCCGGCGCTGGCTGATCCTCGTCGTCATTTTTGCGGTGATGGTGCTCAACTACGTGGACCGGCAGATCGTCTCCGTGCTGAAGCCCACGCTGAAGACCCAGTTCGGACTCGATGACAGCGGGTACGCGACGCTGATCAACGCCTTCGTTTTTTGCTACGCGAGCACCTACGCGGCGGCGGGCTGGCTGGTGGACCGGTTTGGATCCGGACAGGTCATGCTTTACGGCATCGTGGCGTGGTCGGGCGCGTGCCTCGGCGGCGCGTTTGCCAACACCTTTGGCCAGCTCGCGTTTTCGCGCGGCCTGCTCGGAGTCGCCGAACCCACGAGTTTTCCCGCTCAATTGCGCGTGGTGACGCTCTGGTTTCCGCCAGCCCTGCGCGCCACCGCCAACAGCATCTGCGCCGCGGGCAGCACGGTCGGCGCGATTGTCGCCGTGCCCATCGTCGCGGGCCTCGCAGTGAAATTCGGCTGGCACGCCGCGTTTCTCGTGCCGGGTCTCGTCGGGCTGGCACTGGCCGTGGCCTGGCGGTTCATCTACCGGGATCCACCCGTCGCCGCGGACCAAGCACCGATTCATGGCGTAGTTACCGTGGATCAGGTTCCTGCATTTACGTGGCCGCAGCTTTGGCGTACGCGCAGTCTCTGGGGCATCGTCCTGAGCCGTTTCATCAGCGATCCCGTGTGGTACTTCTGTCTCTTCTGGCTGCCGGGCTATCTGCAGGAACGCTCCGGCCTCACCCTCGCGCAAATCGCAACGCTCGGTTGGATTCCGTTTCTCGTGACCGACCTCGGTGGCGTGGGCAGCGCGGTCCTTTCGGACCGGTTGGTGCGACGCGGCGTGGCGCCGTTACGCGCCCGGAAGCTTGTTCTCGCCGGAGCCGCCGCGCTCGCGCCGATTTGCGCGCTGACACCTTATTTCCCGCATCCGTTTTCCACCCTCGCGATCTTCAGCGTCGTCGGCGCAGTTTGCCTCACCTGGCTTTTCAGTCTCGGCGTCGTCGTGGCCGACACGTTTCCGGCCGCCAACGTGGGCAGCGTGTGGGGAATTGCCGGCGCCTTCGGTGCGACGGGAGCGATGCTCTTCAATGTGTATGTCGGCCACCTGATCGGAACCTTCGGGGCGGGACGCGTCTTTATCGCGCTCGCCGTCCTCCATCCGATCGCGGCCGTCGTCCTCTGGAACACCGTGCGGCGCGAACAACCGAGGCCCAACACACCTTGACCGGTCACCCCGCGTTCGTCCCCGCCGCGTGGCGCGGCCGCGCCAAACCGCGCTTGCACCCGACCGCACGTCGCCTTCTTCCTTTCCCGATGAAATCACGCCTCGCCTGGATCGCCCTGCTCGCGTTCTGCGCCGTTTCACTCTGCGCCGCTCCGGCCAACACTTCGCGACCCAACGTCCTCGTCTTCTTCTGCGACGACCAGCGCGCCGACACGATTGCCGCGCTCGGCAACGCCCACATCAAGACGCCGAACCTCGACAAACTCGTGCGCCGCGGCGTCGCGTTCAACCGCGCCTACATGATGGGCGGCATGCAGGGCGCCACCTGTGTACCCTCGCGCGCGATGCTGCTCTCCGGGCAGTCGCTCTTTCACATCGACGAGAAACTGCTGCGCGACGAAACATGGCCCGCCGCCTTCGGCCGCGCTGGCTACACCACGTTCATGAGCGGCAAGTGGCACAACACTCCACCCTCGCTCCCGAAGAGCTTCCAGCGCGCCGGGGCGATCTTCACCGGCGGCATGACCGATCCGATGAAGGCGCACCTCAACCGGCTGGAAAACGGCACCGTCACCCCGGCCGTGCTCAGCCCGATCCACGCCTGCGCCGCGTTTGCCGATTCGGCGATCGAGTTCCTCCGCGAGAAACATTCCCAGCCGTTCCTCTGCTACCTCCCCTTCGACGGTCCGCATGATCCGCATATCGTGCCCGACGACTATCCGGTTCGCTATGACCCGGCGAAGATTCCCCTGCCGGCCAATTTCCTCCCGCAGCATCCGTTCAACAACGGCGAGATGGCGATCCGCGACGAGGTACTGCTGCCCTGGCCGCGGAAACCGGCCGACGTGCAGCAGATGCTCGCCGAGTACTACCGTTATATTTCCTACCTCGACATGCTGATCGGCCGCGTGCTCGACACCCTGGAAAAATCTCCGCACGCGAACAACACAATCATAGTTTTCTCCGCCGACTCCGGCGTCGCGCGCGGCAGCCACGGCCTCATTGGAAAACAAAACGTCTACGAACACTCGATGCGCGTGCCGCTCATCTTCGCCGGTCCGGGGATTCCCGCCAACAAAACCACGGAGGCGATGTGTTATCTCTTCGACGTCATGCCCACCCTAGGTGCGCTCTGCGGGATCGCCGCTCCCAAGGCCAGCGAAGGCCGTGACCTGACGCCCACCCTCCGCAATCCGGACACCCCCGCGCGGTCGTCGATGATGTTTGGCTACCGCGACGTCCAGCGCGCCTTCAGCGACGATCGCTGGAAACTCATCCGCTACCCGCAGGTCAATCGCACCCAACTCTTCGATCTGCGCAGCGATCCGCAGGAAGTCACGAACCTCGCCGACCGGCCCGAACACGCCCAGCGGATCGCTACAATGACAACTGCGCTCGCCGCTGAGATGAAACGGCTGGACGACAAGGTAACGCTGACGGTTCCGGATCCAAAGTCCGCTGAGTGGAATCCGCCCGCCACGAAGGCACCCAACGCGAAGAAGAAAGCCAAGGGCTGAAGTGGCCAGGACCCGCAGCGAAACGCCGCAGTCCCAAGCGGGAAACGTCAGAACGTCACCCGCGCCGAGAGGTTGTAGCTGCGCGGAACCTGGTACCAGAATGACCGCCCGACCGAGACGCGGGCGGGGTTGGTGACGTCGCCACCCGGCGGGCGCGGGAGCGTGTTGATGTAATGCGGCTTGTCCTCGTTGAGCACGTTGTCGACGCGAAGATTCAGGACAACCGGGTGATTCCGCACGACGCGCCACGTGTAGCCGAGCGTCGCCGTCGCCACGGTGTAGCCTGCGGCGTAAATCGGCGTGTAGGCGTCGACCGCCGGGTTGTCGATCGCCTGCGCTGGGTTGGCGGGATTGACCATCGTGTCTGCGCCCCGGTTGCCAATCACGATTGGGCCGCGATAACGCGCGCCGCCCCCGATGCGGACGCCCTTCAGTCGGCCTTCGCCGACCGTGTAATCGGCATAAAGGTTGGCGGAACCGGTGTCCTGCACGATCTGCGAACCGGGCGCGATGTTGCGCCGCGCGGCGACCATCGAGTTCCAACTGCTGACCGCTGTGTTCACATCCGGGGAGCGGCGGTCGATCGGAATCGTCGTGTTCAGCGTCGCCACATTGTTCGCGTCGACGCTGCCGCCGGCGTCGACCACGATCTGGCGCAGCACGGAGAGGTTCGAGTCGATGTAAGCGGCGGTCATGTTCGCGGCATCCGTGGCGTCGACCCGGGCGAGCGAATAATTCGCCGAGACGCGGAGCGACTTGGTGACGTTGGCGACGATTTCCAGCTCGTAGCCGTTCGCCTTCACGTTGCGCTGGTCCTGGATGAAGGCGGGCGGAACCTGGGCGACATCGCGGACGTTGACACCGCCTCCGGAGAAGTCGCCGACGGCGTTGGCCGTGATGATGCCATTGAAAACCGTGCCCGAAATCGGGCCGCTAAAGGGCTGGTTGGCCTGCTTGGAAAAATAACGGTTGAGGCTCACGCGCACGCGTTGATCGAGCAGGCTCAGCCGGACTCCCGTGTCGAAGCCCGTGGAGACCGTCGCATTCAACAGTTGGTTCGTGATCGTGGTGTTGGCCGGCGGAATCGTGAAGGTCTCCGCATAATTGCCATACACACTCAACCACGGCTGGACGTGATATACGGCGCCCGTGGAATAGGTGATTTGATGGTCCTCGAGCGTCGGGAAGTTGTAGTCATCCTGAAAGCGATCGCCGGCGTAGAGCGGCACCCGGAGACCGTTCGCATCGCGGGGACGCGTCGCAGCTGGCACGGCCGGGCCGACGGGCCGACCCTGCGCGTCTTTGGGGATGTAGGTGAGCGTCGCGTAATCGGCCGGCGCGCCGGGCCGATAGATGATCGATTTACCGTCCCAATTGGCCGGATAGTCACCGTAGGCGGAATTATAGGCCACGGTGTTGGCGTAGCCGTCGAAACGCGTCGCGGCCAGGACGATGAGGCGTTGCTTGAAGAACTTCGCGTTCATCGCGGTCAGCGCGTATTTGTAACTCTGATCGCCCGTCGAATTCAGCGCGGCCTGCGCCGGCATCGGCTGAAAAGCCGTGGGGACAGTCCGGTTGATGCCGAGCACCGGGTCGACGAGCGTGACCTGCTCGAACTCCGGCAGGGGCCGAGTGCGGTCGCTCCAATAGTAACGATAACGGATCGGCGCGGACAGGGGCCAGCGCCGCGGATCCGCGTCGAGCAGCGCATTGAGCTGCATGAAGCGCGCGGTGGTGCGCTGGTCGTTCTGACCGAAGAGCGCGTTGAACCGGAAGTCACCGAAACGCGTGTCCTTGATCCACGCAACCGCGCCGCGCGCATTGTAGAACGTGTAATGGCGGATCTGTTTCGCCCGACCCGCCTCGCTGTACGGCACGAGAAAGTTGGGATTTGCGGCGCCGTTGGGCAGGTTGCGGTTGATGTCGATCAGCGTGTTGATCGATCCGTTGCTCAACGTGTACTCGGCGTAACGGTAGCTCTGGTTTGCGTCAAAGGCGGCCTCGACGAAGAGCGTGCGGCCGACCGTGTGATTCACGTAGAGCGCCACATCGTGGAAACGCTGCCAGAAGCTGGGAGCGTCGGGCGACTGCGTGAACCGCCGGTCCGGCAGGCGGAATTGCGAGCCCGCGATCGCGCTGTCGAAACGGTTCCCAGGCAGATCGATGGTGTTGAGGATATCGGTGCCGGAGGCGTTCGGCGTGTTGCCGACGTAGATGCGCCCCCCGATCGGCACCTGGGCGTTGGCGGCGGCCCCGAGAGTGATCGCGCTGTTCTGGTAGTTCATCACGCCGTTGAAGCCCGAGCCGGGCGCGAACACGTAGTAACCCGCGGTGGCGTTGCGGTTGATGCCCAGCGCATTCGCGTTGGCGGGCGTCGCGGTCAACGGCGCTGAGAACGTCGTCTTGCCGTCCCAGCCGGCAAAGTTGTCCGCAATCGTGGTGAAGCCCGACATCCGCCGGCTCACACCGTATTCACCCTCAAGCCGGATTTCCGTCGCCGGCGACACGCGCACCGTGCCGGTGAGCGAAACCGCCTTGATCTTGGAGAAATCGCGATCCCGCCAGCCGCGACCGTCCTGCCACACGGCGTTGGCGCGGAGGGCGACCCGCTGATCCAGCGGCTGGTTGACGTCGAGGGTCGCCCGATACGTCGACCACGAGCCGACCGAGGTCGTGAGCTCGCGCGTCGCGCGATCGAACCGCGCCTGTTTCGTCACGACGTTGGCGGAGCCCCCGAGCGCGCCGTTGCCAAAGAGGATCGAGTTGGGGCCGCGGGAAAAATCGAAGCGATCGAGATTGTAGCTGTCGAAATTTACCCCGAACGGGAAGAAATTGCGCTGGGGCGTGCCTGCGGTCACGCCGCGGCTGATTGTGACGAGGTTGTTGACCTGGCTCCCCTGCAGCGCGCCGTTGTCGTTGTTGGAATTGGTGTTCACCGTCCACTCGAGCGCCGTCGCGAGATTGGTGATGTCGAGGGCGTCGATGAACTCACGCGTCAGCACGGAATACGCGGCGGGCGTGTCGGCGAGGTCGCTGGCGAGGCGGCCGCCGGCCAACGAACTGGCGGCGACGAAGCCGGTGTCGCGATCCGTGTTCACCGTGAAGGGCGAAAGCACGACGGTCTTGTCAGGCTCATTTGCGGCGACCGAACGGGTCACCGACTGTCCTGAGAGCTCCGGGAGTGCCGGCAGGCCGAGCACGATCAGGAGGGAAAGATGGCGGGAGATGAGGGGTGGGTGCTTCACGGTTTTCTGGTGTCGAGAGTTGTCGGCTGACGGAGGTCGGGGGTAGCGCGGCCAGCGCGCCAATTGCCGATCACATCAGACACATAAAGGCGACGGTTGTAAATCCGGACGCCGCCGAGTTCACCGTGCAGCGAAGGCGCGAGGCGCAGGGATTTGGTCGTCGGAATCGTTCGCAGATCGCGGGCGAATTTCGCCCAGCCGTAGGGACGCGCCGCACCGCCATCGCAGACCCGCCCGTCGACTACGAAGCTGATCACCTTGGCACCGCCATCGACGATCGCGACGACGTGGTGCCATTTCCCCGGCTGGAGCAACCCGGGATCGCAATCCCAACCGGTCTCCGTCAGCACGAAATTCTCCCGACGCGATCCACCCAGCGCGCCCCGAATTGAAAGCTGCACCGTGCCGCGATCGGTGGTCACCAGCGAGAACCCGCGGCCCGCGCCATCGCGAGAGTCGAGCAACGTCTGCCCGGCGCCGAGATCGTCGAACCGGACCCAGGCCTCAAGCGTTAGACCGCCATCGCCGGGAGCGGCTTCCAGATCGAAGGCCGCAGGCAGCTTCGCCGTTTTGCCCGCGGCGCACTCCGCGGCGGAAAGATCCGCCACCAGCGCCGCCCGCGCCACGCGCCGGTTATCGGGTTGCGCCCAGAGCATTTCGAAAAACGACGCCGGAACCTCGTGCACGCGCGCAACCGTCTTCTGCGTTTCAGTCACAAAATACCGTCCATTTTCCTCGACCAGATCGGGATAGCTCATTCGCGTCTCGGCGCTCGCGGCATAAAACAGGATCTCGGGTTGGGACCACTCGATCATCCGACCGGACGGGGAGTCGATTTCACGTCCGCCGACGACCCAGGCCGGATTTCGCTGCCCGGTGAAATCCGGCACCTCGTGGTTGTGGAACCAATAGAGGTAGCGGCCGCTGGCAGTGCGCCAGACGAAATTCGCCGCCCGGGTGTGCTTCACGCGGCGCCCGCCCGGCGCATAGGTCATGAACGCAGGTGGAGTCCAAGTAAGGCCGCCGTCGCGCGAATACGCGTGCGCCGCATGGCCCGCCGCCGTGCGATAGGTGCAATAGAGCGAGTCGTCGGACAACACGACCAGGCTCGGCTCCTCGGCGATGATTCCCGCGGGCGCACGCAAACCCGACTCGCCCTCCGGCAGCGTCACCCAGCGAATTTTTTCCGGGTCGGATTCCGTCAGCAGGTTGTCGCTGCGGAGAAAATACGCCTCGGACCGCGAGAGATTTGAAACCCCCACCATCTTCGAGAATGGCACATAGACTGAGCCGCGCCGCACCGCGGGTCGGCCCACATGCCAGAAGATGCGGATCTTCCCCTGCATGACGTTGTCGCGATCGATCTGGGTTTCCCGCATCGGAATCTCGTAGCGCCGGGGCGACCACGAACGTCCGTGGTCGTCGGTGAATTTGAAGACAAAGTGGCCGAGGCAATCGACCCGTGTCACCGGCTTCCCACCGGGCGGTCCGGGGATTTCCCTCACGTCATCGGTGTTGTGGTTGTAGAACGCATAGACCCGCCCGGCCGGCGTCTTGAGCAGGGTCGAATATGCCGACTCGGGCGGAGTCGCGGGTTCGAGCGCCAGCAGCGGTGACCACGTCCTGCCTTGATCGAGACTGCGGGTGGAAAGCACGTGTGAACTGGCCGCACCCTCTCCGCCGCGGGAGGTCGTCAACGTGCACAACCAGGCGCCGTCGTCACACCGGACGATGTAGGGCTGATCGACATACTCCTCGTCGGGGATGACCGACCCAAACTGAATGTCGCGCCAATCGACGGTCGCCGGCGCCGATTGTGACGGCTCGTTGGGAAGGATCTGCGCGCCCACTGTCGCACCACCGCAGGTCAGGAGCCAGGCGGTCGCGAGCCATCCCGTGAAAAAAGGCATGGAGGGAAACTGCCAGCGACGACAACCGCGATCAATCGCTTCCTTTGTGTCCGGTCGCGGCCGGCGCGCCGCGGGAACTACCGCTGCAGCGCATCCTGCAACCGGAGGATCTGCCGTGCGACGATCCAGCGGTAGACATCGAACTCCTCCGGGGACCACAGGTCGTCATGCTTGTACTTCGCCTGCACGCGAATCGCATCCCAGACCGCGTGCAGTTCCGCCTCGGCTTCCGCGGCGGCGCTGCGGGCGGCCGGCCGGGAGCTGCGCTTCGCCTCGGCGATCGTCTGCTCCAACGTATAAACGTACCGGTAGTCGTTGTACCCCTGCCGATACGCCTCCCACAACACCACCGGCAGCGGGGTCCCGTCCGGCTCGCTGCGGTTGAAGAAGTCCATGTTCACTCCGTCGAGGTAGTTGAACGGATCTCCGCTGCTCGATTGGTAAATCCAGGGGATGAGCGTGCGAAATCCCGAGCGCCAAAATCCAAAGCCGTAGGTCATACGTGCCCCGGCCACGGGCGTGTGATCGTTCTCCCCGTTGATGTGATTCGGATAACACCAGTACTCGACGCGGCGCGCCTTGGTGTCGGCAAGGACCGCGTCACGATCCGGCGCAAAGGGCTGCGTGCACCACACGTCGACCAGGGGCCGCATCGGCTCGAATTGCTCGTGGGTCGGGTCTGCCGTCACATACGTGCGCACCCCCGCGGCTTTGCAGGCGCGGAGCACTTTCACCATGAAGTTCACCGCCGCCGCGTCGGTGGCCGGCTCGTCGATCGGATAATAGAGAAACTCCGGCCAGCCCCGTCGTTGGCGCTCCGCCTCAACGACCTTCACCAGCGCGGTGATTTCGCGTTCGAACGCTTCGGGGGGATCCTTCACACCCTGCAAATGCCCTCCCGGCCGGTCGTGGAGGTATTTTTCGTAGACTGTCTCCGTCGGAATGCCCATGACCACCGGACCGGTGAAGGCGAATTTCTTCCAGAGCGCGAGTTTGGCCGCGAGCAGATCCCAGTTGAACGTGAAGTTCCCCTGCGCGTCCGCCGCCCGGCTTGAGACGTTGAGCACGACGTTCCGGGTGCCGTGCGCCACCATGTCGGCGTGCTCCAGCTCGGCCTTGTGGCGGAAATACTCCTTCGAGATCTCGTCCGGCGCGCTGAACATCTGATCGTACGGATGCCGGTAGTAGATGCCGAAGATCTTTTCCGGATCGTCACGCAACCGAATCGGCAGGATGCGCAGCCGCAGCGGCACAGTCGCCTTTCCGCCGTCATTCGTAAACGTCACCTCGCCCCGGAAGTCGCCGGCGGGCGCGTCCGCCGGAACGTGCACGGTGATCCAGAAACGCGCGTTCTCCCCCGCCGGTAAATCGAGCGACTCGAACCGCTCCAGGATGTCCGGCACGATGCGATAACGATTCTCCACCGTGTAGTTCGGGCGCGCTCGCATATAGCGCACATGCCGCACCTCGAGGTTGCCCGCCGGCACCGGACCCACCGCGCTGATACTGACCTTGGAGCCCGGCAGCGCCCGCAGCGGAAATACGACGACGTTCGCCGTGCCATACTCGCCTGGCGATGCCAGCAACCGCAGCTCCGGGTTGAGCTCTTCGGGGCGCGGCCGCGTTTGGGGATAGACACACTCCAGGTAATGGCGCGAATACAGCAGGTAGCCCCGCTTCGCATCCGCGGCGCTCGGCTCCGGCATCGGTACCAATCGGGCGGTTGGCTCCTCCTTCCACTTGGCCCATTCGCGCGGCGGAAGCCGGAAGGTCCACTCCTCGAAGGGCGTGATGATCTCCTTTTCCACTCGCTCCGCATCGGCGGCGCTCCACGCAAGGATCGCGTTGACGAGCCATTTGCTCCGCGGCGAAAACGTGACGGCCAACGGTTCGGCACCGGCTCGTACCCGAAACCGCAGCGTGCGAAACTGGTAGCTTCCCTCGATCTGCACGCGTCGCTCCTCACCGCCCACGCGGACGGTGAAGTCAAACACCTGCGCCCGAAACGCGGAGTCGCTGATCCCACAGACAACGTAGAGTTCGCAGTCTCCCGGCGGCGCCCGCAGGAGAAAGGCGTTGTCGGAGGATCCGATCACCGCGTCCTCCGTGATCGGGTTGGTCCAAATCGGCGGCGGCTCGGTGGTGCCACGCCGCGGATTCGCCACCGCCTCACGGTAGGCCCGCGCCTTCGCGACCAACCCCTGACCTGACTTCCAGCCATACCCGGCTTGCGGAGACCAAAGATTTCCCGCCGTGACTCGCGTGAAGCCGCTCCAGACTTCCGACGACTCCGTGCCCATGTCGAAGAGGAGGGGCGCGGCGAACAAGCCGTGCGCGACGGCGAACGCCATCACGACGCCGATGCCACCCATGCGATGGAGCCGAGGGATCATTTCCAGGGTGACTCCACCACGTGCACGCGCACGGACAGTTTGGCCGATCGTCCCGCGACGCCGGCTTGCAACTCGTAGTCGCCCGGGGCCAGCGCCTTCGCTCCGCATTCGAGCGCCACGCGATGCACCCCGCGTTCGGCATCGGAGGAAATTTGCGCGAGCACCCGTTCGCGGTCACGCAATTCGCAGTTCACCTTCGCCCGTTCGCCGGGGCGGACACCGGCCAGTTCGAATTGCACGGACAGACGGGTGACATCCGATAACACCACCGACTGCCCGGCCGACAACGTCAGCAAGGTCGGTTCGGCGTACCGCCGGAGGGAAAGGTCGTTGAGGTAGAAGTCCAAGGTGTCGCCATGGCGGTAATTCGACTCCGCGATGTGAAATTGGATCTGCCGGACATCATGCGCCCGGGGAATCTGGCTCACGGGCAGATTGATTTCGACCCATTCGCCCTTGCGGAGTTCGCCCAACACGCGGCTGTACGCTCCCGCCCGATCGGGCGTGTGGAGGCCGAGACCGGCCGCGTCCTTCGGCAGGGCGGCGCGCGAGGTGTCGACATAGATCCAGGCATGGAAGAAATCCCACGCCGACCAATCTCGCAGCGTTCCGGCCGGGAAACTGTGACTGATGCGCGGCCAGCCGATCGGGTACTTCGCCTCCCCCGCGAAATGATCGACTGTCACGTGCCAGTGCCACGAAGAGGAGCCCGTTTTCACCCGGGAGGTTGAAGGCTCGGCCGTGCATTCCGCAGGCGACCACGTCTTGGGATCGTCGGCGCTGACGAGCGCGAGCTTTTCCATCACGCCATCCCGCGAGGGCGTTTGCGCCGAGAGCGGCCCGAGTGCCGCCAGGATCAAAAGCGAAGACGGAATCAGCGAGAACTTCATCGACGTGCACCGAGGCACGCCACTGATGTACGCCGCCGCGCGGCAAATATCGACTGGGAAATGCCCGACGGGCGACGGCGCGCCACGAGGATGAACGTCTCCGAATCTCAATTCCGCATCTGGTGCTTCCGCTAAAAATCGCGCAAGGGCCGTGGCAAAGGCCGGTCCATCGGGATCGGCCTGAGTGCACGCCACAGGCCGCGCCAATAGAAACGCAGGGTCGCCCTCGGCGTCCGCGCGACATAACAGTTCGCGGTGAGTCTCGCGAAGGCGAGGCCGCCGGGATGCGCACCGACAAATCTTGGACTCATATCCCTCTCATCGGCACAAATCCGAAGAACTGGAGGGAAAGCCTCCCCGCTCGGAATACTAATAGGCTGCACCACGCTGCAATTTCATCCTTACCTCCACGTCCTTGGTCTGAAAATGTGCCGCGATGATCCGCCGGCTCACCCTCACCGTCGTCCTGCTGCCCACCGCGCTCGCGGCCGCGACGCTGACCCTAACGGCTCCGCAGGAGTATCAGGTCATCCAACGCCGCTCCGCGACCGCGGGAGAAATTCAAATCCGCGGCCAACTCGCAGTGAGCGACGCAACGACCGCCGCTACGGTGGAGGTACGGGTGCTGGCGTCGACAGGAGACACCGGGCGCTGGCAACGATCGCAAACGGCCATCGTCGCATCGCAGTTGAAGGCGACCGCCGCAGCGCCGGCCGGGGGTTGGCATCGGGTCGAGGTACGCGTGCGCGAGGGCGACCGCGTGATCGCGGAGGCCAGCGTGGCGCACGTCGGCATCGGGGAGATCTTCGTCGTCGCCGGCCAGTCGAACTCGGCCAATCACGGCGAGGAGAAGCAAACCACAAGGACAGGCCGCGTGGTTTCTGGCGATGGCACCACCTGGAAGCTCGCGAACGATCCCCAGCCCGGCGCGAGCGGAAACCGCGGCAGCTTCATGCCGCCGCTGGGGGATTTGCTCGTGGAGCGGTTCAATGTGCCGGTGGGCTTCATCCCCTGCGGCGTGGGCGCCACCAGTGTGCGGGAATGGTTGCCCGAGGGCGCCCGGTTTCCCCATCCGCCCACCATCGAGAAGCGCGTACGGCGCCTCCCGGACGGTCAGTGGGAAAGCAAGGGCGAGGCGTATGCGACCCTTGTGGAGCGCATGCGGCAGGTGGAGCCGCGGGGCTTTCGCGCGGTGCTGTGGCATCATGGTGAAAGCGACGCCAACCAGCAGGACCCGACGCGGACTCTGCCAGGAACCTTGTATCAGGAATCGCTGACGACGATCGTTCGCGCGTCCCGCCGCGCCATCGGCTGGGATGCACCGTGGTTCGTCGCCCAGGTCAGCTATCATACTCCCAGCGACGAGGCGTCCCCGGAGATCCGCACGGCGCAGGCGGCGCTCTGGCGCGAAGGACTGGCGCTCGAGGGGCCAGACAGCGACGCGCTCAAGGGAGAATGGCGCGAACGCAACGGCCAGGGCGTGCACTTCAGCGGACCCGGCCTGCGGGAGCACGCCGCCCGCTGGATGGAGAAAATTGCGCCGTGGCTGGAGTCGCAATTGCGTTGAGCGAGCCCTGTGAACCGAACGATTGACCGCGAGACCAGCGCGAACCGTACATGACGCGATCCATCGTGGCCGTTTGCCCCCGCACTCGCGGGTATCCCCGTTTTACGGGCAAACGGAAACGGGTTCGCCGCGGTTCCCTTCCGGCGTTTATCTCGGGGTGACTTTGTTCCCCCCCCTTTTCCGCATGAAAATCACCCGTTGCCAGACCTTCCTCGTTGAGGGCGTCAAATACAACTGGACCTTTCTCAAGGTCGAGACCGACACCGGTCTCCACGGCTGGGGCGAGGCGACCAACTGGCCTGGATCGCCGCTCGTGGAGGCCGCCTGCCAGCACATCGGCGACCAGATTGTCGGCCAGGACGCCAGCCGGATCGACTTTCTCTGGACGAAACTCTATCGCGACATGAACTGGCTCGGCCAGGCCGGGCCATTGCTCTCCGCGATCAGCGCGGTCGACATCGCACTGTGGGATCTCAAGGGCAAGGCGCTGGGCGTGCCGGTGTACGAGCTCCTCGGCGGCGCCTATCGGCGGAAGATCCAGCTCTACGCCAACTATTGGTTCATCGGCGGGTCCCATTCCGCCACCGACTACGCCCGGCAGGCGAAGGCCACGGTTGCGCAGGGGTTCACCGGGTTGAAACTCGATCCATTCGCCCACATCAACTACGGCTACGGCGACGACCTGAGCGACACCCAGAGCCTCAGCGAAGTCCAGAAACAGCGGGCGCTCGACGTCGTGGCCGCGGTTGCAGAGGCGGTCGGCCCCGGGGTGGCGATCGCCATCGAAACCCATGGCTTCCTGAACGCACCCACGGCGGTGGAGATGGCGCAGCGCCTCGCAAAACTGAATTTCAACTGCATGTGGTACGAGGAACCTGCCGGACCAGAGTTTCCCGCCGCCATCGCCGACATCCGACGCCGCATCCCTCTGCCCGTCTGCGTGGGCGAACGGCTGCATTCGCGCTTCATGCTCCGTGCGATCCTGGAAGCGCAGGCGGCCGACATCGTCATGCCCGATATCACTCGTTGCGGCGGCATCTCGGAAATGCGCAAGATGGCCAACCTCGCCGAGGTCTTCAACGTGCCGTTCGCCCCGCACAATCCCAACGGCCCGATCTCCTCGATCGCCTCGGCCCACACGATGGCCACCATTCCCAATTTCTTCCGCCAGGAATTCATGGCCACCGACGTGCCCTGGCGCGATGCCTGCCTCTCCCACCCGCTTCCCATCGTCGACGGCCACTTCGTGCTGCCGGACCGCCCCGGCCTCGGCTTTGATCTGGTGGAGGAGGAACTGCACCGGCATCCCGGATTGCGGACCCGCCCCGCGGACCGTGTCTTCTACGTATGAAACCCCAGAAAAAACTTTGGTCCGACGACGCCGGCCTCTTCGCCCTCGCCCGCGAGGAGCTCTTCACCGCCGTGGTGGGCGACATCATGGATCAGCTCGGCGCCCAGCGTCAGTTTCTGCCGCCACGGATTCGCCCGCTGCGCGACGACATGGTGATCATCGGACGCGCGATGACCGTGCTCGAGGCCGATGTCTGGCCGGAGGGTCGCGCCAAGCGGAAGAACGCCGTCCTCGGCAAACCCTTCGGTCTCATGCTCGAGGCGCTCGACGACCTGAAGCCCAACGAAATCTACGTCTGCGCGGGCGCCTCGCCGTCGTACGCGCTCTGGGGCGAATTGATGAGCACGCGGGCGCTGCGGTGCGGCGCGGCCGGCGCGATCGTGGACGGTTATTCGCGCGACACCCGCGGCGTGCTGGCGCTCAACCTGCCGGTGTTTTCGCACGGCCCGTATGCGCAGGACCAGGCGCCGCGCGGCAAGGTGATCGACTTTCGCGTGCCCCTGCGCGTCGGCGAAGCATCCGTCGAGCCGGGCGACATCCTGTTTGGCGACATCGACGGCGTCTGCGTCGTGCCGCGCGCGCTCGAGCGCGAAGTCTTTTCCCGGGCGCTGGAAAAGGCCCGCGGGGAGAAACGGGTGCAGGCGGCAATCGCCCGCGGCATGACCGCCCGGCGCGCGTTCGCTCGCTTCGGCATCATGTGACGGACACCGAAATTTTTCCTCATTCCATCATGGCCGACAACGCCCTTCCTCTCGTTCTCATCACCAATACCGTGCCACCCGAGCACCTTGCCCCGCTGGACGGGGTTGCCCGGGTTCTGATGGGACCTACCGGCGGCGACCTCATGCCGCGGGCCGAAGTATTGAAACTGGCCCCCACGCTCGCCGGCATCATCAGCCAGGCCGAACTGCGCGTCGACGCGGAGTTGCTCGACCTGGCGCCCCGGTTGCGCGTGGTGGCCAACGTGGCCATCGGCGTCGACAACCTCGACCTGCCGCTGCTCCGCCGCCGGGGCATCGTCGCCACCAACGTCCCCAACGCGTTTGTCGATTCCACGGCGGATTGCACCCTCGGGCTGATCCTGGCCGCGGCGCGCCGCCTCGTCGAAGCCGACCGCTTCGTGCGCGCGGAACGTTGGCGCAGCTTTCAACCTGGGACCTGGGACGGCACGTTGCTCGCCGGAAAGACCCTCGGCCTCGTCGGCTACGGCAAGATCGGCCAGGCCGTGGAGCGCCGCGCGCGCGCCTTCGGCTTGGACGTGATCCATTTCCGCCGGTCCGACACGTCGGCGCCAGGCTATCGGCCGCTGTCCGAGCTCCTCGCCGCGTCGGACTTCGTTTCGCTGCATGCGCCGCTGAATCCCGACTCGAACCGGCTGATCAACGCGGACCGACTCCGCCAGATGAAGCGCGGCTCCTTTCTGATCAACATGGCGCGCGGCCGCGTCGTGGATGAGGGCGCGCTGGTGGCGGCGCTGCAATCGGGGCAACTGGCGGGCGCCGCGCTCGATGTGTTCGAGGACGAACCGCGTGTTCACCCCGCGTTGCTTACGATGCCCAACGTCGTCCTCTCCCCTCACCTCGGCGGCGGCACCCACGAAAGCCGCCGGCAAGCGCGGCATTTGAGCGCAGCCAATGTCGCGGCGGTCCTGCTCGGCCGGCCGGCGCTCACGCCGTTGTGACTTCATCCGCCCTCCGCACCGTGAACTCCTTTATCCTTCGCCTCCTCTTCGTCGTCTGCATCCATTTCCTGGCGGCGGCGATGTCCACCGCAGCCACGTCCCGGCCGCCAAACATCATCCTCATCCTCGCCGACGACATGGGCTATGGCGATCCTGGCTGCTTTGGGGGCAAGGCCGTGCCGACACCAAACCTCGACGCCCTGGCGCGCTCGGGCACGAAGCTGACCCGCTACTACGCCGCCTCGGCCGTGTGCACGCCGACGCGGGCCTCGATCCTCACCGGGAGGTATCCGCTGCGCTTCGACATCCGCACCCACTTCAACGACGACGAGGTCCATCTGCCACGCAGCGCAACGACGCTCCCCGCCCTGCTGCGCTCCGCCGGTTACGCCACGGCCCACGTCGGCAAGTGGCATCTCGGCGGCCTGCATCTGGCCCACGCCCAGGACCGCGCCCACTCCATCCCCGGACCGCACCAGCACGGCTTCGATCACTACCTTTGTCAGAACGAGGAGCCACCGCTGCGTCCGAAACTCGGGGCCACCCGCCGGCTGTATCGCGACGGTGGCACGTGCCTGTTGCGCGACGACACGCCGGTCACGGAGTCCGACCCCTATTTTCGGCAGCATCTGACCGACATCATCGGCACCGAGTCGATCCGGCTCGTGGAGCAATTTCACCGGGAACAGAAGCCGTTTTTTCTGAACATCTGGCATCTCGTGCCGCACATGCCCTACGAGCCGGGCAGCGAGCCGCACTACCGCAACACCGGCGCCGACGGCCTGACCGAGGATCAACATTGTTTCCGCTCCATGGTTGCGCACCTCGACGCCGTGATCGGCGCACTGCTCGCGAAGCTCGATGCGCTGGGCATCCGCGACAACACGCTCATCGTCTTCACGTCCGACAACGGCGGCGCCTACGAGGCCGACATCGGTCCGCTCAAGGGCGGCAAGACCGACCTGCACGAAGGCGGGATCCGCGTGCCGATGATCGCCTCGTGGAAAGGTCGGATTCCGGCGGGCAAGACCAGCACCGCGACGGCCAGCAGTGTCGACCTGCTTCCGACCTTCTGCGCCGCGGCCGGCGTCACTGTACCTGCAGCGGCAAACGCGGACGGGATCAATCTGCTGCCGCATCTTTCCACCGGTACGAGC
This sequence comes from Opitutia bacterium, assembly GCA_947474365.1. Taxonomy (GTDB): domain Bacteria; phylum Verrucomicrobiota; class Verrucomicrobiia; order Opitutales; family Opitutaceae; genus ER46. The sequence continues at coordinate 12,354 of CANJIU010000070.1, read as the reverse complement.
ATCGCCGATCGCGGTCCGCTGTTCTGGCAAATCGATCTCTACCCCAAGATGCAGCGCCACACCCCCAAGCCGAAACCCTACGCCACCGAGGTGGTGATGGAGGGCCCGTGGAAGCTGCTCACGCTGAATGGTCAGCCGCAGGAGTTGTTCAACCTCGACAACGATCTGGGCGAGACCACCAACCTCCTCGAGCGACACCCGGCCCTCGTCGCCAAAATGGCCGCGCAGGTCCGCGGCTTCCTCGCCAGTCCGCGGGATCGCTCCGGATTTCCCGCATCGACCACAAAAGGACCTTGAACGGCTCGCACTCCACCCAATGAAATTCCTCTCCGCCCTTGCCCTCCTTTTTTCGATCGCGGCGAGTTCCGTTCCACACTCCACCTTGGCCGCCCCGCCCAACGTCGTCTTCATCTTCGCCGATGACTGGGGCTGGGGGGATCTCTCGAGTCACGGCCACCCGTGGCTGAAAACTCCGCACCTCGACCGGCTCGCGCGCGAGGGCACGGACTTCCACCAGTTCAACGTGCTCAATCCCGTCTGCTCACCGAGCCGCACCGCGGCGATGACGGGGCATTTTCCTGCACGCTACACAATTCACCAGCACTTCGCGACACCGGAGCAGAATCTCGAGCGCGCCATGCCTGACTGGCTCGATCCCAAGGCGCCGACCGCCGCGCGTTTCTTCCAGCAGGCCGGCTATCGCACCGCGCACTTCGGCAAATGGCACCTCACCAGCCGCAACATCCACGGCGCGCCCACGCCCACTGCCTATGGTTTCGACGAGTTCGACATCTTCAACGGCGGCGCCGAAGTGCCCTCCGCCGACTTGCACGCCACGCCGGACAACGCGGTGAAGTTCATCCGCGCGAACAAGGATCGGCCGTTCTTCCTTAACGTCTGGCTGCACGAGAGCCATCTGCCGCACGTGCCGACGAAGGCCGCCCTGGAAAAATGGAAACACCTCGACGAGCAGCAGCGCGTCTACGCCGCCGTCATCACCGACGGCGACAACGCCGTCGGCCGCGTGCTCGACGCGCTCCGCGATGCCGGCGTGGAGCAGAACACCATCGTGCTCTTTTCGAGCGACAACGGCCCCGAATCCACCGGAACCGACAAAGGAAAAGGCAAACTCGACGCCGAAACCGGCGAGAGCGGCTACGGCGGCTACTACAGCATCGGATCGACCGGCGGCCTGCGCGGTCGCAAGCGGAGCCTGTTCGAGGGCGGCGTGCGCGTGCCGTTCATCGTGCGCTGGCCGGGCCACACGCCGGCGGGCGCGACGAACCGCACGACCGTCTTCACCGCGGTTGATCTGCTGCCCACACTCTGCGCGGCGGCCGGCATCGCGCTGCCAGCGAATTATCGCGGCGACGGCGAGAATCTCCTCGCCGCCCTCAACGGCAAATCCATCGCCCGCACGCGTCCAATTTTCTGGGAGTGGACCGGGAAAAAGGTCGATCCCGACTGGTGGCCGCGGCTCGCCGTGCGCGACGGCGAATGGAAACTGCTGCTCACCGATGACGCCACGCGCGTCGCGTTGCACCGGCTCGATGGCGATCGCACTGAGGCCAACGACGTCGCGAAGAGTCATCCCGACATCGTCGCCCGGCTCACCCGGCTTGCGTTCGACTGGAAGGCCACGCTGCCCGCTCAGCCCGATCCGGCCTGCATCAGCGCGGCGGATCGCGCCGCGCCGCCCAACGGCCGAAACAAGGCCGCAGCGCCAGCGGGACAGCCCGCGACAAAAGCGGCGCCCGATCGGGCCAAGGCGTTTGAACGGATGGATACGAACCACGATGGCGTCCTGACCCTCGAAGAATACAAAGCAGGCATGAAGGACGCCGCGAACCTCGAGCAGCGGTTCAAGAACTTCGACCAGAACGGCGACGGCAAGTTGAGCCGCGGGGAATTCGTCACGCCGGCGAAGAAATAAATCCCACTGCTCGCGACTCCATGAAACCCGTACTGGCTCTCCTCTCCGTCCTGTTCGCGACACTCACGCTGCCGGCGACACAAGCGGCAAGACCAACCGTCAAACCCAACATCGTCTTCATCCTCGCTGATGACATGGGTTACGGCGACGTCCACGCGTTCAATCCGCAGAGCAAGATCCCCACCCCACACCTCGACCGGCTCGCGGCGAGCGGGATGCGTTTCACCGACGCGCATGCCGGCGGCTCCGTCTGCGTGCCGTCGCGCTACGCGCTGCTGACCGGGCGCTTTGCGGTGCGGGCGGCGCTGGAGTTGAACAAGGGGCCGGCGATCGAAGAGGGCCGGATGACGATCGCGTCACTGCTGCGCGAACACGGCTATGCGACTGCCATGGTGGGCAAGTGGCATCAGGGCTTCGAGACGACGTCGGACCGCACGAAAGGGAATTTCGACTACACGCGGCCATTGCGCGGCGGTCCGTTGGATCGCGGCTTCGATTCGTTCTTCGGCATGCACGCCTCGCTGGACATCCCGCCGTATTTTTTCATCCGCGGCCGGACGCCGCTGCTGCCGCCGACGGACAACGCGGCCGCCAGCAGCAGCGTCGGGCATCCCGACGGGTGGAGCAACATTCAGGGTGAGTTCTGGCGCGCGGGACCGGTGGCGCCCGATTTCAAACACGCGGCGGTGACCCCGCGTTTCGCTACGGAGGCCGTCGAAGTCATCCGCGGTCATGCGGCCGGCAAGAGGGAGAAGCCTCTTTTCTTTTACCTGGCGCTGCCGTCACCGCACACGCCCTGGCTGCCGCTGGAAGAGTTTCGCGGCAAGAGCGGCGCGGGGATGTATGGCGATTTTGTCATGCAGGTGGATGCAGTGGTCGGCCAGGTGTTGGGTGCGCTGGAGACCGCCGGCCTGGCGGAGAACACGCTGGTCTTCTTCTCCAGCGACAACGGGCCGGTGTGGGACGAAAAGGACATCGCGAAATTCGGCCATCGGGCGGCGGGCGTGCTGCGCGGAAAAAAGGCCACCTCATGGGAGGGCGGCCACCGGATGCCCTTCATCGTGCGCTGGCCAGGCCAGATTGCTCCCGGCTCGGTTTCGACGCAGACCATCGCGTTTTCGGATGTCTTCGCGACCTTCGCGGAGTTGGTTGGTCGCAAACAAATGCCGGCAGGCGCCGCGGAAGACAGCGTGAGTTTCTTTCCGTATCTGCTCGATCCCGCCAAGACACCGGCCCCGCGGGCTCCGCTTGTGCATGACCAATGGACGCTGCGCGACGGCGACTGGAAGTTGATTCTCCCCCGCGGCCGCGCAGGGAAGGCCGGCAAGGGAGCCTCCTCCGGTGGAGAACTTTTCAATCTGCGCGCGGATCCGTCCGAGCAGCACAACCTGTTTTCAGAGGAGCCCGCACGAGCGGCGCGGATGCAGGCCCAACTCAAAGCGATTCTGGAAAAGTAGGCGGTGCGGCCATCGGTTTACCGCACAGCGGGAAGTGGCACATTGGCAACACGGACGGCGTGCACCACTTCCATTGCTGCCAGCCGGACGCGACCCCTGCTACTCCTGATTCAGCGTAAACACGATTGGCACCTGCAGGCGGGTGGGCACGTCGCGTCCGTCTTTCCGTCCCGGACGAAACTTCCACTTGCTCACCGCTGCCACCGCCGCGGCCTCAAACTCGCGTTGCGACGACCGTAACGCGTAGGCGTTTCGCACCTCCCCCTGGGTATCGACGATGAAATCAACCACGACTTCGCCGGCGATGCCCTGGCGGCGCATCTCAAACGGATACTGCGGCCGCGCCTGGAATCGCGGCGTCGGCACTTGATCGACCCGGCTGGGATCAAAAACCGCGATCCCATGGAACACCCCGGAATTTCGCACCTCAGGCACCACGCTCATCTCCTTCGAAATGATCACACCCTCGGGCGTCGGAGGCTGAATTTTCTGCGGGAACGAGTCCGGTTGCACGGGTTGTGGCAGGTCGGCCAGAGTCGGCAGCGCCAGGTCGACCGGCTTTGATTCCGCGTCAGGCGTCTCGATCACCTCGGGCTCCTCCGGAGGCATCAACGGGAAAATACATCCAATGACGGTCTCTTTGCCAGAGTCGTCTGTAACGGTGGATGGTACTCGTCCGGTGAAATTACCGAAGAGCATGGCGACGTGGACGCCGACGGACAGGAGTGTGGCCAGGATGAAGTCGCGATTCATGGCATCAATGGGTTGAGGTTGAAGTGACTGCGGTTCACCTCCCATGACGGGGCACCGGCAGATTTCTTAGCCAAAAACCATGGCGTCGAAAGCACACGGTTTGCCCGTCGCTCCTACTCCATCAGCGACTGCGCCTGACGCACGAGGGAGAAGAACTCCGCACTCCGGCCATCGGCGTCGTCGGCCGCATTGCCGGAAGCGGTGGCGGCCAGGCTGAGCACATCCTGCAAAGCGGCGAAACCGGCGCGTGACGGCGCCTGACGCAGCACCAACGCGAAGTCCGCCGCCGCCGACGCCAGCTGGAAATCCGCACTTGGGGCCCTCAATCCGTCACTGCGACCAGCGAGCGAAAACTCCAACGTCCTCCGCCCACCACCGGATGGTGCGATGAACTGCACTCTCACCGTGATCAAATCGCCCGTCTGCGCGTCATGCACGGTGGACACACCGACACCGCCCGTGGGCGCCACCGGCGTGATTTCGTAGAGCGCCGTAAACGTCTGCCGCGAGTGCCATTCCTCCGCCGACGCCAGGTCATCCTTCGGCACGTCGCGGGCCGACGATTCGCCGTCGCGTCCGATGAGCCGATAGCCGGCAACCCAAGCCGGGTTGAATTCCACCTGGATTTGGAAATCGCGTGCGATCGTTACCTGGGAACGCGCCGCGCCGCCGCTCTCTCCCGGGGGAACTTCAGCCAGGGCGACGTCGCGACCCCGCACGCCGATGCGCACGAGCGTCCGGGCCGGCGCCCATGGCATCACCCCCTTTTCCAACACCGCGGCCACCGGCTCCGTCGTTGTCGCCGGCACCACCGGAAGCCGGTATCGCAGTGCATTGATCAACTCGGCGGGTCGCACGTCCTCCACCGGTGGCAACCTCCCTGCCGCAAGAAAACGCCGCACGTTCGCATACGCGGCCTCGCCGAAGTCAGGCACGAGCATCAAACTCTCGCCGCGCGCGGCCGCACTCGACGTTTCCAGCGCGAGCGGGAGGGCGATCAGTTCCGTCGCTCCCGTGTTCCGTCGCGCAAACGCGGCTCGCAGGTGCTCGGCACGCAGCCTTTCCTTCGCCTCGATGTCGTCGCGGTTGATCGCCACCACTACCGCGAAACCAGCGGCCGCCAGACCACCGACGACAAAATAGAACTGAGGGAAAACGATCCAACGCCTCCGCGGACGCGCGCGACGCGGCGTCGCTTCCGGTTCGGCTTCAGGCACCACGGGCACCGCCTCCGCCGCCAGTGCCGACTCCAATGCCGTCGTACACCGGCGAATCGACTCCACCTCCGCGCGCAAGGCCGGATCCGCGCGCAGTGCGGCTTCGACGATGGCGGAGTCGGCTGCGTCGAGTTCGCCCAGGGCGTAGGCAGTGAGACGGGGGTCTTCGGCGGTTAGTCGGTCCTGGTTCATCGGTCGTGGTCCTCTCAGAGTTGCCGGGCGGCGAATCTCACCCGTAGGCGCGACACCGCCGTGTGGATCAGGAAGCCCACGTTTGTCACCGAGTGTCCCGTGATGCGGGCGATCTCCTTGTAACTAAACCCCTGCTGAAACTTGAGCCGCACCACCTCCTGCAGGTTGGCCGGCAGCCCGTCGACCAGGCGCAAAATCGCCTCCTGCGTCTCCGCCTGTTCAAGCGCCCGACCGGGACGCGGCTCCGTCGAGACGAAGCGTCCGTCATGATTCGGGTCGAGTAGTGTCAGTCGGTTCTCCCGCCGCAGCAGATCGAGGGCCCGGTGCCGGCACACCGTGAAGAGCCACTCAACCACGTGCCCGTCGATCGACGCCCGCGGCTCGGCCATCAGCCGCACAAACGTGTCCTGCACCACGTCGCGCGCGCGCTCCGGATCGCGCAGCAACCGGGTGGCGTAGCGAAGAAGGGGGGCCTGTTGTTGCGCGATCATTCTGTCCAGAAAATCGGAGTCTTCGGCGGTGGGGACCCGAGGATTCGCGGTTGGGCAGGGCATGCTCTACTCTCGTTAGACGGGCCGGTGGCGGAATTCTTAGAAATAAATTTCCGACCGAAACGTGCGCGATTGCTGGGACCCGACCCGGCGGCGTTGGTGCCGTGGCCGAAAACAAGCAGACGCCACCGGGCACTACAAGTACGAGCGACCATCCGCGACGCACTTCCTCCTCCATCAGCAGGTCCTGAGGCGCGAAAAACTGAACTGGCCGGGAGTCGTTCGAGATGGCAAGGTCGCCCCCCGAACCCCGACTGGCTCCCGTGCTCCCAACGCGGTTACCTATCGGACTACGAACTCCCCTCTTCCATGATCTCCACCCCCTCGCGCGCGACCCTCCTCCTGTTTTCTCTTTCCCTGTTCACCGCCGCACCCGCGGCGACGACCCTTCGTGCGGCGAATGCGCCAGCAGCCGAACTCTCGATGGACCAGATGTGGGGCGACGCCAAGGTGAAGGTCGGTCTCGAATCATCCGACCGCGTCGCGCTTTTCCGCGACGGCAACTATGGCATGTTCATCCACTGGGGACTCTATTCGCACCTGGGCGGACAGTGGCGCGACCAGACGTTCTACGGCATCGGCGAGTGGATCAAACGGCAGATGAAAATCTCCGAGCCTGAGTACTTCGCGCTCGCCAAGGACTTCAATCCCGCCGCATTCGACGCCCGCGAGGTTGTCCGGATCGCGAAGTCCGCCGGCATGAAGTGGATCATCATCTCGTCAAAGCACCACGAGGGTTTCGCGATGTTCAAGTCGGCCCATCCGTTCAACATCGTCGACGCCACCCCGTTTCACCGCGACCCGATGAAGGAACTCGCCGCCGCGTGCCGCGAGGCCGGCCTCGGCTTCGGTTTCTATTACTCGCACAATCAGGACTGGACGGCGCCCGGTGGCGGCAACGGACCGACGAAGAATCCCGACGGCTCGCCCGCCTCCTTCGATCAGTATTTCAAGGAGAAGTGCTATCCGCAGGTGAAGGAAATCTGCACCCAATACGGACCGCTGAATTTCATCTGGTTCGACACGCCCGGCAAGATGCCGAAGGAACACGCCGCGCAACTCGCCGACCTCGTCCGCCAGACCCAGCCCAACGCCCTTCTCTGCAGCCGGATCGGCTACGGCCTCGGCGACTACGTCAGCAAGGGCGACATGGAGGTGCCGCCGCGCAACATGGACGGGCTCTGGGAAACGTGCGACACCACCAACGATTCCTGGTCGTACGCCTGGTACGATCAAAACTGGAAGGACACCCGGGAGATCCTGCATCGGCTCGTCGCCACCGTCGCCCGCGGCGGCACGTATCTGCTCAACGTCGGCCCGGACGGCCAGGGCCGCGTTCCCGCCCAAGCGGCAAAATACCTCGAAAAAGCCGGCGAGTGGATCCGGCGTTACCCGCAGGTCGTCTACGCGGCGGGTTCCTCGCCGTGGGGTCACGCGCAACCGTGGGGTGATGTCACGACGTCGGGTAACACGCTCAATCTCGTCGTCTTCGACTGGCCTGCCCATGGCCGGCTGCTGCTGCCAGGCCTGCAAACCGAAATCGCCGCGGCCGGTGTGGTCTCCGGTGGAAAATTGCTGCCGGTCACCTGGAAAAAACGGGGCACCTGGACGGAACTCCAACTCCCCGCCGCCCCGCCGGATCGGCCGGCCACGGTGGTCGCGGTCAAATTGCGAGGCACGCCCAAGGCGGACGAAACCCTCGCTGTGTTTCCCGACCAGCCTTCGACGCTGCTGGTCGAGTTCGCCGATGTGACCGAAGCGAAGAAGGAGGAGATTCGCTGGATGGAAAAATTCGGTGAATGGAAGTTCGCCAATCAGGTCAGCGCCTGGAAGCCGGGAGGCCAGGCCAAATGGACCGTGGATGTCGCGGTCGCCGGTGACTACCAACTCGAACTCACTTACAAGGGCGAAGGCCGCCTCGTGTGCCGGATCGAGACGGACGAGGGCGTGAAGCTCCAAAATCAGCAAACGTCGTCGCCCGTTTACCACGGCTATCCCTTCGGGCTGGTGACATTCAGGCAGCCGGGAAAACACACGATCACCGTATCCCTGGCCGACGGCGCTCCCGACAAGGCGAGCCTGAAGGCGATCCGGTTCAACCCCGCCGAGTGAAGCGGTTCGCCGCGCTCCAGAGCCGCGCGGCGACCGGCACCTCCGGCAGACGAGCGATCTGCTTTCAGGGCGAAACCGATCCTCGGGCGGTGCGTCCGTCTCTCCATTGGCTGTCACTTCCGGATTGCATGATTGACTGCGACCCGGGTCGAATGGCGGCTGGTCTGACCATGAACCTATGCGTGCCTCCCACCCCGTAATTCCGTCGGCCGATTCCAGACGGAAAACGTGGCACGCCAGCCTGGCGCTCGTCGCGCTGTTGGTGGTTCAGGTCGCATGGAGTGCGTCGGTTGCCGTCCGAGACGTCGCGCCGGCCGCCACGGTACCGCTCCGGGGCGACCACACGCAGCTCAGCTGGCGGGAAGGTCCACCGTACATCACGAATTTCCGGCCGGAGGACGCGTCCGAAGCGCGCTATTCGTCCGACCGCCGTTTCCTGCGTCTCGTCACCGGGCTCTACGCGGTGGATTTCGACACCGAGAAAATCGCCCTCTCCGGGCTGGCGTGGCATGCCGCGCCGATCAGCGACGAGGCCGCCACCAAGGAAACGCTCGCGGGGCTGGCCCTGCCGCCGGCAACGCTGCGCCTTGAGATTCGGGTCGGTGACACCATCTACGCGTGCAGCGGACGGCGGCGACTGGCGCTCGACAGCCGGTCGCAGGTGAGCAAGCCCCTGGATTTTCCCGTGCGGGTGATCGAAAGCGGGCGTTTCTTCCAGAAATTCGCGGTGCACGATCTTGAGTTCCGGGATCCCAGCGGCCGTGTGCTGCCCGCCGCGGTCCGGCTCGAGGTCGCGGCGTGGCCGGATCGTTTTTCCCTCGTGCTGGTGGGACGGCCGTCTCAGGCCCTGCCGCCGGCACGGATGTTCCTGCACGTACGGACTGCGAGCGGCGCGGAAGAGAAAATTGAGACCGCCGAGGACTCCTGGAGCCCGGAGCTGGACCTGCGGGCGTCCCTCACGATGGTCGCCGGCGTGCGCCATCCTTTGCCCACGGCGCCGGATGATTTGGAAATCAGCGTCGAACCCACGGATCCCAGCGGGCGCGCCTCGGTCCGTTGGACGCCGGAGGAAAACTGCCATACGATTCAGCTTGAGGCCCCCTCGTGGCCGGAGCCAGCCGAGGGTGTCTATCCGGAGCCGATGCTCGACGCGTGGGAGACGTACACGGTCACCTTGGAGAATCGCGCCGACACCGCGCGGCGGGTCGCGCTGAACTTCGACCACGCGACGATTCAATCGATCATCTGCTATGTGCCGATGCTGCTCGACGCACAGGGCAGCCCAACGGGAATTCCGGTTCAGATCAGCAAGAACTGGCACCAGGTCGCGGAGGGCGTCGAACTGCCCTATGCCGGACCGTGGATGCACGGTCGCACGTGGCTCAACGTGCCGGCAAACTCGCGCGTGGCGCTGCGCTACGGCACGACCTTTGCGCGATGGGGCGGCCTGCCGACGGCCTCGCTCGCGCAGATGTCGCTCGTGGGCTGGGGCAACAACGGATTCTGGAACCAGTTTGCCCTCGGCGCGTTCGGGGAGTCGTTCTGCTTTCAACCGGCGCGCACGATGCGCCGCGCCCTGCTCGCCGATTTCCGGCCGATCTTCCAACGCGGTTTCGCCAAGGGTGAACGCTGGGCTTGGACGGGCAATGTCGGCGGCGGCGACACGATGGTCCGGCACGACGCCTCGGGGCGCTACGTCCCCTTCAAGCGCAACGTTGTCCGCTATGCGAGTCACGGCCCCAATCTCGCTCATCTCGTGTACGACGAGGTCTCGGCCGATGCCGCCGTCCGGAGCCATGTCGAAGTCTTGGTGCCGCGGACCGACGACTGTGTGCGCGTGTTCCTGCGGGTCCGGTACGACGTGCTGCGACGCGCAGCCTTTTCCCGGCTGACGCTGTTCCAGCTCGGGGGCGAGTTCTACAACGAGGTGGACGCCCCGCTGATCGCGTGGGGCAACGCCGCGGGACTTGGCGCGGAGCACCAGCCAAAACTCAAAAACGGCGAACACCTCCTGCCGACCTGGGAAGCCCGCGGCGAACAGCCATGGATCTCAATCCACGGCGAACCCCGCGCCGACGCCGAGCATTCGGGGCAGGCGACCCGCAGTCTGATCGTGCGGGAGTGGCAGGCCGTGCTGGGTGGAAAAAACGTGGCGGCACCGCACTTCGCGGCAGTGGGCAGCCGCGTCGCCAAACCACGGCTCGCGGCGGAAATAGTGGCGCCCCCGGATTTGACCGCACTCGAGCCCGGCGACCGGGTGGACATGTTGATCGAATTGCTGGCGATGCCGCTCACCGCCGAGCGTTACTATGGCCCCGACGACGCGTTGCGCGCCGCCCTCGCGACCGGCGCAAACACCTGGAAAATCATCCACCGCGAGGCCAGTGCCAACCGCCCCGTGCTCCAGGTGGAGGGTGGTCCCGCCGTGCCGGGCTGGCCGCTGAACCTGCCGATCAGTGCAGAGCGCGAAGTGTCGTTCACATTGCGCGGCGGCCTGGGCTGGACTCCGCTGCGACTGACTGGCCTGACCAGCGCGGACGCCGTGGAGCTATTTCGCACCACACCCGCCGGACGCGAACGCGTGGTGCAGGGCGATCCGAAGCGCGCGTTCTGGCAATCCGAATACGAAGCCGCCACCGGACGCTGGACGGCCACCTACAATCTCCCGGCGACGGCGCAGCCCGGCACGTATATTGCCGTGCCGCGGGCCGCCCCGGCACCGTAAAGAGCGGGGTGCGACGCGCGATGAAACGCCTGATCATCTGCTTAATCGTGCTGGCCGCACAGCCGGGGTGGGCCGCGGACGTTTTCCCCGGTTTCTCCTGGGACCGCGTGCCGTTGAACATCCACTTCGGCAAGCGCACAACCGATCTGACGGACGCGGAGATCGATTTTATCGCGAGCAACAGTCACCTGATCGCGCTGGAAAAAGGCCACGGTGCGGCGGTGCACGGCAGCACCGAGGCGGGCATCATCGACACGGCCCGGCGGATCAAGCGGCGTGCTCCCGATGCCAAGGTGCTGTTCTATTTCAACGCTTTCATCAACTGGCCGGGCTACGACGCGTTCAAGACCTACCGCGCGGAATGGACGCTGCGCGACACCGCCGGCCAGGTCGTCACCCATCCGTCCGGCACGCCGCGACCGGATCCATCGATCCCGGAATTTCGCGACTGGTGGTCCGAGGTCGTCGCCGCGGCCAATCGGGCCGGCCCGCTCGACGGCGTCTTTGCCGACGCGCTGCCGCAGGCGCTCACCCCCGCGCTGGCCAAACAGCTGGGCGCACCGAAGGCACGAGCCGTGGTGACGGGCCTACGCGACATGCTCGCGCTCACCAAGCGCAAGCTCGGCCCCGGCCGCCTCGTGCTCGTCAACGGACTGCGCACCACGGATTTTCGCGAACTCCTCGATTGGGAGGGAATCGACGGGGTGATGATCGAGCACTTCGGCGCCTTCAAGACCGACGCGCCCGCGGACATCAAGGCCGACCTCGACTCGATCGCGCTCGCGGCGGCCAAGGGAAAGTTCGTGGTCGTGAAGGGCTGGCCGGGCTTCAACTGGCTCGACCACGACATGATGAAACGGCCGTATGCCGAGCTTCTGGAACTGGCGCGCGAGCGCATCACGTTTCCTTTGGCGTGCTTTCTCATCGCGGCCCAGCCGGGTTCGCACTTCTGCTATTCGTGGGGCTACACCGACCGCCACGGCATGCTGGACGCGTATCCCGAATTTGGCCGGACGCTCGGGCCACCTGACACTGACGCCGTGTGGGAGGGGCTGACCGCCACGCGCCAATTCGAGCACGCGTCGGTGTGGATCGACCTCGCGACGAAACAGGCGCGGATCGAGTGGCACTGAGTGGCCAGGCAGCCGAGAACCCGATTATCTGAGAGGGCGTCGAAAAAGGGTCTTCCTGTTTGTCATCCTGAGCGCAGCGAAGAATCCATCAAGACGTTCGCTCCTCTGAAAACGCCGCGAAGATCAAATTGGATTCTTCGCTCCGCTGCCAATGAACTTATACTGTTTGGGCATGGATGGGAGTGAGGGCGAAGCCCATTTCGGCGGCCCGTTTTTCGAGCCGGTGCTGTTGGCGTTCGCGGTCCGCTTTTTCGTAGGCCTCCAGGCCGCGCTCCACGTAG
>CANJIU010000069.1 GCA_947474365.1 Opitutia bacterium | reverse complement strand
TCCGGGGATTCAGGCCGAGTTGCGCGACCGAATCTTCGAACGGTTTTTCCGAGCCGATGCGAGCCGCACGAATACCCACGGTCATGGCCTTGGCCTCGCGCTTTGCTGGGAAATTGTGGAGCTACACGGAGGCAAGCTCACACTGCTCGCGACCAGCGAACCGGGGTGGACGGAATTTGAGATTCGCCTGCCTTCGGGCCGGGAGCTTGGAACTTGAACGCCGGACTGAAACCGTGACGGATGCCAGGCCTGCGGCGCGATGGCGTGGTGCCTTAACGTCAAGGCAGCAAATACGCGCCGAACTCCAATAGTTGGCTCAGCCTGCGGAGAGGATCACGGGTCAGGAGCCTTTCAAGGTGTTGAGCCATGCGGCGCAGAGATGGCCGAGCCACACGGCGAGGAAACAGATCGCGAACGTGCTGAAAGAATTGGCTCCCGCGCGGAGCCATTCGCCCTCCCGGACGAGCGCGAACGTTTGCAGGCTAAACGAGGAATACGTCGTGTAGCCGCCGAGTAGTCCGGTCATTACGAACTGCCGCATCGTTCCGCCGACGATAATGCGACCGCCTGGATCGGTGAGGGTGGCGAAGAAACCGATGACGAAGGACCCGGAGACATTGATGAACAAGGTGCCCCACGGAAACGTATCGCCGAACCGGTGGGCGATGAGGCCGGAGAGTGCAAAACGTGCAATGCCACCGAGACTGCTACCGAGTGCTATCCAGAGATATTGGGTCATGATTTTTCCTCGTGCGTTGGTTCGCAGTAGGAATCATCAGCACCGACTTGCGTCAGGCGGTTTTCCCGGGAATCGGGACGGCAGAAATCCATTACCGTTGGAGTGAGAAGGTCGCGGACGGGGCTGCGCGGCAAGGGAAAATTCATGTGCGCAAGTGTGGCCTGGCAGTCCCAAGGTCACAGTGCGATCACGGTGCGTTGGACCTGACGCGATCAATGATTACGACGAATAGGGTGCACCACGAAAGGAGGCGTTTCTAAATCGAAGGATAAAGAAACGGCCGACCCAGACAGGATTGCCCATGGCCAGAGCGATTCGAAGCGCCCATATTCCCGCTCCAGCGAGCTGTGGCTGATCACGGTATTTGATGGACCGCCGACTTCTTCCATCATTTACCCTGATTAGAGGAGCCCCCTTACCGTCAATTATCGAGTTCATGCTCATTGCGGGGTCGGCGCAGTTAGGCGGCGCTCGTTGGAACGAACGCCATGGGCGAGGGCATCGTTGCGCGCAGAGCAGCAGCGCAGAAATGCGGTCGGTCCGCAGATTCTGAGTAAAGCCGATGCCTACTCCAACGAACCTCGCGAACCCGCAGCCATTGAAACTGGGAAGACTCGTGACCACTCTCGGCGCATTCGCTCAGGTTCCACATGACGAAATGTTGGCCGCACTTCACCGCCACGTCGCCCATGATTGGGGCGACGTCTGCCCCGAGGACAGGAACGCCAACGACGAGGCCTGCCGTCTTGGGTTTCGCGTGCTGTCGGTCTATCGATCCCGCGCAGGCGTGCGATTCTGGATCATCACCGAGGCCGACCGCTCATCCACGTGCGTGCTGCTGCCAGAGGACTACTAAATTTCATGAAGAAGCACGAGGAGACCTTCGCATCTGTGACGGGCGAAAGCAGTATCCGGCGAACGGTTATGCTCGAGAGCGCCCCGGCGACGCCTCCGGCCCAACGCGCGCCCACCTGCGACGAAAAAATCGGCATGGCTTGGTGGAACAGTCTGAGCAGACCCGAACGCAGGGCGGCCCTCGTCGTGGCCGAGGCCAAACTCGGCAGGGACGTTTCGGCAGCCGACGCGTGGGCGGTTTGGAAGTTAACGAACGCCGGCAACAACCGACTACGGGGACCACCCTCAAATCCCGGCGTCGAGCAAAAGTGAACCGCCTTTGACGCCGAGGCCTTTGGCGAGCTTTGCGATAGTTTCAAGGGACACTGTTTTCGTTCCCCGTTCGACGTGGCTCATGAAAGCCGTGCTGAGTTCGCTGCGGTGAGCCAATTCCTCTTGGGACAACTTTTGGCGCAGACGCTCCACGCGCACGACCTCGCCAAAGAGGCGTTGGGGCGTGGCGGGCTTCGCTGGCATGGTCCATGATTTTATCAGGGCCGTAGACTATCGGCCATGTCCTATAGGCCATGTTTTCCGTTGACGAATTTGCCCTCCGAATTTGAACTCTGGACACCATGCTTCGAAACGGCACCGCCTTACGTCTGTCGCTGCCGTCGCTGGACAAGGACGCGCTGCTTAGCCGGTGAGGCGTTTTCACAACTACTAACCCGAAGCCCTCATGTGCGCTCCCGCAGCAACTGCGAACCCATGAAAAAATACGAAATCACGTTCAACCTTAAGAACTCCAGCGATAGCACGCTCCACAAGGCGGTTGTCACAGCGGCCAGCTCGAGCGCCGCCAAGCAAATTTGGGAGCAATCGAATCCCGGCTGCCGGTTCAGCAGCATCAAAGAAATCCGCTGAGGTTGTCGCGATGTCTGAAATTCGCACTTACACGCTGCACGACTACACAGTGCCCGATCCCGACGGCGGCCGAGATGTGCCGTTGGACCGCCCGTTGACGGTCACTGTCGGCACCCAGGCTCTTGAGACGGACGTAGTCGGAGGCAAGACGCTCCTGCGTTTCGCCATGACGGGAAGTAATCCGCTTTTGGAGCAAACTCCGAAGATGCGCGTCAAGATTTTTCCAAAGGAAACGTTGGCCGACGGCACGCGTGTTCCAATGTTCATCGACGATGCCATGGTCGGCATACTTCTCCAGCAGGGCTTCGAGAACCGCGCGGGCTTGGTCACCGTATTTGGCGAAGTAGTTTCGCTTTTTCACCTTCTCCGCCCGCTCCTTGCGGGTGAGTGGCTTGGCATCAAAGGCGATGTGGGCGACGAGATCGAACACGTCGAGTTCTCCGCCATTCGGCACGGCCTGAGAGAGGATGGAAAGCGGGATGCCGTGCTCCTTCAGTTCGTCGATGACGGCCTGTTTTCGGTCCGCGTCATTCCAACGAAGGAGGAAATTGTCGAGGCTGGTGAATTGCTGGCGGAGGGTTTTCTGGATGTCGTCCTTGAGATAGACGCGGTAGTCCTCGGTGATGAGTTTGCCGTGTTCGTCCAGATAGCTGGCACGCTCGACGCCCCGGCCCACGGCAACATCGTCGAGGACATAGCGGATGCGGCCACCAGTGGTGCCGCCGTCCGTGTCGTTCCCTTCGTCACCATCGTCGCGTGCACCGTCGTCAGAGCCGTAGGGAGTCGGGTCTTCACCAACCACGCTGCTCCCGGTGTCGCCATCATCTGGCGGGACGATGGGTTCGTCGGGCTTCGGCTCGTAAACCATGACGGGGTCGCCATCGAATTTCTTGTCCTGAAAGAGGCGGGTGGCCCCTTTGAAATCCATAATGGTGAAGAAGAGCTTGCCGTAGTCTTCACGGATACGTGTGCCGCGCCCAATGATCTGTTTGAACTGGGTCATGGACTCGATGTTTTGATCGAGGACGATGAGCTTGCAGGTCTTGGCATCGACGCCGGTCGCGAGGAGCTTCGACGTGGTGGCAATGACTGGGAAGGGCTCGTCGTTGTCGATGAAGTAGGAGAGCTGGGCTTTGCCCTCGGTATCGTCACCCGTGATGCGAACGACGTAACGGCGGTTGCTGGCGGCTTCGGGGATGAGCTTTACCAATTCCTGCCGCATCCGCTCTGCGTGCGGCTGGTCATCGCAGAAGACAATCGTCTTGGCCATCGGGTCGGTAGCCTGGAGGTATTCCCAAACCCGCTTGGCGACGAACTCAGTGCGCTTGGTGAGGATGAGGTTCCGGTCGTAGTCCTTGGTGTTGTATTGTCGTTGCTCGACGACTTGGCCGGACTTGTCCGTCTTCCCTTTCTCCGGCGTGTAACCGAGCGCATCGACATCGGTCACCACGCGAATGACTTTGTAGGGAGCGAGGAAACCATCGGCGATGCCCTGCCGCAGGGAGTAGGTGTAGAGCGGCTTGCCGAAGTAATGCTCGTTTGAAACATCCTTCGTTTCAGTGGGCGTGGCGGTGAGCCCGATGTGGGTGGCAGATGTGAAGTAGTCGAGAATGTCACGCCAGGCGGAGTCTTCATCGGCGCTGCCGCGATGACACTCGTCGATCACGATGAGATCGAAGAAGTCGGCGGGGAACTGTTTGTAGATTTGCTTCCATTCCTCTTTTCCGGTGACCGCCTGGTAGAGGCACAGATAGATCTCATAGTTCTTCTTCACTTCGCGGTTGGCGATCTTGTGCATGTTCTCCCCAAACGGGGCGAAGTCCTGCTGGATGGTCTGATCGACAAGAATGTTGCGATCAGCGAGGAAGAGGATGCGTTTTTTGGTCTTCGACTTCCAGAGCCGCCAGATGATTTGAAACGCGGTGTAGGTCTTGCCAGTGCCGGTGGCCATGACGAGCAGGATGCGCTGAACGCCCTGAGCGATGGCCTGGACTGTGCGGTTGATGGCAACCTTCTGGTAGTAATGCGCCTCCTTATCGGTGGAGTCGATGTGGTAGGGCTGGGCAATGAGGCTCAATTCCTCGGGTTTTGAGAGCTGCTTCCATTGCTGGTAGATGGCCCACAGCTCATCGCAGGTCGGGAAATGATCGAGGGCCACTTCCCAAGAAATTGGCTGAGTGATGCCGGTGCGGTCATGGATGAGGAAGCCGTCGCCGTTGGAACTGATGGCAAAAGGCGCATCCAACATCTCGGCGTAGACGAGAGCTTGCTGCAAACCGTGGCCGATCTCGAAGATGTTCCGCTTTGCCTCTAGCACGGCGAGCGGGAGATTGGGCAGGCCATAGAAAACGTAGTCGGCGCGCTTCGGGCCACCCTTGGCGTCGGGGTTCTCAATGCGTGTCGCGATCTGACCGCGAACAATGACGCGCCCCTTCGTCAATTTCACCTCTTCACGAAACTGATGCTGCTGCCAACCTGCCGCCTGAATGGCAGGGGTGATGAACTTGGTGCAGACGTCGCGCTCGCTGAGGTCTTTCTTGTTCATGCGAGGTTAATCATCTGGGGCGTCGTCAGCACAAGATGCAAGACGCGCTTGGGCAACTCCGCATTGTGGGCCTCACCAACGACGCGGTCCGGTCTTGCGTCACGAGCTCCGCGTTGTTGAGCCCGAGGGCCTTGAGGTCATTGCGGCTGGTTCCAAAAGGCCCCCGCCAGCATCGCCGAACGCCCCTCATGGGTTGCAGGATTCGGCTCCTGTCAGATTGACCCTCTTCGCTTCTTTATTCTTCGAATAAAGAGCGAACTAACGCGCGCATTTCGCCGCGAAGCACAGCAATGCGCTTAGCTGATTGGCGCAAGGTTTGGGCACGACCAACAATGGCGCACACCCTGAAACAACGGTGCACATGTTGCCACTGGGCGTTGCCACTATTCGATGAAAACGCCTAACTCGTTGCTTATCAAAATGGGGCGGCCAACGGGACTCGAACCCGCGACCCCAAGATTCACAATCTTGTGCTCTAACCAACTGAGCTATGACCGCCGTAAGGGTCGGCGAAAATCGCGGTCGCGCCTCCGGGTGTCAACCCCTACTTGGTGTCATTGATCGGTCGATGTGCCCGGTGTCTCCACACCTGGCGGTTTATCCCGTCAATCGGCCGGTTTCGGGCTCATTGGGCCGGAATCACGTCGAATTCCGCCAGCGAGGCGAACGGTTTCGCCGCGTCGAATCCGCTGACGGCTACAAATTTCAGGAAACGCGTCGTCACCGGGTGCGCAAACGTAATTGTTTGCAAGGTATCCCCCCGGGAAAATGCTCCTTTGGCAAGGGGCGCGCCCCAGTCCCGGCCATTCTCGCTCGTATAAACGGCGTACTCTTTGATCACCCCGTTGGGGTTGTGATCCTGCCGCGGCAAGCAGGTCAACCCGGCGAGTCGCAGCGGTTCGGGCAGTTCGACAATCAGGTGGTGCGGAAACCCGCGCGCATTATCCTCCCACGACGTGTGCCAAAGCGTGTTGGCTCGACCGTCGATGACGTGCTCGGGCGGAAACTCACGGGCACTGCTGTCGGTGCGAACTTGTGCCCCGAGCGCCTGCAGGCGGGTGGCGTATTTTGGCACGAACAGGTTTTGAAGCAACTCGGCTCCAAGTTCATGCTCCGGAGCGAACTTCGCGGAGCCCACGTAGGCGTAAACGCTTGTGAGGAGCTGGCGGGCGACCGGTTCTGCCGACAGGGCGGGTAAATCGACGCCGCAAACCAGCAATCGTCCGCCGCCGGCGCGCCCTTCGAAAATCAGGCCGAGCTTGTGGTTGCGTGCGAAATTGTCGATCACCTGCACGAGCGGCCGATACGCGGACGGGGTTTCATCCAGGACGTAGAGGCGCGAGTGCTGCATCACCTCGTACCATTGCCAGTTGCTGTGAAATTCGGTCGGAAACAGGGCGAGCAGCGGGTGCAGGGGATCGCAGAGCAGGCCCATCGTGTTCGGCTTTTGCGTCGGGAACCAGACAGGACTCCAGAACACCGGCAGAAAGCGCCCGTTCATCGCGTTCGCGGGAGTCGTCGCGCCGGCGAAGAAGATGACCTTTCGGCCTGAGGCGAGCGCGGCCTTCGCCTCGTCCCACCGTGAACATGCCACCACGCCCTCGGGCGGTTGTGGCGCCGGTTTTGGCGGGTAGACCCAGATTTCCCAGTCATTGGTGAAGGCGGTGCCGCGCAAGCGGAGTGTCACCTTCAGTTTTCCAGTTGCGGTGGCCCGGTTGAGCGACGCGTTGATCGGGCCGAGGGTCGTCAGTCGGCCGGTTCGGACGTGAAGCGGTGGCAACACGCCCGAGGCGATCTCCCGATTCTGGGTGTCGGTGATCGTCCACTCTGGCTCGGCGCGATCCAGATCGGCGGCGGCGAAGTGCGCCAGTTCGGCGGTCGCATTCAAAGGTTCATCGGCAGAAAACGTACGCTTTGGCATCCGCAGCAACGGAACTGTCGGGGAGCAAAAGCGGCGGAACTTCTCTGGCGTGATGAAGCCCTTCGAGTCCCAGAAAGGATCGAGCGGGCCGATCAGCGCAGTGCCCTGAGTGGGGTAGTCATGCAGATCCAGCAACGCGAAGCCGGCGTAGCCCGGCGTGCGCAGGAGAACTTCGATTTCCTCCTTGTAGAGCAGTGTCGCGAACCGGCCGCTCGCCTGCACGTACTGCGGCGCGAGGTCGAGCAGGCCCTTTTTCGCGAGGTCATCCCGGATGAGTTCAAAATTCCGCACGGCCATGACCCCGCGGTATTTCTTCATCTCGTTGAAATCCGGATAATACATCCACTGGCCGATCTCGTGGCCCAAGATGGGGTGCGGATCGCCGGCGACCACCGCCCGGAGATCCCGCTCCGTACCTGCCCCCGGGATCCCTCGTCCGGCGGGCGACACCGTAAACTGCCGGTTTGCGGTCCGCTGGCGGTTGTTTGATGCCGACGTATAGAGGTGGCGCGGGTCGCGTTGCTTTAGCATCTCCACCCAGCCGGTGAGCAGCTCGTCCTTGCCGCCAAATTCATTGCCGAGGGCCATCAGGCAGAACGACGGATGATTGCCGTACGTATCCACGATCCGACGATACTCCGCTTCGATGAACGCGTCCCTCGCCGGATCCGCGCCCGCGGGCACGTTGGCCTGCGGACCTTCGACCTGAAGCATGATGCCCGCCTCGTCCGCCGCGGCTAAGGCGGCTTCCGGCGGGCACCACGAGTGAAACCGCATGTGGTTGAGGCCGTAAGAATGGAGAATGCGGTAGATGCGCGCCCAACTGGCGACGTCCGTCGGGGGACAACCGGTCAGGGGGAAAACCGAGCACTCCAGCGTGCCGCGCAGAAAAACGGGCCGACCGTTCAACGTCAGCTGTGTGCCCTGCGTTGCAAACTGCCGCACCCCAAAGCGCACGGTGCGCCGGTCCTCACCGAGTTTCACTGTCAATTCGCGAAGGTTGGGGGCGAATTCGTCCCATTGCGGCGCATCCCCGAGTGCCACGTCAACGTCGGCGTATCCTCCGGTCGTCGTCCAAGCTACCTCCACCTGCTTGTTTCCGACCTCAAGGGTGCCGCGGCCTTCCCGGCCGGTGGCGTTGCCGATGTTCACGGTGACGCGCGCCCGTTTTCCCGAATCATCGGGATAAACCTGGATCCCGTCGATCCACACTGGAGGTGTCGCGGTGAGTTCGATCCGGCCGATGATTCCGTTCATGTTGCCCCAGGTGCCGCCGAACAGCGCCGACACGAATTTGCCGAGGTTGAGTTTGACGGTGTTATCGACGCAGATTGTCAGGCGGTGCGGACCCGGAGCGACGGAGGTGCCAAAGTCGTAGAGGTGGGGTGTGCTCAGGCTGTCCTGGGTGCCGATGAACCGATCGTCGAGCCACACGGAGGTGACCCAGCGGCAGCGTTCGAGGAATAGGGACACGCGTTTTCCCTGCCAGGCGGCGGGGATTTCGATGGTGCGCTGGTACCACGCGGGACCGGCGTAATCGAAATTCCGGTACGGCCCCTCCAGCGTCGGTTCCTTGGTGTTTTTCGGACCGAGACCGGCATCGTCCATCGTGCCGGGCAGCCGGATCGTGCCGGTCAATTCGCGCGCAAACGCACCGGCGGTCGCACCTGCGATCTCAAAACGCCAATCACCCGCCAGAGACAACTCGTTCGCGGCGGCCGCCGCGGATGCACACACGAGGGTGATCGCGCATACGAACGATACGGGAATAAATCGTCGGTTCACGCGGTTATCCACGGTACGCGCCGGGCACGGGACCGCATCCGATTAGCCTCGGCGTCGCCGGGAAACTCCTCCTTCACCGGATCCCATCTGACGTTTCGTCGAAGCAGCATGCAGACGTTGGCGACGTGGTTCGTACTCATCGTGCGGTGCATGACGGTTTCATTGGCGATGCAGGCGCGGCGACTTCGCATGCCTTGCAGGAAGTCACGAATGTGCTGCAGGGGGCGGTTCGTCTGCTCCTGATAGTTGCGGACCTGTTGATCGAATTCCTGCAGCAGCGAGGGCGACGAGACGTCCGGCCGCGCATAGCCGTCAGCGATGGCGACCCAGCCTTTGGAACCTTCGTATCGGACGCCGCACGAGCCGCGCCACATGCCCTTGTCTCCCGGTTTGGGCCAGCCCTGGGCGTTGAGCACCAGCTTCACCCCGTTGGCGAAGCGGCAGACGAGTCCATCGGAGTCGTCATTGCCCGGATATTCATACTCGATCGCAGAGGTGGTTAGAGCGTCGATGCCGGACTGACATTGGCAGATCGTGTGGCTGCCCCAACCCGCCACCCCGGTGCCGAAATCGTAATAGTCCAGCCAGGCGCTGCAGCCACGGAGGTAGGCGGAATTATAGGGGCGCCGCGGAGCCGGGCCGAGCCAGAGATTCCAGTCGAATTCCTCGGGATCTGGCTCTGGTTCGGCAGACAGCCAGTCGGTCTTCATCTGGAACTTCAGCTGGTGCGCGTACACGGTGTGCAGTTTCCCGAGTCGGCCGGTCCGGGCGAGCTGGTCGGCGAAAATGAAGTTTGGCTCGCTCAGCCGCTGCATTCCGCTCTGAAAAATGCGACCGTAGCGCCGCGCGACCGCGACGAGTTCCTGGCCTTCGGCGATGCTCATCGACGAGGGCTTTTCGCAGAAGACATCGAGCCCCGCCTTCATCGCCAGGATTGACGCCGGCGTGTGCCAACGGTCGCCCGTGGCGATGAGTACTGCGTCGAGATCGGTTCGTTGCGAGATGAGCTCGCGCATGTCCCGATAGGTGGCGCAGTCGTGGTTGTCGTAGGCCTTGTCGACCTGCTGTTTCACGGCGTCGCGCCGAGCCCTTTTTACGTCGCAGACAGCGACGAATTGCACGTCGCGTTCCTGCAGCAGTATCCCCAGGTCATATCCGCCCCGTCCGCCAATTCCGATGCCACCCATCACGATCCGTTCGCTGGGCGCCACCGCGCCGCCACGTCCGAGGACCGACGCTGGCACAATCAGCGGTGCGGCGATGACCGCGCCGGCCTTGGCGGCCCCGGTGAGAAACTGGCGTCGGTTTAGTTTTGGGGAGCGGGTCGTCTTCATTTCGGGTTGGCCGTTGGCACTTGCAATTCGCGCCATTTTGCCAGGGAGCGGGCGAGATGTTCCCGAACATCGCCGCCAATGCCGAAGCATTGGAGCCCGATGGGTCCGTGGTAGCCGATTTGCCGGAGCGTCGTGAGAAAGGCGCGGACATCGAACGATCCCTGATCCAGCGGCTGGATGTAGTGCTTCCAACCGGGTTCATCGTCGCGTTCATCCGCGCCGTTGATCGAGACCGCCCACAGTCGCGGCAGGGCCCGTCGGAGCAGAGGAGCGTAGTCGCGGCTCGGATCCACCCGCAACCAGTGGCAGAGGTTGAACATTACGCCGACGTTCGGTCGGTCCACGAGGTCGGCGATGCGGACGGAGTCCTCGATCCGTTCGATCCAGTTTTTCTGATGGGGATACAACAGCAATTGGGCGCCGGAGTCGCGGGCGAAGTCGGACATCTCGCGCAAAATCTCCACGGCGCGTGGATCTCCCGAAGGGGCGGACGGTGGCAGGCCTTTGCAGAGCAGGCAAAATTGCACCTGCCTTCCCTTGATCAGCGTGAGGACGGTTTTGAACCGTACGACGTCATACGGCTCCCGGCCAGGGGTGAGGTCCACCTGCATCGTGATTTGAAAGAGGCGCAATCCGGCGGCGTCGAGGGTCGCGAGCCGTTCCTCGATCTTGTCCAACCAGATGTGGCCGACGCCTGGGTAGCCGAGTTCCCTGAGCATCTGCGCCTGTTGTTCAAAGGTGCGTTTCTTCGCATCGTGCCAATCGATACAGAAGGGGAAAAACACCTCTCCGGACGGGGTGTTCAGAATGGGAGCGCGGGTTGTCTCCGGTGCGGCTCCAGCCGGCGCGAAGCAACAAATCGCGAAAAATAGGATGAGGCCCAACGCGCTCCGGGCCGGCGATGGAAGGTTCATCGGTGGAATGACGTGGGGTCGTGGCGACCGTCGACGGAGGGGGGGCACATTTTCAGATGTGGGGGCGGGAGAGGGGAGACGGGTGCGGTCATCATCCCTGAAATGGCCGCCACCTGCTGCGCGCCGTTTGACGATTTTCACGCGGAAATTGCGCGGCCCGAACGGCCGTCAGAAATGCGATCGGGCGCTGCGGCTCCGTCGATGCGGGAAACCTCGGCCAATCGATTCAACCCATGCCGCACTTCGGGCAAAATCCGCCGAGTGCTTGGGGCGCGAATCCGGTAATGTGCCTTTGTCTGGTTTTGAAAGTTCCATCCTCCGACCGAGCCTTCGTCCATCTGGGCACGGTTGGAGGGTGTTTCGTTTTCTCCCAACCCCGAGCTGAAAATCGAACCCGAGACTACATGAATTTCCCCTATTACTCCCGTGTTCGCCCGGACTTCGCGCTGCTCCTGCTCATCGCCTCGGTGATCCGCCTGAGCGGTGCGGTCGCCGGCCCGGAGGTGGACCCCAAGGATCTGCCTCGTCTGCCCCCGGTCGCGGCCGATCAGGCGAACGCTTCTTTCCGGATCAAGCCAGGCTTCCGGCTCGAGCTGGTTGCGGCCGAACCGCTCGTGCGCGACCCGATTGAAGTCTGTTTCGATGAAAACGGCCGCATGTTTGTCGTGGAGATGATCGACTACTCCGAAATGCGGAATGAAAAGCCGCATCTCGGCCGCATCAGCGTGCTCGAAGACACGGACGGCGACGGGCGGTTCGACAAATCGAGTGTCTTCGTGGACGACCTGCCTTGGCCGACGGGAATATTCTGGGCCAACGGCGGTCTCTACGTCGCCGCCACGCCGGACATCTTTTTTTGCAAAGATACGGATGGTGACGGCAAGGCCGACACGCGCATGAAGGTTTTCACGGGCTTCGGCATCGATTTCGCGCCCTATGCCGTCACACAGCTCAACATGCAGGCGATGTTGAACAGCCTGCGTTGGGGACTGGACAACCGGATCCATGGACTGACGGCGCCAAACGGGGGAGACATCTCCCAATCGCTCGCGCCGGGGGTAAAGCCGGTCAACGTCCGACATCGCGATTTCCTGATCGAGCCGCGGACGCAGGGTTTCGCCACGGAGGCGGGCGGCGGGCAGTACGGCATGGCCTTTGACGACCGCGGTCGGCGCTACACCTGCAACAACAGCGACCACATCCGCGTGTTCATGTACGACACGCGCTACGAGGGGCGAAACCGCTTCTATTCGACGATGCCGCCGGCGCTCCAGAGCATCGGGGTCGACGGACCGGTGGCGGAAGTGTATCGGACGAGTCCGGACGAGCCCTGGCGCCTCATTCGCACGCAATGGCGGGTGAGTGGGGCCACGCCGGGAATTGTCGAGGGTGGCGGCCGGGCGAGCGGCTACTTCACGAGTGCCACGGGGTTGATGATTTACCGAGGCAATGCTTTTCCGGAGGAGTACGTCGGAGACGCCTGCATCGCCGACTGCGGCAGCAACCTGGTCCATCGCAAAAAAGTCCGCGCTGATGGCGTCGCCCTGCTGGCGGAGCGTCCCGCTGATGAGCAACGCACGGAATTTCTCACCTCGCGCGACACCTGGTTTCGGCCGGTTCAGATGGCGAATGCCCCAGACGGCACGCTCTACATCATCGATATGTATCGCGAGATCATCGAGCACCCATGGTCGCTGCCGGCGTCGTTGAAGAAGCATTTGGACCTCAACAGTGGCAACGATCGCGGGCGGATATATCGGGTGGTGCCGGATGGATTTCGACAACCGGCCCGGCCGAAACTCGGTGCGGCGACGGTACCTGACTTGGTCCGAACGCTTGAGCACCGCAACGGTTGGCATCGTGATACCGCCGCGCGGTTGCTTTACGAACGCCAGGAGCCGTCGGCCGCGCCGTTGCTCGAAAAACTCCTGCGCGACTCGAAGTCCGCGCTCGGTCGCATGCATGCGTTGTGGGCGATGGACGGGCAGGGGGCATTGCGGGCCGAAACGCTGGCCCACGCGATTGAAGACCCCGATGCTCGCGTACGGGAACATGCGGTGCGGTTGTCCGAGCGTTTCCTTGGCGCCAAGACGCCGGCCGCCGCGGCGCTTGTCGCCCGCTTGCCGGCGCTCGCAGCGGATCCTTCGGTGCACGTTCGCTACCAGCTCGCGTTCACGCTCGGCGAAATGCGGACTCCGGCTGCGGTGGATGCGCTTGCGATGATCGTCCGGCGCGACGCGGGCGACATGTGGGTGCGGGCCGCGGTGCTCAGTTCGCTGGCCGAGGGAGCGGGCGAAGTGTTCAGAAAAACCGTCGCGCTTCTGGCCGATGTCGGGAAAAAGCCGGATGCGATCTCGGAAAAAGCACAGCTCGATTTGCAAGGGTTTGTGCGGGAATTGGTGCAGGTCATCGGTGCGCGCAACGACGCCGGGGAAGTCGGCGAGGTGCTCGATTACGCGGCGCGGGCCAGGGATCCGGCGCTCGCGTTTGCACTCGTGCACGGCGTCGGGGAAGGGCTCCAGCGCGCCAAGGCCGTGCTACCGACCGACCGCGTCACACCGATCATCACCCGGGCACGTCAATTGGCGGTGGACAAGGCGCAGCCGGTGCCCGCCCGCGTCCAGGCGGTCGACTTGCTCGCGCTCACGACGTTCGCCGCCTCGGGTGAGTTGTTGCTTTCCTTGCTTACGCTCAATGAGGCGCAGCCGGTGCAACTCGCCGCCATGCACACGCTGGGACGGTTCACCGATCCGAAAATCGGCTCCGAACTCACCCAGCGCTGGCGTTCGCTGACACCGCGTTTGCGCACCGAGACGCTTGCACTTCTGGTGGCCCGGCCGGAGCGCCTCGCCGCGCTCCTCGATGCCGTGGAGTCCAAGGTCATCCGTCGGGTGGACTTCGCTTCGACCCAGCTCAATTTTCTCATGAATCACCGGGATGCCGCGTTGCGGGCCCGCGCGGTCAAATTGCTCACGGCGGCCAATGTGAGCAGCCGCGACGAGGTCGTGAAAAGCTTTCAAGCGGCGTTGACGCTGCCGGGTGATGCCGGCAAGGGGAAGAAGACCTTTACCGAGCGATGCTCATTTTGTCACCGGTTGGGAGGGGAGGGGTTCGTGCTCGGTCCGGACCTCGTGAGTGTCCGAAACGCCGGCAAGGAGAAGCTGCTCATCGGCATTCTCGATCCCAGCCGGGAGGTCCTGCCCCAATATCTGATGTATGAAGTCGAAACCAAGGACGGCGAGAGCCAGATCGGTGTGCTGAGCAACGAGACCGCGACGAGCGTCACGGTGCGCCAGCCTTTCGGCAAAGAGGTGATCGTCCCCCGCCTGAACATCGCCGCCATGCGCAGTCGCGGCGAGTCGATCATGCCCGAACTCGAGGGGGGGCTCAGCCCGGCCGACATGGCCGATCTCCTGGAATATATCGCGACGGCATCTCCGTGACGTGCTTCGGAGATCGCGTTGAAAAGTATCCGCCGATGTCGCTCTTAAAAGTCAGTTTCAAAACCGCGCTCTTGATCGTGCTCGTGGTCGCCGCGTCGTCGGCCCGGGCCGCTGAGGGTGCGCCGAAGTCCAACGGCAGCTCGCGGGCGGAAGAGGTGCGGGCTTTGGTGGCGGCCCTGCAATTGGCTGAAACTCCACACCGTGAAAAAGTCGCGGCCTGCCATCGTCTGGCGATCGTCGGCACGAAGGACGCGGTGCCCGTCCTTTCATCGCTGCTTGGCGATGAGAAACTGGCGCACATGGCGCGGCATGCGTTGGAGCCGATGCCGGATCCTGCTGCCGCTGCCGCGCTTCGCGAAGCGTTGGGCAAACTCCAGGGGCAGTTGCTCGTCGGGGTCATCAATTCCCTTGGTTTCCGCCGCGATCCCCTCGCCGCCACGGCGTTGTCCGGACTCCTGAAGTCCGCCGACCACGCGGTGGAAGAGGCGGCGGCTGCGGCGTTGGGCCGGATCGGTAGTGTCGAAGCGGCGCGGAGACTGGAAAACGCTTTGGGAAGCGCATCGGGTGCGCGCCGGAGCACCTATGCGGACGCTTGCCTGGCCTGCGCCGAGGCGCTGGTGGCGGATGGCCGGCGCAAGGAAGCGGCGGGGCTCTATGACGTGATGCATGGGGCGAAATTCGCCGGTCACATTCGCACGGCTGCTTTGTGCGGCGCGATCATCGCGCGCGAGGCGGATGGGGGGCTTCCTGTGCTTTTGAAATACCTTGGGAGCCAGGACGAGGCCCTGCTGGCTGCGGTATGGCGCGCAGCCCGGGAACTGCCCGGGGCGATCGTGACCAAGGCGTTGGCCGACGAGTTGGGGAGAATTTCGGAGGAAAAACAGATCGCGCTGCTCCAGGTATTCGGCGACCGGGGTGATGGAGAGGCGTTGCCAGCCGTGTGTGAAGCCGCCCAAGCCCGTGCGCTCGCTGTACGGGTGGCAGCGATTCAGGTGTTGCCCCGCCTCGACGCCGCCGGAACAAGTGTCTCGCTCCTGCTGCACTCGGCCATCGCGGGGCAGGACGTGGGCGAAACCGGCGCCGCCCTCGCGAGTCTCGGTCAAATCCGCGGAACTGACGCGAATGCCTTGATTCAGGCTGCGCTGCCGACGGCTGCTCCGGCGATGCGGGCGAAACTCATCGGGGTTTTGGGACTGCGCCGCGCGAACGGTGCGGGCGGAGATTTGCTGAGGTTCGCCGCGGACCCGGATCCGGAAATCCGCAAGGCAGCCTTTCGCGCGCTCGCGCAGGTGGCGCGTCCATCCGATTTACCTGAACTCATCCGCTTGTCGGTCGCGTGTCGGGAGGATGCGGTGAAGGTGCCGGCCGACTTGGCCGTGTTTGCCGTCTCGATGAAGATCGAGCCGGCGGCAAAACGTTCCGACCCGCTCATGGCTGCGTTTCGTGACTCGAGCGACCCGGCGACGAAGGTTGCCCTCCTCCGACCGCTGGGCGCGCTGGTGAAAGCGACGGGAGGTGGCGCGCCTGTTTTTGCGATGGTCAATGCGGCGTGGGGTAACGGCGAGGCGTCGGTGCGGGAGGCCGCCTTGCGCTGTCTGGTGGACTGGCCGGATGCGAGCCCGGCCGAACTCCTGCTGGATGTCATCAAGCGCGATCCGGCGAACCGCGCGCTGGCGCTGCGTGGCGGGATTCGGATGGCCGCGAATGTGGCGGCGGGGCGCGACTCCACGTCACTTGATTTTCTGGCGTGGTTGACGGCGGCCAACCAAGTCGTACGGACCGTCGAGGAGAAATTGCTCATGGTGGTGGGGCTGGGAAGCATGAACCGGATCGAAGGTCTGCGCCTGCTCGAGCCGTATCTGAATGACCCGGACGTTCAGACCGAGGCGGCCCTCGCCGTGGTGGAGATCGCACCGGCCTTGGCGGCGACGCCGCACGCCGGCGCGATCCGGGGTATTTTGGAAAACATTACGAAGTCGACCAAGGACCAGGATGTCCGCCGGAAGGCGGGGAAGATGGCGAAAAGCCTCCCACCCAAGTCGTAGGCAGGGGTGACTGGGTTTTCCCGGTTGGGGGCAGGGCAGGGAGGACGCGGGTTCGGTCCTGCCGGTATTTGCCTTTGCCCGGTTCGTCTGTCATCAGAGGAATGCAATCATGCCGCGACTGCGCCTCGTCACCTTCAACATCGCCCATGGGCGTGGCCTGAATCCGATTCAGGGGCTGACTTCGCAACGCAAGTTGCAGGCGAACCTCCGCCGTATCGCCACGCTGCTCGATCGACTCGCGCCAGACGTGGTGGCGATGCAGGAAATCGACGAGCGTTCGCGCTGGGCGGGGAATTTTGATCACCTCGATTATCTGCGGGTGCACACCCGGTTTCCCCATTCCGTGTTTGGCATCAACAACCGGCGCGCGGGGTTGCTCAATCTCAGCTACGGAAATGCGGTGCTTTCGCGCTACGAGATTCGGGCGGCGGAAACGATTGTCTTTGGCACCCGGAGGTTGGGTGAGAAGGGATTTCTCTACGTCGAACTTGATGTCGGCGGTCGGTGCCTTCCCCTCGTCAACCTGCACTTGCACTTCGGTTCCCGCGCCCAGCGCTTGCGGCAACTGGAGCGCCTGCTCGGGTGGCTGCGGGAGAAACACCGGCTTCACGCCAAGACGTGGGTCGTGCCGCCGATCATCTGCGGTGACTTCAACAATCCGAGCACGCGGGACGACGCGACGGCGTCGTTGTTGAGTCACCTCTCCGACTACTGCGATTATGGGATGCACCCCGCCGCTGGAGGGACGTTCCCCTCGCCGCTGCCCCAGCGGGCCCTTGATTTCATCTTCCTCCCGAAGGGATGCGCCGGGGTTCGCTGCGAAATTGTGCGTTCGATGCTCTCGGATCATCTGCCGGTGCTGGTGGAGTTCGATTTTTGAGGGCGAAGTGAAAAGCGCGCCGCTCTCCGCGGATTCGCGAAAATTTGGTGTCTTTCGCGCGCGTTTCCCCCCAAGTTTGCCGTTCCATGTCTCGAATTCAGCAAGCATTTGCCCGTGCCCGGGCGGAGAATCGCGCCGCGTTTGTCGCCTACGTCTGCGCGGGTGATCCGAATTTTGAAACCTCGGTCGAGGTCTGTCGTGCGCTCCTGGCCAACGGGGTCGACATCCTGGAGTTGGGTGTGCCGTTTTCCGATCCGCTCGCTGACGGGCTGACTAATCAGCTGGCTGCGCAACGTGCGCTCGAAGGCGGAATGACGGCATCCCGGGTGTTCGAACTGGTCCGGAGAATCCGGGAGTTCAGCCAGGCGCCGGTGGTCTTCTACACCTATTACAATCTGGTTTTTGCCAACGGGGTGGACGCCTACGTGCGCGCCGCCCGGGCGGCTGGGGTCGACGGAATTCTGACGCTCGACCTTCCTCCGGAGGAGGCCGGGGAGGTCGCAGCAGCGTGTGCCGCGCACGGAGTCGAGACGGTCTTCATTATCGCGCCCACTTCGCCGGACGAACGGATCGCCAAGATCGCCGCCGCGACCACGGGGTTTTTATACTACGTGTCGCGGGAAGGCGTCACCGGCGTACGCGATCAGGTGGCGGTCAACATTCCGCAGGCGGTCGCCCGGATTCGGGCGCAAACCAAACTGCCGACGGTGGTTGGGTTTGGCATCGGCACGCGCGCCCAGGTGGCGGAGGTGGCCGCGCACGCCGACGGGGTGGTGGTGGGCAGCGCCCTGGTGAACTGCGTCCGCGATCATCTGGGTGACGATAAGAAGATCGTCGCGGCGATCGCAGCCCGGGCGGCTGATCTGGCCGCCGGGGTCAAACGCTAGGGCGCGGTTCGATGACCGATCCGACATCCCCAGCTTACTCTTACCAGAGACACGTTGGAGTGTGGTCAGTTTTTTTACCATCCAGATGACGCGTAAGATCCTGCTGATCGACGATGACCGGCTCCAGTTCCGGCTGACGCAGGCCCATGTCAGGAGCTTCCAGACCGACCTGTACGATCTGGATTGGGCGTCAACGTATGAGGATGGAATCGTGAAGTTGCTGTCGGGCGACTACGCGGCCTGCCTGCTTGACTACCAATTGGGAGAGCGGGATGGGCTGCAGTTGATTCGTGAGGCCGTAGCTAAGGGCTGCCGCACTCCGATTGTTTTTCTGACCGCGGAGACGGCGGATCGGGTCGACATCGCGGCGATGAATGCCGGGGCGCTCGACTATCTGGTCAAAGGAGAAATCACACCGCGGATGATCGAGCGGTCGCTGCGTTATGCCCTGAAGCTGGGTGATACGCTGGAGGAGTTGCGCCGGCTGGCGACGCGGGACCAGCTGACGGGGCTGCTCAACCGCCGCGAGTTTGACCGAATCATCGGGGAGGAGTGCGAGCGGGCGCTCCGCTTCGGGCATTGTCTCGGCCTGATCATGACGGACATCGATCATTTCAAGTCGATCAACGATACGCATGGTCATCCCGTGGGCGACGCGGTGTTGCGCGAAGTGGCGCGGCGACTGGCCACGCTCGTACGGACGGTGGATCGAGTGGCGCGCTATGGTGGTGAGGAGTTCGGGCTGATTCTGATGCAGACGGATTTGGCGAGCGCGGGCGACGTGGCGCGCCGGGTGTGCGCCGCGGTTGCCAGTGAACCTGTCCGGGTGAACGAGGCCATCGTGCTCAACGTGACGGTGAGCGCGGGCGTTGCCGTGCTGCCGGTCGACGCGAAGACCGAGCAGTCGCTGGTGGCCACGGCGGACAAGGCGCTTTACACCGCGAAACAACGCGGCCGCAACCGAGCTATTGTATTTGGCGAGATCTGACGGTCGATCGCGCTGCGGGTGACCGAGCTACGCCGGGCACATCACCCGCAGGCTGGAGGGCCGCACGATGAATTCGATTTGTGCGCCGGCCTCGTGCAGTTCTCCGTCGGTGTGCAACGGGCCGGAACCGGTTCGTTCCACGATAAACCGCCCACTTGTTCGCGAGGTGACGTTTCTGCCCTTGTCGATGCTACCAGAGAACAGTCGGGTGACGAGCGGGACGGCATTCAGCCACGTGATGGGCGGAATCGCACAGAGATTGAGCCGCCCGTCGTCAATCCGGGCTTCGGGGGCGATCAGGGCGTTGTTGCCGTATTGATCGGAATTGGCGACCACCAGCGTGAAGGCGTGCACCTGCTCGCGCTGGTCACCGTGGATGATGGTGTAATGCTCGGGCCTCCATTCGCGAAACGCGGCGGCGCTGGTCGACAAGTAGCGCAGGAAGCCGCGCTGCGTGAGTTGATTGAACCGCTGCGCGATTTCCGCCTCGAACCCCAGTCCGGCGGCCGTGAAAAAGGGATGACCGTCGGCCAGCGCGCTGTCGATGAGGCGGGGGCGGCCGTGCCGGAGGATGTCAAACGCGCGGACGGGAGGGCCGTGGAGCCCGAGGTGACGTCCCAAGCCGTCACCGGAACCGCACGGGACGAGGCCGAGGGTTGCCCCGGTGCCGACCAGTGCCGACGCAACCTCGTTCATCGTGCCGTCGCCCCCGACCGCGACGATCAGTTCGATGCCGTCGTCGAGGGCCCGTTTGGCGAGATCGGTTGCATGGCGCGGGTGCTCGGTCTGGGTGACGGCGGCACCCTGTTCGGTGGCAAATTTCTTCAGGGCGGGCAAACAGCGGGCGGCGCGGCCGGAACGAAGATTGACGATGAAGCGGGTTTTCAGAGGGGAAACTTTTTGACCATGAATTACACGGATGCCACGGATAAGGAATGAAATTCCCATGCCGGTGAAACCCGTTCTGCATGCGTTGACCGGACCGACGGCGGTGGGCAAGACCGAGTGGGCGCTGCGCTGGGCGGAGCGCCACGGAGCGGAAATCGTCTCATGTGATTCGCTGTTGTTCTACCGCGGAATGGACATTGGCACCGCGAAACCGGCCGCGGCGGAACTCGCCCGCGTGCCCCATCACCTGATCGACATCCGGGCGATCACGGAGCGGATGGATATCGCCGATTACGTGCGGCTCGCCCGTCGCACGGTGGAGGAAATTCAGGCGCGAGGGCGCGCGGTTCTCGTCACGGGTGGCAGCGGATTTTATCTCAAGGCGTTCTTCGCCCCGGTGGCCGACGCGGTGAGCGTACCGGTGGCGGTCCGCGAGGCGGTTTCGCGACTGTCGCTGGTTGAGGCGGTGAAACGCCTGGGTGATTTGAATCCCGGCGGGTTGGGGGCGCTGGATGTGGCAAATCCGCGCCGGGTAATGCGCGGCTTGGAGCGCTGTCTGGCCTCCGGGCGGACGCTGGCGGAGTTGAAGGAGGACTTTGCGCGACAGTCGGCACCGTTTGCGGATTTCCAAATATGCCTCACGCGGCTGAGCCGGGAACCGGCCGATTTGGAGGCACGGATCGAGCGACGGGTGGCGGAGATGTTGCGCGCCGGTCTGGTCGATGAAGTGCGGCGGCTGATCCCCCAGGGACTCGCCGATAATCCGAGTGCCGCCAAGGCCATCGGCTACCGCGAGGTGCTCGCGATGTTGGCGGGAGAAATCGCCGAGGCCGATCTCGCGCGTGAGATCGTTTGCGACACGCGGGGATTGGTCAAAAAACAGCAGACATGGTTTCGTACTCAGCTGCCGTGCCACCGGGAGGTCGCGGCGGCAGCGCTGCAGGATGAGGACGAACTTTTTGGGGCCGAGGTGTGAGCGACGAGGCAGCAGGCGGGGTTGCCTTCCCGGGGGAACTGTGACCGCTCAGCGCGTCCGGCGGTAGGTGTCGCGGTAATAGACGACGGTATCGAAGTTTTGGATGTCGATGATGCCGCTTTCCGCGGTGGAGAGGCAATATTTGGCGCCCCGCTTGCCCAGTTGGAAACGGTCGGAGTTTTCGCCGATGCTGCCCTTGTTTCCGATCTCGGAAAAAATCACCCGATTGTCCGGCTTCACCACGATGACGCGATCGCCCGGCCGGTCTCCGGTCGCGTAGGTGCCGGCGATCTCCTGCTGGCGCGATGCGCGCTCCGTTCCATCGGTGACCAGCGTGACGGCCGGTTTGTGATTCACGCTTTCGGTGTAGAACACGGAGTAGATCGTGTAGCCGTTGAGCATCAGGCCCGCGACGAGGATAGCGGCGGCGATTCCCCGACTTGGCGCCGCGGTGGTTGGGACGGACGTGTCGGTAAGCGAGGCAAACGGGGCCGTCGTAACCGACTCGCGGTCGAGTTGGGTGATAATTTCGGAGGCGGTCAGTTCGGCGTAGGGTTCAACGGTGGCGCGGGCGTTGTAGAGGAATAATTTTCCCTGGCCCGTCCTCACGTGGAATTTTCCCGAACGTCCGGAGAGAATCAGGTGGGGCTCCGCCTGCACCATGCGCACGCCCTCCAATTGCTGGAAACGCTCCAGCAAGGCGGTCAATTCCTCTGTCGACAACAGGCCGAGGTCGACGGTGCCGAACGACGTGTCCACCCTTGTGGTGTCGGGCGAAAGGTTGACCGTGGAAACCGGGTACATGGTGGTCAGTGCTCGA
Source organism: Opitutia bacterium (assembly GCA_947474365.1). Taxonomy (GTDB): domain Bacteria; phylum Verrucomicrobiota; class Verrucomicrobiia; order Opitutales; family Opitutaceae; genus ER46. Next base: position 29,831 of record CANJIU010000069.1, on the reverse strand, counting down.
TCACCCAGACGGGCTGGTTGCGAAAGCCCAGCCGGAAGCTGCCGGTATCGAGGTCCCCGTCGTCCGCCTTGTGGTCGATGTCGGCGAGTTGCTGCCGGTCCGTCGTCACCTTGTTTTCTCCGACGGCGGAGATCACAAGCACGGCGCGATAGCGTTCGCCCTGCTGCAGCGAGTTGGCGCAGTACGTGTAGAAACCGCCGATGGGCGTCGGCCGGCTCCAGCTCGTCTCGCCAAGATAGCTCTGCATTCCGGGAGGAACCTCGGCTGGCACCCCGGTCGAGGCGGGCCAGTCTCCGCGATCGTGCGCGTAATTTTGAAACGCACTGGTGAAGACGCGCAGATCATTGAGGGTGGCCGCGGTACGGGCCTCGAGATTGACCCGCTTGTAGGAGGGGACGGCGAGGGCGGCCAGGACGCTGATGATGAAGATCGCGACGGACAATTCCAGCAATGAGAACCCGGCGGTGCCACTGGGGCGGCGGGCCGGGTGTGGGTGGCGAACTGAAGGAGCCTTCGTCACAGTGCGGAAGACGGAATCATCTGCCGGGCCGGCGTTCAAGCCGGGTGTTGGCCCGCAGGAGCCGGATGAAAATGACGACGTGTGTCGCCGCCAGCAGTGGCACAATCAGGGTCGCGAGCAAACTGAGGGGGAGCTGGGTGAGCGGGCGAAATTGGGCAGGGGAAGTCAGCGCCATTTGCAGTGCAATCACGACGACCATGAGCAGATCGACCGTCGCCACCACGTTCCAGATGAAGAGGGCACGGAGGCGTAGCCCCGTCCCGAGCGGGGCGAACAACACGGGCAGCGCCATGGTGGCGACGACGATTTCCCCCAGGCCGCTCGGTACGGCGAATGCGCGCGGGAGCACCCCCCGTTGTTCGAGCATCAGAAAATAGACGCCGACGAACCGCACGAGATGCGGCAGCACCAGCGCAGGGAAGCCAAGGGAGTCGACCCAGGCCCGGGCGGCGGGGGAGCGAAAGTAGACGACGAGCGGGGCGCCGGTGGCGGTAAGGATGAGGCCAACCGAACCCCAGAACGGCAGTCTTTGCAGGAGGAGAAAATGTCCGGCCGCGACTGCGCTGCCAAACCAGAGCCAGAAAATCAGCCGGGCGATCAGCGCGGCGGGGGCCATGATGATAACGGATGCGAACGGCGGATTGCCCAGTTGGGGCCGTGGCACGACAAGCTAACGACCGTGACGTCCGGCCTTCGGTGGCGCCCGTTCACACTACGGCAATTGCACGCCGAAATGCTTGATCGAGGAACCTTCCAGCCGGTGCAACTCGGCCACTGCGCGGCGGAGCGTGACGCGCGTGTTGAGTTCGTTGAATCGGGCGGTCTCAAGGTCATCCTGCGCGAGCAAGACCAGGCGGCTGGTCGAGAGACCGGCGTCGTAACGGGCCTTCTGTTGGTCGTACTGACGTGCGGCGAGCTCGGTCGCCTTGGTGGCGATTTCAACCGTCGCAATGTTGGTTTCGACCGCGCGCACGGCCACGCGGACGTTGACGAGCAGGCTCTGCTCAAGCTGCTCCAGTTGCGTCTTGCGCGAGAGGAGGGCGGACTGCGCGGTCCGATATCGGGCCTTGTCCGCGTGGCGGCCCCATGGCGTGGAATAATTGAGTCCCAAGGACCAGTTGTTGCCGTGGTCGTTGGGCAGATTGCCGATCGCCTCGCCATAGCCCTGGTTCGTGGTTCTGGCGGTGTAACCCAGGGAGGCGGTCAAATCGAGGGTGGGGAGTTGATTTCGCTTGGCGGTTTCGAGATCGATCTGGAGCTGCTTGATCGACTCCTCGATCGAGAGCGTGTCGGGATAGAAGTCCCGGGCCATCTTGTACGAGACCGCGAACGATGGAGGACCTTCGGTGTATTCGGTGAACGCGACCGGACCAACGCGGGCATCGAAATTGGGCAGGTTGATGATGTTGAGCAGGCGATCCTCGGCGTCGCTGATCGCCTGTTCCGCCTGGATGATGCCGCGGCGGGCGTTGGCGACGCCAACTTCCGCTGAGAGCACGTCGAGATCGGTGGCAACTCCGGTCGTGCGACGCGCGGCATTTTCCTCGAGGAGTTTTCGATTGTACTCAAGGGTCAGCTGGCGGATGCGGAGCGTCTCACGAGCAGCGACCAGGTTGTAATAGGCGTTTTCGGTGTCAGAGATGACGGTGAGAACGCGGCTCTTGTAGTTGATGTTCGAGATCGTGAGTCCCAGCTTGGCGCGCTCCAGCGCGGAAGTCGCGGCCTGCCGGCCGGCGCCGTTGAGCAGCGGTTGATTGATGTTGGCGGATACGCCGTTGCTGAAACTGGGGTTGAGCAGGGCGTTGACCGAGTTGGTGGCGCTGCGCGTGAGGTTGGTCGTGACGCTCACCGTGGCGTTCGTCGCGGCGATCTTCGGCAGGGCGGCTCCGACGCTCATGACTGAATTGTCGGCCCGCGGCCCCTGTGCGGCCGTACCGTCGAGGCGGCTGGTGGTCGAGGCGGCCTGGGAGACGGAACGCCGCATCGCGGCAGTGAGGGTCGGGTCGAACCCGGCCTCCTGAATCGCAATCGCGTCCTTGGCGTTGTCGATCGTGAAGCCTTGGACTTGGATGTCGAAATTCTTCTTGAGCGCGAGCCCGATGGCTTCCTGCAGCGAGAACGGTGTGGTGTTCGCGTTGGGGGGCGATTGGCGTTTGGCGTCAGGGGCCTGGCCGAAGGCGGTGGCGGAGATGAGACTGAGAGCAAGCAGGGCGCGAACGGGTGAGCGTGACATAGCTGGAAGTAAAGGGTGCGGGGCGGCCGGTACGAAGGTAGACACCAAGAGCGGGCGAAAATTTACTGTCGTTCAAACTCACCTGCGGAGGTGCGTTTCAACACAGTGAATCCCGCCTGTTTGGCGCGCGAGACGGAAATCGGGGCCGAAAGTTTCGGTGAATTTACAGTTTGCATGGCAACACGTCTCACTCCCTGGCCACAGCGCGGGCAGGTGGTTAACGCGGACGCATCCGCCGTTTGCCGATGCTCAAAACCGTGGCCGCAGAGGCGGCACGGGGTCTTGATCGGAGCATAAAACTGCAACGGCATGCGTTCCAGTAATGGACACAATTTCGCCGGAAAGAAAGCCCTCGTTCTGCGGATGTTCTGGTTTCCGGAACGAACGACCATTGGTTCGAATCGACGTTGGACGGAGACGGCCGGAATCAGTCAGTCAGTTTACCTGCAATTGCTCGCTCAAAGTCCCTTCGGGTCGGAGCGCTTGAGTTCCTTTTCCACGAGTTCGGAGATGTAGGCCGAGGCTCCCATCCGGGACGTATAGCTCGCCAGTTGGGTCCGGGTCTCGACGTAACGGGGATTGGACTCGCTGACGTCCGGAGCCTTTTTCTCGACCGCGTAGACGAATAATCCCTTGTCGGCGCTGAGCACCATGTCGGAAACCTGTCCCTTTTCGAGCCGTTCCAAGGTACCCAAAATCGAGTAGTCCAAATCCTGTGGCCGATTCATGGCCTTGAACGCCGGGATTGCCTTGGTCTCAAGTTTCAGACCGGCGGCGCTGGCGACGGACTCGGCACCTTTTTCGAAGGTGTCACCGGCTTTCACGCGCTCTTCCAGCTGGCGCTTGAGCTTCTTGCCCAACTCGACGAATTGTTTGCGGCGCTCGTTCTCGGTGTAATCCGAGGCGACTTTTTCGCGAGTCTCGGAAAAGAGCGGTTTGTGCGCCGGTCGGGTCTCGCGCCAGATAAGGATCACCGCGCCCATCGGGGTGGTCAGCGCATCCGATACCAGGCGGTCCTTGCTCAGACGGAACGCTTCATTGGCAATTTCCGGCGAGCCGCCGAGTTCGGCGGGGGGGGCGTTGCGGGCAAAGGGAGCGACGGTCTTGACCGTGGCCTTGCGGGACACGACGAACGCATCGAGCGCCTCAACCGACTTCGCCTTTGACTCAAAAATCGCGAAGGAGAAATCGCTGGCCGCTTTGGCGGCGATTTTCTGCGCGCGTTCCAGCTTGAGGGTTGACTCGACCTGGCCGCGAACGGCGGCGAAATCCGCCGCGGGATCCGCTGGTGGCGTCACGCCGGGCGTGGCGGGTTTTGCCGGGTCCGCCGGCTTCGGGAAGCGGGAGGGATTTCCGTCGTAGTAGGCGCGCACTTCGGCCTCGGTGACATTGACCGATGCAATGTGATTCAGAGCGGGGAAATCGATGTAACTTACGATGACCTGCGGCGGAATGTCATAGCGTCCACCGGATTGTTCGAAGAACTGGGTGAGCTCGGTGTCGCTCGGCTTGATCTCGGGTTTGAACGCGGCGTAGTCCGTCGTCGCGGTGCCGAGCGTCCATTCCGTGTCGGAGCGCAACAACTGGCCCTTGATGTCAGCCGGCAGTACGTATCCAGGGCCGGCGAGAAGGTTCTGCACCTTTTCCGCGCGAACGTCGTCGCCCACCACACGGACAATGTCCGCCTCGGAGACGCCGCGGGGATTGGTCTTCAGATTGTCGCGAAATGTCTGGTAGGACTTGGCGTCGAACTGCCCATCCTGGCCGGCGAACATCCGGAGTGTCTTGATCTGCTCGGTGATTTCAGCGGGCGTCGCGGCGGGAATGTGCCACTTGTCGGCGAGATGCAGTGTGGCGGCGCGCTGAAAGGCGTAATTCTGAATTTGGTCGCCGTCGAGCTGGCCAAAGGCTCCCACCCGGAGATTGGCGCTGAGGCCGGCATCACCCATGAGGCTTTGCTGGTCGGACTGCAATGCGAGGTTCAGCCCGAAAAACGGCCGGTCCACCATGTGTCGGTCAGCGCGACCAAATCCACCGGAGGCGTTGATGCCGAAGATGAAGGTGACGATGATCACGGCCAGCAGCACGGCAAAGATCGTTTTGAAGTGATGCTGGAAGTATTTCTGGATCCAAGAAATCATGGGGAGAAAACGTCGGACGCTAGGTTGGTCGGGGCGCGTGGCAAGGGTGAAAGTGGCAGCCGAAAATTCGGGCGCGCATCTCAATTTTTGGACACGGGGGGACGCGACGCCCTCGTCGTGTGGCTTGAAACCGCGACGAGGGCGTCGCGTCCCCAGTAATAACCCGATTGGAGTCGATGGCGTTTTTCTCATGTCCAAAAAACGGGATGCACCCGAAAATCGGACGCGCAAAGGCCGTCGGGCGCGAAACTTTCTTCCCGGCCTGACCAAATGCGACGCACCCATCGGATGCGCCCGTGCGATTTGCCTCCCCGTCGCGCCTGATTCCGGACACGTTGCCGGGAACATGGCTCTCATCGGACGACGCAACCGGCTTCCTTTCGTGCGCGAAGCGACGCCGGGATATTACCTGGACGGAGGCTCGCACGGAGAAATTCTGCTGCCTGGCCGCTATCTTCCGCGCCGTCCGGCGGCGGGCGCGCTCGTGGACGTCTTTGTCTACCGTGATTCCGAGGACCGGTTGGTGGCGACGACGGAATTTCCGTACGCGGCGGTCGGCGAATTCGCCTTCCTGCGGGTGGTGAGCGTGAATCCGCGCATCGGCGTTTTTCTCGACTGGGGTTTGGAAAAGGATCTTCTGTTGCCGATTCGCGAACAGTGCGGGCCGTTGCGGGAGGGAGACTGGCTCGTCGTCCGCGTCGGGCTCGATGAACGAACCGACCGCCTCATCGCCAGCGCGCGGCTGAACCGGTATCTCAATCTCAGTCCGTCCGCGTACTCGGCCGGCCAGGCGGTGGCGGTCATTGTTATTGGAGAATCGCCGCTCGGTTACAATGTTGTCGTGAATCACGCGCATCGCGGGCTGCTTTACCGCGGCGATCTGGCGGAGCCCCTGGCAACGGGCCAGTCCTTGGAGGCGTTCGTCCGTCTCGTGCGTCCGGACGGCAAGCTCGACCTCGCGCTCGATCGCGTGCGGGTTGGTTACCAGCGCATCGTGCCCCTGACGGAAAAAATCGTAGAGGCGCTGACGACGAGCGCCGGCGGACGGTTGCCGTTGCATGACAATAGTCCGCCGGAGGAAATTCGCGCGGCGTTTGGCGTGAGCAAGAAGGCGTTCAAGCAGGCGATCGGAGTGCTCTTCAAGGCGAAGAAGATCGTGATCGAGAAAAGCGGCATCCGGCTCGCGGGACCGGCGGCGGCGAGCGGGCGGCGGTAGGCCGAGGTCGTTCGCCGGATCTACTTCGGCCGGTGGGCCGCGAACGTCTTTTGGTGATGCCGCATGATGTCGTCGCCGTTCTTGTCGTAACTGCCGGTGTCGGTGTGGGGGACGCCCTCGATTGGGAGGAACGTGTGGGCGAGGCCGAGTTGCTTGAGGTAGGCGGAAAACTGCCGGTTGAATTCGAAGTTGAAGCACTTCGTGCCGTCCCAGATCAAAATGTTCAATGCCGGCCGGTGGGCGCGGGCGATGTACGCTTTGGCCAGGTCCCAGGTGTTGTAGCCGATCGGGAGAAAACGCAGCGTGTCGGATTCGTAGCCTTGGTTTTCCTGGATGTGCTTCTCCGGACCGTAGCCCGAGCCTCCAGGTGCGACCGAGAGAAACAGTTCGGGGTGTTTGAACATGATGCGCGTCGTGCCGCGGCCGCCCTGCGAATAGCCCTCGAGCGCGCGGCCCTCCCGCGTGCCCCACGTGCGATAGGTGGCGTCGATGTGCGGAATCAGTTCCTGTACGAAAACGGACTCACCCCTTCCATTCTTCAGGTCGGGCATGTCGTACCAGCTCACCGGTCCGCCGTTCGGGAAAACATAAATCGTCGGCGGAATCGTGCCGGCCGCGATCGCCTTGTCCACGTAGGTCGACAGTCGGACGGCTTTGTTTTCTCCACCCGGACGTCCACCGTGCAGGTGATAGACCACGGGATAACGTTCCCGGCCCGATTCATAACCGGGCGGCAGATAGATGTAGTAGCCGACCGCGATACCCATCGACGGGCTCGGGAACGTCGCGTGTCGCACCGTCGATGGCAGGGACTTTTTCGCGCGCTCCACGGTTTCCTCCGGAGCGACCCACGTGAACGGCGTCTCCGGCCGGGCGGCCTTGGCAGCTTTGGGGTTGTCCGCGGCCGTGGCGAGGGAGAGGGCGAACACGGTGAGACCCAGCGCGGCACATCGTAGCGGATGCGGGTGACGGTGCGCATGGGCGAAGGAAGAGCCGGCGGGAAATTTCATGAGCGGGAGGAAGCGGAACGTTACAGGGCCAGGAGGTCGCGAAGGGCCGGCAGATTCTCGACGACGCGATCGTGTCGGGCGCGGAGGCGCGCGGCGGGATGGTGCCCGGCGGCGACGAGCACGCAGTCGACGCCCATGTGGTTCGCGACGTCGAGATCGTGCAGCGTATCGCCGACCAGCAGCACGTCGCCGGCTGGCAGGGAGAGTTCCTTGAGCCAGGCGCGGCCGAGCTCGGCCTTGCTGTGCGCGAAAATGTTGTCGAGCCCGGTCAGGCGGATGAAGTGCGGCGTGAGGCCGAAGTGGCCGACGATCTCATGGAGCGTTTCGTGACGATAGGCCGAGAGGATCGATTGCGTGGCGCCGCCTTGCGTGACTGCGGCGAGAATCTCTGCAGTGACGCGATGCAGGCGGCAGTCCCACCGATGCGCATCGTAGGCGGAGATGAACTCAACGCTGAGGCTTTCGAAACTGTCGCGCGCCGGATCGAAACCGAGGCGGTAGTAGTAGTCGCGCACCGGGAAATCGAAAAGCTCGTGGTAGCGTGTGCGGTCGAGGAGCGGCAGGCTGCGCTTCGCGAGCAGGCCGTTCATGACCGCGATGGAGTAATCGAGATCGTCGAGCAGCGTGCCGTTCCAATCCCAGACGATGTGGCGGTAGCGGAGAGAAGGCATCGGATGGGGTGGAGGGACTCAAGACCACTGAAGGGGGGAACGCTAATCTACGCTGATTTTCGGACGCCAAAGGGCGCGATCGATGGTGAGCGTGCCTCGCCTAATCGGCGAGGCTTGAGCGCTGGCCCGGTGGTTTGGATTAGTGAAGATTAGCGCAGATTAGCGTTCCCACCTCAGCTCACTTCATTTCGCCGCCACCCGGCCAGGCTCGCGCGTGCCCTTGCCTTTGCGCTTGGTGAGCGTGTCGCCGAGGTCGTCGCGGCATTTCTCCGCGAATGCGAGTAGGCGTTTCACCTCGTCGGGGTGTTGCGCGGCGAGGTCCTTGGTTTCCCCAAGGTCGGCGCGCAGATCGTAGAGCTTGGGTGATTCGTTCGCGACGTTCTCGTATTTCGTGGGCACGCCGTCGCGTCCTCCGGGTCGGCCGCCGAGCGTGCGGTAGGTGTGCGGGAGGATCACTTTCCAATGTCCGTCACCGCTGACGACGGCCTGCAGTTCATTTTGCGCATACCAGATGCCGTAGCCCTCGTGCGGATTTTTCGCGCCGGGTTTTTGGGCGATCAACGGCCAGACATCGAGCCCGTCGATCGGGAGGGTGGGGAGCTTCGCACCGGTGAGCCCGGCAAACGTCGGCAGGAGGTCGATCGTCATCAGGTAGTCGTTGCTCGTAACGCCGGCGGGAATACGTCCGGGCCAGCGCATGAGGCACGGCACGCGCGTGCCGCCTTCCCAAGAGGTGCCCTTGCCCTCGCGCAGCGGTCCGGCGCTGCCGGCGTGGTTGCCGTAGCTGAGCCACGGGCCGTTGTCGCTGGTGAAGATGACAAGCGTGTCGCGTTCGAGTCCGTGCTTTTTCAGCGCGGTCAGCACCTCGCCGACCGACCAGTCGATTTCCATGATCACGTCGCCATAGAGGCCGTGTTGGGATTTGCCCTTGAACTTGTCGCTCACGGCGAGCGGCACGTGGGGCATCGCGTGGGCGAGGTAGAAGAAGAATGGCCGCTCGTGGTTGCGCTCGATGAACTTCACCGCGCGCTCGGTGTACCACGTGGTGAGGTTGCGCATCTTGTCGGGCGTGATCTCGCGGTCGATGATCTTGCCATTCTCGTAGAGCGGCAGCGGAGGGTAGGTGCCGGGCTTGGCCTCGGGATGAAACGGCCACATGTCGTTCGAGTACGGCAGACCGAACGACTCGTCGAAGCCGTGGCGGTTGGGCAGGAACGCCTCGTGATGGCCAAGGTGCCACTTGCCCGCCATGCCCGTCGTATAGCCGCGTGACTTGAGCAACTCGGCGATCGTGGTCTCGGCCGCGTTGATGCCGTGGTTTGATTGCGGCCCAAGGGCGCCGTGGATGCCGACGCGGTTCGGATAGCAGCCGGTGAGAAGGCCGGTACGCGAGGCGGAGCACACCGCCTGGGCGACGTGGAAGTTGGTGAACTTCGTGCCCGACTTGGCCATGCCGTCGAGGTTCGGCGTGGTGTAGCCCTTGGCGCCGAAGACGCCGACATCACCGTAGCCCTGGTCGTCGGTGAAGATGACGACGATGTTGGGGAGGCGGTCGGCGGCCGTGGCGAACAGGCTGGTGGCGACGAACAGGAGGAGCGGGTGGACGAAGCGAAGCATGGTAAGAAATGGATCAGGATGCGTTGTGGCAAAATTGCCTCGGGGCGAGAAAGAATCTACTCTTCAGTGACGGATGCATCGGTGATGGGGCTGACCGTCACTGACTGCGCCGCACGTCACCTGCTTCCATTACGCGTTGATCCCCTTGCGACGGAGGGCGGGCTGCAGCAGGCGGCGCAGATTCTCGCGCAGGATCAGCTTCTTATCGGCGAGCGAAATGTCAGCGCCGAGGACGCGGCCGATTTGGGACGAGAAACTGCGGCCGTTGACGTCGCTGCCATACAGGACACGACTCGCCCCGAGTTCGCGCACGGCCATCTCGACTTCGCCGTAAACGGGGTCGCCGCCGCCGAGATCGGCGTGCAATTCCGGGCGCGTCCGAATGGCGCGAATCCCGAGCGACCAGTCGCCGCCGCCCGTATGTCCGCAAACAATCGGCACGCCGGGATGGCGCGCTGACAGTTCCGTGAGATCCATCGGAGTCGATTCGCCCGGGAGGTTGCCCTTGCCGCGCTGCTTGATCCACGTGTGCTGCAGGATGAGGGCGTTGAGTTCGGCGGCGCGGTTCACGATCGGATCGAGCTGTGGTGCGTTGCAGTGCATCCCGACCCAAAGCTTGATGCCGATCATCGGACCGTCGGCGACGCAGCGCTCGAGTTCGGCCAGGCTCTCGCGCGGGTGCTGTGGATTGAGATAAACAAATCCGAACGCGCGCGAATTCCACTCCTTCAGGATGGCGAGGACGTCGTCGTTGCTCCGGCGGAATTGCTCGGGCGTCGGCTCATAGTGCCAGGGCGGGCTCATGCAGATGCAGAGCCGTTCGACACCCATGCGGTCGGCGATCTTCACCAGCGCCTCCATGCGCTTGGCGGGAGTCGCCCCCGGCGTGCCGACGTGCGCGTGGACGTCCCAGATGCCGAGTTTGCGCAATTCATCGCCGCCCCAGGCGCTCGCGGCGGCGTCGGCCGTGGAGTTTTCGGCCGCGCGTCCGACCAACGGCACCGTGGCGGCCAACGCGCCGGTTTGCAGGAAAGTGCGGCGGTTCATGGGCGGGCGAGCGCGGCGCGGGCGTGGCCGTGACGGATGGCGACGAGTTGCTCGGCGGTCAACGCGGACTCCTGCAGTTTTAAGAGGGCTGCCTCGAAATAATAATACGGCGCGTGTGAACCGAACGCGAGGCGCACTCCCGGCGCCTTTTGCAGCAGCGACTCGATCCCGGCGACCGATTCGAGCGTGGCCGTTTCAAACAGGACCCCGCGTTTGATCAGGCGCTGCAACAACGGAGTGCTGGGCCCGAGGACGCGGGACGTGCTGTTGAGGAGCATGACGCGGGCGGCGGGAAATTTCTCCAATGTGTCGGCGAGTGGTGCGGCGGAAACGAAGGCCGCGGTGAACGCGGGGTTTTGCGATCGGTCGTCCTCCATCGAGAGTGCGATTTGGACGAGGAGACCGCGTTGGGAGGCCACGTCGAGCAGTCGGGCGAAACGTGCGTCGTCGAGGCCGTATCCATGATAGTTGGGCAGCAGCCGCACGCCGGGCATGCGGTGTTCTTCCGCGCAACGGCGCACGTCGTCCTCCCAGTCCGGCAGGGTGGGGTTGATGGCGCCGAACGGCACGAGGATTCCGTCGCCATCGCGCACGCAGGCGGCGGCCAGTCGCGCATTGGCCCCGGCGATGTCGCTGTGCAGCGCCGAATCGAAGCTCCCGGTCCAGGCCGACGTGACGCCGTGCCTGCGCAATTTGGCGAAGAGTTGCTCGGTCGTTTCGGCCCACGAGCGGCGCGTCGGCCAATGCGAGAGCCAGACGTTGGTGTCGATGAGTTCGCGGGAACCGGGAACCGCCGCCGTGACTGACCGCGCGAGCGGAGCGACGGCGGCCGCGGTGGCGGCCTGGGTGAGAAACCGGCGACGGTTCATGCCGCACTGTGGTAACGAAATGGTTACTCACGCAATCCAACTCTCGCGGTTTTGTTCGTTGACCCTCGGTGGCGCAAGTATCCTCTCGGTTACCATTTTCCGACCCCTGACCTTCCACTATGTATCGTTCCTCGAGTCCTGCTGTTTCCCGTCAATTCGGCGCGCGCCCAACGCTGGCGTGCCTGGCCCTCGGCCTTTCCCTGTCCCTCTCCGCCCTGGCGCAGGTGGCTCCGGCGGCGTCCGCCATGGGTTCGGCGGCGCAGCCTCGGAAGGACGCCAAGTCGTCAGACGTCGTCGCGCTCAGCGTGTTCGAGGTGAAGGAGGACTCCGACACCAGCTATGGCGCGCTGAACTCCAACTCGATCACGCGTTTCAACACCGAACTCGCGCGCATGCCGATCTCGGCGGACATTTTCACCGAGTCGTTCATGAACGATGTCGGCGCGCGCACGATCGAGGATCTAGTGATGTCGTATGTGGCGGGCGCGGGTTTCGATTCGGAAAACAACACGACGGTGGGCAACGCGCAGCCGGGAGATCGCAACGCCGGCTCCAACGTCAAGTTGCGCGGCCTCTCTACGCCGACACTGCAGCGCGACGGCTTCATGCCGGGTGGCGGTGTCGGTACGGGCGTCAGTAGCACGTTCGACGTCGAGCGGGTCGAGGTGATCAACGGCCCGCAGTCGCTGCTCTATGGCAACGGCGGCGCCGGCGGCGTGATCAACACGATTTCGAAGCAGGCGCGTTTCAACCATCGTGCCTTTGGTTCGCTCACGTTGCGTTCCGACGAATACGGCAACGGTCTCGCGCAGCTCGACTATGGTGTCGGCAACCGCGCGTTTGCCGTTCGTTTCGCGGCAACCCACGAACGCATTGGCGGCCGGCGCGACGACATCTACGGCGATCTCAACGCCGTGTATGCCCAGTTTGCCTACAAGTGGGGCCGCACGACGCTCCGGCTCATGGGGGAACACGCCGATTTCAACCGGTTGATCTCCGGCGCCGCGCTCACCTACACCGCGCGTAGCGCCACCGACGACGTGCGCAACGGGCAATACATCAGCTATCTGTTCGCGACCCATCAACTCGAGCGCGCGGCCAACGGTGGCCTCAGCGGCGGCGGGTTCATCGGCAACGGCAAGATCAACTGGCAGACGATGAATTCCTACGAGGGCGACACCAAGTTCGAGAAAACCGCCGGGTACTTCGGGATCCTCAGCGCCGAAACGCGCTGGAACGACTGGCTCTCCAGTGAGATCGCGGTCGGCTACCGTGACACCCGCCGCACGCTCCGCGCCACCGCCGGCGTTACGCTGCTCGCACCCAACAACGCCACCAACCCGACGGGAGACTGGGCAATGACGCAGGCCACTGCGCTCGGCGATCGCACGACCGACGGACCGGCGCGCAGCAAATCCATCCGTGCCGCGTTCTTTGCCAACAACCGCTTTTTCGGCGACCGCGTGAAGAGCCAGACGATCGTCGGCGCCGACTTCCTCCGGCAGGACGACGCCAGCATCGACTATTATTTCTATCAGACCGACGCGTCCGGAAAGATCGTCGTCAATCCCGCGACCGCCTCGAATCTGGAATGGGGCCGCACCGTCCTCGGCACGCCCACGCGGCTTGTCTGGGCGGTCGGCAATGGCCCGAAGAAATACCCGTTCTGGAAACCCTTCACGACCCAGATGAGCTACAACGGCGCCAATTGGGTGAAGGACCTGGCCAATTTTTCCGACAAGTCGCAAATCACGCCGAACAACCCCCTCGGGCTCCGGCTCGGCGGCCGGCAGTTTCTGATCCGCCATACGATCAACAAGGGTGCTTTTGGCGCGAATACGCTGTCCTTGCTCGGTGGCCGCCTGGAAATCCTCAGCGGCTTCCGCGCCGCGCCGGTCTATCGTGTCCAGATGAATCAGGGCGTTGCGATCCCGGTCAATGGCGACAATCAGGCGACCGCGTTGATCCGGAAGACGGCGCTCAGTTTCAGCGGCGGGGCCAACTACGGCATCAATTCATGGCTCCGCGCCTACGTGAATGTTTCCGACTCCTACAACCCGCCCGCCTCTCAAGGCAACGACCCGTACGGCATCAGCCCGAAGGTAGCGCACGGTATCGGGGAGGAGATCGGCCTAAAGGTCACCAACGCCAGCGGCACCCTCTCCGGCACGCTCGCCTACTACCAGACCAACTCGAAAAACGAACAGTATGCCGTCACGAGCACGCTGCAGCTCGCGATCAACCCGACCGGGCTCAACGGCCAGTATAACGCCTCGAGCGTTTTCATCAACGTCGACCGCAAGAGCGAGGGCTTCCAACTCGCGCTCACCGCCGCGCCGACGAAAAATTGGCGCGTGCGCCTGTCGGCCTCGGAAACGACGGGCACGATTGGAACGAGCAAGAGCTACATGCAGCTCTATAATGATCAGTTCTACGCGAACGCCGCCGGACAGGTGACGTACAAGAACGGCACGCCAGTGTACGTTGCCCCGGTGTTCAACCGTCTCACCCCGACGGTGGCGTCGACGGCTCCAGGAGCAGTCCCGCTCACCATTGCGATGATGAACGACCGCACGAGTCCCTACTTTGCCAATCCCGCCCCGATCACCGGTTTGATCAACAGCGGCTCCAACGTCGCGCTCGTGTTGCGCACCGCCGATCCGGTGGCCGGACCGATTCTGACTGGCGCCACCGGCCTGCCCATATCCGCGCAGCAGATCAACCCGGGCTTCAAGCCGCCCGGTGACGTTGCCGTCGCGGTCGCGGGTGAAGACACCGTGGGCTATCCGAAATACAGCTTCAACCTCACGCAGATGTACACGTTTGACTCTGGCCGCCTGCAGGGCTTCCGGATCGGTGGCACCGTGCTGCGTTCCTGGCAAAATCGCGCTTATTATTTCTTCCCCGCCGGCGTGGCACCGGGCGCGGTGCGGCTCGTTTACCACCGGCCGGACATGACGCAGGTGAACCTCGTTGCGGGTTACGGCTGGCGCATCGGACGGTTCCCCGTATCGACGCAGCTCAACGTTTCGAATCTCTTCAACCGCTACAATGTCCTCGTGATGCCCAACCCCACGACCGGATTCAACGGCCCGCTCATCGCGACGATCGACAACCAGCCGCGGGCGTACATGCTGACGAGCACGCTGAGTTTCTGAACGTGCGGCGAAACGGTAGGCGCGGCTCTCCGAGCGACCGTACGATCGGCGGAAATTTTGGTGCGAAAACCGGACAAAACGCGGAGGTGTGTCCCTACCTGCCGGTAGTCCTTTTCGACGCACTCTGGGTTCGAGGCTTTTCGATTGACCGAAAACGCCCGCAAGTAACGTTACGGTTACAAGCGGCATTCGAATTGCTGCCTGCTTACCCCACACCATGAGCAATCCGTTCCCGATCCGTTCCCTGTCCGTTCTTCGGCTGAGCTGCAGGCTGCTGCTCCTCGGCCTTGCCCTCGCCGTCGGCCTCCACGCCCAGACTTCCGGAATCGTCACGGGCCAGGTCCGCAACGCCTCCACCGCGACCTTCCTCGAAGGCGCGGAGGTCAGTGTCGACGGCTCCGGTCGATCGGCAGTCACCGATCGCGAAGGCCGTTTCGAACTTCTGCTGCCGCCGGGCGTCGTGACGCTGGTCGCCCGCTACACCGGGCTCGAGCCTGAAAAAATCACGGTCGACGTGCGCTCGGGCGGACGCGTGAACCAGGACATCGCGATGAACTCCGGCGTCTACAAATTGGAGGCGTTCACCGTCGCCGGTCCGCGTGAGGGCAGTGCGGCCGCGATCACGAAGCAGCGCGAGGCGCCCAATGTGAAGAACGTCGTGGCCTCGGACAGTTTCGGCAACATCGCCGACGGCAACATCGGCGACTTCCTCCAGCAGATGCCCGGCATCACCGCGGTCTACGTCGGTGCCGATGTCCGTTCCGTGCAGATCCGGGGGATCGACGGCGCACTCAACTCCGTCACGATGGATGGCGACCGCGTCGCGAGTTCGCAGTCGGCAAACGCGGGCCGGACCTTCGAGTTCGAACAGGCCTCGCTCAACAACATCGAGACGATTGAGGTCACCAAGGCGCCGACGCCCGACATGGACGCCGACTCGATTGGCGGCAACGTGAACATTGTGTCGAAGAGTTCCTTCGACCGGAACCAGCCGCGGACCTTCAACTACTCGATCGGCGGCGTCTGGCGGCCGAAATTTTACACGCGCAGCGACACTTGGCTCCGGGAACCGATCGCAAACGTCGGGCCGTCGTTGAATTTCTCCTACGCCGACCGCCTGGGCGCGGCCAAGCGGATTGGCATCACGCTCACCGGGACCTACCACTCCCAGCCCGGCGGTGACACCGCCGCGCTCGCGAATTACCAGGGAGTGCTGACCGAGCCGTACTACGTGCAGAACATCACCGTGCCGCGCCCTGCCGGTGCGCCCCGCACCCGGCTCGCGACCGGCGCGAAGATCGAGTACAAGCTCAGCGATCGCACGACGCTGTCGTTCAACTCGGCCTACAACTGGTTTCATGAGACCAACGACACCCGCGCCATGCTCCTCGGCACCACGGCGGCGGTGACCAACTTCAAGCCCGGCTACACCAGCTTCCTTGAGGAGGTCGTGGCCAATGCCAACGCCTCAAGCGCCGTCACGCTCAGCACCGACGACAAGTCGGGCCGCACCTATCAGTTCGTTCCTTCGGTGAAACACCGCTTCGCCGGCCTGGAAATCGACTACGGCGCCAGCCTTTCCAATTCGCAGACCTACTACGACTACGGTCCGTCCGGGCGGCATTTTCAGTCCCGGCCCAAGGCCACCATCACCTACCGGCTGGCGAACATCGGCTTCATCATCGATCGCCGCGAAAGCCTCAAGTGGCCGAAGTACTCGCAGACCGTGGGGCCCGATCTTTTCGATCTGAACAGCTACGGCACCCTGCTGGTGACCCAGCCGGACCGCGAGGGGGAGGACAATATCAAGACCGCCAAGTTGAACGTGAAGAAAATCATCGACTTGCCGGTGCCCACATTTGTGAAGTTCGGCGGCGTCGTCCGGCAGCAGGACCGGGCGCTGGAAAACCGCTCGCGCCGCTACAATTATGTCGGCGCCGACGGAATCCAGAACAGCGCGGACGACAATCTGGGCCAGTTCCGGGACACCACCGCCAAGTGGACCGATTCGAACGAGGGGTACCGGTCGCCGCCCTGGGCCAATCCGTTCGCGGTGACGCGTCATGCCGCGCTTTTTCCGAATCTCTGGCGCGAGGACGTGCCGTTCGGCACGACCTCGCGGCTTACCGGCGAACGCAGCATCACCGAGACTGTCACGGCGGGCTACCTGATGGGGCATACGAAGATCAACGCCCTCTCGATCCTCGGCGGCGTGCGGATGGAGAAGACCGAGACCGACGCCGAGGGACCGGTCACGGTCGGCACGACCATCGGCCGGCTCCGCCGCAAGGGCGACTACACCGACGTCTTTCCGGGCGTGCATTTCCGCTACGCTCCCACCCGGAATTTTGTTTCGCGACTGAGTTACTCGTCGGGCATCGGCCGGCCCTCGTTCGACGCCCTCATGCCTTCCGACGCGGTCAACGAGATCGCTCAGACCGTGAACATCCGCAATTCCGCACTGCGGCCGCAGTATTCGGACAACTTTGAAGCGACGATGGAGTATTATTTCGAGCCCGTCGGCTCCCTCACCGCCAGCGCGTTTCTCAAGGAAGTCCGCGACTTCCAGTTTACCGACAACAGCCAGTTGGTCGGTTCGGGGCAGGACAACGGCTTCGACGGCCAGTACGCCGGCTACCGCATCACGACGACGCGCAATGGCGGAAGCGCCCGCTACCGCGGCTTCGAGATCGCCTATCAGCAGCAGTTCACGTTTCTCCCCGGCTTCTGGCGCGGGTTCGGCTTCAGCGCCAACTACACCCAGCTGAGCACCAAGGGTGACTACGGCGGGACCTCGGCGACCACGCAGGTCGCGGGCTTCGTGCCGAAGACCGGCAATGTCGCCATTTCCTATCTCGGCTACGGCTGGAACCTCCGGCTCAACGCGGTGTGGCGCGACACCTATCTGGTGGGCATCTCGACCAACCCGGCGCTCCTGCGCTATCAGGAGCCGAAGACGCAGATCAACCTGAAGACGAAATACACGTTCAAGCCCCGGGTCTCCGTCTTCTGCGACATTGAGAATCTCAACAAGTCGCCCATCACGGAAACGTATTTCGGCACGAAGGATCGTCCGGCGGAGACGCGCATTGTCGTGGCCAAAGTGGTGGCCGGTGTGATGGGACGTTTCTGATCGCGCTCCCGGTCATGCGTGTCGCACCGTCTCCGCCATGATGATGCGGTTCGTTTTCGCTCTGCTCCTCCTTCATTTGGCCGCGCGGGCCGGTGAGCCCGCGTTCGTGCTCCGTGCCGGCGCCGCGCGGTCGGACATCACGCCGGAGCCCGAGGTGTTGAACTGGGTCACGGGCAAACCGTATGGGGCGGTGCACGATTCGCTGAATGTGCACGCACTCGTGCTCGACGACGGCCGAACGAGGGCGGCGATTCTCCGCTGGGATCTCGTCGACGTCTCCGAGTCGGCTCGCGACGAGGTGCGCAAGGTGGTCGGCGCCGCGCTGGACATGCCGGGCGAAAATATTCTGATCAACGCGAGCCACAACCACTCGGCCCCGTGGACGCCAATCTATCGCGAAGGCTATCGAGGCGAGGAGCGCGACACGTGGTGGGCGATCCGTTACATGCCGTCGCAAAACGGATTCCCGCCGTTCCAGCGCTGGATGGCGAAACTCCTCACGGCCAGCGTGGACGCGGCGCAACGTGCGGCGGCGTCCGCCCGTCCCGTGACAATCTCAATCGGACGTGTGGCGGTGAACGAATACCTCTACAATCGGCGGCCGCGGGCGCCGACGTGGGGCGTGGTTGACGTGAAGACGGCGCTCACGACGCCGGGTGGCAGCCCCGATTGGAACGCGGAGGTGCTGCAGGGCGGGGCGAATTTTGGGCCGATGGACCGCACGCTCGCCATCGTGGCGATTCGCAATGCGGAGAAGAAATCGGTCGCGTCGCTCTTCCACGTCGCGTGTCACTCGGTGTCGATTTACCCGTCGAATCCGGCGATTTCGGCCGACTGGCCCGGCCCGGCGGCGCAGGCGATCCGCGCGGCGCTGGGCGGCGAGAGCCTGTTTCTCCAGGGCTGCTGCGGAGACATCAATCCGTGGCGACGGGGCGAGGCGGCCGTGGCGACGATGGCGGACGGATTGGCGAACAAAGCGCGGCTCGCGGTTCGTTATGCGGTGACGCTCGCCACCGCACCGCTGCAGATCGGACGCACCACGATCAATCTTCCGCTCACGCCCGAGGGAAAAAAGCGCCTGAAGGCCGACACCGTGGCCGCGGAAATTCAGGCGATCGTCTGCGGACCGCTCGCCATTGTTGGGCTGCCCGGTGAAACCATGACGGAGCTTGGCATGGCGATTCGGGAGAAGTCGCCGTTTCCTCAAACGCTCGTGCTCGGCTATTCCAACGGCAATGGCGTCCACTATGTCGGCATGCCGGGGGAGAAGGCGCGCGGCGGCTACGAGGCCGGCGTGGCCGGCGCGGGCACCGACGAGTGCGGGGCGCTGATCGTCGAGGCGGCAAACCGGCTGCTGGCCGACGTGTTCGCGAAGTCCGGATATCGCGCAAAACGGTGAACGGGATGACGCGCCGCGATTTTCTCCGGAGTTCGGCGGTGGGATGCGGATCTGTCCTCGCGTCTCCGAATGTTTTTGCGGCCGCGTCGTCACCGTCCCTGCACGTCGCCTCGTTTCGCTTTGATGTCACGCCGCCGGTCGGGCACTCGCTCTGTGGCGGTTGGATCAAGCCGGTGGAGGGCGTCGACGACCCGCTGGAGGCGATCGGCCTCGTGCTGCTCGGTGCGGGTGCGCCCATCGTGCTCTGCGTCGTCGACTGGACGGGGATCCTCAACGAGGCGCATGTGGCGTGGCGCGAGGCCTTGGCGGAGGCGGCCGGCACCACGCCGGAGCGGGTGACGGTGCATACTGTTCACCAGCACAACGCACCGCTCGTGTGCTTCGAGGCGGAGCGGCTGCTCCGGGCGCAGGCGGATTTACCGCGGGTCTTCGACCGCGATTTCCATCGGCGCTGCCTGGATGCGGCGCGGGCTGCGGTCGGGGCGGCGCTGAAGACATCGCGCCCAGTGACACACGTGGCGCACGGCGTGGCGCGAGTGGAGGCGGTGGCGTCGAACCGGCGGGTGGCGCGCGATGCGGCGGGCCGCGTGACCAAGATGCGCGGGAGTTCCAACAAGGACGCCGCACTCAACGCGCTGCCGGAAGGCGTGATCGACCCGAACCTGCGCACCGTCGCGTTTTTCGACCGCGGGCGGAAGATCGCGGCGTGCCACTATTACGCGACGCATCCGATGAGTTTTTACGGTGACGGGCGTGTGAGCAGCGATTTCTGCGGGTTGGCCCGCAAGCGGCGCCAGCAGGATGAGCCCGACTGCGCCCATCTCTATTTCACCGGTTGTGCGGGCAATATCGCGGCTGGAAAATACAATGACGGCTCAAAGGAGGCGCGGGGGCGGCTGATCGAACGTATTTATCGGGGTATCGTGGCCTCGGAGGAAAAACTGCAGCCGGAGCCGCTTGCGAGCATCGGGTGGCGCACGGAGCGGATCCAACCGGCACCGAATCCCGCGCTGGGTCTGGGCGCCCTCCAGGAGCTGATGACGAAGCAGAAGGACGCGGTTGTGCTGCGCATTCGGCCCGCGTTCAAGCTCGCTTCGATTCAACGCTACGAGCGCAAGATTCCGTTCGTGCTCAGCGCGCTCCATCTCAATGACGTCGCGTTGCTGCATCTCCCGGCCGAACCCTTCGTCGATTATCAACTCCGGGCACAGGCGCTGCGACCCGGCCGGACGGTCGCCACCGCGGCCTATGGCGATTGCGGACCGTGGTACATGCCGACGCGCACGGAATTTCCGGCGGGGGGCTACGAGGTCGAATATGCGTTCTGCGAGCCGGGAGTCGACGATCTGCTGACGAACGCGATCACGCGATTGTTGGGGTGATGCCGCTGCCGCGGCAGGTGCGAAATCATCAGCCGAATGTGTGTGGTCGGTGCTTCTCGTTCTCGAACATGGGGCGCAGTGTGGCGGCGATCTCTTCCCCTGCGCCTGCCGCACCAACCCCGTATTTGCCATGCCGACCCTCTCGTTCCGAATTTTGCCGCATCACGCCGGCGTGACCGCCTTGCTTGTGGCCGTGCTCATCACTGGGCCGATACGGGCGCAATCCACCTCGACGCCGTCGTCCACGGCTCGGGAAGAGGCGATTGAGCTTTCGCCCTTCATCACCAGCGCCGCGTCGGAGAAGGGGTACGTCGCGACCAGTTCGCTGGCGGGCAGCCGCGTCAATACTCCGCTCAAGGACATCGCCGCGCAGGTCGACGTGATGACGCTCGAGTTTCTCAACGACATCGGCGCGACGACCATCGAGGAGGCCGTGGCCTTCAGCTCCAACAACAACAATATTACCGATCAGAACACCGGTCCGAACGGCGGCATCACGACGACGCGCGCGAGCGGGCGGGCGCGGGGCTTCGACGCCATCACGACGTCGGCCGACTTCTACTCCACCAATCTTCCGAGCGATCTCTACAACATCGAACGGCTCACCATCGCCAACGGCCCGCAGTCGATCCTCTTTGGGCTCGGCAACGCCGGCGGCGCCATCGACACCTCGACCAAGCGTGCGCTCATGCGCAACGCGGATGAAGTCACGTTCCGGGGCGACAACAACGGCTCGCTCCGCGGCACGATCGACGTCAACCGCACGCTCGTTCCGCAGAAGCTCGCCCTCCGCTTTGTTGCCGTGCGCAACGAAGGCAAGGGCGCGGTCGAGGATGCGTTCAACCGCCAGTCGCGCGCCTTCGGTGCCCTGACTTGGAGAATTACGCCGACCACGACGCTCCGTCTCAGTGGCGAGAAGATCGGCCAGCGCGCCTCCAACGCCAGCAACTACATCGCGCAGGATTTTGTCAGCCCGTGGGTCGCCGGTGGTCGGGCGCTCTACGACAACTCGACGGGCAACGCCTCGATCACGGCCACGGCGTTTCCTCTGCTGAACCGGAATGCCAACGCGCTCCGGGTATTTTCCTACGGCGGCACCGGCTCGTCCGTCCTCGTCTGGAACGGCTCCGCGCTCACCCGCGGTCCCCATCAGCTCAACAACGCCGTCGATACGCGCGACGCCGCTCTGATCGACAACTCGATTTATCCGACCGACCGCGATGTCCGCGTCGGCGGCCGGATCAACCTCCTTCACGGCAAAGTCCTCCGCGGCGCGATCGAGCAGAAGATGACCAACGACCTCTTTGTGGAGTTGGGCTTCAACTATGAGGCGGTGGCGGAGTTGCTCGGCGGACCTTTCGACAACGCGGAATCGGTCAATATTTTCGCCGACCCGAACCGCTATCTCCCCGGTGGCACCGCCACGGTGCGGCAGACGGCCCTCAACCCCGACGCCGGGCGGCTCTACATCGAGTCGTTCCCGACCGGCAGCGAGGTGCGCAACGTCACGAAGGAACTTCGGCTCACGACCTCCTACGAATTCGATTTCCAAAAGCACTTCAGCAATGTCGCGCGCTTCTTTGGCCGTCACCGGTTCGCCGTGCTCGCGTCGCGCCGGGTCGACGAAGATCGCTCGCAGGTGTCGCGGGCGATGATTCTCGGCAATCCGTCGTTCGCCACCGGCGACCTCCTCAACAACAGCCGGCTCATCCGCTCGCGTTTCTATCTCGACCCGGCATCGGGGTCGTTCACGGCGCGGGCGCTGCCGGGAGTGAACACAGGCGACGCCCGGCTCTTCGGCCCTTGGACGTACGCGGACTCGCTGCGCAACGAGACGTTTCAGGCCACGATGTTCGATCATCCCGGCGGGCGTTCCTCCGGGACTGGTGGCTCGCGCAAGGAAATCGACACCGGGATGCTCGCCCTGCAGAGCTACTTTCTGCAGGATCGGCTCAACGTCTTCGCCGGTCGGCGCGTCGATCAATTTGCGAGCTACCTGATCTCGCCGGCGGCGCTGGTGCGCGGCGACCGCCTGGCGCCCGGCGACCAGCAGGGATTGTTCGTACCGTTGTCGCGCGCTGCCTTCGACACGAAGGCCGCCCTCGACGACAGCACCACCACATACTCCTACGGCACCGTGGTGCACGCACTGCGCTGGCTTTCCGTGTTCGGCAGTCGTTCCAACAACACGGCCCTGCCGCCCGGGTTCCTCGATCCCTACAACCATCTGATCCCCGGCATCTCCAGCGAGGGTCATGATTTCGGTTTCAGCATGGGGCTCCGGCAGGACGCGATTTCGCTGCGGGTGAATTTTTATAAGGAAAATCAACACAACCTGATTGGTGACGGACAGAATGTGCGGACGGCTTCATCGGTCATCGAACAGCGTCTCCGCGGCACCGACCGTCCGGCGGGCATCGCCACCGTAGCCGCCGATGGTTTCGACCCCGTCACGCGGGGAGAGGTTTATCGCTCGGTGGAGGACAAGATTGCCACAGGTGTCGACGTGACGCTCGTGGCCCGGATTACCAGCAATTGGGATCTTCGCCTGGCCGGCGGCCAGCAGCACACGCGAGTCTTCAACAAGGACCTCGACTTCGCCCAGTGGACGGCGCGCCGGCTCCCGGTCTGGCAGCAGTTTGGCGGACTCGGGTGGGACCGGGTGACCATTTCCCCGACCGACGCGCGTACCGTGCACCAGTATTACGATCAGGCGATTGCGGCGGAGATTCTGCGCCAGCAATTGCGCAACAACCTTCCCCGATTCCGGCAGCGCGAGTGGCGGGCAAGTCTGTTCAGCAACTATCGTTTCAGCGAAGGGATGCTCAAGGGCCTGAATGTGGGTGGCGGTGTCCGCTGGCTCGACCACACGATGCTGGGCCTGCAGCAGCGGCTTTTCCCGGATGGTTCATCGGGCGATGATGTGACGAAGCCGATCTTCGGCCCGGCCCAGTTTGCCCTCGATTTGCTGCTGGGCTACGGCGGAAAGACTCAGGTGTTCGGCGGACACAAGGTCGGCTGGCGCGTGCAGCTCAACGTGCGAAATCTCCTCAATAACGACGATCTTGAGCCGATTCGCACCAACCTTGGCGGCGGCGTCCTCGACTGGGCGCGCGGCGTTCCCCGGCAAATTTCCCTGAGCACGACGTTCACGTTCTGAACGACGGTCGGGAGATCATTTGCGTCGATTCGCGTTCATTCGCTGCTCATAAGAAACCTCATGACGAGAACCTGTTTCGTTTTGGTCGGCGCCTTGGCGCTGGCTTTCTGGGCTGGCGCGGCGCCGGTCGGAAACGCCTTCCAATTCCAGAATCCGGTGCGAGCCGGAGACTATCCCGACCCGTCCGTCATTCGGGTGGGCGACGATTATTGGGCGGCGGCGACGTCGTCGGAGTGGGCGCCGCATTTTCCCCTGCTGCATTCGCGGGACCTGGTGAACTGGGAAATCAAGGGTCATGTCTTCACCCAGATGCCGGTCTGGGCGAAAGCCAATTTCTGGGCGCCGGAAATCTCGCAGTATCAGGGGAAATTCTTCGTCTACTACACGGCGCGCGAGGCCGCGAGCAATCGGCTCGCGGTCGCGGTGGCGACAGCGACGCATCCGGGCGGGCCCTACACGGATCACGGGCCGCTCATCGCCCAGGAAGCGGGCTCGATCGACGCGATGCCGTTTACGGATGCGCAGGGCGTGCGCTGGTTGCTCTGGAAGGAAGATGGCAATAGCAAGAAGCTGCCCACTCCGATCTGGCTGCAGCGGTTGCGCGATGACGGGCTCGCGCTCGTGGGCGAGAAGCGGGAGATCCTGCGCAACGATGCGAAGTGGGAGGGCGCGGTGGTCGAGGGGCCTTTTGTGCTGCGCCGCGGCGACTGGTATTATCTCTTTTATTCGGGTGGTGCGTGCTGTGGACGAAATTGCAATTACGCGCTCGGCGTCGCGCGCGCGAAGGACATGGCCGGACCATGGGAGAAAGCGCCCGCGAATCCGATTCTCGCCGGCAACGCGGCCTGGCGCTGTCCCGGGCACGGCAGCATCGTGGCGGATCCCGAGGGGCGCACCTGGCTGCTTTACCACGCCTACGCGCAGAAGGGATTCGTGGCCACGGGGCGGGAGATGTTGCTCGACGAGGTCGTCTTCGGCGCCGACGGCTGGCCGACGATCAACGGCGGGCGGGGCGCCAGCACGCGGACGGCCGGACCGAAGTCGGCCACCGCGCAGAAAGACATCACGCTGGTGCGGGACAATTTTGGCCGCGACGGCGATCTTGCGCCCGGTTGGCAATGGATTCTCGGCCGCAAGCCGTCCGCGCGCGTGAAAGGTGGAAAACTCACGCTCGAAGCCGGCAGCGAACCGGCCGCCGCCGTGCAGTCGATCACGGTGCCGTCGTTTGTCGCCGAGACATCGGTTGATCCGAAGTCACTGACGCAGGGCGCGCTGGCGGGGTTGGTGATTTTCGGTGACCGCGCCAACCATCTCGCGCTCGCGACCGATGGGCGGAAGGTCCAGGTCTGGAGCGAGCAGAAGGGCCAGCGGTTCAAGGTGGCGGAAGCGGAGGCGCTGCCGGGGAAACCGATTCGTATGCGGGTGGCCTGCATTGATGGGAACCGTTTCCGCTTTGCGATCCAGGCCGCCGATGGACGGTGGCGGGAACTCGCCGGCGAGACGGATGGCAGCTTTCTTCCGCCGTGGGATCGCGGGGTGCGAACCGGTGTGATCGTGAGCGGCAGCAGCGGAGCCGCGGCAAGTTTTGGCACCTTTTCCGCCACTCCCGGCGACGAGAAACTTTTTGCTCCATGAGAACCTCTCCCCTGAATCTGGCGCCTCGGTCGCGCTCGTTGCTGCGCGCGCTCGTGCGCGGCTGTCTCCCGCTCGGTCTGGCCCTCGGCGCAGTCGCCGCCGGCGCGGGCGCGCCGGTCAAACCGAACGTGCTCGTCATTCTCGCCGACGACATGGGCATCGGCGATCTGGGCTGCTACGGCGGCAAACAGGCGCCGACGCCGCGGATCGACCGGCTGGCGGCGGAAGGCACGCGGTTTACGCAGTATTATTCCGCGTCACCGATCTGCTCGCCCTCGCGATGCGGAATCATCACGGGAATGTACCCTGGCCGGTGGCGGATCACGAGTTTCCTCCAGACGAAGAAGGGCAACGCGGCCTGCGAGATGGCGGACTTTCTCGACCCCAAGGCGCCTTCGCTGCCGCGGGTGATGAAGGCAGCCGGCTACGCGACGGCTCATTTCGGGAAATGGCACCTCGGCGGCGGGCGTGATGTGACGGAGGCGCCGAAGTTCGCGGCGTATGGTTATGACGAAAACGCGGGCACCTACGAAAGCCCGGAGCCGCACCCGGACATCACGGCGACGAATTGGATCTGGTCGGACAAGGACAAGGTGAAACGCTGGGATCGCACGGCTTTCTTCGTCGACAAGACCCTCGACTTCCTCGACCGCCACCGCGGTTCGCCCTGCTTCATCAATCTCTGGCCCGATGACGTGCACACGCCGTGGGTGCCGGATGAAATTTCGGACAAGAAGGAACTCCCGAAGAATTTCCATCCCGTGCTGGCTGAGCTCGACAAACAGATCGGCCGGCTGCTCGACGGGCTGAAGGCGCGCGGGCTGGAGGAAAACACGGTCGTGATTTTCACGAGCGACAATGGGGCGCTGCCAACCTTTGACGGAGCGCGCTCCGGGGGCTTCCGCGGCAGCAAACTGCAACTGTGGGAGGGCGGCATTCGGATGCCGTTCATCGTGCGCTGGCCCGGGCGCGTTCCGGCGGGCCGCGTCGAGGACCGGGCGATCTCGATCGCAGTAGATCTTTTCCCGACCATTGCCGCGATCGCGGGGGCGACGCTGCCCCGCGAGCATCGGTTCGATGGCGTGGATGTCTCCGCCCTGTGGAAGGGTGGGGCGGCGCCGAAGCGCGGTCCGCTTTTCTGGGAATACGGCCGCAACGGGGAGTCGTTCAAGTTCGGCAACGATCGCAGCCCGAACGTGGCGGTGCGGCGCGACAATTGGAAACTGCTCATCAACGCCGACGGCTCCGATGCCCAGCTCTACGATCTCACGTCAGACCAGAAGGAGGCTCATAACGTTGCCGCCGCCAAACCCGAGGTGGCCCGCGAACTCACCCGGCTCGCCCTGGAGTGGCGCGGCTCGTTGCCGAAAGCGAAATGAGATTTCATTCCATGCGCCCCCTCCGTTTGTCGTTGCTCCTGGTGTCGCTCGGTCTCGGTGCGGCGCGGCTCGGCGCCGCTGACGCCGCCCGGCCCAACCTCGTGGTTTTCCTCTCGGACGATCACAGCATGCTCGATTCCACCGTCTATGGTTCGAAGGAAGTGAAGACGCCAAACATGCAGCGGATTGCGGACGCGGGGCTGACGTTTGAGCGTGCCTTTGTGGCGTCGCCAAGCTGCGCGCCGAGCCGGGCCGCGTTGCTCACCGGGATGATGCCGGCGCGAAACGGCGCAGAGGCCAATCATTCGAAGCCGCGCGCCGAAATCAAGAAGCTGCCGGCCTATCTGCACGACCTCGGCTACGAGGTGGTTTCATTCGGCAAGGTATCGCATTACCAGCACACCGGCGACTACGGCTTCGATTATTTCGCGCACGACAAGTATCACGAAGACATCGCGATTCCCGAGGGCATCAAGTGGCTCCGCGCCCGGAAGAGCGACCG
This sequence comes from Opitutia bacterium, assembly GCA_947474365.1. GTDB lineage: Bacteria > Verrucomicrobiota > Verrucomicrobiia > Opitutales > Opitutaceae > ER46. The sequence goes on along the minus strand of CANJIU010000069.1, from coordinate 2,759 downwards.
GCCGCTGGCCATTTTCTTCGGCACCAACTGGCCGCATGTGCCGTGGCCGACGGAAGGAGAGGGCTATAGCGCCGACCGCGTCACGATCCCGCGCAATCACGTGGACACGCCGGCGACGCGGACGTCGCGCATGCGTTACCTGGCCGCGATCGGACGCATGGATGCCGAACTCGGCGCGGCGTACGACGCGGCGAACGAGGTGCTGGGCCGCAACACGTTTTTCCTGCACACGAGCGACCACGGGGCGCAGTGGCCCTTCGGCAAGTGGAGTTGTTACGATGGTGGTATTCGCACGCCGATGATTGCCGTCTGGCCGGGAAAAATCGCGCCGGGCGGGCGCACGGCCGCAATGGTCAGCTGGATCGACATTCTGCCCACGCTGGTGGACGTCGGCGGCGGGGCGGCGCCGCAGGGGATCGACGGGCGCTCCTTCGTCGGCGTGATGCGGAACCCGAAGTTGGAGCACCGCGAACGGATTTTCACCACGCACAGCAACGACGGCCGGATGAACATCTATCCGACGCGGAGCGTGCGCACCTCGGATTGGAAATACATCCGCAACCTGCATCCCGAGTACTATTATTCGACCCACGTCGACATCGTGCAGGGACCTGATTCCGGCGCCTATTTCGGCAGCTGGGTGGAAAAAGCGAAGACCGATCCGGCGGCGGCGTTTGTCGTCCATCGTTACCACGAGCGGCCGGGTGAGGAACTCTACGATTTACGCGCCGACCCGCTTGAGCTCAAGAACCTTGCCGCCGATCCGAAGCACGCGGCGCGTCTGGCCGGCCTGCGTGCCGAGGTGGATGCGTGGATGAAGGAGCAGGGCGACGAGGCGAAACTCTACGCCGAGCCCCGGCTTCTCACCGATCCGAAACGAGCTGAACCACCGGCGCCGACGGGCGCGGCGAAGAAGAAAAAGAAATGAAATCCCTTTTCCGGTTCGCCAGCCTCGCCTTGGGCCTTTCGGTCGCGTCGCTCCCGGCGGCATCAACGCGGCCCAACATCATCGTAATCCTGGCCGATGACGTCGGTTACTCGGACCTCGGCTGCTTCGGCGGTGAAATCAAGACGCCCAATCTAGACAGTCTGGCCGCCGGCGGGCTGCGCTTCACCCAATTCTACAACACCGCGCGGTGCTGCCCGACGCGCGCCTCGCTGCTGACCGGCCTTTATCCCCATCAGGCGGGAGTGGGCTACATGACTGACCGCGCTCCCTACAGTGCGGTGGCGATGATCAACGAGTGGTATTCCGGGGACCTACGCGCCGACACTGCGACAATTGCAGAGGTGCTGCGCGCCGGTGGGTACGGGACCTACGCGGTCGGAAAATGGCACGTGACGAAGGACATCGAGGAAGGGCGTTCGCAGCACAACTGGCCCCTGCAACGCGGCTTCGACCACTATTACGGCGTGATTCCCGGGGCCGCGAATTACTTCACGCCGGAGCATCTCTCCCGCGACAATACTCGCATCAACTTCCGCGCCGACCCGGAGTATCCTGTAAAGGACTTCTTTCTCACTGACGCCTTCACCGACCATGCCGTGCGCTTCGTGAATGACCACGCCAAGGGTCAGCCGGAGAAACCGTTCTTCCTTTACCTCGCCTATACGGCGGCGCATTGGCCGATGCAGGCGAGGCCAGAGGACATCGCGCGTTATCATGGCAAGTACGACGCCGGCTACACGCCGATCCGTGAGGCGCGCCTCGCGCGGATGCGAAAGCTGGGCCTGCTCAAGCCGGAGTGGCAGCTGAGCCCGCAATTTGGGAAATGGGACGAGGTTGCCCGCAAGGATTGGGAAGCGCGTTGTATGGAAGTCTACGCGGCGCAGATCGACAACATGGACCAGGGCATCGGGCGCTTGCTCGGGGCGTTGCGCGCCAACGGCCAGTTCGACAACACGCTCATTGTTTATCTCCAGGACAACGGCGCCTGCGCTGAGACCGTGGGCCGCAATCCCCCGAAGGCGAAGGGCCCGGCGCCGATGCCCGGCCCGGCGGAGACGTTCATTGCCTACGGCGAGGCCTGGGCCAACGTTTCGAACACGCCGTTCCGTCTCTACAAACACTTTGTCCACGAGGGTGGCATCAGCACGCCGCTGATCGCGCATTGGCCGAAAGGGATTTCCCGGCGGGGCGAGTTCGAGTCGCAGCCGGGGCACCTGATCGACATCATGGCGACGGCGGTCGACGTCGCGGGCGTCAAGTATCTCACCGAGCGCGACGGCAAGAAAGTACAGCCAATGGAAGGCCGCAGCCTGGCGCCGGCCTTTGCCGGCAAGCCAATCAAGCGCGAGGCGTTGTTTTGGGAACACGAAGGCAACCGCGCGCTGCGCATCGGTGACTGGAAGCTCGTCGCCAAGGGCGCCGGCGGCCCGTGGGAATTGTACGATTTGAACCGCGACCGCACGGAGATGAACGACCTCGCCGACACGCAGCCGGCGCGCGCGAAGGAGATGGTTGCCACGTGGAATCGCTGGGCCGATCGCACGCATGCCGTGCCTTGGCCCTGGAAGCCGCCGTACGGCGAGACGCTTCCGGCAACCACGAAGCCCTGACGACGCGGCCCGATTCCGCCGCCCGGTGACCGGGACGGGCGACGATAAACGCTGTCATTCTGAGACCCAGATCAAGCCGCGGCGGCTTGCGTGGAACAAGCCAATGAACTTTGGTGGCGAGAGTCGAAGCCGTGAGGCGCAGCGTGGCCGTCGCTCGCATGGTGCTTTTTTGCCCGTGTCTGAGAGTGGTTCCGGTGGCC
>CANJIU010000068.1 GCA_947474365.1 Opitutia bacterium | reverse complement strand
GCGCGCGGGTTGGTGTTTTCTCCCCCCCCCCGCGGGGCCCCCCTCGCCGCTACGTTTGATGGTTTTTTGGTGCGACAGCATCAAAACGTGGTCTTCACGCCAATCGTCGGAGTGACGCCGAATTTCTGGTAGAACCGCGCGACGTCCGGGTTGTTGCCCACGTGCTCCATCAGGGTGAACGGCCGGTTGAGAACGTTGCGGACGGAGAAGAATCCGTTCAGCCGCGTCGTGAGCCGATACGAACCGCCGACGTCGACGTTGATCCGGTGCCGCTGGTATTGGGTGCCGCTGGCGATGGTGGGGCGCGACGAGGCCCAGTTCATGTTGGCGTAGACGTTGGCGCGACCGTGGGCGTAGCTGAGGCCGGCGGACACGAGGTGCGGCGTCATGTTGGCGACGATGGTTTGGGCGTAATTGCGGGTGTAGCTCGCGCGCACGCCGAAGCCCTTGAACGGCTCGGGGAGAAACGAGAGGCTCTGGCTGTACTCCGCCTCCATGCCGCGCAGACGGACGTTGTTCGCGCTCTGCGCGGTGGTGACAAAGGTGTAATTGTCGTAGCTCGGGTTGTCGGCGTTGAACTGGGTGCCGCTGACGCGCGTGTTGGCGAGGTGGAGGCCCTGGATGTCGTTCTGGAAAAAGTTAATCGCGACGAGGCCGACCGGCTCGAAGTACTGGGCGAGGCGCACGGAATAGTTGGTCGAGGTCTCGGGCTTCAGATTCGCGTTGGGCGCCGTGATCGTGAGCGTGTCGTCGTTGATCACCCAGACGCCGGCCACGTCTCCGAATTGCGGCCGCTTGACCGTCTTGCTCATCCCGACCTGCAGGTCGAGGGTGCGCGTCAGATTGTATTTCGCCGAAGCACTCGGAAAGAGATTGTCGTAATTTCCGAGACGATGAACGCGCGGCCGCGACATGAACTGGTATTGCACCCCCGGGATGGTGGTCGCGCGTCCCGCCGAGACGGCGAATCCCGCGGCCGCGACCTCGCGGGAGGAACGCGCATCGAACTCCAGCGAGTCGGTGTCGGTCTCCTCGCGCCGCACGCCGGCGCGCAGGTTCAGCCGGCCAATCTTTGTCGTCCCCATCAGGTAGAGCGAATGGATGTCCTCCTGGTACTGTTTCGCGTTCGCGACCGTGGCGTTGTAGAAGTCGGTGCCGGTCATCGACGAGGTGAAGTAGTCCGGGTGCGCCCGGAACGTCTCCGCCACTTTCATGATGTCGGGCAGGAACACGCCGCCGCCGCCGTTGGACGTGATGTAAAGATTCTGCTCGCTGAAATCCAAGGTCAGCCGCGAGCGGTAGTCACGCCACACGCCGACGCCGGCGCCGGGCCCGGTGTAAGTGTAGAATGAGGCCGAGCGCCGGTTTTGGAAATCGCGGACCTCGCGCTTCCACTTGGCGCCCGCCTTCCAGATCACGGGGAGAAATTGGCGCGTGCGAAACGTGACGATGCCTTCGCCGGTGTAGAGTTTGTCGTCGGCATAGCGGCCGTCGTTCACGATAATCGCCGGCGAGGTGAAGAGGGCGCCGTTGTTCCAATCCCCGCCGGTGGTCTGCGTGATTTTCCAGCCACCGTCGTTCAGGGCGGAGCGGACCGCGCTAAAGCGCACGTTGGAGAGCGTCTGCACGCCGGGGGAAAAGACTGAGTCGCGATACTTCATCGGATCGTAACCGCTGACGGAATCGGAGACGTTGAAGCGGCCCTCGACCGTCAGGTCTCCGTTCGTGTACTCGAAGCGCGGCAGGTAGGACTTGCCATTGCCGACCTTGGCCACGCCCTGCGGATCGATCGTGAAGTTCGCGTTGGCGGTGGTCGTGAAATTCGTGAGCGTGCTCGCTCCCGCGACCTGGGTGGTGCGTGCCCCGGTGTTGAAGGTCGCCGTGCGCTGCCCCGACCACACGTCGGAGTGGTTGTACATCACGCTCAACGAGAGCACGAGATGCGGCGTCGCCTTGAAATCGGCCGTCAACGACGAGGCGAAGCGCTCGATCGTCTGGTGGATCTGTTGCGCGGCGATGGCCGTGAGCGCAATCGGGTCGGGCGAGGCCGCCGTCGGCGTGTAATTGTACGTCATCGTGGTCGGCGCCCTCTGGAGGTAGGAATTCGACTCGCTCACGCCGATGACGAGGCCAAGGCGCTTGTTCAGAAAAATGTCGGAGTATTCGAATTGGGCGCTGGGAAAAATCTTGCGCGACCGATCGTCGCCGGGGCCGTAGTTCCGGCGCAGCGTGAACTGGTCCGACTGCCCGGTGAGGCTGGCCGAGGCCGAGATGCGCCGGCCGGCCCGGTCAAAGGCGCGCTTGGTCTTCAGGTTGATCGTGCCCGCCGGCGAACTGGCGTCGACATCGGCGCTAATCGTCTTGGAAATCTCGATCGACTCCATCGCGCTGAGCGACACCTGTTCAAAGCTGAACGCGCGGCCGGCGGAGGCGTTGGCGTCCGCGCTGGGGAAATTCATGCCGTCGACCGTCACTCCGGCGTATTCCGATCCCAAGCCGCGGAGCGAGACATAGCGCACCGTGCCGTCGGTCGAATCGTAGTTCACGCCGGGCAGATGCTTGAGAAACTCCCCGACATTTCCTTCGGCGACATCACCAAAGACGTCGGAGGAGACGCTGTTGGTGACGTTCATCGAGTTGCGCTGTTCCATGATCGCCTTCGCGTTGCCCTCGCGCTGGCTGGAGACGACAAAGGCGTCGAGCTTCACCGTCCCGTCCGCCGCCAGACCTTGCAGCGAACTCGTGAGTTCGAAATCACGCGTCACGGTCTGGCCCGACGACACCCGCACCACCGCGGTCGCACTCGTGTAGCCGGTGTAGGTGACGACGAGGGTGACCTCGCCGGGGGTGACGCCGGAGAGCCGGTAAAGGCCACCGCTCTCCGACACGGCCGCGGGCCCGCCGGCGATTCGCACCTCGGCGTTGCGGAGGTATTCGCCCTGGGCCGGATTGAAAATCCGCCCGGTGATGATGCCAGTCTCCATCGGTTGCTGCGCGCGGGCCGACGAGCCCGTCATCAGTAGTCCGACCCACAGCAGGGCAAATCCGCGACGCGGCGCCCAGGAAGGTCGGAACGCCGCGCGGTGCGAGAGGGCGGGGACGAGCAGGAGGAATTTCACGCTGGAGAAAAGGAAGGCAGCCGTCCGCCGCTTAGAACGTGGTGCCGGCGGACAGTCGCCAATTGCGGGGATTGGCGTAGCCGAGCGAACGGTCCGCATAGAAATTGTCCGTCACGTTGTTCACGTTCAGTTGGAACCGGACCCGGCGCTGGAAGAGGCGCGTGGAATAGGCGGCGACCAGGTCGAGCCGGTCATACGAATCCTGCACTACAAACTTCCGCGCAAACGAGGCGTCGAGGGGAATCGGGCCCTGCCGCCGCTGATAGCCCAGGCTGAGCGAAAGGCCTTGGACGGGTGCCTGCGTAAACTCGTATTTCGTCCAGAGGGCGTAGGAATTCGGCGAATTGCCGACGAGCGGCAGGCCGAGCGTATCGGGTTTTCCGTCACCATTGAGATCCGGGGAACTGGCGGTGTTGATGACGTCGGCGACGACGCGCGCGTTGATGTGCGCACCGGAGAGGATCGCGGTGAAATTCTTCGTGGGCGTCCAGACCAGATCCATTTCGTAGCCGTCGGAGCGCTCGCCGTCGGTGAGCGAGGCGCCATTGATGCCAAGGACGGCCGCACCCGAGTTGACGCGGCGGACGTTCTTCTTGTCCACCCGGAAGAAGGCGACGGTGCCGGTGAGCTTGTTCTTCACGAGGGAGAACTTGAGGCCGGCTTCCTTGCCGACGCCGTTCTCAGGGGGAAAGAAGGGCGAGGTCGGATCAATCGTGCTGGCGCGGCCGTTGGGCTTGAAGGATTCCGAGTAGAGCGTGTAGGCGGAGATGTCGGGCGTGATGGCATAGGTCGCGCCGTACTGCGGGGTCCACGCCGTCTTCCCTTGGGCGCGGAGGTCGCTCCAGCGCGTGCCGCCGAGCAGCGTCAGCCGGTCGCCGAGCAGGCTCATCTGATTGGTCAGGTAGGCGCCCTGCTGCCAGATCGGCTTGTTCCAAGGATTGTTCGTGACCGCGCCCGGTCCGCCCGGGGTGCCGATTTCGTCGAGCGTCGGATATTTCTTCACGCCGAAGGTGGCCGCGTCGGAACCGGCGTCGAAGAGAAACCGTTTCGTCGTGAAGGGGCTGGCGTTGACGTAGGCGAAGAGCAATTCCTTGTTGCCGGCCTCGGAGCGATCCCAGCCCGCCACGAGTTTGTTTTTGGTGCGGAGCAGATCGTAGGACACCAGGACGTTGACGTTCAGCGTGCGGTTGACGGCGCCGATCGACACGATGCCGGGACGATCGAAATAGGAATAGTTGTCGTTCACCGCGATCCGGTTGCGCGTGACGGTCGTGCGCTGGAGCCGGTTGCCGTCGCTCGCGCCATAGACGGCGCTGACGAGCACGCGGTCGACCAGTTTCTGCGCGAGGGTAATGGAGTGAAACGTCGCCAGGTCGTCATAGGTGTCGGTCGGAGTCAGTGCTCCCAGTTCAATGCTGCGCTGCAGGGCCGCCCCGGTCAGGAGCTGCTGGGTAAACGGTGCCGGTTTGTCCGTGGTGAGAAAGACGTCGCCGAGCCGCTCCTGTACGCCGGTTTGCCGCCGATACTGGGCGTCCACCGTGATGCGGGTCGTGGTGGTGGGATTCCACTCGGCGACGGCGCTGAGGAACGTCTGGTTGTCGTGCCAGAATTTCCGCCAGCCGTCGGTGTCGAGGCGCGAGCCCATGACGCGGAAGAGCAGCTGCTTTGCGACGATGGGCTGGTTGAAATCGAACTCGGCGTATTTGTAATTGTCGTCGCCGAAGCCGAGTCGCACCGCGCCGTAGCGCTCGCTGAGCGGGCGCTTGGTGATGACATTGATCACGCCGCCGGGATCGGCCGCGCCGAAGAAGATCGAACTGGGCCCCTTGAGGACCTCGATGCGTTCGAGATTCGCGGAATTGGTGATGCCCTGCATCCGGATGCCGTTGCGCAGCACCTGCGAGGTTTGGAAGCCGCGCACGACGAACTGTTCGCTGCGGGTGCCGCCCGCCGCGCCCTCGTTGCGCGCGGCCAGGCCGACGCCGCTGATGAAGCGAATCGAGTCCTCGACGCGGCGGGTATCCATGTCCTCCAGCAACGCCCCAGTGACGACCTGGATGCTGGCGGGCATGCTCTTCACGTCGGTCGCGATGAGCGTGCCGGAGACGGTTTTTTCCGCGCGATAGCCGCTGGTGTCAGTGGCGGAGACCGTGAAGGCGTTAAGGGTTACAACTTCCGAATCGGTCGGTGTGGCGGGCTGCGCGGCGTGCGCGGAGCCGGCGGCGGCGAGCGCGAGCATGAAGCGGGCGGGGAGGGATTTTTTCATGGTGGTGGGAAGAGGGGTTGCGGTGGAATCAGGAGGGTCGGATTTCGCCGGGCCTTGGCGGGTGACGGTCAATGTGCCAGTCGTGGCGTCTTGCACGACCAGCAGCCCAGTCTGGCGCACCAGACGGTCGAGAGCTTCCCGGGGAGTGAAGTCACCGCGAACGGCGGCGGTTCGGATGCCACGGACGATTTCCGCCAGAAAAAAGATTTCCACGCCACCCTGCTGGGCGGCGCGTTTCAGGGTGTCCACGGCTTCGCCCGCGGGAACATCGAAGGGGCGGGTGCCTTCCGCGGGATCAGCCGCAGCAAGCGTTGTACGCGCGATCAGCGCAACCAGGAGCAGTCGGAAGCCAAGGAAAAGTCGCCCCAACGGCGGGGGGATACGGAGGGACGGTCGGCGGAGCATGGGGGGCAGGCGGGGCACGTTCGCGAACAAGACGTCTGAGGGCGAGACCTCCCCCAAAAAAATTTCTCAAAATTCATCCGTCGTGGTCCGGGCGGAGGGTGGGCCGTCCGTGCGAGGGGAAGAGTCTCCTACCTGGCCGCGTGCAGCACGATCTCGTACTCCCCTCGGCGTTCGGCGCGGAGGCCGACCGCGGTGGTGACCTGACTGACGAAGCCTTCGATGTTATCCGAGCGAATCGAGGCGACCACCGGCACGCGGGCGCTGGCGGGATCATTCAGGACGATCTGCACCCGGTTGCGGCGGTTAAGTTCGGCGAGCACCTGGGCGAGCGGCGTCGAGGAAAAATCCAGGAGCTGCGGCCGCCACGCCCTTACCTGCTCGAGCTGGGCTTCGGTGGTCTTGGTAATCTGCGGGGCGGTTCCGGCGCCGAGGGAAACGAGGACGTGTTCGCCGGCCACGGCCGTCGGCAGTGGGTCGGTGGCCGCGAGCGCCGGCGGGGCAACCTGGACCCGCCCCTCGGTCACGAGCACCGCCACGGAAGCCGGCTCGAGGCGCACGTTGAACTCAGTGCCAATAGCGCGCACGTCGACCCCGCGCGCGCGCACGACGAAACGGCGCAGCGGATTTTTGGCCACGGTAAACAGGGCCTCGCCGCGACGCAGCACGACGCGACGCTCCGCCGCCGTGAAGTGGACATCGATCTCGGCGCCGTGGTTCAGCTCCACCACCGAGCCGTCCTCCAGCACCCGGCGTTCGTAGCCATCGGAGGAGGTGCGCGCAGCGATGGGTGCGGCGTTGAATGACGGTGCACTTGGCCAAAATCCCACGGCCGCAAATGCCAGGCTGGCCGCGAGAGCACCGATGAAGAGCGGGCGCGCCCAACGCGGGCGGTGCGTCGGGCGGGCGAGCACGTCGGGATTGGGCTCGGAGCCGTGCTCCGGTCGCCACTCGGCGAGGCGATCAAGCCGTTGCCAGCCGGCGCGGTGGCGTGAAAACCAGGCGCCATGGCGGGGGTCGGCGGCGAGCCACTGGAAGAACTGATCCTGCTCGCCGGGGGTGAGCCCGCGGTCGTGTTTCGTCACCCATTCGGCAGCGGTGCGCTTCACGCGCAGATCGTCGGGCAAGGAACTCATCGCGCGGGACCGGCGCCGTCCCCGTGCTCGGCAAAGTAGTCGGTGCATTTTCCGATGCCGATGGTGATCTGATTTGAGACCGTGCTCTCGGATAAGCCGAGACGCGCCGCGATCTCACGGTGCGACAAGCCGTACAGCTTGCGGAGCGTGAGAATCTGGCGGCATCGGGCCGGGAGGGATTGAATGGCGTCGGTCAAAAGGGAGAGTTCCTGGTGGCGGGCGACGGTCTCGGGAATGCCATCGCGCTCATCCAAGACGTGCAGCGAGTCGAAATCCCCCAAGAGATCGGTGCGGGAAACTTCATGGCGGCGTAACCGATCGAGGGCCAGATTGCGCGCGGTGGCGAAAAGAAAGGCCCGGGGCGAAGCGAGAACCCCGTTTTGCCGCGCCTGCAAAATGCGCGCGTAGGCTTCCTGCACGATATCATCGACATCGATGTTTCGCTCGAATCGCCGGTGCAGCCACGAGCGCAGCAGCGACTCATGAGGCTGGACCTGGTCGACAAACCAGCGGGCGAGATCGGAATCGGTCGGGGGCATGGGACGGAAATCCTGAGCGGCGGTGTGCGGAAATATTTTCCTTTTGTCGAATTCGTTCTTGGAGATAGAGCGTCGCGGCGCGCGGACGGAGCCTCACGCGCCCTCGTCTGTGCGCGGCCAACGCGGTGTTGCCGGCGACTGCCGACTTCGCCGGCGACGGCGGGCAAGGCGGTGAAGGCGACGAACAGCCACGTAGTGACCGAGGCGAGGAGCCTTTTGATTTCAAACGAACGTGGCCCAGATCAAATACCAGTCCCAGCCCGCTGCGAACCGCGCCTTCGGCGGACCGCGCCAACCGGCCTCAACCGTTCTTGGCGAGGAGCGCTTTTTCGATTCTGGCCTGCAGGCCGCGCGCCGGGCGGGGCGTGACTTCGGATCGCAGCGTCCCGAGTCGCGCGGCCAAGTCGGCGACCGCCGCTTTTTCGTACGGCTGGTGAAGCACGAGATCAGCCACCTCTTTTTGCGACTCGACGAAGCGATTGTGCATTGGAACCACTGCGGTGCGCAATTGGTGCTCCACCCGGTCGGGGGTGTAGCCCCGTTCCACCACGTCCCGGGCTCGACGGCGAGCGCAACGCACGTCGGTGGGGATGTCGAGGAAGAGTGTCAGATCGAAGAGTTTTCTAATGCGGGGTTTTCGCAGCAGCCACAGCCCGTCAACGAAAACGATTGGGCGCGGTTTCCAGCGATGTTTCCCTTTGAGCTGGGTATAGGTGGCAAAATCGTACTTCGGCACGACCGTCGCGCGGCCGGCGGCGCAGTCGCGGAGTACGCGCTCAAACGCCTCCCAGTCGACGGCGCGGGGCAGATCGAAGTTGACCTGCGGCCGGCGGCGCAGCGGGAGATGCGAGCGGTCGCGATAAAAATCATCGAGCTGCAGGTGGCAGGCGTCGCGTCCGATCGCCCGGCACAGCCGGGAGATCAGCCAGCTCTTGCCCGCTCCGCTGCCTCCGATCACTGCGACCAGCCGAACTTTTGACGCGACACTCATGGCACTGGATTTGCCCGGCGTTGCGCGGGTCGGCAATGGCCGTTTTTGGCCGCGTCGCGACGGCGGGACGATTTCGGACGGCGGCCGCGGTGCCGTCGGGAATTGACCCCGTTCGCCAAGTTCATTTGTTCGGGTCTCCTCGCGGTCCCCATAGCTCAAGTGGATAGAGCGTTCGTTTCCTAAACGAATTATCCCAGTTCGAGTCTGGGTGGGGGCACCAGGTTTTCGCTGCGGGCTTGCCCCACCGGCCCGGGGTTTGCTGTGCTGTGTACACCATGCGTCCCAAGAAAGTTGCACTTCTCACCGCAGGCGGGCTCGCCCCGTGTCTCAGCGCCTCGATCGCCGGTTTGATCGAACGCTACACCCAGATTGCGGGTGACATCCAAATCATCTGCTACCGCGGCGGCTACAAGGGCCTGCTGCTCGGCGATAGCATCGCGGTGGGAGCCGCCGAGCGGGCGACGGCCGGAGTGTTGCGCCGGCATGGCGGGAGCCCGATCGGCAACAGCCGGGTCAAGCTCACCAACGTGAAGGATTGCGTGAAGCGGGGTCTCGTGAAGGAAGGACAGAATCCCCTCCAGGTGGCGGCCGAACAACTCGTGCGCGACGGCGTCGACGTTCTCCACACGATTGGCGGCGACGACACCAACACGACCGCGGCCGATCTCGCGGCCTATCTGGCGAAGAACAATTACCAGCTCACCGTCATCGGGCTGCCCAAGACGATCGACAACGACGTCGTACCCATCCGCCAGAGCCTGGGAGCGTGGACGGCGGCCGAGCAGGGGGCGTTGTTTTTCGAGCGCGTGGTGGCCGAACACGGGGCGAACCCCCGCATGTTGATCATTCACGAGGTGATGGGACGGAATTGCGGCTGGCTGACGGCGGCGACGGCGCAGGCGTATCATGCGCGGCTGGACAAGACCGAGCTGGCGCCGGGCCTCGGGCTGACCCGCGAACGGCTGGCGGTGCACGGCGTCTATCTGCCGGAGCTCTCGCTCGACATCGCGGCTGAGGCGGCGCGTCTCAAGGCCGTGATGGATCGGGTCGGCAACGTAAACCTGTTCATCAGCGAGGGCGCGGGCGTCGAGAGCATCGTCGCAGAGATGACTGCGAAGGGGCAGGAGGTGCCGCGCGATGCGTTTGGCCACGTGAAGCTCGATGCGGTCAACCCGGGCAAGTGGTTTGGCGACCAGTTTTCCAAGATGCTGGGGGCGGAGAAGGTGCTGGTGCAGAAGAGCGGATACTTTGCCCGTGCGGCTCCGGCCAACACGGAGGACCTGGCGCTCATCCAGCGCTGCTGTGAACACGCCGTTGAGTGCGCCTTGCGGCGCGAAAGCGGCGTGGTCGGGCAGGACGAGGACCGCGGTGACACCTTGCGCGCCATCGAGTTCACGCGGATCAAGGGCGGCAAGCCCTTCGACGTGGGCGTCGCCTGGTTCGGCGAATTGCTGCGCGGAGTGGGGCAACCGATGGGCGCGATCGCCGCCAGCTCCGGGCATCATTGAGTGAGGCAACCGACCGGCCTGGCGCGGTCCGGTGGTGAGACTACGCAAGGGGGCGGGTGGGTGGAGGCCGCTAGGCGGATTCATCGCAACGCCCCTTGATTATCAGTCGGTCATCGCGAGCAGCATCGCGCCGAAGCAATCGAGCTGAATCGCCACGGTGCGCTTCGCGGTGACAATGGTCAAAAAGCGATGGGCGTTTGGTAGAACGCGCGTATTCCACTGCTTGGGCAAACCATTCGCATTGCGCCCCCTGCGCTGGCGTCGAGGCGTGATTCCGCGCCATGGAATCTCCTCGGCTAATCACCTGGTCGCCGGCTGGACGGTAAAACACGTCGTCCGTCGTGCCGCTGTCAGCTGACACTCGTGAAGGCCGGATATGGTGTAAATTACACGGCTAAAAGAGGATAACGGGTAGACGTTAGGGCTCTCGGGCCCCGTCCAGGCCTTCCCATCCGCCGGCAAACCGCACGCCGAGCCCCTTTTATCCGCTGCGATATCCTCGCGATGTCCCTACGATAATTCTGCGCTACAGGGCTAGCTATCGCAGAACTATCGCAGCGATATCGGACGGATATCGCAAGGACTGTGAACGTCACGTATGCCGGGTTTGGCACTGGTCCGCGCGAATTGAGCGGAAAGTCCGAAAAGGGCGGGTTCGGGTAGGGAATTCCTCAACCCGGACGTTTCCCCATCCCCCCAGGGTCATCGCGGCAGGGTTCCGGCGGGCGGCTGATACCAACGCCCCTTGATCATTGGTGCGCATCGAAAAAGGTAGGGACGGCTCTCCGAGCCGTCCGCAAGATCGGTGGGAATCTCGGAACGAAAACCGGACGCCCACGGAGGTGCGTCCCTACCTGCCTGAAGCCTCTTTCGACGCCTTTTTGAACTGTCATTGCAAGCAGCGTAGCGCCGAAGCAATCGAGCCGAATCGCCACGGCGCGCTTCGTGCATCTCCCGATGACAATGGTCGAAAAACTGCGGCCGATTGGTATTACGACTATTTTGCATCCGGGCACTCGACTTCGGCGTCATATGGCGGACACTACCCCGTTCCCCCATCCGACGAATCCCGCCCTGAGACTCGTCAAAATTCCCACCCGATGAAATCACGACTTCACCTCGCTCTGTCGGCGCTCGCGTGCTGGGCGGCGGTGGGGCTTACGGTGCGGGCCGCGCAGTACGATCAACGCCTGGGCAACCTGTCGACCCGGGCACAGGTCGGGACGGGATCCAACATCATGATCACCGGCTTCGTCGTGCAGGACGGTGCGCCGAAACGCGTGCTGATCCGGGCGGTCGGAGCGCGTTTGGCGACAGCGCCGTTCAGCATCAGCGGATCGCTCGCCGATCCGCAGCTGCAGCTCTTCAATGCCAACGGCGTGCTCGTGCTGGCCAACGACAATTGGTCGACCGACGATCTCGCGACGATGAATTCCGTCGGGGCATTTGCGCTCACCCCTGGGAGCCGCGATGCGGCATTGGTGGCGACGCTCTCCCCGGGCGCATACACGGCGCAGGTCAGCGGGGTGAACAACGCGACCGGGGTGGCGATCCTGGAGATTTACGATGTCACGGGGTCGGCGCGGCTGATGAACATTTCGACGCGCGCCGTCGTGGGAAGTGGCGGCAACACGTTCTTCTCGGGCCTCGCTGTCGCGGCGGGTGGCGGGGCGCGCCGGGTCCTCGTCCGGGCGGCCGGTCCCGCGCTCGGTGCACTCGGTGTCAGCGGCGTGCTCGCCGATCCGGCCATCGCGATTCTCGATTCGGCCGGACGGCAGATAGCTGGAGGCGCCAACGACAATTGGGATGCGGCGGGCGCCGGTCCGACGCTGAGCGCGGCGTTCACGCAGGCGGGGGCGTTTCCATTTTCCGCCGGCAGCCGCGATGCCGGGCTGCTCGTCGACCTTGCGCCGGGAAATTACACCATCCAGGTCAACGGCGTCGCCGGTGCGACCGGCACAGCGCTCGTTGAAATCTACGATCTCTCTCCGGAGACTCTCTCCACTGTCAGTGTGCGCGCGACGGTGCCGACGACAGACAACACCGGGGTGACGCCCGCCCAGTTTACGTTTACGCGCGTCGGACCGGTTACGGACCCGGTGACGATTGCCTACACGATTACGGGCACGGCGGCGGCCGGGGTGGATTACGAGACGCTGCCGGGACGGGTTACGATTCCCGCGGGCGCGTCCTCGGTCACCGTGACCTTTGTGCCGAAGGCGAATCCCGCCAACACGAACAACCGCACGGCGACCCTCGAGATTGCGCCCAACCTCAGCTATGGAGTGGGCGCCAGCGATCGTGCGGGCGTCACGATCTACGCCAACTCCGGATCGCTCTACGTCTCAAATCTCCGCGCCCTGCCGAATGCCAACACCTCGACCGCCTACGGAGTCGCGACGGTGCAGCTCGCGTCCGACGAGAAGTCCGCGTTCGTCAACATCTCGTTCTCGAACCTGAGCTCGCCCGAGGTGGTCGCGCACCTCGCGATCGATGGAAACTACGTCTACAACCTGCCGCAGGGCCAGGTGATCAACGCGCTGTGGGATTTCGCGCCGGTCGGTACTTACAGCCGCGCGGATCTCCTCGCCGCGCTCAAGGCGGGTCGAGTTGCCGTCAGCATCGACACGGCGACGTTTCCCACGGGGGAACTGGGTGGTGGTTTTCTGAAGAGCAGCGGCACGGCGGCGTTCAACCCGCCGGCGGCGGCCCCCGCGCTCGACCTTTCCCGCGTGGGCGCGGTCGATGCGGCGCGTTTCCTCACGCAGGCGACGTTCGGGGCGACGCAGGCCGAGATCAACGCCCTGATGGTGAAGGGGTATCAGGCGTGGATCAACGAGCAGATGGCGCTGCCCGCCTCGCTCCATCGCACCGCCACGATGCAGGATTTCGCGGCGATCAATGCGGGCGGCCTCGGCTCCGTGAACGGTTCGCCCAACACCCGCCCGGGCGGCGTGCACCGGCAGGCGGCGTGGTGGAAGATCGCCGTGACCGGTCCCGACCAGCTGCGCCAGCGCATGGCGTTCGCGCTCAGCCAGATTCTCGTCACCTCCGACGCCAACGGCACGATCGCCCAGTGGCAGGAGGGCGCCGCGAATTACTACGACATTTTCGTGAAGGGCGCGTTTGGTAATTTCCGCGACGTGCTCGAGCAGGTGACGCTGAGTCCGATCATGGGCATCTACCTCAGCTCGCTCCGCAATGCGAAGGCGGCGGCCGGCACGACGCCGGATGAGAATTATGCGCGCGAGGTGATGCAGCTCTTCACCATCGGGCTGAACGAACTCAATCCGGATGGCACGCTGCGGCTTGATCCCAATGGGCAGCCGATTCCGACCTACACGCAGGACACGATCGTCCAGACCGCGCGGGTGTTTACGGGCTGGAGCTACGCGAGCCCGGCGGTCAATGCGACCGCCAACGTGAACCTGTTTCGCGGAGCGGCGGCGGACTATCTCACCCCGATGATGCTCTGGCCGGCGTTTCACGATGACACCGCGAAGACAATCGTCGGCGGCAAAGTCGTCGCGGCCGCGCAGGGCGGTCTCCGGGATCTCAAGGACACGCTTGACGCGCTCTTCCAGCATCCGAACACGGCGCCGTTCATTTCGCGACAGCTCATCCAGCGGCTCGTCACCAGCAATCCGAGTCCCGGCTATGTCTACCGCGTGTCGCAGACCTTTGCCAACAACGGGGCCGGCGTGCGCGGCGATCTCGGTGCGGTGCTCCGTGCAATCCTGACGGACTATGAGGCCCGCTCCACCGCGGTGGCGGAGACGGCGACCTTTGGCAAACTGAAGGAGCCGCTCTTGCGGGCGACGGCGATCTTCCGGGCCTTCAACGGCGGGTCGAACATCGGTCGCTTCAACATCGCGAATCCCGAGGCGAACCTCGCGCAGGCGGCGCTGCGGGCCCCGACGGTCTTTAACTTTTACGAGCCCAACTATGTCCTCCCGGGCGCGGTGGCCGCCGCGGGACTTTACGCCCCGGAGTATCAGATTCTCACGGGCACGACGGCGCTCACTCAGCCGAACTTCTATTACGGCTACATCTACGCCAACCGCTCGAACGAATTGACGCAGCAGACCGTCGGCCTCGGCCTCGACGACTGGCTGCCGCTCGCACGGACGCCGTCGGCCTTGGTGGAGGCAGTCAACCTGGTGGTGGCCTCTGGCCTGATGCCGAAGTCGACAACCGATCGAATCGTCGCAGCGGTGACGGCGATGCCGGCGGGCACGGCCTTCAGCACCGCCAACGACATCGAACGGGTGCGGTCCGCGATCTACCTGACGGTCACGTCGGCCCAGGGCGCCATCCAGAAATAACCCGTCGCCATGAATCCGAAGAATCCGAGTTTCGATCCCCAGCGGCGCAAGTTTCTTGGCTCCTGTTGTGCGGCCGTGGGAGCCACGGGCATGTTGTCGACGCTCGCGCACTTGCGCCTGATGGGAGCGGTCGCGAGTCCGGACAACGGTCCCGTGACGCCACCGCGCGCCGGTGCCCTGCCGGCTGACTACAAGGCGTTGGTCTGTCTTTTTCTGGCCGGTGGCAATGACGCGAACAACATGATCGTGCCGTTCGATTCGGCCGGCTACGCCGCGTATTCCTCGGCGGCCGGGCGGGGCGCAATCGCGTTGCCGCGCGCGCAGCTGCTCGGAATCACGCCCAAGACCGGGGACGGTCGCGGCTGGGCGCTGCATTCGAGTCTCAATTCGGACGTCGCGAACACCAACACCACGGGGCTCAAGTCGCTGTTCGACGCCAGCAAGATGGCGTTGATCGGCAACGTCGGCACGTTGGTGGTGCCGACGACGAAGGCCCAGTACACGGCGCGCTCCGTGCCACTGCCGCCGCAGCTTTTTTCCCACAACGATCAGCAGGTCGAGTGGCAGAGCAGCGTTCCGGACAAGCCGTTTGCGACGGGGTGGGGCGGGCGGCTCGCGGATCTGACGGACGCGTTCAACACGAACAACTCGGTCTCGATGTCGATCAGCCTGAACGGCCAGAACTCCTTCCAGGTCGGCAAGCAGGTGGTGCAGTTTTCCGTCAGCCCCAACGGCGCGATCGCGCTTTCCGGCTCGTCGACCAATGCCGCAACGGCGGCGGGCCTGCGGACCCGCGCGCAAAACGACCTGCTGGCGATGGGGAACGGCAACCTCTTCGAGACGGCGTTTGCCGGGCTCACCACGAGTGCCATCTCCGAAAGCGCCATGCTCTCCGGCATCCTCAGTGCCAACCCGCCCTTCGCGACAGCGTTTTCGAACACGAGTCTGGGCCAGCAGCTGCGCACGATCGCACGCCTGATTGCGGCCGGTCCGCAACTCGGGCTCAAGCGACAGATCTTCTTTGCCCGGATCGGTGGCTGGGACCTGCACGATGCCCAGCTGCCGGCGCATGCCACCCTCTTCGCGGACGTCAGCCGCAACGTTTCGGCCCTGTACCGCGCGACGGTCGAGCTGGGGGCGGCGGATCAGGTGACGATGTTCACGTCGTCGGATTTCGGCCGCACCTTCAACACGAATGGCGACGGTTCCGACCATGGCTGGGGTTCGAACCACTTTGTCGTGGGCGGGGCCGTCAAGGGTGGAGACATCTACGGCAGGATGGCCGACCTCACGATCCGCGGGCCGGACGATGCGAGCACGCGCGGGTCGTGGATTCCAACCACCAGTGTGGATGAGTATGCCGCCACGCTGGCCACGTGGTTCGGCGTGAGCGCCACGAACTTGCCCGTCGTTTTCCCCAATATCGGCCGATTTGCCAAACCCAACCTGGGCTTCGCCTGATTCGGCGACCGCTACGTACCAACCGAGACTCGACTTGCCGGCCCAATTTTCAAATCCTCCCGGTATTCCCCTTGGTTCCGGGTTCCTGTTCCCCCTGCAATTTCGTTCCCCCTTTCAATCCTCTGTCCGATGAAAAAAACACTTAGTCTGATCTGGGCGCTGGTCGCCCTCGTGTCGTTGGTTGCGCCGCTCGGCGTCGCGGCGGCCGAATTTGACCAACGGGTCGCGAATCTCTCGACCCGCACGCAGGTGGGGACAGGCACCAACATTGCGGTCGTCGGATTCGTCGTCGGACCCGGAACGCCCAAGACGATCCTGATTCGTGCCGTCGGTCCGGGCCTTTCCGGATTTGGCGTCGCCGGCTCGCTGGGGGATCCGAAGATCGATTTGTTCGACAGCTCGACCCCGGCGAAGCTCGTCGCGACCAACGACAATTGGGCGACGACCACGGTCGGTGGCGCCACGACGTTCGGCAGCGTGGGCGCGTTTGCGCTCGGTACGGGGAGTCGCGACGCGGCCCTGACCGCGACGCTCGCGCCAGGCTCCTACACGGCGCAGGTGAGCGGGGTGGCCAACGCCACCGGTATTGCCCTGGTCGAGGTTTATGATGTGACCGGCACGGCCCGGTTGATGAACCTGTCGACGCGGGCCCAGGTCGGCACGAGTTCGGGCATTTTGATCTCCGGTCTGTCGATCGCCCCCGGTGGTGGTGTGCGCAAGATTCTGATCCGGGCGGCGGGTCCCACTCTCGGCAGTTTTGGCGTGGGAGGTTTTCTCGCCGACCCGGCGATTGCGCTGATCGACAGCGGCAGCAACCAGATTGCCTCGAACGACAATTGGGGCACGGGCAACGCCTCCGCGTTGACGGCGGCCTTTGCCCAGGCGGGCGCGTTTGCGTTCGCCGCGGGCTCCCGCGATGCCGCGCTCCTCGTCGACCTCGACCCCGGTAAGAATTACACGATTCAGGTGAGCGGTGTCGGCGGCACGTCCGGCGTGGCGCTGGTGGAAGTTTATGATCTGACAGCGGAGCGTTCCGCCACGGTCAGTGTTTCGGCGACCACGGCGACGACCGACACGAAGGGCGCGCCTCCAGGCGTTTTCGTACTCACCCGTACGGGTCCCGTCACAGAGCCGCTGACCGTTTATTATGAACTGCAGGGCACGGCGGTTCCGGGGCTGGATATCGCCGCGTTGCCGACGACGCTCACGATTCCCGCCGGGGCGTCCTCGACGACGGCGGTGATTTCCGCGCTGTCTGGCGGCGGTTCGGCCGCGATCAACAAGGACACGACACTCGTGCTCTCACCCGGACCCGGTTACACGGTGGGAGACAGCAGTGCGGCGGCTGTCACGATCTTCTACAATCCCGGCACCCTCTATATCGCGCCGTTGCGCGCGCCGGCGACCGCGGCGGCCTCGACTGCGTTTGGCACGGCCACGGTGCAATTGAGTTCGGACGATCGGTTTGCGGTGGTGAGTTTGAATTTTTCCGGCCTCAGCTCTCCCCAAACCGTCGCTTACCTCCGCACCGGCAACCCGGGCGAAGTGGGCACCGAGCTGCTGCGGCTACCCAACGGCCAGGTCAGCGGGTCCTCCTGGATTTTTAGCTCGAGCGGTGCTTTGAGCGCGGCGGACATCGTGGCGGCGCTGAAGGCCGGCCGGATTTTCCTCAGCATCGAGTCCGCGGCGTATCCCTCCGGCGAGTTGCGCGGAACGTTTCTGCAGACGAGCGGCACGCTGGCGTTCACTCCTCCTCCGGCGGCGCCGGCGCTGGCTGACAGCGCCCTGACCCCCGCCGATGCGGCGCGCTTCCTGACGCAGACGACGTTTGGCCCGACCAAGCCGGACATCGATGCGCTCGCCGGGAAACGCAACGCCGACCTGAGTGCCTGGATCAACGCGCAGATCGCGCAGCGGGCGACATTGCACGTCGACGCGATCGACGCCGACTGGCGTGAGTTCACCGCGGTCGGCGAGAATCCCCAGTACTCCCAACAGAACCGCCAGGCGGCATGGTGGAAGGTCGCGTTGACCGCGCCCGACCAGCTCCGGCAGCGCGTCGCGTTTGCCCTCAGCCAGATTCTCGTGGTGTCCGACACCAACGGCACCCTGTTCAACAACTCGCGGGCGATGGCGAATTACTACGACCTGCTGGTGAAGGGCTCGTTTGGAAATTTCCGCCAGCTGCTGGAGGATGTGACGCTGAGTCCCGTGATGGGCGTTTACCTGACGTCGCTCCGCAATGCGAAGGCGACCTTCGATGGCAGCGGCAAGGCCATCACCAACGCCGACGAAAACTACGCGCGCGAAGTGATGCAGCTCTTCACCATCGGGCTGGTCCAGTTGCAGCCTGACGGCACCCTGAAACTCGATGCGCTGGGCGTGCCAATTCCGACCTACGACAACCGGACGATTGCGGAGATGGCCAAGATTTTCACGGGTTGGGCATTTTATTCGGCGAATCCGGTGCCGAACTTCCGCGCCGAGCCGACCAATTACCTCCAGCCGATGATGCTTTATCCGGCGTTTCACGAGGACAGCGCCAAGACCATCGTCGGCGGCGTGACCATTCCCGCGGGGCAGGGCGGCGTGAAGGATCTCAAGGATGCGCTCGACACGCTGTTCAACCATCCCAACACGGCGCCGTTCATCTCGCGCCAGCTCATCCAGCGCCTCGTCACGGCCAACCCGAGTCCTGGCTACATTTACCGCGTGGCGCAGGCCTTCGCCAACAACGGCAGTGGCGTCCGCGGCGATCTTGCCGCAGTCGTGCGCGCGGTGCTGATGGACTACGAGGCCCGTTCGCCCGCGGTCGCCTCGACCGCGAGCTTCGGCAAGCTCAAGGAGCCGGTGTTGCGGTCGACAGCGATTCTCCGGGCCTTCAATGGCGGCGCCAACAACGGCCGCCTCGGTTTCTTCAACCCCGAGGGCAGTCTCGGGCAGGCCCCGCTGCGGGCGCCGACCGTCTTCAACTTCTACGAGCCCAATTTCGTCCAGCCTGGCTTGCTCGCCTCGGCCGGCTTGGTCGCGCCGGAGTATCAGATTCTCACCGACACGACCGCCATCAGCCTGCCGAACCAGCTCTGGAATTTCATCTACGCCACGCGTTCGGGCATGCCCGGCACGACGACGACGCTGAACCCGGCCGAGGGCACCGTGGGTGTCCTGCTCGACACCAACCTCCTGGCGCTGGCCCGCACGCCGCAGGCGCTGGTCGACTATGCGAATCTCGTGCTCGCCGCCGGGGGCATTCCCAAGGCGGTGACCGATCGCTTCGTCGCCGCCATCACTGCGATGCCCAACAGCACCGCGACAACCTTCGGTGCGATCGAGCTCGAGCGGGTTCGGTCCGCCATCTACCTCACCGTTTCCGTTCCCCAGGGCGCCATCCAGAAATAATCCGCGCAATGAATCCCAAGACTTCCATCCCTGATTTGTCCCGTCGCAAGTTTCTCGGTGCGTGCTGCGCCTCCGTCGGCGCCACCGGCATGCTGTCCTCGATCGCGCAGCTGCGCTTGATGGGCGCGGTGGCCGACACCGATGCCACGCCGCCGCGGGCGGCTGCGCCGCAGAGCGACTTCAAGGCGCTGGTGTGCCTCTTTCTCGCCGGCGGCAACGACGCGAACAATCTGGTCGTTCCCACCGACTCCACCACGTACGGAGCCTATTCGCTTGGTCGCGGCGTCCTGGCGCTGCCCCAGTCCGGCGTGCTGCCGATCACGCCGAAAACGTCAGACGGTCGCACGTGGGGACTGCACCCGGCGTTTCCCGAACTCAAGTCGCTGTTCGATCAGGGCAAGTTCGCGGTCCTGGCGAATGTCGGCACGCTGAGCCAGCCGCTGACGCAGGCACTCTATAATTCCCGGCCGGACATGCGGCCGTTGCAGCTGTTCTCGCACAACGACCAACAGGTGGAATGGCAGACGAGCGTTTCGGACAAGCCGTTCACTGACGTCGCGACCGGTTGGGGCGGCCGGATGGCGGACCTCACCAACGCGCTCAACTCGAACAATCGGATCTCGATGTCGATGACGCTGAACGGCCAGAATTCGTTCCAGGTCGGCCGAAGTGTCTCGCAATACGCCGTGGGCACCGCCGGGGCGATTGCGTTGACCGGCAGCGGCACGGGCACCTCCACCAACGGCCTGCGCACGACGGCGATGAACGATGCGCTGGCGATGCAGAACGCGAACCTGTTTGAGACGGCGTTTGGCGGCCTGACCTCAAACGCGATCAACAACAGCGCGTTGCTCTCCTCGGTGATCACGGGCACCAGCCCGGTCGCGCCGATCTTCGCCGCCATTCCCAACACCAGCCTTGCCCAACAGCTTCACATGGTGGCCCGGCTCGTCAACGCGCAGACCCAGCTCAGCCTCAAGCGCCAGATCTTCTTCGTCCGAGTCGGTGGGTTCGATCTCCACGACAACCAGGTGGTGATTGGCAACACGGCAAGTGGGGCGCACACCAACCTCCTCCGCGACATCAGCCAGTCGCTCGGCGCGTTCTACAACGCGCTCACACAGCTCGGCGCCCAGAACCAGGTCACGGTGTTCACGGCGTCCGACTTCGGGCGCACCTACAACACCAACGGCGACGGTTCCGATCACGGCTGGGGCAGCCACCACTTCATCCTCGGCGGAGCGGTCAACGGCGGAGACATCTACGGTCGGATGCCCGACTTTGCGATCGGCGGTCCGGACGACACCGGCCGCGGCCGTTGGATTCCCAGCACCAGCGTCGACCAATATGCCGCGACGCTCGCGAAGTGGTTCGGCGTCAGCGCGACCAACATTCCCCTCATTCTCCCGAACATCGGCCGCTTCGCCAAATCCGATCTCGGATTCATGGGAGCATGAACGGACGGCACGCGCTGCGCTGGGCGCTGCTGGCTGTTTTTGTCGCCGGGATTGCGGCGCTGTTCTGGTATGCCCGCCCCGCGCCCGGAAACGCGCCGAAGCCCTCCCGCCCGGTGTCGCCCGCGGTTCCAGCGACACCCTCTTCTCCGCCGCCGGCCGTGGCGGAAAACGCGGATCCTGCCTCGGGTGGCGAGAGCCACCTCGCGGACGACTTGAACGCGCCCGCCGGCACTATCCGTCGCGATCTGGAAATCCTGAACGAACTGTTCGGCACCTGGCAGACGAATTTCCCGCGGGAGGGAAATCCGGTGGGCGAGAATGCCGAGATCACGGCGTCGCTCGCTGGCGCCAATTCGCTGAAGTTCGCCTTTATCTCGCCCCGGCACCGCGCGATCAACCGCCAGGGCGAACTCTGCGATCGCTGGGGCACTCCGTTCCGCTTCCATCAAATCAGCGGCCAGGCGATGGAGATCCGGAGCGCCGGACCGGATCGAAAATTTGGGACTGCCGACGACGCGCGTTGGATACCGCCCCAATGACCTCCCGAAGCGGGAGGAACCTCTGCGGCCGCCGCCGGTCGACCCGTGAGCGCGTCTCGACATCCGTTCGCCGGTAACCATCGTCTCACCCTGCCATGCGTTCCATTCCAAACTCCTCCGTGCGAACTGCCCGCCGCGGCGTTGCCCGTTCCGCCGGTTTCACGCTCCTCGAAATCCTCGTTGTGCTCGCGATCATCGGGCTGCTCGCGGGCCTCGCGATCACGAATGTCGACAAGATCTTCGGTGGCGCGCAGGCGACGACCGTGCGCCTCCAGGTGCGCGATTCAATGCGCACACCGTTGACCTCCTATCGCATCCACATGGGAGACTATCCTTCCACGGCGGAAGGCCTGCAGGCCTTGGTCGCGGCTCCTGGCAGCAAGGCGGACAAGTGGCACGGTCCTTATCTCGAGCCCGCCAAGATCCCGCTCGATCCGTGGAACGAGCCGCTCCAGTACGCCTATCCCGGCACGCGGAACAAGGGCAGTTACGATCTTTGGTCCAAGGGACCTGACAAGCAAAGCGGCACCGAAGACGACATCGGCAACTGGGAGACCGGCACCGCCACCGAGGCCAAGTGACGTAGTCGGATGACGGATGCCCCGGCCCGGTGTGGCGCGGGGGTCCGGCGTACTTCGGCCCATGTCTGAGTCGTTCATTTTTACCCTCCGATCCCCACGCTGGATCGGCCGCGGCCGGTCCCGTGGTTTCACGCTGCTCGAGATCCTGCTCTCGATCGCGATCATCGCCCTCCTCGCGGGTGCGCTGGTCGGAGGCACCTCGCGGCTGCTGAACGAACAGCCGATCACGGCTGATGAGGTCTTTTGGAAGGCCGTCCAGGAGGCGCGCAAGACCGCGCTCAAGAGCGAACACGAGATCCGTCTGAAATTCGACAAGGAGAAGAAACAATTTCTCCTGATTGACGGACTCGCTCCCGCCCCGGTCGGCCCCGATGGTATTACCAAGGAGGAGGTGCCGCTGAAGACGTATGTTCTGCCGCCCGCGGCGTCCAACGACCTGACCATTGAGTTCCTCGGGGCCGGCTCCAAGGGCGGCAACACCATCCTCGTCGGCGGCATGCTGCTCGAGGCGCAGTCGATTCCCCACGTCACGTTTTACTCCGACGGCACGTGCATGGCGTTTCGCGTACAGCTCACGCGCAACGGCGGCACCCACACGCTGACAATTGATCCCTGGACGTGTGCACCGATCCTCACGCCGGTGGACCCCAACGCCCCGGGAGGTTTTTGATCAATGACGACTCAGTGTCGCATTCATCGCCGGGGAGGCGGCCGGGCCTTCACCCTCATCGAGGTGCTGGTGGCGCTTGTGATCTTCGCGATGGTCGTGGTCGTACTCGGTTCGGCCTATCTGAACATCCTCACCGCTTACGAAGTCGTGAAACGTGGCACCGTGGTCAACGAGGACTTTGCCTTTGCGCGGCAGCAGGTGCTCACCGAGCCCGATCGCAAAAAATTGGAACAGGGCGGCGAATTTGACACGGCGGGCAACCGTCACGCCAAGTGGAGCGTGGAAATCGAGTCGGGCCCCGTGGCGGACGTTTTCCGCGTGACCTTCACCTGCGAAATCACCGATCCGGCGCGAAGCGAGCCGGACCGCCAGGTGGAGACGTTCATGGTGCTACGGCCCACGTGGGTGATCGACGCCGCGGAGCGGGGGAAGCTCAAGGAGGACGCGAAAACTCGCATCCTCGAATTGCAGGGCAAGCTGAAGAAGCTGTGATGAAATCGCGCCCCTCGAAGACTGCCCGCGGTTTCACGTTGCTCGAAATCCTCCTCGCGCTCGCGCTCGTCGCGCTACTGCTGGTGGCGCTCAACACCTTTGTGTTTTCGATGGGGGAATTGTGGGGCAAGGGAGCGGATGTGCGGCTCTTCGACCAGCATGTGCGCGCCGTGACGCGGTTCCTCGAACATGAACTCCGCGCCTCGGCGCTGCCGCCCGCGGCCCGGGCGAACTCGACCCCGATCGCCCTGCAGGAAATCCGACCGCAAACCGGCGCGATGGAAAAGATGCTCACCTTCGAATTGCCCGCCGGCAGCCGCCTCTTCCGCTGGCCCGAGCGGCCGTTGCCGGAGGTCATCTGCTCCTTTCAGGCGCGGCCCAACGAGGGCCTGATCCTGCTCTGGCATTCCCGGCTGGAAAAGAACTTCGACACCGAGGCCCCACGAGAGACGGTCGTCACGCCGCTGGTCAGCGGCCTCACCTACGATTATTGGGATCCCGACACGAATCGGTGGACGACGGAGACGGCGTTGAAAATGGATCCGCAGGGCCAGCCGATGACGCCGCAGCGGCTCCGCCTGAAATTTTCCTATGCCAAGATGACGCGGGAGAGCGTCGTCACCCTGCCCATGCCCGGCGAGGGGCTGCCGGTGTTCTGAGCCATGAAGGAATTTCGATTCTCGATTCGCGATCGTTCCCCTTCTCAACCGAAGGCCCGCCGTGGCGTCGCCGGCGTCGGTGCGAACGCTCCAATCGAAACACTCAGACCGCCTGCCCGGGGCTCCGTCCTGGTGATCGTGATGGTGACGCTGCTCTTCGCCGTCTTTGCGCTGGTGGCGTTCATGGAGAAGGCGAGCGTCGATCTCCTGGTCGATCAACGGGAGGCGTTGACGCGGCGCCTGCGGATGGAGGCGTGTTCCGCGCTCGAAGTCACACTCGGGGTGCTTGAGGATTTTCGCGAGGTGGGCAACGGCCTGCACAGCGCCGCCGAGGGGTGGACCGATCCGCTTGGTTTCGCCGGCTACCAGCCGTCGGACGGCCGCGTGGTCGAGATCGCGTTCGAGGATGAGAGCGGGAAAATCTCCCTGCCGCACGCCAACGTCCAGGTGCTCACCAATCTCTTTCTGAACTGGGGCATCCTCAAGCCCGACGCCGAGGCCCTGGCCGATGCGATGCTCGGCTGGATGAAACGCAACCACGTCTACACCTCGTCGGTGCAGCCCGCGTATGACTCCGGGGCGATCCCCTTCGAGTCGCCGGGGCGTCCGATCAAGTCTCTGCACGAACTCGCGGCGATTGAGAAGGTGCGGGAGGTTTTCTACGATGCCGACGGCCGGCCGAACGACTACTGGCGGCGGTTTGCGGCCAGCGTGTCGCTGCTCGATTTTCCCAAGCCCAACATCAATGGCGCCCTGCCCGACACGCTCGCCGCGCTCGGCCTGTTTGACGACACGCAGCAGCGGAGCCTGGGGGATTATTTCAAAGGCGCCGGGAGTTACCTCGGCAACGGACCGGGATATTTCCAGAATTCGACCGAAGCGCAGCGCATCGCGGGACCGACGGGCAATGCCGGGGCCTTCGCATCGACCATCAGCGCGCTGCGGATCACCGTCACCGTGCGCGAGGGACGGAGCGAATTTCGGATGTCGACGGTGGTCGCGTCGCCCAACGGGGGGGCCACGACGGTGCAGGCGATTGCCACCCATGCCGAGATCACCGGCGCCGCCGCTCAGACAGGCCAGCAACAGCAGAACAAGCCCGACGCTACCCAGGCCAAACCCCAGCCGGTGGCCGGCGCGACCGGAGCGGCCGGGCAAAAGAACGCCGCCGCCCGGAACTTGAAGTATCCGTTTACGCTCTTGGAAATTCGGGAAAATGATGAGATTCCTTCGGCTCCGCCTCCACCGCCGCCCGAATCGCTCCTCTAAATCATGTCCGCTCTGCCTCTCAGCTTTCTCCGTGCCGGACCGCCGCCGCCCAAGGTTGCGCTCCTGCCGGACGCGCTGTTTTTCACGCGTTCGGTCGCGGTCACGGCGGACGCGAAGCCGGCGGAAGCCGCCACCCAGGTGGAACTTGCGCTGGAAGCCGTGTCGCCTTTTCCCCTCGCGCAGCTCTATTACGGGTGGTTTTGGACGCCCGGGGCCGAGCGGGCGTTTGTGTTCGCCGCATACCGGCGTCGTTTCACCGGGGAGCAGACGGCGGCCTGGGATGGGGCGGAACTGGTGTTGCCCGCGTTCGTCGCCGCGCTCGGCGCGAAGGTCGAGCCGGCCACCACGGTCGTGCTGCAATCCCCCGAGGGACTCACGGCCGTGCATTGGGAAACGCCGGCGGCGCCATCCAAGGTGATCTTCCGGGCGATCGAGCCGGAGGCGACCGCCGAGGACCGGACGGCGGTGCGCGACGAGCTGTTGCGCGCGTTTGACGGCAGCAAACGGGTGATCGAGCTGACGGCCTCGCTGGCTCCGCAGCCGGCCCGAAGTGACCGTGAGATTGTGTTTCGATCGGGCGATTTCGAGTCCCGGCTGCCGGTGTCTGTGGCCGCGGCAATCGACGTCCGCGACAAGGGCGACCTCGCCGCTCTCCGCAACGCGCGGCGGCGCGACGTGGTGCTGTGGCGGGTGGCGTTGGGCTGTGCGGCGGCGCTGATGGTATTGTGCGTCGGGGAACTGGCACTGTTCGGCGGCGCGCAGTGGCAGAAGGTCCGTTCGAACCAGTTCAAGACGCAGAAGCCGCTCGTCGACAAAATCGAGAACACGTTCCAGCTCGCCAACCGCATCGAGGAACTGGCCACCAAGCGTCTGTTGCCGCTGGAAATGGTGACCCAGCTCGTCGGCGAAAAAAACGAGCGGATTCCCCCGGAAATCCAGTTCACCCGCGTGCAGGCCGACACCTCCCGCGGCCTCTACACGGTTTTTGTCGAGGGCAAGACCAGCAACCCGACGCAGGTCAACGCCTATGAAAACACGCTGAAGGCGGTGCCAGCCTGCCAAAGCGTCGAGGCGAAGTTTTCCCAGCTGAGCGGTGACAAGGCCACCTTCACGCTCACTGTCACTTTCAAGCCCGAGGCCCTGAAGCCCACCGGTGCTGCGGTCGTTTCCACGCCATGATTCTCAGCATCCGCGCCTTCTTCCTCAGCCGCGCGTTGCGCGAGAAACTCCTCATGGTGGCGTTTGTCGTCATCGGCGCCGTCTGGTGGCTCTCCGCCTTCAGCACCCGCACCGGCAAACTCTGGCGGGAGCAGCGCTCGACCACGACGCGCCTCGCCGAGCAGGCCCAGTGGATCAAGAACAAGACGTCGATCGAGCAGACGGCGGCGAAAACCGCCGGCCGGCTGGACCCGGCCAAGACGCTCAACGGCAACCAGCTCGTCACCACGGTTGCCCAGCTCGCCAATGAGGCCGGGCTCAAGCAGACGAGCACGAACGGCAACGCCGCCACCACCACGAGCGGCCAGTTCGCCCTGCATTCGGTCGAGTACACCATCCGCAATGTGGAATGGGATCCCTTGGGCAAGTTCTACGAGGCGCTCCTGCAACGCTCCCCGTACATCGCGGTCGAGCGCTTCGTGCTGAATTCGGCGGCCAACAATCCGGCACAGTTGACCCTCGTGTTTAAGGTGGTGTCGGTGGAGATCGTGCCGTGACCCCGGGGCGGCGGCGCGGGGCCGCAGCGGGGTTCATGGAACTTTAACGTCTGATCTGCGACCAACCTTCGCAGGTCCACCGTCCTATCCCTTCCAAATGAACTGTTACCTTTCTCCCGTTGCGCCTCCGGTCGCACCGGGTCGATTGGGTCCGTCGTAGAATTCTGTTTTTGATGAATATTGTCACCACCTCACGTTCATCCGCCCTCGTGCTCTCGGCCCTGCTGGCGTGGCTCACGCCACGGACGGCCCGCGCGGAGAATTCCCTGCGGTACAAATATCAGGATTACCAGGAGATGGGCGGTCGCATTGGCGTCAAAGTTCAGGGTGCTGCCGTCGAACAGGATTTCGGCACCGCCACGCATCTCAAGGTCGAGGGGGTGATGGACGCCATTGCGGGGGCAACTCCGAGCGGACAGCCAGCGCCCGCCGGCAGCGACCAGGTGCCGCTCTCGATCCTCCATGAACGCCGCAAAGCGTGGGACGCCGCGCTCTCCCACCAGTTTTCCGGACTCAATCTTTCCATCGGCGCCGCCAACAGCCGCGAAAGCGACTATGTGTCCACCGGCTGGTCGCTGAACACCCTCGTCGACTTCAATCAGAAGAATACGACGCTCCTGGTCGGATTTGCCGGGACTGACGACGACATCAAGGTGTTCTACCAGACGGCGCGCGCCAAGAAGCGCAGCCACGACCTCATCGTCGGGGTCACCCAACTCCTGGATCCGCGGACGTCGGTGACCCTCAATTTCACCTGGGGGCACCAACGCGGCTACCTCGCGGACCCCTACAAGCTTGTGCAGAAGAGTACCGAGATCATCCCGGGCGTCTCACTGCCGCTCACGTTTGCCGAGAATCGTCCCGACGAACGCGACAAGTGGATCGGTTTCGCGGGGATCAACCGGACGTTTCCGGAGGTTCATGGATCGATCGACCTCAGCTACCGGCTCTATCACGACACCTACAATACGACGGCGCACACGATCGACGCTGCGTGGTTTCAGCACTGCGGCGAACGTTTGATTTTTCGTCCCGGGGTGCGGTTCTACAATCAGAACGCCGCGGAGTTCTATCATTACGACATGGACCGCACGACGATAGCCCCGGCCTTCGGCCCGCCGCGACCCAACGGTCCTTTCTACTCATCCGACTACCGGTTGTCCGCGATGCAGACCTTCGCCTATGGTCTGAAGGTGATCTTCAACGTGACGGACGCCTGGCAGTTTGACGCGGCGCTGGAGAAATACGACATGCGCGGCACCGATCACGTCACGCCCCAGAGCGCGTATTGTCGGGCGAGCATCATTACTCTGGGTGGGAGGTTTTCGTGGTGAAGACGGGGCCGCGGGTTACGATTCCCACGGTTGCGCCCCTTCAATAAACATGGCCGTTGTCTCGCAATCTCATCGAGCCCCGCCGCCCGCGCCCACCAGCCTGGACGTGGGGGTGCCGTTGCGGAAAC
Organism: Opitutia bacterium; assembly: GCA_947474365.1. Classification (GTDB taxonomy): domain Bacteria; phylum Verrucomicrobiota; class Verrucomicrobiia; order Opitutales; family Opitutaceae; genus ER46. The sequence goes on along the minus strand of CANJIU010000068.1, from coordinate 24,232 downwards.
TGTCGTTTCCGGCGCTCGGGACGATGTGCGAAGTCCAATACGCCGCGCCGGGAGGCGATCCTCAGGCGGCGGCGTTCGAGCGGGCCGCAACCGGGTGGGTGAACGCGTTTGAAGCGAAATATTCCCGGTTTCGTCCGGACAGCCTGATCAGCCGGATCAACTCGGCCGCGGGGCGCGAATGGATCGAAGTCGATGCCGAGATGGAGGGACTGCTGAAGCTCTGCGACACGCTGCACTTCATGACGCAGGGCGTGCTCGATCCGACGATGCTGCCGCTGATCCGTCTCTGGAATTACAAAACGGAGACGCCGCGGATCCCGACCGCGGACGAAATCGCGTCGGCGCGGGCGTTGGTGGGCTGGAAAAAAGTGCTCCGGTCGCCGGGCAAGATCAAGCTGCCGGAGGTCGGCATGGCGCTGGACTTCGGTGGGTTCGGCAAGGAATACGCCGTCGACATCACCGCCCAGATTGCGACCGACCACGGCATCAGGGCGGCGCTGGTGGATTTTGGGCACGATCTTCGCGCGGTCGGCGTGCCGCCGGGACGACCGGCGTGGCACATCGGCCTCGAGGATCCGCAGAAGCCCGGCACGCCGGCGGGCAGCATCGCGGTGTCGGGCAAGGGCGTGGCGTCCTCCGGTGATTATCTCCGCCGCTTTGTGGTGAACGGAAAACGCTTCGGGCACATCCTTGATCCGCGCACGGGATCGCCGGTCGCAAACGGCTGCGTGCAGGCCACCGTGATCGCCGGCAGCTGCCTGCAGGCGGGGGTGCTGTCGACGACTGCGTTCGTGCTGGGAGTGCCGAAGGGCGTCGAGTTCATCCAGGCCTGCCAGGGGGCGGAGGGCCTGCTGCTCACCGAGCGCACGCGCGCGCAAACCCGGGGCTTTTTCAATTATGTGGTCTCCTAATTTTCTCGTTCGCGGCCTCGCCGCCCTCGTCCTCTTGGGCGCCGGCCTCGCGCGCGCCGACGTCAAGGTCGGCGATGTGTTTCCGTCCCTGCCCGCCGCCAACCTCGTTCCGCTCGCGGGCGGTGAATTGCCGGCGACCGCCGGTCGCGTCGTGCTCGTCGACTTCTGGGCTTCATGGTGCGGTCCGTGCAAGGCGTCGTTTCCGATGATGACCAAACTCCAAAAGGATTTGTCCGCCCGCGGGTTCACCGTTGTGGCCGTGGGCGTGGACGAAAACGCCGCCGCCGCCGCGACGTTCGTGAAGAAACTCGCCCCGGTGTTTCCGACGTTGCACGACCGCGAGCAGAGTCTCGTCCGACAGGTCGTTGTGCCGACGATGCCCACCAGTTATCTGATCGGCCGTGATGGCCGGGTACGCTTCCTGCACGAGGGCTTTCACGGCGACGCCACCGAGCGCCAGGTGCGCCAGGAAATCGAAACCCTCCTGGCCGAGAAACCCACTTCCTGAACATTCATGAAAACTCGCATCCTCGTCCTCGCCTTCGCCCTCGCGGCCGGCGCGCTGTTTTCCGGCTGCGCCAATTCCAACCTCGTGCGCGTCAAACCGTGGGAGCGGGCTGCGCTCGCGGGCTATGACATGCGCCCGGATCGCGATCCGATTCACGGTGTGATGTCCGAACATATCTTCTTCTCGCGGGAAACCGCGACGGGCGGACGGGGCGTCGGCGGCAGCGGGTGCGGTTGTAACTAGAGGTGAACACCGCCCTCATTTTCCTCCACCGCCTGCGCTGGATCCACCTGCCTGGTGCGGTCCTCCTGGCACTCCTGCAACGCACGCCGGTCCTTCGCGTCGCTGCGACCGCCGAAACGGTTTTCACCGCCTCGCCGCTCGGCGCGGTGCTGCGCGCGGCGTTCACCGGCGTGGCGTCGCTCGGGGCCGTGCACGCGCTCGCCGGCGCAACCCAGTTTGTCTACAATCCGCGGAACCCGCCCTTTACCGGCACCGTGGGCACGACGTTTCCAACGGTCGTCTTCACTGTCACCGGCGCGCAGACTCCCCCCGGCTCGTTTCGGATCACCAACGTGCCTCCCGGCCTCTCCATCAGCGGGCTCGGCACCAACGGTATTCTAAACGCCTCGAGCGCGGTCCTCTCGGGCGCGCCGACCACGGCGGGCACGTTCACGATGAACGTCCTCGCCTACGAATTTAACAACGCGCTGGGCGACGTCTGGCCGACGAATTCCCAGGGACAGCCGCAGGCGGCGGCGATCACGTTTACGATCGCGGGGGGCGCCATCGTCGCACCGACGTTTACGCTGCAGCCGGTCGGGGCGAACCTTAGCACCGGGGGCAGCGTGACGCTCACTTCGACCGCCACCGGGTCGCCGACGCCCACGTACCAATGGCGCAAGAACGGCACCAACGTGCTCGGCGCCACCGCATCCGTGTTCGCCATTTCCAACGCCCAGGTCTCCGACTCCGGCGACTACACCGTCGTCGCGAGCAACAGCGGAGGCAATGTCACGAGCAACGCCGCGACGGTACAGGTGACGGCGCCCAACGTCGCCCCGGTGTTCACGACTCAGCCCGCGGGCCAGTCCGTGCTGCTCGGAAGTTCGGTGACGCTCACCGCTGCCGCCAGCGGAACCCCGGCGCCGACGTATCAGTGGCGAAAAGACGGTGCCAACGTGTCCGGCGCGACGGCCGGGACCTTGAGCTTGCCGAGCGCGCAACTCTCCGACTCGGGCACCTACGTGGTCGTGGCCACGAACAGCGTGGGCAGCGTCACCAGCAACGCGGCGATCCTGACCGTGGCCTCGGCGACGGTTGCTCCGGCGTTTACCCTGCAGCCGGCGGGCCAGACCGTGAACGTCGGGGCCAATGTGACCTTCACCGTGGCAGCCAGCGGATCGCCGACGCCCACGCTGCAATGGCGGAAAAACGGCGCCGCCATTCCCGGCGCGACTGCGAACACGTTCACTCTCGCCAGTGTGCAGGCCACCGACGCCGGAGACTACTCAGCCGTGGCCACGAACAGCGCGGGCAGCGCCACCAGCAACACGGCGACCCTCCAGGTCACTGTGGCGAATGCAGCTCCGGTCTTCAGCGTCCAACCTGCCGACCAGTCCGTTCTCGTCGGTGCGACTGCCACGTTCACGGCGACCGCCACCGGTTCGCCGGCGCCGACGTATCAGTGGCGCAAGAACGGCACCGCGGTCCCCGGCGCGACGGCCGCGAGTCTGACGATTCCGAATGTTCAGGTCGCCGATGCGGGCGACTTCTCCGTCGTCGCGACCAACAGCGTAGGGACCTCCACCAGCAATACCGCGACGCTGCGCGTCACGGCGGCGGCGGTCGCGCCCGTTTTCACCCTCCAGCCGGCCGGGCAGACGGTCGCGGCAGGATCCACCGTGACATTCACGTCGATCGCCTCGGGTTCGCCGACGCCGTCGTATCAATGGCGGAAAAATGGCACCGCCATCACCGGCGCCACCACCGCGAACTTCTCCCTTGCGAGCGCGCAAGCCACAGATGCCGGTGATTACACCGTGGTGGCCACGAACAGCGCGGGCACCGTCACCAGCAACACCGCGACGCTGCAGATCACGGTCGTCGCCGGAGTCACCGCGCGCCTGAGCAATCTTTCCGTCCGCACTGCAATGGCCGCTGGGCAGACGCTGATTGTCGGAGTCGTAGTGGATGGTGGCCCCCGCAATGTACTGGTGCGGGCCGCTGGTCCGGCGCTGGCGGCGTTCGGGCTCGCGACCGCGATGGCTGATCCACGGCTGGACCTCTTCAATGGGGCGGAACTGGCGCTTTCCAACGACAACTGGGATGCCGCGCTGGCGCCCACGTTTGCCACCGTGGGGGCGTTTGCGTTTCCGGCCGGCAGTCGGGATGCCGGATTTATTCAGAGTGTGGACGGGGCGCGCTCGATCCAGGCGCGCGGCACGGGCGCCGGTGTCGTGCTGGTGGAGGCGTATGATCTGGGCGCCGGCAATTCGCCGCGGATGGTCAACGTGTCCGCGCGCAATCGCGTCGGCACCGGCGACGATATTTTGATCGCGGGATTCAATCTGGCGGGCACCGGTCCGACGCAGCTGCTGATTCGCGCCGTGGGTCCGAAGCTCGGCGCGTTTGGTGTGACCGGATTTCTGGCCAACCCGAAGCTCGAAGTTTATTCCGGCGCTGGCGTGAAGCTCACGGAAAATGACGATTGGGGCGCGGCGCTCGCGACGACGTTCAACGCCGTGGGGGCGTTTCCCCTCGATATCGGCAGTCGCGATGCGGCGTTGCTGACGTCGTTGGAACCGGGCACCTACACGGTGCAAGTGAGCGGTGTCGGGGGCGGCACCGGCGAGGCGCTGATCGAGATTTACGAGGTGAAGTAGCGAAGCGGAGATCGCGGGGCCGGGGAAAATCTTCCGGACGGCACTACAACCCCAATTTTGGGTAGGCGGGGTGATTGTGACCATGGCGGCGCGAACGTGCGAATGGAGGGATGAAGACAGTTCTCTTTTCCCCGGGACGATGGCGCTCCTTTCGAACAGCCGGTGGGGCCGCCGCGTGTCTCTGGCTCGCGCTAATGCCCGCGGAAGCGGCGGACAGTGGCGCTTCCTCGCGCCAGCAAATCGCCGACCTGCGCCGCGAGATTGCCCGACATGATGCGGCCTATCACGGAGCGGCGGCGGCTGAGATTGGCGATTGGGACTATGACCAGCTCAAGCGACAACTGACGACGTTGGAGGGACAATTTCCGGACGCGGCGAACGGTTCGCCTGCGTTGGCCAAAATCGGCGACGACCGCAGCGGGATTTTCCCGACGCGACGCCATCGCGAGCGGATGATGAGCTTGGAGAAGGTGTACACCGCGGCCGATCTTCGTGCCTTCCACGCGCGGTTGGCGAAGCGACTCGGAAGCGACGACCTCGCGTACGTCGTCGAACCGAAATTTGACGGCCTGGCGGTGAGTGTGACCTACGAAAACGGCCGCTTGGTGCGTGCGCTGACGCGGGGCAACGGGATCGAGGGTGATGACGTCACGGCTCATGTGCGCTTGATTCCGGGCGTGCCGTCCGAGTTGCGGACGACCTCGCCGCCGTCGGTCATCGAGGTGCGTGGAGAACTTTTCGTGCCGTTCGCGGAGTTTGCCCGCGTGAACACCGAGCGCGAGGCGGCGGGTGAAGCTCGTTTTGCCAACCCGCGCAATCTCGCGGCGGGCACGCTGCGGCAACTCGATCCGCAGGAGGTGGTGCGGCGCGGGCTGCGATTGGTTTTCTTTGGGGTGGGTGCGTGCGTTCCGACCACGGTGCTGCCGGAGACCCAGGGTGATTTGCCGGTGCAGTTCACGGCCTGGGGGTTGCCCGCGATCGTGGTGCGCCAGGTGTGGCCGGCCCGCGGGGCGGACGAACTGGTCCGCGCGGTCGAGGCGTGTCGCGTGGCGCGGACGGAGTTCGATTTTCCGACCGACGGCGCCGTTGTGAAGCTTCAGTCTCTGGAGGGTCAGCGCGAAGTGGGGGCAGGCGAGTCGGCGCCGCGGTGGGCGGTCGCCTTCAAGTTTCCGCCGGACCGGACCGAGACGCAGGTGCGGGCCATCACCCTCCAGGTCGGTCGCAGCGGGGTTCTAACGCCGGTGGCGGAACTTGTGCCCGTGGTGTTGTCGGGATCGACGATCTCCCGCGCCACGTTGCACAATCGCGACGAGATCGCGCGGCGCGACGTGCGGATTGGCGACACCGTGGTGATTGAAAAGGCGGGCGAGATCATCCCGGCGATTGTCGGCGTGAACCTCGCGCGGCGACCGCCGACGGCGCAGCCGTTCGAGTTTCCGACGCAATGCCCGGAGTGCCACACGGCGGTCGCGGAGCGAAAGGGCGAGGTCGCGGTGCGTTGTGTCAACGCGGCGTGCCCGGCGCAGCTCCGTCGGCGGCTCGAGCATTTCGCTTCAAAGGGCGCCCTCGAAATTGCCGGTCTCGGGCCCACCACGATCGAAGCGCTCGTCGCCCAGGGGCGGGTCAAGGATTTGCCGGACCTCTTTCGCCTGCGGCGCGAGGATGTGATGTCCGCGGGCAAGACGTCCGCCAAATCGGCCGAGCAAGTGCTCGCCGCGATTGAGGCGAGCAGGCACGCGGAACTCTGGCGGTGGGTGTACGGGCTCGGGATTCCCCAGGTTGGCACGGTGGCGGCGCGCGATCTGGCGCGGCGGTTCCGCACGCTGGAGGGCCTGATGACCGCCAAAGTTTCCGCCGCCGCGAACGAAAGGGAGAAGGCCGGGGACCCCGCGTTGCGTGCGGTGGTGATCTATTTCGCTGATGCGAAAAACCGCGCGCTCGTCGCAAAGTTGATCGCCGCCGGCGTCCGACCGGTCGGGCCACCCGAGCCGTCGGCGACCGCGGTGGCGGGAAAGACGTTTGTGCTGACCGGATCCCTGCCGACGCTGACGCGTGCTCAGGCCACCGGGAAAATCGAGGCGGCCGGTGGCAAAGTCGGCACGACGGTGAGCCGTCACACCCACTTTGTCGTCGCCGGTGCCGATGCCGGAGCGAAGCTCGAGCAAGCGCGCACACTCGGGCTCACGATTATCGACGAAGCCGCGTTGCGGCGAATGTTGCTGGAGGAGTGACGGCGGGTGCCTTCATGCGTGGGGGCGCATCCCGCTTTTTGGTCAGGCGAAACATGCATCGATCACCCTCGTGTAACCGCTGGAGCCGCGATGCCCTCGTCGCGGTTTCGAGCCACGCGACGGGGGCGTCGCGTCCCCAGTTTCCAGAAATTGAGCTGCGCTCCCTGCACGGTTTGCCGGATGCCAATACCGGGGACGCTGCTGTGAAGGCGACTGGTCAGCTGCGGTGGGCCGCCCGCTGGTTCGCCAGCGGTTGTCCGCGCCGGCCGACCTTCGACCGCGTGATCGTCGTCCGTGCGAGATTCGCCACGTAGAGTTCGTCGAAGTTGTCGCCCCCGAACGCGAGATTCGTCGGGCTGCCGAGTTTGATCGCCCAGCGATCCCAGGCGAAAAGGGACTTTTCACCGGAGGGAGTGATGCGCCAGATCTCATCCGACGCGTAGCAGCAGGCGTAGAGATTTCCCTCCGCGTCGAGCGTGAGGCCGTCGGGAAACCGGCCGCAGCCGGTCGCAAAACCCGTCGGGCCGCCCACGGTTCCATCGGAGCCGAGTGCATACTTCAGGACGGAGTCGGTGTCGCTCTCGACCAGAAAGAGCGTGTGCCCGTCTGCGCTGAGGGCGAGGCCGTTGGCGTAGCCGAGTGAGGCGGCGAGCACTTCGCCCTGGCCGTCGGGCGAAAAGCGCAACAGCCGGCCATTGCGTTTTTGCCACTGACCGGAGTCGGTCACATAGAAATTTCCGGCTGCATCAAATATCCCGTAATTTGCGCAACGGATTTTCTCTCCGCCGGCCTCGCTGGCGAAAATCGCGTGGGTCCCGTCGGGCGCGACGCGCACGAGGCCGAGCGCTGGCACGCAGACGAACAATTCGTCACTCGGGGAAAACGCGAGACCGGCGCAGAAGCTGCCGAGGTGGGCGACCGTCGTGCTGCGGCCGTCGCGGTCGATCCGATAGATCTGCCCGGCCTCGCCACCCGCCCAAAGGATCCCCTGGCGGTCGAACGCCAGGCATTCGGGGTGATCGAGATTTGCGGCGAAGATTTCAAAGTGCTCGATCGGGATCTCCGGAGTCATGCGATGGGAAGACGGTAAATCGGCGGCGGCGGAAAACAAGTCCGGCGGCGACCGGTTTATTCCTTTGCCGATGACCCCGGGTACGTTTTGCTCCGGGCACCCCGTTCCTCGCCCATGAAAAAACGTCGCCCACTTCATCTCGTCCAACTGCAGCATCCCCAACAAGGCCGCCGGGTCGCGCTGGTGGCTGGCCGGAAACTCCGCCTCCTCACCGGCGTGGATTCGATTTACCGCCTCGCCGAGGGTGCGCTGGCGCGCGGGCGCTCGCTCGCGGTGACGATTGCCCGTGCCGTCTCCGCCGAGACGTTGAACTACGATGCGGTCCACGCGGGTAAGTCGGCGTGGCGTTTACTCCCGGCCTTCGATCATCCCGATGAACCGGCGCGCTGCCTCGTCACGGGCACCGGCCTCACGCACCAGAAGAGCGTGGCGACCCGGCAGGCGATGCACACCAACCCGAACGCTCCGATGTCGGACAGTATGAAGATGTACCTGCTCGGTGCCGAAGGCGGCCGGCCGGCGCCCGGAAAGATCGGCGCGGCTCCCGAATGGTTCTACAAGGGCTGCGGCACGATCCTGCGCGCCCACGGTGAGCCGCTCGACGTACCGGCCTTTGCGCTCGACGGGGGCGAAGAAGCCGAGGTGGCCGGGGCCTATCTCGTCGACGCCCACGGCGAACCGCGCCGCGTCGGGCTCGTGCTGGCGAATGAATTTTCCGACCACGAATTCGAGCAGATCAACTATCTCTACCTCGCGCATTCCAAGCTGCGCACCTGCTCGATCGGGCCGGAACTGGTGGTCGACGCGGACTTTGGCGCCGCCCGGGGTCGGGTCAGCATCCGGCGGGGTCGAGGGACAGTCTGGACCAAGTCGTTTGCCACCGGGGAGAAAAACATGTCGCACACCGTTGCGAATCTCGAGCATCACCATTTCAAATACGCCGCGCATCGGCGGCCGGGCGACGCCCATGTCTATTTCTTCGGCGCGGACGCCTTCAGCTTTGGCGACAAGGTGCGGCTGCGGGACGGCGACGTGATGGAAATTGAATTGGCTGGCTTTGGCCGCGCGCTCAAAAACCCGATCCGGATCGACCGTTCGCGACCGGTGCAGTGCACGGCGAAGCCAATATAGTCGCTGGAATTCAGGGGAGAGATCGAACGCTCAACTCCATGGCCACGGCTCATCCCGCATTTGTCTCATGGTAGGCCAGGCCCAGCTCAACGGCTACGACTACGCGGTGCTGTTCGCCTACCTCGTGGCGACCGTTGCTCTCGGGTTCTGGGTTTCGCGGCAGGGGATGAAGACCTCGCGCGACTACTTCCTCGGGGGCCGCGGCCTACCTTGGTACGTCGTCGGCGCGTCGATGGTGGCGACCGACATCAGCAGCGAACACTTCATCGCCAACGTCGGGGCCGCCTACAAGTACGGCATCGTGCTGGCGGCCGGCAGCTGGAACACCTGGATTATCTACAGCCTGCTGATCTGGATTTTTCTGCCGTATTATTACCGGACGCGCCTGGCGACGATGCCGGAGTTCCTCGAGCGCCGCTACAACGCCACGTGCCGCTACATCTTCGCGGCCTTCCTCATCGCCGGCTACATCGGGGGAATTATCGGTGGCACGCTTTACGCGGGTGGCGTCGCGCTCGAGAGCATCTTCGGGCTCAACCTTTACTACGGCCTCGTGTTGTTCGCGGTCACGACTGGCGCCTACACGATTTACGGGGGGCTGACCTCGGCGGCGTGGACCGACTTCATGCAGATGATTTTGCTGCTGGTGGTGGGGATCATGGTGCCCGTGCTCGCGCTCGCTCACGCCGGCGACTTGTCGTCGATGGTCGCCGAGTATCCCGAGCGCTTTCAGGTCTTTCATCCGCCCACGCACCGGCCGTTTCCCTTCACCGGCGTCTTCACGGGCTTTCTTACCGTGGGCATCTGGTACAGCTGCACCAGCCAGCACATGGTACAGCGGGTGTTGAGTGCGAAAGACGAATGGCACGCACGCATGGGCGTCGTCTGCGCCGGATTTCTTCACATCATCACGCCGTTCTTCTTTGTGGTGCCCGGCATCGTGGCGTTCAAGCTCTTCCCTGAGATCGAACGCCCGGACCAAGCCTACCTCACGCTCGTCAAGGCGTACGTGCCCACCGGTCTCAAGGGACTGATCCTCGCGGGACTTTCGGCGGCGCTGATGTCGACGGTCTCGACCGTGGTCAACTCGACCTCGACGCTGCTGACGTTCGACATCTACAAAAAACTGAAACCCGACGTGACCGAGGCGGAACAGATTCGGTTTGGCCGCTGGAGTAGCACGGTGGTCTTGATTCTCGGGGTGATCATCGCGGTCGGCTTCGCATCCACGACCACGCCGCTCTTCGTCAAGGTGCAGAACATCTTTTTCTACATCGCGCCGCCGTTTGCCGTCGTGTTCACGATGGGCTTGCTCTGGCGCCGCGCGAACGCCACCGCAGCCATCACCACCATCATCACCGGTTTCGCGTTCACCTGGCTGCTCGACACGGTTCTCTTCCCGCAAATCGCTTTGCTGAGTCCGTACAACACCTATCTCCATCGCGCGCTGTTGGCCTGGATCTTCTGCATGGCGGTGATGGTCATCGTGTCGCTCCTGACGGCGCCGCCTCCGCCGGAAAAAACCGAGGGCATCATCTGGAGCCGCCGCTACGCCGCGTTGCCGGCGGAGGACCAGCGGCGCCACGGCGGGTGGCAGGACTTTCGGATCTGGTGGCTCCTCTTCGTCGTGATCGTCCTCGCGATTTACGGCTACTTTCTGTGGCGTCGCATCCAGCATCCGTGGTCATGAGCACGTCGCCCTTACTCTCCGCCGGCACCGGCCGTCGTTGCGCCAACCCGCCGCCCAACATCGCGCACGGCAGCTGGGGCGCGCAGAAGCACGAGCGGGCCGAGGGCATCGACTTGGATTTGTGGGTGACGGCGCTCGCCATCTCCGACGGGGCGACGACCGCGTTGATCCTTGATGTCGATATCCAGATTCTCACCAACGAGCGGGCCGACCAGATTCGCGCGGCGGTGAGTGCGGCGACCGGCGTGCCGGTGGAAAACATCCGGGCCTGCGCGACGCACACTCATTCAGGGCCGGTGCCGTACAAGAGCTGGATCGAAAAAGGCTACGAGCTTGTCGGCCCCTGGTTCGACGATCTCGCGCGCTGGAGCGCAGAGGCGGCGGTCGAAGCGATGGCCGGATTGCGCCCGGTGCAGGTGCGGGCTGGCCGCGGAGAGTGTCACATCAACGCCAATCGCCGCTGCGCCACGCCGGAAGGGGCGCGTTTTCTCGGCATCAACCGGGAGGGAATGTGCGACCACGAGGTGACGGTGGTGCGATTCGATTTGTCCGAAAGTGGGGCGGGTCTCCGACCCGCCCTCCCAGGGCACGTCAAAGACCTGCCCTACTGCGAGTCGCCCGCCGCCACCCTCGTGAGCTACGCCTGTCACCCGACGATCATGGGGCCGGCGAACCGGCTGATCACACCCGACTATCCGGGCGCGATGAAGCGCGTCGTCGAGGCCGCGGTTGGTGGCCGTTGTGTTTTCCTTCAGGGTGCGGCCGGTAACGTCGGACCGGTGCAGGGGTTTCAGGCTGACCTGCGCGTGTATCGACAACTCGGAGCCATCCTCGGTCACGAGGTCGCGAAGATCTCCCTTGCGCTGACGGGCGTGCCTGCATCGGTGGCGCTGCGCGAAATCATTCCCTCGGGAGCGCCGCTCGGCTGCTACGACGCGGAGTTCGCCGCTTGTGCCGGGACGCCGCTGCGGGTGCGGCAGCTGGAAATTTCCGTACCGCTGCGCGAAGGCTTGCCGGAAAAGCCGGTGGCTTTGGAGAAATTCAACCACTGGAAGGCGCGCCTGCAGGACGCTCGCGCGCAAAACGATCCGGTGGCCATCACCGAGGCGACCGTCATGGCACGCCGGGCGGACCTCCAGCTGCGGATGGCCGACGACTTTGGTGGCCGGAGCACCGCCACCGTGCGCACCCATGTCATCACGTTTGGCGACGTCGCCCTCGTCGGCTGCAACGTCGAGCCGTTCTGCGAAATCGGTCTCGCGGTCAAACGGCAGTCGCCGTTTCCGGTCACCTTCCTGTGCGGCTACACCAACGGTCGTATGGCGTATCTGCCAACCGCGGACGAGTGGGCGAAGGGCGGCTACGAGGTGGACAACTCGCCCTTCGGCCCCGCGGCGGCGGAGTGTTTGCAGCACGCCATTCTAGCGGTGCTGCGCGAGCTTTCATCCGCGAACTGATCGCCGCATGAAGATCACGCGCATCGAGACGATTCCGGTTCGGGTGCCACTAAAGGCCGAGTTGGCGATTCGCAGCGGCCGCGGCGGTGGGCACACGAACTCGCCTTTTCTGCTGGTGCGGGTGCACACCGACGCGGGCGTCGCGGGCATCGGCGAGGCTTCGTGCACGCCGCGCTGGAGCGGCGAGGATCAGGTGACAGGGGCCCACTTGATTCGAACCTACCTTGAGCCGTTGTTGATCGGGGAGGATCCGAAGGACGTCGCCGGTCTCACACGAAAATTCCGTCTCGCTTTCGCGGGCAACCCTTTCACCAAGGCCGCCGTCGAGATGGCGCTGTGGGACATCGCCGGCAAGGCCGCAGGGAAACCCGTCTACGAATTGATCGGCGGCCGCGTGCGCGAGTTTGTGCCGACGAAGTGGTCCGTGTCGGGCGTCGAACCAGAGCGCGCGGCGGCGATTGCCGGCTGGGCCGTGGCCCAGGGTTTTAGGGCGATGAAGGTCAAGGTCGGCATTGATCCAGACGGCGACGTCGCGCGCGTGCGCGCAGTGCGCGCGGCCATTGGCCCTGCGGTCAAACTCGGGGTCGATGCCAACGGCGGTTGGTCGCGGGAGGTCGCGGCGGCGACGATTGGGCGGCTGGGCGAATTTGGAATTTATTTCGTCGAGCAGCCGCTGGCGCCGGAGGACGGCGTGCATTTATCGGAACTCAGAAAAACGGTCCAACTGCCGATCGTGGCGGACGAGAGCGTCTACACGCTGCAGGACGCGATGATGCTGGCGCAGCTCGGTGCGGCGGATGTCTTCTCGATCTACGTGGGCAAGGCCGGCGGCATCGGGCCGGCGCGGCAGATTGCCGAGTTCGCGCAGATCGCTGGGTTGAAATGCACCGTGGGGAGCAATCTCGAACTCGGCGTCGGCAGCGCGGCGATGGTCCACCTCGCGCTCGCGACGCGCGGCATCGCCGCGGAGGAATTCCCCTGCGACATCATCGGGCCGTTTTTCTACGAGGACGACATTGTGCAAAAGCCTTTGCCGATCGTGCCGGGCGCGGCGCGCGCCACGGCGACGCCGGGCCTTGGAGTCGAATTGGACGACGAGAAGGTGGAACGGTATCGGGTGCGCTGATGCCGCCGCAATCCGGCGAAATCACGCCCGAGCAATCGGGCGTGACCGGAATTGTAGTGCTCCGGAAATCAAGGCCCGGGGGCGAAGCCATCCTCGGTGCCGGCCGCGGCGTGATACGCTCCAGTCCGCGTGGTGCCGCTGCGGACGTTGTAGAGTTCGATCACCCGGGTGAGTTCGACGAGGCTCAACTTGCCGTTGAGATCCGTGTCGCCCGAATGATAGCGCGGCAACGTCACGACGGCACCGTTGGCGCGGTTCGGATCGGGGGCGAAACCATCCTCGGAAACCGCGACAACCCCGTAGGCCCCGGTGCGAACCGTGCCGTTGCGCGTGTTGTAGAGGGCGATCACGCGGGTGAGCTCGGGGAGATCGATGCGTTGGTTGCTGTCGGTATCTGCGCTGTGACGCGTGACGGGATTCACAACGAGTGGATCGGGCTTTGCCATGATTTGGCCGGCGACACCCGTTTGGCGGATGATCGCGAGGGCGATGAGTTGCTGGGCGCCCGTGGTGCCAGCCGGCACGTTGAGCGTGTAGCTGAATGTCAGCGGTCCGGTGGGAATCGCCGTCCACGCCCATTCGATCAGGTTCGTGGTGCCGACGACGGGCTTCACGTCGCCTTCATTGCCGGACCCCGACGCGTAGCTCCATCCCGCGGGGAGCAGCAATTGCCAGCCCAGTCCGGACGTCGTCGCGCTGTAGGTCAATTGATTGACGATGGTCACGGTGCTGCCCGCGATGTAGCCGGGGCCTGAGACGGCGTGGGTCGGAAACGCGTCGAGCACGGTCAGTTGAGCAGGGTTGCTCACCGCGGTGCCGACGAGATTGCGCACGGTCAGGCGATAAAGGCCCGAGTCGGTCAGCGCGAGGTTACCCAACGCCAACGACGGTGTGGTGGCGCCGGAGATGTCCGTGCCGTCCTTGCTCCACTGGTACGTGAGGGAAGGCGTGCCGGTGGCGCTGGCGGTGAACACCACGCCGGTGCCGGCGCCGGCCGACAGGCTGACGGGCTGAAGTGAAATCGCGGGAGGCGTGTTCACGGTGAGTTGGGCCGCGGAACTCAGCGTGGCGCCGGCGGCATTTCCCACGAGCACGTCGTAGCTTCCGGCGTCGGAGGGCGCGACTGCGGTGAACACAAGGTTTGCATTGGTTTCGCCGGTGATCGCGGTGCCGCCCTTGCGCCACTGGTAGTTCAGCGGGGTGGTGCTGGACGCTACGACGCTGAGGGTGACGTTCCCGCCCGCGATGACGCTGCGGGCGGTGGGTTGCGTCGTGATGACGGGCGTGACCGGCACGGCGGTCACGGTGAGATTCGCCGCCGCACTCGTGGTGCTGCGGACGCCGTTGGTGACGACCACCACGTAGCTGGCCGCGTCGGAGGCCTGCACATTGGTCAACGTGAGCGACGCATTGGTCGCGCCGGAGATTGCAACACTGCCGGCCGCGCCGCCTTTCATCCACTGGTAGGCCAGCGGAGGAGTTCCCGTCGCCGTCACGGTCAGTGTCACCGTTGCACCCGCCACCGCGGACTGGCTCACCGGCGGCACCGTGATGACGGGGGCCGTGGCAAAGCTGAAGGCGGTGATCGTCTCGACGAGACCGGAAGAGCCGGTGTAGGCACCGCCCAGGGTGCGGGCGCGGGCGCGAATCAGGCCTTCGCCCGCCAGGTTCAAGCCGGTCAATTCCCAACCGGGGGCGAGGGCGAGACGGCCGCCGGCGCCGAGGAGCGACCAGGTGGCGCCGCCGTTCGTGGAAACCTCGAATGTCACTTGCGACGTCTCGGGCGACGCGCCGCCGCGCAGCCACTGGACGCGGGTGGCGTTGGGCACGATGAGGCTCTGCGTTGCGGTGTCGTTGTCGAGTCGCGCGAGGCTCCGGCTCGAAACTCCCCCGACGGTGAAGAAGTAGCCGGCGATGACGACTTTTCCGTCGGCCTGCACCGCGGTGCTGAACACGAGATCCTCCGTGCTCGAAATGAAACTCGCATCCGGCGTGCCGTCGGCGTTGAGCCGGGCAATGCGCACGCGCGCCGCGCCGCCCACGTTGTTGAACGCGCCACCGATGATGACCTTTCCGTCCGTCTGCGCCGCCATGCTGTAGACGGCACTGTCCACATTGGGATCGTACCCCGTGTCCAACGTGCCGGCGACCGTGATCCGTGCGACCCGATTGCGGGTGACGCCGCCGACGGTCGTGAACTGGCCGCCGAACACGATCCGGCCGTCCGCCTGTAGGGCCAGGCTGGTGACGTCGCTGTTGACGTTGGGATCGAACGCGGTGTCGAGCGCACCGTTGGCGTTGACGCGCGCGATACGGTTGCGCGTCACGCCGCCCACTGTGTCGAAGTTGCCGCCGAGAAGGATTTTTCCGTCAGGCTGCACCGCGATCGTGTAGACGGCGCGGTTCACATTGGGATCAAACCCGGCGTCGAGTGTGCCGTTGGCATTGAGCCGGGCGATCTTGCTGCGGGCCACGCCGGCCACCGTGGAGAATCCGCCGGCGATGACGATCTTCCCATCAGGTTGCAGCGCGATGGCGCTGACGGATCCGTCGACGTCGGGATTGAACGCGGGGTCGAGGATACCGTTTCCGTCCACCCGTGCCAGGTGGTTGCGGGCCACTCCACCGAGGGTGGTGAACGCACCTCCCAGGATGATTCCTCCATCGGGCTGGACGAGTACACTGGTTACGAGATCGTCGGCATCGGGGTTGAAGGTGAGGTCGAGCGTGCCGTCGGCCAGGAGGCGCGCGGCGCGGTTGGGCGTGCCGGCGCTGAAGCCGGTGAAGTTTCCGCCGAGCACATTCCGACCGTCGGGTTGCCCCGCTGTCGTGTAGACGAGGTTGTTCGGTCCGGGGCGGACACTGGGATCGAGGTTCGCCGGCGTTGTGCCGGTGCCCTGCAGATCGAACGTGAACGAAGCCTGCGCGGGATCGTCGGTGGCGAGGGTGAGTGTCGCGACGCGCCGGCCGATGGCGAGGGGCGTGAATGCCACGGCAAACGTGGTCGTGCCTCCGCGGCTGGCGACGGGTGAAGCGGGCAGTGCGGTCACGGAAAATTCGGCCGCATTGGCGCCGCTGACCGCCACCTTTGGGGTGCCGGTCAGATTCAACGGCACGGCGCCGGAATTGACGACGGTGAACGCCCGCGCCGCGGTGCCGCCGTTGGCCACCACCGAGCCGAAGTCGGCGGGAATTCCCGTGCCGACCGGAGTGGTGCCGCCGAAGACAGACACGCTGTTGAGGCTGACGCCGATCTCCGGCGCGAGCGGTGCGGCCAAGGCGGCGGTCCGGGCGGCGGATGAGCCGCCAAAGATCCGAGTGAAGCGGCCATCGTTGCCGACGTCGCCGTTGGCGACCATCCGGGGCACCGCGCTGCCCGTGGTGCCGTTGCTCCCGAGCTGACCGCTACCGTTGTCGCCCCACGCGGCCAGGGTGCCGTCGGCGCACAACACGACGCTGTGGATCGAACCGGCGGCTACCCCGAGGATGATTCGGCCCGCCAGAGCACCCGCACGTTCGACGGCCACGGGTACCGGGCTGTTGTCGTTCGAGTTGTTACCGAGCTGGCCGGAGGTGTTCTCGCCCCAGGCGACCAGGGTGTCGTCCGAACAAACCGCAAGGGTGTGATTGGCACCGGCGGCCATCGCCACGACGGTCCGACCCGAGAGCAGGTAGGCGGTGCTGACCAACACGGGCAGCGAGCGATCGGTCGTGGTGCCGTCACCGAGCTGACCCGGGGCATTCCGGCCCCAGGCGGCCACGATGCCGTCGGAACACGCGGCGAGGGTGTGCGCTGCGCCCGCTGCGATGGCCACGATCGTTCGGCCGCCCAATGCAGAAGCGACTCCGGTTGTGCTTGCCAGCACCGGCAGCGAACTGCCGGCCGTGGTCCCATTGCCGAGCTGGCCGTTGGTGTTGGCACCCCACGTTGCGACCGTGCCGTCCGAACACAGCGCGACGCTGTGCAGATCGCCCGCCGCGATCGCGGTCACGGTTTTTCCGGAGAGAACGCCCGCCGCGCTGACCATCACGGGCACGGAACTGTTGTTAGTGGTGCCGTTGCCGAGCTGCCCGACGCCGTTGCCGCCCCAGGCCGCCAGGGTGCCGTCCGAACAAAGGGCCAGCGTGTGCGACTGACCCGACGCGATCGCGATGACGGTTTTTCCGGCGAGCGCGCCGGTCCGATTGACCGCGACCGGTAGCAGGCTATTGACCGAGGTACCGTTGCCGAGCTGGCCGGAAATGCCCTGACCCCACGCGGCGAGTGTTCCGTCCTCACTGAGTGCGACGCTGTGGTTCTGGCCCACCGCGAGTTCGACCACGTTCTTCCCCGCGAGGACTCCCGTGGTGTTCACCAGCGCTGGCAGCAGCGAGGTCGCCGCGGTGCCGTTCCCGAGTTGGCCGAAGGTGTTGTCGCCCCACGCGAACGATCGGGGCGTGCCCAACGCCGGCGTGAGATCATCCGTGCCCTCGGCGAATCGGGTGTTCCCATAAAGTTCGGAGGCCGGAGTCCAACTGACAGTCGCACTTCGTCGCGTCCAACCGCTGCCGGGTATCAGCCCCCAGATGCCCTTGCCGCTCACGGTGAAGGTGTACGGGTTCTCCCCGCCCGTGATGTCGTTGGTGGAGAACGACAGCACCGTGGTGCGGTTACCCGGGATGAGCGGATCGAATTTCACCGTGAACGTCGTGGTCCCGGTGAGACCGGGCAGCGAGGTGGCGGGCTGGGTCAGGATGGTGAATTCGCTGGGAAACGCGTTCCCGCCGACCTTGGACACCGGGCCGACCGTGAGCGCGGGCGTGCCCAGGCTTTGAATCGTGAAAGTGCGCACCTGGGTGCCACTGAAGATTCCCTTGGTGCCGAAATTCGTGTGGTTGCCCAGACTGGTCGTCGTGCTGCCGGAGAGGATGTTGGCGCCGTTTCCGGTGACGTTGACCTCGGGGGTCGCCTGATACAACGACCCGTCTCCCTGCACCTTGAACGTGTAGGGGGGAAGGCTGTTGCCGTTCGTCACCGTGATGATGGCGGTGCGGGTGCCCGGAACAGATGGATTGAACGTGACCGTGAAGGGCGAGGTGTTGTTGCCACCGGGAATGGTTGGCGTGGTGGCGCCGCTCACGGCGAATTCCCCCGAGTTCGATGACGTGATGCCCGTGATGTTCAGCGGACCCGATCCAGGGTTCGCGATCGTGAAGACGTGCGGAACCGAGTCGTTGGGCGTCAGCAGCGTTGCCGGGTAGAGCGTGTCGTTGGTCGCGCTGGGAGCGACCGAGCCGTTGGCGATGACGACCTGCGGATTGCCCCCGCGGACTTCCATGCTCGGGATGCCGATGCCAACGCCCACGACGGCAAAGGTGAACGGGTTCGCCGTGGGGTCGTCGTTGTTGACGGTGATCACCGCCGAGCGCGGGCCGACGAGATTGGGATCAAACGCGACATTGAATGTCATCGTGCCGTTTGCCGCGACCGAAGTCGGGAGCGAAGGGGAAATCCCGCTGACCGGAAACTCGGAGGGAATGCTCGAAGTGATGGCCGTCACGTTCAACGGCCCGGTGCCGCCGTTGCGGATGGTGAAACTGTGCGTTGCCGTCGCGCCGCCAGTGTACGGGAAGCCGCCGAAGTCGGTTTGATCCGAGGTGAAACCCGTACCCGGCGCGGTCTGCCCGTTGACGAGCAGTCGATTGGTCGTGGTGGCGCGGACCTCAATCGCCGGAGTCACGAGGCTGTTCCCCTGCACGGCGAACACATAGGGGTTCGCAGTGGGGTCGTCGTTTGCGATCGTGATGTTCGCCGTGCGCAGCCCGGCAGATTGAGGTACGAAGACGATGTTGAAAAACCGCATGTTGCTTCCCGCGATGGCGTAGGGGAGCGACACGGCGTTCACGATAAACTCCGCCGGATTGCTCGACGTGATCGCCGTGACGTTCACCGGGGCGTTGCCGTAGTTCCAAATATTGAAGTAATTCGGCCCGGCAAAGAGGTTGATTGGGACGCCGCCAAAGTCGGTGTGATCCGTCAGGCTGGGAATGAGATCACCGTTGGCGATCGGCAGCAGCGTTTGGCCGTCCTGAACGGCAATTCGGGGTGCCACGATGCCGTTGCCGACGACCGCGAAGGTGTACGCGAGCGGGCTCGTGGCGTCGTTCGGAATGGCGATCGTCGCGGTGCGCTGGCCTGCGGCCGTGGGGGAAAAGGTGACCGGAAAGGTGGTCGATCCCCCGTTGGCCGGGAGCGTGGTGAGGCCCGGTTGTCCCACCACGAAATCACCCGGGTTCGCACCCGGCGTCGTGGAGATAATCGGACCGGTCAGATGCAACGGCGATGAACCGGGGTTTCTGATCGTGAAGATGTGCGTCACGGGCGGATTGCCGCCCACGGGCACACTGCCGAAATCCGTGCCGTCCGTAACGATGGGGCTCGTGTCGCCCGCGCTGATGAGGGCTGCCGGGGAGCCGCCAGTCACATAGATTCCGGGTGCGATGCCGTTGCCGAGGATCGCAAAGGTGTACGGGTTCGGGATGCTGCCGTCGTTCGGAATCGAAATCGTCGCCGTGCGCGGGCCGACCGCGCCAGGGGTGAAGGTGACCGTGAAGGTGGTCGTGCCGTTGTTGGCGGGAATGGTGGTGAGGCTGGGCTGCGTCACCACGAAATCTCCCGGATTCGTTCCCGGGGTCGTGCGCACGATCAGGCCGGTCAGGTGCAGCGGTGCGGAACCGGTGTTCGTGATCGTATACGTTTGTGTCACGGGTGCTCCGCTGCCGACGAGTACAGCGCCGAAGTCGGTGCCATTACCTGTTCCCGTGATCGTGGCGCCGTTGACGATGGCGACCAGCGGGTTGCCACCGCTGACGTTGATCCCGGGTCCGATGCATGTGCCCTGGATGACGAAGTCGTACGTGCTCTCGTCGCAATCGTCGTTGACGATGCTGATGATCGCCGTGCGCACGCCCAAGCCGGTCGGGTTGAAGGTGACGGTGAAGGGGCTGGCGCCGCCGGTGGCAATGGGCGACGTGGGTTGCGTCACGGTGAATTCGCCCGCATTCGGGCCGGTCACAATCACCTTGTTGGGATTGCCCAGCAGAGTGAGCGGCGCCGTGCCCAGATTCCGGATCGTGAAGGTGTGGCTCACGCCGCTGTTCCCGAGAAAGATGCTGCCGAAATCCGTATCGCTCGTCGTGGTCGGCAGGGTGCTGCCATCGACGATGCTGACGTTACCGCCGCCCCCGGTGACGTCGATTTCGGGTGCGATTCCGTTGCCGGCGATGGTGAAGTTGTAGGGGTTGACGTTATTGTCGGTGCTGGCGATCGAAAGCGTCGCGGTCCGGATGCCGGCGACGCTGGGATCGAAGGTGACGCTGAAATTCGTGAACCCGCCGCCGCCGCCAATCGTCGTGACGGTCGGTTGTGAGACGATGAAATCGCCGGCGTTCGGTCCGCCCAGCACGACGAGTGGCGAACCGTTCAGTTGCAGGGGCGCGTTGCCAAAATTGTGGATCGTGAACGTGTGCGTCGCCGTGGCGCCGGTGCAAACGGCGACATCGGCGAAGTCGGTGCCGTCGTTCCCGGTGGTCGTCGCGGTACCATCGGGAATGGTGACGCTGTTGCCCCGCACTACCATGTCTGGCACGCCGCCGGTGCCCTGAACGGCGAACACATAGGTGCCCTCGTCGCTGTCGTCGTTGCTGATCGTGATGTTGGCCGATCGCAGGCCCGCGGCGCCGGGATCGAATTTGACGTCGAACGTCATCGTGCCGGTCGGGGCGATGCCGCCCGGAGTGAAGGCTCCGGTGGTGAATTCCGCCGGATTGCTCGAGACGATGCCGGTCACGTTCAGCGTGGCGGTGCCGAGATTGTGGATCGTGAACGTGTGGGTAAGCGAGGTGGTGCCCGGCCAGAACACGTTGCCGAAGACTGTGCCGTCGTCCGGACTCGCGGTCGGGGTGAGATCGCCGCTCGCGATCAGAAGCGCTGGGGTCCCGCCGAGGACTTCGATTTCAGGCACGCCGATTCCGTTGCCCGCGACGACAAAGTCGTATGTGCTCTCGTCGCAATCGTCGTTCGCGATGCTGATGATCGCGTTGCGCCCGCCGATGGCGCCGGGGGTGAACGTGATGGTGAACGTTGCGGTCGCGCTGACCGCAATCGGCGAGGCGGGTTGCGTCACCGTGAAGTCGCCGGCGTTCGCCCCGGTGACGGTCACCTTGGGCGTGCCGATCAAGTTCAGGGGCGCTGTGCCGAGGTTCGTGATCGTAAACGTGTGCGGTGGGCTGCTGCTGTTGAGTGCCACAGCGCCGAAGTTGGTGCCGTTGGCCGTAATCCCCAAGGTTGCGCCGTCGACGATGCCGACATTGTTTCCCCCGGTGAGATCGATCTCCGGAGAGACGCCGGTGCCGGCGAGGGCGAAGTCGTAGAGCGAGGCGTTCGCGTCATCGGTCGCGATGCTGAGCGTGGCGGAGCGCACTCCGGGAGCGCTCGGATCAAAGGTGACATTGAAGGTCGTTGTCCCGCTGGGAGCGATCGTGCCGGTGGTCGGCTGGGTCACGATGAAATCGCCGGCGTTCACGCCGCCGAGCGCCACGAACGGCGCTGCGGTCAGATTCAGCGGAGCGGTGCCGAAGTTGTGAATCGTGAAGGTGTGCGTCTCCGTGGCGCCGGTACACACCGCGACGTTGCCAAACTGCGTGAAGTCCGCCGCCGCTGGCGTGCTGTCGCCGTCGGCGATCACGACCCCGTTCCCGAGGACCTCGATCCGGGTCGCGGTGCCGTTGCCCTGGATGGCGAAGACATACGGGTTTTCGTCGCTGTCGTCATTGGCGATGCTAACATTGGCCGTGCGCAGGCCGGAGGCGCTCGGGTTGAACGTGATTTGAAACGGGGTGGTGCCGGTCGGTCCGGCCACCGGGGTGGTGGGTTGCAGGGTGACGGTGAAATCCGCCGCGGCATTGCCGCCGCTCACGACCACCTTGTTGGGTATGCCCGTCAGACTCAGGTCGCCGGAGCCGGTGTTCTTGAGGGTGAACGTGCGGGTCAGCGTCGTGTTGCCGATTTCCGGCACGTCGCCGAAGTCCGTATGATTCGTCAGGCTCGGAGTGAGGCTGCCGTTCGGGATGCTGATGGTGTTGCCGACGACGTCGATTTCCGGGGCGGCGCCGGTGCCCTGGATCGCGAAGACGTAAGGGTTTTCGTCGCTGTCGTCGTTGGCGATGCTGAGGGTCGCCGTGCGCAGGCCGAGCGCGCTGGGATTGAACGTGACTTGAAACGTCGTCGTGCCCGTGAACGCGGCCACGAGCGCCGCGGGTGCGGCCGTCACGGTGAAATCCGCGGCATGGGCGCCGCTGACGACCACCTTGGCGGGTGTCCCGGTCAGGTTCAAATCAGCCGAGCCGGTGTTCTTGACGGTGTAGGTGCGCGTCTGCGTGGCGTTGCCCGCTTCCATCACGCTCCCGAAATCGGTGTGGTCGGCGAGACTGGGGGTCGAGGCGCCGTTGGGGATGTTGATGCTGTTGCCGACGACGGCGATTTCCGGGAAGACGGGGGGCGGCCCGGACACCACGGCCGCGACATGGTTTGCCGCGGGACCGCTGAAAATGTAGGAGATTCGGGCGTTGGCGCCCATCGACGTGGTGTCGACGGCTACGGGCACCAGGCTCTGCGTGGGAGTGGTATTGCCCAGTTGCTTGTAAAAATTCCAGCCCCACGCCGCGGTCGTGCCATCCGAGCACAGCGCGACGCTGTGACTGCGTCCCGCCGCAATCGCCACCACCGTCTTGCCGGCCAGCACGCCGGTTCCGGTGATGTTGACCGGCACCAGTCGGTTGGTGGTGCTGTTGTCGCCCAATTGACCGAAAACGTTTCGTCCCCACGCGACCAGCGTGCCGTCGGCGCAAAGGACCAGGTTGTGAGCGCTCCCGACGGCGATGCTGACCGGGGTCTTGCCGGAAAGCGCGCCTGATGCCGTGACCTGCACCGGCACCAGGCTTTGGGAGTTCGTCGAGTTGTTGCCGAGTTCGCCGTAAAAATTTGCGCCCCACGCGGCGAGGGTGCCGTCGCTGCAGAGCGCGAGACTGTGCTGGAGGCCGCCACCAATCGCGATGACCGTCCTGCCCGCGAGGACGCCGGAAGTCGTGACCAGGGTCGGCACCAGTCGGGTGGTGGTGCTGTTGTCTCCCAAACTACCGCCGACGCCCCATGCCGCCAACGTTCCATCCGAAGCGAGGGCCAGGCTATGGTTGGCGCCCGTGGCGATCGCCACGATCGTCTTGCCGGCGAGGACACCGGTGGCGCCGACGACTTGGGGCACGATGTTACCATTGTTCGAGTTGTTGCCCAGCTGGCCGTAGGTATTCATGCCCCAGCCGTAGATGACTCCGGTCGCGCTGAGAGCCAAACTGAACTGTTCTCCCGCGGCGATCGCCACGACGCGACTGCCCGCCAGCGCGCCGCTCATGTCGACCAGAACGGGCACCGCGCTGGGGCCGGTCGAGCCATTTCCAAGCAAAGGCATTCCGCTATTATTTCCTCCCCAGGCTGACATCGTACCGTCGGAATGGAGGGCCAGCGTGTGATAGAAGCCGGCCGTCATCGCCACCACCGTCTTGTTTGCCAGCACGCCGGTCTTGGTGACAGCGACCGGCAGGGAGCCCCCAGAACCGGTTGTTCCGTTGCCGAGGAGACCCAGATCTTTGCTGCCCCAGGCGTACGGTCGCGTCGTGTTCGACCACACGAGCACCAGGTCGTTGCCGGTGCCGCCGTAATAATTCGCGACAAAATTATAGGTCGTCGTGCCGAAATTCAGCGCCACCGTCTGCCCTTGGGCGAGGTTGGCGAAGGTGCCGCTGATGAAACCGATCCCGGGGTTCCTGACCACCGTCAGCTGCGTGCCGATGGGGGGCGCAAAATTAAGGGTGAAATTCACCGTGTCGCCGGCGGCGATGCTTGAGGCGGTGACCGGCACGTCGGCCGCCGAGTTGTACGTGGCGGGGATGACCGCGGCGCGAAGCGCTGCGGCGGCGAACACGAGGACGGCAAACGCCGTCGTGCGCAGGAGGGCGGTGATGGTTTTCATCAGTGGCAGAGTCCGATTGTGACGCGTCATTTAGGTTAGAGCCTGTCCCTCAGCGACAGTCGACCGATTCTTCATAGGAGAAAGGAGGAAAACCGACGCGCGGCGAAGGTGATATGCGGGGTCAAAACGTCGGCATGAGGGCAAAAACCGGTTCT
>CANJIU010000067.1 GCA_947474365.1 Opitutia bacterium | reverse complement strand
CGCGGCCGACCTCAAGCTGCAGGTCTTCTTCTGTCACCCGCACAGTCCTTGGGAGCGGGGCACCTGCGAAAGCCAGAATGGTCGCATCCGCCACTACCTGCCCAAGGGCACCGACCTGTCGCTGGTTTCTTACCAGCAACTCAGCGCCCATCAGGAAATGCTCAACGAGCGTCCCCGCAAAATCCTCGGTTGGAAGTCCCCTGCTCAATGTTTTAGTGAACTCCTTATATCAAGTCGTTCTTCGAATTGATCCTTGAATGTGCCCTGTCATATCGAACACATATTTGGCTGCGTGGAAAACAGCATGGGCGGACCGGAATTGGAGTATATAGGGCTGCCCCGCATCCGCACAGGAATCGGTCTGAGCAATCTTGGAACGCCCAATGGGGTCAACCCGCTGGTTGCTGCAGTCGTCGCGAGAGCGCGGCTCGAACCGACGATGCGGCGCCCATCCTGAGCGTCTTGGCGATCCAGGAATAAGGTGCGGCGGAAGCTTGCCGCAATCGATAGGCCAGTTGCAGCTTCCAGTGAATGGTCTTGGGCGCTGCGGCCGCGTCATCGAGCGTTTGGCCGATCTGCGCGAGTCCAATTTCGAGTTCCTGTTGCCAGCGGTTCTGCCGAAATTCCTCCAACTCATCCGCAGCCCACTCCGGAGCGAGTTTGGTTTGGGCGTATTCGCGGGCGAGTGCCTGGCGCCACCCGCTCGTACCAATGGCCCAGCCGGCGGACAGCGCACCACGTTGCATCCGTTCGTCATCCCCGGGACCGTTCGCCACAGCGACGAGGCACTTGAGGTAGTCGGGCCAATCTTTGCGCGATTCTATCGGACCGTCCGCCTCCCTGAATTTGTCCACCACGAGCCATGTTGGACGAGCGCCCGTGACCAACGCGCCGAGACTGCTCGCTTGGTAGTCCAAGAGTCGGTCAGCGGGCAGGATTTTCGCGCGAAGGGGATTCAGGTGGATGTAGTCAACGACCCGCGCCAGGTGCGCTGAGTCTTGAATCAGAAGCGACTTGAAGCGGCCCTGAAAAAGGTGCCCATGGCGACGACGAAACCGGTTATGGCGCGTCGCGTAAGTCGTCTGCAGCCAATGCATCCCCTGCGCGAGGTTCGGTTCCGGAGTTTCGAAGGCCACGTGGTAGTGGTTCGACATCGCAACGTAGGCATGCACCTGCCAGCGGAACAGCTCGGCTGCTTCACCGAGCGTTCGAACAAATGCCTGCCGCGCACCCTCGCTCGCAAACACGTCCTGGCGGTAGTTACCTCGGTTAATGATGTGATACCGTGCACCTGGAAACTGAATGCGAATTCGTCGTGCCATCACCCCGACGCAACCGTCGCACCTTCCCGAACTCCAACCCTCTTTCTACCCAAAATTGGGGATCAAGGAGCTTGCCCTCGCGGGGACCACCAGCAACCAGCGGGTTGACCCCATCGGCTGGCCCCGGCTGACCAGAATGCCGGTTGATAACCGAGAAGTTTGAATTCGAGCGGCAGGCGTTCCGGTTGGGCAGTGACCAGCGAAACGTAGGCGTTCACCCCGGCGACAAACGACTCGGCCACGCGCTTCGCGTCTGAACCGTACGCCAGCCATTCGCGGTACAGGTCGCCGCGAAACAGCACGGACCTCGCTGCGCGGTCATGCTCGACCCAGGCCGGTCCGAAATCCCTGGCCATCTCGCCCAGGCCGCGTTTGCGCCACAGGTCCATTTGCCAGAGCCGGTCCCGCGCCGCGACAAAACCCTGGGCGACAAACGCATCGTACGTTGTGCCGGCGTAGATGTGCGGCACTCCCCAGCGGTCGATCAGCACGTCCGCCGGTTTTTCGAGTCCGGCGATCGTGATCGCAGCCGGCGTTGCCGCCATCGCGCAACCGGACAGTGCCAGCGCCAAGAACAACGACGGGCGGTGCAACCAACCTTGAAGCCATCGCCACGAAACGGACATGACAATTCTCATGATGAAAGTGGGTGGCTGAAGATCTTTTTTGGGGGAGCGGGAAGTGGTCCCGGCAGGAGGAGGCGACGTTTCAGTCGTAGTTTGGCACAACCCGCTGGCGAGTTGTTTCCGCTGACTCCCCTTGCGGAGGAGGCGACCGGAAAATTCGGGTCCTGGTCGGAAACCGCAATGTGATCCCGTGCAGACACCCGTTCAGCGCGGGAACGAGAACGTCACCGGTCGCGGCTCGTAGCGGCGGCCTTCCGCGTGGGCGCGGCGGCGCTCGGGCTCCATGGCGGTGAGCCGCGACCGGGCCTGCTCCCGGTAGCCCACCGAATTGTAGGCGCAGAAGGGCACCTGTTGCCCGCCCGGCAGGAGGAACGATTTGCAGCACTTCATCAGGTTCTTCTGGTTGAAGGCGTCTATCGGTTTGGCTTGCCCGATATCTCCGCTACGACATGGATTGATAGTATGGGATTCCGTTTCCGGCAAAGTATCCGCTTGTTTCCCGGCTTTCGCCTCAACCTTTCGAAACGCGGAGCTTCGGTGTCCATGGGGGGACGTGGGTTCACAACAAATGTCTCCAGCCGTGGTGTGCGAAATACGGTTTCGCTGCCGGGCACGGGGCTTTCCTATTCTTCATTTACACCGGCAGCCAATCAGCAACGTGTTGCGACGCTTCAGCCGCCACCAGTAAGCGGGAGTGCAGCGTCAATTCACGCATGGCGGCGACGCGCGATCACGATTGTTGGAGGGATTGCCACACTCGCACTTTTTTACGCGCTACTAGTAAAGTAAGCTCTCCCTCCCGCTCAACCTCAACCCAACCCAACCCAACCGCCATGGAACAAATCACGCTCGGAACAAGTGAATTCGCCGGGAACCCTGAACCGCGATGTCTCTGCGTGTTGGTGCTCGACACCTCAGGTTCAATGGGCGGCCAACCGATTGAGCAACTCAATGCAGGCCTTGTCGCTCTGAAGGATTCATTGATGTCCGACGTGTTGGCGCAAAAGCGCGTGGAAATTTCCATTGTCACGTTTGGTCCGGTTGCCGAAATCCAAACCTGCATTACTGCGGAGAATTTCGTTCCACCAACACTCACGGCCCAGAACGATACGCCAATGGGCGCCGCGCTCGCGAGGGCGTTGGAAATTGTCGATACGCGCAAACAAACCTACAAGACGGCGGGCGTGAAATATTTTCGGCCGTGGATTATGCTGATTACCGATGGCGGCCCGACTGATCGCGACAAGGCAGAATGGTCGGATTCAGTTGCCAAGATTCGGGTCGGTCTCGACAAGAAATCTTTCGCATTTTTCCCCATCGGTGTCGAAAGCGCTGATATGGAAATACTCGCATCTATCAGCCCCGCCACGCCGGTTAAGTTGAAGGGCCTAGGATTCCGAGAGCTCTTTAAGTGGCTCTCCTCGTCGCTTCGCTCCGTTTCGCAATCACGACCCGGAGATGAAGTGAAATTGGAAAACCCAACTGCGCCCAACGGCTGGGGAACAGTTTAATTGAATGTGGGTTTCTCTCGCCGAGAGCGTTCGGGGCACGTCGCATGTCGAAGCGAACTCCGAGTGCCAAGATTACTGTGAAATCTCAGAAGGGATTTCCAGCGATCCCGCTGCCATGTTGTTCGCGCTAGCGGATGGCGCCGGTAGCGCGAAATTTTCTGCAATTGGATCGAAGATCGTTGTCAGTGAATTTTGCACGCGGCTTCGTGCATTGCCGCTCGCACCCGAACTTGTTTCTCGCGACATCATAGCTGCACTCGTCAGAGATATTCGTGAGCGCATCAAAACCGAAGCTGAAATTCTTGGGTGCGATGTGCGCGAACTTTCGGCCACACTGCTCGCTGGGTGTGTTTCGGAAAAGGCGAGCTGGTTTTTTCAGATCGGCGATGGGGCCATCGTTGGCTTCAAGGATGGCACTTACTCTGCGCTGACCTGGCCGACAAACGGCGAGTATGCCAATTCCACCGTCTTTGTCGTTTCAGAGGATTGGGAGAAGCATTGCCAATTCGTAAGCGTCGCGGCTCGGCTCACGGAAGTGTCTGCGTTCACTGACGGCCTGCAGGACCTCATTTTGCTGCACGCCGATAAATCGGTCCACACACCATTTTTGCGTGATCTATTTTCACAGATTCGAGCGATTGCAGATGCGAAGATCCTCGCCACGCCGCTGCGGACGTTTCTCGAGTCAAAACCGGTGAACGAGCGCACCGATGACGATAAGACATTGGTTCTCTCGTGCTGGATCGATTAACAAGTATTAAGGGCGCACAATTTTCGCTCGGGCCTGAGTTAGGACGAGGCGGGGAAGGAGTCGTTTACGGCGTCAACGGGCACTCGGAGATTGCGATCAAGGTCTACAAGAAGGAGCAGGTCACGAACGAGCGGCGCAGCAAACTGCGGCAGATGGTCGCAATGGCATCGCCGCAGTTAGCTAAGCATTCCGCTTGGCCAATCGACGTGATAGATAACGGCGTCTTTGCCGTGGTAATGCCTCGGGTCAGCGGCATCGAACTGCACGATCTGTATGGCCCTAAGAGCCGAATGGTCAAAATGCCGAAGGCGACTTTTCGGTTTTTGATAATGTCCGCATACAACCTATGTGCGGCACTGCACGAGGTTCATCAAATTGGCGCAGTGGTTGGCGACTTTAATCAACGCAACATCCTCGTAAGTGAGAAGGGCGCAGTGTGCTTTGTCGATTGCGACTCGTTTCAAATCAAGAGTGGCACGCAGTTGTTTAAGTGCACCGTTGGAACCCCCGACCAGCTCGCCCCCGAACTCCACGGCGCTGACCTGAGCAGAGTCCTCCGGTCGCCGAATCACGACAACTTCACGCTCGCAGTTCTCATCTTTCAGCTCTTGTTCATTGGACGACACCCGTTCGCGGGCGTCGGCGGACCGGACGAGATTTCGGAAGCGATTCGACGCTACTTATTCGCTTATGGGAAACGAGGAAATTTAAACGGCATTCGTCCGCCGCCTCATGTTCCGCCACCCGATACTGTGCCACCAGGACTGTTCGCGCTCTTTGAGCGTGCCTTCGCGGATAATTCTGCAAACACCAACCGCCCGACGCCTATCGAGTGGGCTCAGCAACTTCAAACGTTCCTCAATTCGATTATCAAGTGCCGGGTTAACCCGGTTCACGAATATGTGTCCAGCCGCCCAGCCTGCCCGTGGTGCGAACTGCGGGTCGTCCTTTTCCTGGCCGACGGGCAGCAAGTGTTCCGAATCGACGCTGCGACAATCAATGAGCTGGCGGACAAGCTCGAAGCCACAAGACCCTACGCCTATAATTTCACTCTCCCATCCATTGGCGTGATCGTTCCCGCGCCGCTCCCCGACAATCTCGACCGAAAATCTGGAGCCTTTTGGTTTGGCATTGGGTTGGCGCTGTTGGCATTAGTCGGGCTTTTTTACGGCCATTGGTTTCTCGCGATACTCGTTGGACTCTGGGCCTTGAATTTAGTCACCAACGAGAAAAGTAAATCGCGTCGAGCAGAGTATCGCCAACAACTCGAACAAGAATACGCGGCCGCCGAGAAAAAACAGAAATCAATCGATTCAAACCTGCGCGCGATTCACGGCCGCTACGTTCAAGATTACGAGACCGTGCGGCGACGAGTAACGCCGCTCAAAGCAGAGTATAACGGGCTGCCAGTGCGACGGCAAAAGCAGATCGGTGATCTCCATCAACGGCTGCGCGAGATTCAACTCGAGCAATACTTGGACCGTCAGTTCATCAGCGGTGCCGGTATTCCCGGAATCGGTCCAAAACGATTAGCAACGCTGCGAGGTTATGGAATCGAAACGGCCGCCGACGTAAGCTGGCGCATGCGGGCTTCCGGTTTTGGGGCCGATCTGAAACGAAAGCTCATGGCTTGGCGCCAATCGTGCGAACTCGGTTTTCGGTTTAATCCCAATGCACAGATTGATCCCCGTGAAATTCAAAAGATCGATGCCATCTTGCACATCCGCAGAAACGAGATCGAAGCCGAACTTCACTCCATCAATGGCCATCTCGACGCACGCACGCGACAGCTTCGTGCAGACTTGGAAATCGCCGTCGCCGAACTGCCGGCGGCCGCACAATTGGTCGCGCAAGCGAAGGTAAATCTCGCCGCCTTTGATGCGCCGAGCAATGCAGCCAGCGCTACCCCTGCGCACTCGTCTTCACAAAATGTCGACAAATTATTCGGACTCGCGGCAGTAGTTGTGACCCTCGTAGTCGTCGCGGTGCTCTCTAATCAACAGCAATCGAACGGAACAGGCGCGACCGTCGTGCCGCAGCCGCTCGCTCCACCGGCCCAGGAAACAGGTCAAGTGCTACTCGCTGCCAATGTCGAAACGCTAGTGACGATTGAGCGAACGGACGGTGTCGCTTCAGCTCCCCTGACAGTTTCGCTTAACGCGACCGCCGCCGAGACTCCGACCGGGCGACAACTTGCTCCAGGGAAATACAAACTCACGTTTGCGGCGAAAGGGTGGCAACATAGCAAAGTTTCCGAGATTGAGGTGCTTACTGGTAAAAATAATTCGGTCGGAGTTAACTTTGCGAAGACAGCCGTAGACTTCACGTCCGCCCCTGTTGGGGCCACGGTCAGGGAAGGTGGCGTGCCAATTGGGGTCACGCCATTTCGTTCTGAGGGAATAACAGTTGAAGAGCACTCCTTCACGTTTTCCGAAAAAGGGCGGCCAGATGGAGCACTTACAGTCAACGTAAGCGAGAATCCCCAGCCGATCAACTTCGTGTGGCCAACCGGAAACGTCACCGTAGTCTCAACCCCAAGTGGCGCTGAAGTGTGGCACGAGAGTAAGAAAGTGGGAACCACGCCGCTCAACATTCCGAACGCAGTAGTCGGCGATTATTTATTTAGCGTTATCTCCACCGGGTATGAGACAGCTGAGGTGCGAGGGACAGTCACCTCGAAAGAAACTTTGGCGCTCAGCGTTGCACTTACAGATATACGGCCGGCAAAAGCCCGCTTGCTCGTAACAAACGATGGAAAGCGACTGCGAATCACAAATCTCGGGGAACGTACGATCGAGTTGCATCGCATTCTCGTGAGCGGAACTGGAGACACAATCCTCGAAACGATTTTGACTGAGGTCCGCATACGTCCGAAAGAGTCGACGGAAGTCCGGAGCAATATCGTAATCACGCCGCAAATGACACTCTCGTTGGCCGCCGACCCGGAAACTGTCGAGGTCGCGTGCGAGTGGGAAGCGCCAGCACCGGCTCCCCCAACAACCCCATTCCTCCCGAAAAGCATCAAGGCGAACCTCAATGTTTCAAGCGGACGACTGACAATTGCAAATCAGTCGAGTGCGAAGGTGCGTATCCTCTACGTATTGATCAGTGGCGCTGACTCGCGAACGCCTCGTCATGTCACAGTTGAGCAAGATGTGGCGTCCAAACAATCGATTCGCGTCGAACTGCGCAGCCGAATCGGTGACGGTGACTCGGTGCAGATCGCAACCGATCCTAGCTTACCTTCTGGCACGATTGACTTCAGCAGCTATTAACCTCCGTGCAGAGCCGGCAGTTGTGCGGCAAGAGGCCCACGGTATCCTTACTGCCACTTTGCCGTCGCTCGGGCTTGCTCGGCATCACGGGCCGTTTGCCCGTGCGCCTCGCAACCCGAGCGACGGTTGGGCCGTTCGCGGGCGGGAGCCTCCAGCATGTCGTACAGGTACGCGCGCGCAGCCGAGGGGTCATGCCGCGGATCGCGGATCCGGCAGTGCGCGCCGGTCTCAGGAATTTGGTGGAGGCGAAAGGGCGCCGCAGGTTTTGGTCCCCGGACTCAAGTCCGCGATCCGCGACATGACCCCGTTGCTTTCGCCCGATGGAGGACACCGCCGGTTCCCGGAGTCGCGCTGGGCGTTTTCGCATCAGCGTGAATTCGTTCCGACCGTCGTTATCGCCCGCGGCGCTGGCCCGGTCGCTGCTTTGCCACGCGCGGAGAGAGCGGAGATCGATGCCCTGGAGTTCTTCCCGGTGGGAAGCAAAGAGCGGATGACCTGGGGGCACTCTCTTCTGAAGAATTATGCCGATGCCATTATCGTCCTGCATCGGGGGCGAGTCGTGTATGAAAAGTACTTTGGCGTGCAGGCGCCGGAGCGGCAGCATGCGCTTTTTTCTGTGACCAAGTCGTTCGTGGGAACGCTTGCCGCGGCGATGGTCGTGGAAGGTATGCTCGACGAGTCGGCTCTCGTTTCGCGTTATCTGCCGGAGTTGCGGGATTCTGCGCTCGGCAGCGCGACCGTGGGGCAACTGATGGACATGACGACGGGGATCCGTTTTGACGAGGACTACACGAAACCGGATGCCGAAATCTGGGCGTTCAACCGCGCGGGAAATCTTCTGCCTCGTCCGGCGAACTACTCCGGTCCTGAGTCGTTTTATGCCTACCTCGCGACACTGAAGAACGAGGCGGAACACGGCTCGCGGTTTGCATACCGCACGCCCAACACCAACGCGCTCGGCTGGATCCTCCATCGGATCACCGGCAAGCCGTTCACCCAGCTGGTGCACGAGCGGATCTGGTCGAAGCTCGGGGTGGAACAGGACGCTTACTGCTCGATCGACTCTACCGGCACGCCGCACGCGGGAGGCGGAATGAATGTGACGCTGCGCGATTTGGCGCGGTTTGGCGAAATGATGCGCCTCCGCGGAGAGTATCACGGCCAGCAAATCATCTCCGCGGAAGCCGTGGACCTCATCACGCGAGGCGGTAACAGGGAGCTCTTTGCCAAAGCCCCAAATGTGACCAAGCCCGGTTGGAGTTACCGCAGCACATGGTGGGTATCGCACAACGAGCGCGGTGTGTATCACGCGCGCGGCGTCAATGGGCAGATCGTCGCCGTGGATCCCAAGGCCGAGATGGTGATCGTCCAATTCTCCTCTTTTCCCCTCGGATCCACCTCAAATCTCGATCCGATTATGTTGCCGGCATATGATGCTTTGGCCGAGCATCTGATGCGCGTAGGTAAATGACGCGCAGCGCGGCCGGAGCGGTCATGCCGCGAATCTCGGATCCGAAAGTGCACGCCGGTCTCAGGAATTTTCTGGAGGCGAAAGGGCGCCGCGGATTTTGATCCTATGGCTCAAATCCGCAATCCGCGACATGACCCCGTCGCTTTCGCCCTTTCGCCCGCGACATGACCCCGTCGCTTTCGCCTTTGTTCCGAAATGGCGCGGCGGCGCGGTAACGACGGGATAACCGGAGGCTGACCGGAGGTTAACCGAGGGCTGACCGAAGCAATGTTTGGGGGCAAGAATCGCATTTTGAGTAGGAATGGCACAGCGGGGAGGGGACGGATGGGGTGCAGGCCCCGACGCTGAGGCGTGGTTTCGCCGGGTGGCGATTCCCTCCCAGAAGTGACCCCGGCCTTGATCTTCCTTCGCATCGCGTGTGGGCTGTCCCCACTGGGTCGGGTTGCCGTCCGGCGATATTCGTTGAAATCCTTCCCGCCCCCGTGACGTCTTGCCCCGCATCCTCCCCATGTCCCACTCCCCGCACATCGTAAACCGCCGGTTCTTCCTCCGCGCCGCCGGGGTGACGCTGGCGTTGCCCCTTCTGGAGTCGTTGTCCACCCGCGTGCTCGGCGCCGGGCTCGCGGTCGGCAGCAAGGCGGGGGCGGCCGTGGGCGCATCGCGGCCGACCCGCATGGTCTGCGTCGGCAACATGCTCGGGTTCTACCAGCCGGAGTTTTTTCCAAAACAGACGGGGCGGGCCTACGATTTGCCATCGCTCCTGCAGCCGCTGGCTCCCCATCAGAGTGATTTCACGCTCTATTCCGGCCTTGATCACGGGGTGAAGGGCGGGCACTTCGCGATTCACTCCTACCTCAGTGGCGTGCGCACCGTCGATGCGAAGGGCATGCCGGAGGGCAACATCAGCCTCGACCAGCGTGCGGCCGAGACGATTGGCGGTGCGACGCGGTTTCCCTCCCTTACGATCGGGTCCGAAGACGGGCTGCACGGCGGATGCATGATGTGCTGGAACCGCAGCGGCACGCGGGTGCCGCCGATCCCGGGACCGAAGGAGCTTTTCCGCAAGCTGTTCATCACCGAGAGTGGCAGCGACCGCGAACGCGCGGAGGATCGCTTTGCGCTGCACGGCTCGATTCTCGACGCGGTCAACGGCGACGCGAAGTCGCTCGGCCGCCACCTCGGCAAACGCGACCAGGAAAAGCTCGACGAGTATTTCACCTCGGTGCGCGACGTCGAACGCCAGATGGAACTCGGCAAGCGCTGGACGAATGTGCCGAAGCCGCAGCCCGGCATGCCCGAACCGGCCAACACGGGCGTCGTGTCGGACCTGCCGGTGTTGTATGACCTCATCGCCCTCGCGCTGCAGACGGACTCCACGCGCATCGCCACGCTCGAAATCGCGGGCGGTTTCGAGGCGTCGGCCTTTGGGTTGCGCAAGGACTACCACGCGCTGTCGCATCACGGCCAGGTGCAGGAGAACATCGACGGTCTCCTGAAACTGGAAAAATACCAGATGGAGCAATTCGCGCGCTTCCTCGCGAAGATGAAGTCGCTCGAGGATGGCGACGGCAAACTCCTCGACCACACGATGGTGCTGTTCGGGAGCGGCATGGGCAACGCAAACGCCCACACGAACAACAATCTGCCGATGATTTTTGCGGGTGGCGGCTACAAGCATGGCGAGCACCGGCTGTTTCCGGAAAAGGGGCTCGGCCGCGTGCCGCTCTGCAACCTCTACCTCACCATGCTCCAGCGCTTCGGCGTCGAGACGAATCGCTTCGGGCTCAGCACCGGCACGATGCGGGATTTGGAACGGGCGTGAAACGCGACCGCGGCGTTTCGTCATGAGGATGCGCAGAGACCAGCGGGGATATTTTCGCGCCGCGATAGGCCCGCAAACCGCTTTACTTTCTGGAGCCGCGACGCCCCCGTCGCGGTCAGCGGAGGCAACGCGACGAGGGCGTCGCGTCCCCAGGAAAATCACCGACCGGGGTTGGGCATGAAGGACATGAGACTATTCATCTGGATCCTGGTGTCGTTGACGTTTCTCCGGATTGACGCCGCCGAAAAAGGCGCGTCCGAAGTCGGAGCCGAGAAATCCCTCCGCTCCTTCTTCGGGACGTATTGCCAGGAATGCCACGGGCCGGACAAGCAGAAGGGCGAGCGCCGCTTCGACACCCTGGCGCTGCCGGTGGCGAAGGCGGACACGCTGATCGACCTGCAGGACATCATCGACCAGCTCAATCTCGGCGAGATGCCGCCGGCCAAGGCGGAGAAGCATCCGGCCGAGGCGGAGACGCGGGCGACGGTGGCGCGCCTCACCGAACTCGTGGCCGATGGACACGCCCGGCTCTCGAGCACGGGCGGGCAGACCGTGCTGCGCCGGCTCAACCGCCGCGAATACATCAACACCGTGGGCGACCTCTTCGGGATGAACATGACGATGTTTGATCCGACGACGAAGTTTCCGCGGGACGAAATGGTCATGCACCTGGACAACATCGGCGACACGTTGCGGACCTCCGGGTATCTGCTCGCGCAGTACATCGACGCCGCGGCGGTCGTCGTCGAAAAGGCCTTTGCCCAGACCGAGCGGCCGGCCGAGGAGACGTGGCGGTTCACCGGCGGATTCCAACAGCAGCCCGAGCTGCGGCATCATCGCGAAATTCACAATGACCGCTATCTCGCCCTCTACGAAACGACGATGTCGGACAAGCACGAGGGCGCGTACGGGCCCCTGCTCAAGTTTGCCCAGGGCGTGCCGGTCGACGGATACTACGAAATCCGGGTGAAGGCGGAGGCGAAGTTCCGCCGAAATCCCTACGACCCGAATTTCTTCGGCACGGACCTCTCCATGCCGCTGCGGATGGGAATCGTGGCCGGCAATGCGGCGGCGGGGCCGCTGCACCTGCCGCAACCGATCGAGCCGCTCCTCGCCGAGACGGAGCTGAAGGACGAGGTGCAGGAATGGTACACGTACCGGGTGTGGCTCGACCGGGGCTTTGCGCCGCGGTTCACGTTTCCCAACGGGATGATCAGCGTGCGCAACACCTACGCGCGCCTCATCCGGACCTATGGCAAGCTGTTCCCGGCGGACGTGCGCGACTCGCGGGGGATTGTCGAGGCGCGGATCGCAGGAATTCGTTACGGGCAGATTCCGCAGGTGCGGATTCATGAGGTCGCGATTCGGGGACCGCTCGTGGACCAATGGCCCAATGCGACGCAGCGCGCGATCATCGGGGACGTGCCGTTTGCGCCCGAGCGCACGCGCGAGATCCTGCAACGGTTCGCGGACCGCGCGTATCGCCGGCCGGCGCGTGCGGACGAGGTGGATCGCCTGATGGCCGTCGTTGCGACGCGCCGGCAGCAGGGGCGGACGCCGTTTGCGGCGATGACCGACGGGCTCAAGGCGGTGCTGTGCTCTCCGGCGTTTCTGTATTTGATCGAGCCCGAGGTGGCCGAGACAAAGGAGCGGAGCTTGAACGCGCATGCGCTCGCGGCGCGGCTATCGTATT
The DNA here is from genome assembly GCA_947474365.1 of Opitutia bacterium. GTDB lineage: Bacteria > Verrucomicrobiota > Verrucomicrobiia > Opitutales > Opitutaceae > ER46. The sequence continues at coordinate 40,410 of CANJIU010000067.1, read as the reverse complement.
TCTGCTGGTCGACGATGCCGGATGCCGAGCTGCGGCGGTTGGCCGACACCGGCGAACTTTTGAAGGCGGACGTGCTCGCGGCGCAGACCCGGCGGCTGGTGGCGAGTCCGCGTGCCGACGCGTTTGTGAACGGCTTCCTCGACGGCTGGCTGAACCTGCGCAGCCTTGGTGACATGGCGCCCGACCGCGGCTCGTTTCTGAAATACTACGCGCAGAACCTGCAGCCGGCGATGAAACGCGAGACGCAGCTCTTCATGCGCGACCTGATTGACCGCAACGACAGTGTCGTGCGCTTCCTGGATTCGAATTACACCTTCCTGAACCGGCCGCTCGCGCGGCTCTATGGCATGGAGCAGGCGGTGCCGTCGGAGAAGGGCCACGAGTTCCGGCGGGTGACGTTCGAAAATCCGGCGCGCGGCGGCTTGCTCGGGCAGGGGAGCGTGCTGACCGTCAGCGCCAACGGCATCGAGACCTCCCCGGTGATTCGCGGCGTGTGGGTGTTGGAAAACATCCTCGGCACGCCGCCGCCTCCTCCTCCGGACAATGTGCCGCCCATCGACCCGGACATCCGCGGGGCGAAGTCGATGCGCGACATCCTCGCGAAGCATCGCGAGAGTGCGGCCTGTTTTGAGTGTCACCGGAAGATCGACCCGCTCGGCTTCGCGCTGGAGAACTTCGACCCCATCGGGGCGTGGCGCACGCGATATGAAAAAGGCGGGCCGATCGACGCGTCGGGGGAACTTCCCAACGGGACGAAATTCGACGACGTCGCCGGCCTGAAAAAGGCGCTGGTGGCCCGCAAGGATCAGTTCGCCCGGATGCTGACGGAGCGGCTGTTGAGCTACGCCTGCGGGCGGCGGATCGAGGCGTTGGACCGGCCGGCGATTGATCGCATCCTCGCCGCGACCAAGGCGGACGACTATCGTTTTCGCGATGTGCTTGAGCAGGTGGTGGCGAGCCAGACCTTTCGCTCGAAGTAGACGACAGTCGCTATTGCGGGCCGGGTGTGCAGGCTCGGCGCATCTTGACCGAAAATGCTCCCGACGGATTGCCCGGCTGTGCGGGATGCGGAAAATGTTGCCATCTGCTGGTGGAGCTCGTGGTGGGCGATCGGCTCGTGCCCGAGGAATTCGTGGTCGAGCACTCCGGAATCCGCTGCATGGACCAGCAGGGAGACGGCGCCTGCGTCGCGCTCGATGCGGCGACCCGGCTCTGCACGATCTACGAGCGACGCCCGCAGGTGTGCCGGGATTTCGATCGCGGTTCGTCGGTGTGCCGCACGGTGCTCGTGGGCCGCGCGGGACTCCATGCGCTGGTGGCAATAGCGTGACCCGGCCCGCATAGAGAACGGACGGCAACGGCGATCTTGAAACCCGGCGGCGTCGCGGTTCGAGTCGGGGCCGATGGCCAACCACCCCACGACTGCCGGTGCGCGCGAGAACACCTATGACGCCATCGTCATCGGCTCTGGCATCAGCGGCGGCTGGGTCGCCAAGGAACTGTGCGACCAAGGGCTGCGCACGCTCGTCCTCGAGCGCGGGCGCGATGTGCAGCACCTGAAGGACTATCCGACGGCGCTCAAGAATCCGTGGGATTTTCCCCACCGGGGACGTTTGCCGCAGGCGGTGGTGCGCGAGAACCCGATCGTGAAGCGCTGCTATGCGTTTGACGAGGCGACGGAGCATTTTTTCGTCAAGGACCGCGAGCACCCCTACGTGCAGGAGAAACGGTTCGACTGGATTCGCGGCTATCAGGTGGGCGGCAAGTCACTCATCTGGGCGCGCCAGACGCAGCGCTGGAGCCGGTTCGACTTTGAGGGGCCCGCGCGCGATGGGTTCGCGGAATGGCCGATCGGTTACGATGACCTCGCGCCGTGGTATTCGCACGTCGAGCGGTTTGTCGGCATCAGCGGCAACCGCGACGGCGTCGAGACGCTGCCCGACGGCGAATTTCTCCCGGCGTGGGAGATGAACGACGTCGAGAAACACGTGACGGGAAAAATCCGCGGGGCGTTTGCGGACCGCTACGTCGTGCAGGGCCGCTGCGCCCATCTCACGGAGCCGAAGCAGATCCACTTCGACCAGGGCCGCGGCAAGTGCCAGGCGCGCCACCTGTGTTATCGCGGCTGTCCGTTCGGCGGCTATTTCTCCTCCAACTCCTCCACGCTCCCGTGGGCGGCGCGCACGGGGAAACTGACGGTGCGGCCGCACTCCGTGGTGGAGTCGATCGTGCACGATGGCGCCACCGGGAAGGCGCGGGGCGTCCGTGTGGTGGATGCGGTGACGAAGGAGACGACGGAGTTCTTCGCGCGGGTGATCTTCGTCAACGCCGCCTGCCTCAACACCAACTTGATTCTGCTGAACTCGAAATCGGCGCGCTTTCCCGCGGGGCTGGGCGACGATCACGGGCTGCTCGGGCGGTATGTGGCGTTTCACAATTACCGCGGCAGCCTGCACGGTGTGATGGAGGGCTTTGCGGACTCGTATTATTCGGGGCGGCGGCCGACGCAGGCGATGATGCCGAATTTCCGCAACGTGCGAAAACAGGAGATGGATTTCCAGCGCGGCTACATGGTGTTCTTCGGGGCCTCGCGCGCGGGCTGGACGCAGGGCAACAGTGCGAAGGGCGTGGGCGCGGAGTTCAAGGATCGGATCACGCGGCCCGGGCCGTGGAGCGTGTCGATGATGATGCAGGGCGAGACCGTGCCGCGCCGCGAAAACCACGTGCGACTCTCGGCGGACTTGAAGGACGCGTGGGGAATTCCGCAGCTCGTCACCTCCATCGACTACCATGAAAACGACGTGAAGCTGATGCAGGATTTCCTCGTGCAGGGCGAGGCGATGCTCGCCGCGGCAGGCGTGAAGAAGATCTCGAAGACGGATGACAAGCGGGCGCCGGGCCTCGACATCCACGAGATGGGCGGCGTGCGGATGGGACGCGATCCCCGGAAATCGCTGCTCAACCAGTGGAATCAGCTGCACGCGTGTGCCAATGTGTTTGTGACGGACGGGGCCTGCATGGCGTCGACGGGCACGCAGAATCCGTCGCTGACGTTCATGGCGCTCGCCGCGCGCGCGGCGAACCATGCCGCTGAAGAACTGAAACGGGGGAGCCTATGAAAAGCCGGATGAATCGGCGCGAGGCGCTGCAGCAGGCCGGACGGTTTGCCGGGGTCGCGGCGTTGTGGGCGAGCTTGCCGATGCGGTCGTGGGCGGCGCTGCCGGCGCCGGCGGGTTGGAGTCCGGGGGAGGAGGCGCTGCTTACGCTGATTGGGGACACGATTCTGCCGGCCACACCGGGGTCCCCAGGCGCGGGCGCGGTGGAAATCGGCCGCTTCATCGCGATGATGGCGAACGACTGCCAGGAGCCGGGCGTCGCCGCGACGATTCGGCTTGGCCTGCGCGACATTGAGGGGGCGAGCCGGGCGAAGGCGGGGCGGAGTTTTTCCGAACTCGCGCCCGCGGAGCGCGAGGCCGTGTTGACCGCCTACGAAACAAGGGCGCCGGGTGTGGCGGCGGGCTGGGCGGTGAATCCCTTTCGGAAAATCAAGGAGCTCACGATTCTCGGCTACTTTACGTCGGAGCCCGGAGCGACGACGGCGGTGCGCTACGATCCGGTGCCGGGAGCGTATCACGGATCGGTGCGGCTCGGGCCGGGCGATCGGTGCTGGGCGACGTGAGAGGCGTGGTTGGGGCGGCGCGCGCAAATTCGCATCGCCAGCGCGTGACCGGGATCCAATGTGGCGGCAAGGCCGGCAGCGAAACTTTCCCGGATTAAGGTGAACATCGGGGAGGTCTCGGTCCAGGTGCCGGTTGTCATCACCCCGCCCCGTTACGCCATGAACCCATCTCTTCCCCTCGTCACGACGCGTCGCGATTTTCTCCTCAACACTGGCCGGCTCGCCACGGTCTCGGCGTTGGCCGGCATGACGCTGCCCCACGTCCATGCCGCGGGGAGCGATCTCATTCAAGTGGCGCTCATCGGCTGCGGCGGGCGCGGCACCGGGGCCGCCGGGCAGGCGCTGTCGACGACGAGCGGTCCGATCAAGCTGGTGGCGATGGCGGATGTTTTTTCGCACCGGCTGACGTCGTCGTTTGACAAGCTCGCGAAGCAGTTCGCCGCGCAGGTCGAGGTGCCGGAGGAGCGCAGGTTCCTCGGCCTCGACGCCTACAAGGCTGCGATGGACGCGCTGAAGCCGGGCGACGTTGTCATCCTGTCGACGCCGCCGGCATTCCGGTGGGTGCACTTCAGCTACGCGATCGCGAAGAAGCTGAATGTGTTCATGGAAAAGCCGGTCACGGTCGACGGACCCACCAGCAAACGCATGCTCCTGCTCGGTGAAGAGGCGACGAAGGCCAACCTCAAGGTCGGTGTCGGACTGATGTGCCGCCATTGCCGTGCGCGGGGCGAACTCGCCGACCGGATCAAGCAGGGGGAGATTGGCGACATCATCTTGATGCGCGCGTACCGCATGCACGGACCGGTGGGATATTTCGCCTCGCCCCCGAAACCCGCGGGCAAGACCGACCTGATGTATCAGATCGAGCGCTTTCACAGTTTCCTCTGGGCCAGCGGCGGCTGCTTCAGCGATTTCTACATTCACAACATCGACGAGTGCTGCTGGATGAAAGGCGCGTGGCCGATCAAGGCCCAGGCCAGCGGCGGGCGGCATTTCCGGGGTGACAACGTGGACCAGAATTTCGATGCCTACTCGGTCGAGTACACGTTTGAGGACGGCGCGAAGCTCTTTCTTGAGGGCCGTTGCATGACCGGCTGTGTCAACGATCACTCCAGTCACGCGCAGGGCAGCAAGGGGCTTGCGATCATCTCGGAGAAGGGCCACATCCCGTCGAAGGCCGCCATCTATCGCGGGCAGAACAAGACCCCGGAAAACCTGCGCTGGGCGTATCCCCAGCCGGAGCCGAAGCCGTATCAGATGGAATGGGACGACCTGGTTGACGCCATCCGCCGTGATGTTCCCTACAACGAGGTCAAGCGGGGCGTCGAGGCGAGCCTCGTGACGTCGATGGGGCGCATGGCGGCGCACACGGGTCAGGTCATCACCTATGACCAGATGCTGAACTGCGAGCACGAGTTTGCCCCGGGGCTCGACACGCTGACGGCGGATTCGCCGGCCCCGCTCCAGCCCGACGGGAACGGCCGTTATCCCGTGCCCCAGCCGGGCATCGTGACGAAGCGCGAGTATTGAGCGGGTGGACCGCGGACGGCTTGCCAGCGGACGCGGGGGCCGTTCACATGGCCCGATGGACCTACCTCACTCTGCCAGTGCCAAGCGCGTCGGAGCATGCTTCATGTCCGGCGCCCTCCTGGTGCTGGGCCTCGGCGCCTGCAAGAAATCGGAACCGGCGGCCACGGCCGCCGCGGCTGCTCCCGCGGCTTCTGCGCCAGCCGCACCTGCGACGCCGGCGGCTCCCGCGGCGGCGAAACCCGTGCCAGAGGCGGTGAAGAAATTGCTCGGTCGCTGGATGCGCAGTGACGGCACGTACGTGCTCGAACTCCGCGGAGCCGACATCAGCGGCGTGGTCGATGCGGGATATTTCAACCCGAAGTCGATCAATGTCTCGCGGGCGATCTGGATGCAGGGCGCGGCGGGATTGCAGGTGATGGTCGAGTTGAACGACGTGGGGTATCCGGGGGCGACGTATGTGCTGACACACGACGCCGCGACCGACCGGCTCGTCGGCCAGTACACGCAGCCGCAGATGCAGCAGACGTTCGACATCGATTTTGTGCGCCAGGCGAAGCCCTAGGACGTGCGGAGCGTCGTCCTGAACAACACGCCGCGGTGCGCCCGATGTCGGCTGCCGCCGCGCTGGTGCGTGTGCGCGGGGCTGCGCGAGGTGCGTTGCCCGTTGGAAATCGACGTCCTGACCCACCATCGCGAATGGTTCCGGCCGAGCAGCACGAGCCATCTCATTCAGCGGGTGATGCCGGAGTCGCGGCAGCATCTCTGGCGGCGTGAGCGGCACATCGCGGCGGAGGAGATTCGGCGGCCGGGACGCGAGATGTGGATCCTGCATCCGCACGGCGGCCCGGTTCCGGCCGGCGTCGCGGCGGAACAGGTGCAAATCGTGCTGCTCGACGGAGCGTGGCGCGAGACGTCGATGATGGCGCAGGGGATGGGATCCTGGGGGCGGCTGGTCAATCTGCCGATGACCGGGGAGAGCCGTTACTGGCTGCGAGCGCAGGCGGATGCGGGCCGCTTTTCGACCGTCGAGGCGCTGTTGTGGGTGATGCAGGCGCTCGGACTTTCGCCGGCCCACGACCAACTTCGCCTCCAGTTTGAATTGCATGTCTACGCCGGTCTGCGCGCGCGTGGATTCAAGGAACTCGCGGCGGAGTTTTTGCAGATATCGCCCGTGCCGGCGGCGTTTCCCGACTTGCTCGCCCGGCTCCACGAACGGCGCCCCAACGACGAGGCGTTGTCGGGCTGAGCGGGGTTGCGGCAGCGGAGAACCACGAATCGACACGAAGCCACCCAAATTTGAGAGGCGATAACCTCGGGACGCGATGCCCTCGTCGCGTCCCCAGTGGAATGGCCGATTTGCGGTTTACGATCGTGGGCCCCAGCCGGTAACGATTGTTTGTGGCGTCTGCCGCGCAGTGCTTTTCCTTCCCCATGAAACTCCCCGCCCAATCTGATGCCTTCGCTCCGACACCCATGCCGCGCCGGCATTTTGCCCGGGTGGTAGCGGGCGGAGTCATTGGCGCTGGGTTGGCGGGACCGGCGGCGGTGGTGGCGAAGGCCGCACCGGCGGGCGGACCGCGGAAGAACACGCTGCACCACGTGGGTGGCGACTACCACTGCACGATGGGCGACCACTGGACCTCGAAACAGAATTTCGAATACCACCAGCGGTTTGGAGTCCGGCATCTCACGACCAACCTCGGCGGGGCCGAGGCCGGCGGGCGCGCTCGCGAGAAAGGGGTGGGGGAGTGGGACCTTGACGCGATGAAGCGTTGGAAGGACGCCTGCGACCGGGGTGGAATGATCTGGGAGGCGATTCGGATGGATGCCGGCTACATCTATCACGGGCCGGGCGCCGAGCGCGACCGCCGGCTCGCGGCCGTCGTGGGCAACGTCGCGAAGGCGGCCGCCGTCGGGGTGAAGGTGATCACGATGCATTGGACGCTCATTCCGATTCGGCGGAATGGCCGCACGCCGGGTCGCGGCGGATCGAGTTATCACGCGTTCAAATTGGAGGACGATTGGAAGTCGCTGCCGGTCGGGACCCACGGCGTGGTGGCGGCGGAGGACTATTGGGAGCGCATCACGTATTTTCTCAAAAACGTGATCCCGGTGGCCGCGCAGCACGATGTGCGGATGGCGGTTCATCCGTACGATCCGCCGGGATTGCCGCGCGGTTATCAGGGCGTCGAGAATTGGGACGGCGCGCCCGCCAGTGTGCTTGAGTCGCTGCAGCGCTACGAGGCGATCGTCGACAGCCCCTATAACGGCATCCAGCTCTGCCTTGGCACCTGCATGGAAGGCATGCGCGATCCGAGGAAGGAATTGCTGCCGCTCGTGCGCCATTTCGCCGGGAAGGGGAAAATCTATCAGGTCCACATGCGCAACATTCGTGGCGGGCTGGGTAATTTTCAGGAGGTCTACGTCGACGAGGGCGAGGCGAATTTCATCGAGGTGGTGCGCATCCTCCGCGACGCCGGGTTTTCCTGGTCGTATTGTCCGGATCACATGCCGCAGCACCCCGACGACCCGAAGGGTTACCAGGGTTTTGCGCACGCCTTCGGCTACATTCAGGCGTTGATCCATGCGGCGAATGCCGAGGTGCCGGCGTAAAAGAGGGAGGCGCCGCGGCGACCGGGGGCGCGCCGCTCGAATTGCTCAAGACGACATTCTGCAATCTGGACGACCTCCGAAAATCTGAATGAGCGTCTTAAATCTGGGGACGCGACGCCCTCGTCGCGTGGTTTGAAGCCGTGTTGATGGCGGTGCGTTCCCGGCAACAGGAAGGGAAGCGGCCCCGCGTTGACTCCGGGCAATTCCTCGCAACGCTCCGACCCCACTTCACTTCCATCATGAAACTACCCCGTTACGCCTTCGTCCTTGTTCTCGCCTGGTTCGCCGCGTTTGCCACCGGCCGCTCCGCGGACAACTCGCGCGTTTATGAGATGCGCACCTATTACACGAATCCGGGCAAGCTGCCGGACCTGCTCGCGCGTTTCCGCAACCACACCGTGAAGATTTTTGAAAAGCACGGGATGGTGAACGTCGGTTATTGGGTGCCGGCGGATGCGAAGGACAATCCGGATACCACGTTGATCTACGTACTTGAGCACAAGAGCCGGGATGCGGCCACGGCTTCATGGAAGGCGTTTCGCGACGACCCGGTTTGGAAGGACGTCGCGAAGAAGTCCGAGGCCAACGGCAAGATTGTGGCCAAAGTGGAGTCGGTCTTCCTCACGGCCACGGATTTTTCCAAGGCGATGAACGCCGGCAACGGCAAGGGTGGCCGCGTCTTCGAGCGGCGGACGTACACCGCCGCGGACGGCAAGCAGGCGGCGCTCGATTCGCGTTTCCGCGATCACACCGTCGCGCTCTTCAAGAAGCATGGCATCACCAATCTCGGCTATTTCCATCCGGTGGATGCGGACAAAGGGGCGTCGAACACCTTGGTCTATTTTCTCGCCTATCCGAATCGTGAGGCGGCCGCGGCCTCGTGGAAGGCGTTTGCCGCCGATGCCGACTGGATGGCGGCGCGGAAGGCGTCCGAGGTCAACGGCAAGCTGACGACCAAGGTGGAGTCGGTTTACCTGACCCCGACGGATTTTTCGGCGATCAAGTAAGGCGCACGCTTGTCGTCTCTGCTGGCGTCTGATCGGCTTTGCAGTCACCGGAGCGGGTCGCGATGAACGACGACGACCCGCCCGCGAGCCCATACGATCCGCTCTCGTTTGACAGCGGGATCGTCAATGCCGTGCTGCCGCCGCTCGTGGTGGCGCTGGCGATTGGAATCAAGCACACCTTCTTCGGATTTTTGCTGGAGGGGTTCCATGTCTGGATTCACGAATTCGGCCATGCGACGGTGGCATGGCTGACGGGGAAACGCGCACTGCCGCTGCCGTTCGGGTGGACCAATGTGGGCGACGAGAGGTCGCTGTTTGTCTACTTCGGCGTGCTCTTTCTCCTCGTGGTGATGTTTGTCGCCGGCGCGAAGGAGCGGAAAATCTGGCCGATGTTGATCGCCGTCGTGCTGGCCCTGGCGCAGGGGTGGATGACGTGGCTGCTCCCCGAGGCGCGCGCCAAAATGTGGCTCGATTTTGCGGGAGTGGGGGGCGAATTCTACCTCGCCGCGGCGATGATGGCGCTCTTCTACGTGCAGCTGCCGGAGAAATTCAAGTGGGGCGCGTGTCGCTATGTTTTCCTCTTCATCGCCGCGGGGAGTTTCTATTCGACGTTTTCGTTTTGGAAGAAGGTGAAACGCGGGGAGGAGGGCATCCCCTACGGCTCGATGATCAACGGGGAGGAGGATGCGGGAGGCGACATGAACGGGCTGCATGACGTGTTCGGTTGGACGCAGCGGGAAATCATTCACACGTACAACAATCTCGGCGACGCGTGTGTTGTGGTGCTGGCGGTTGTTTACCTGGTCTTCGCGCTGCGCCTCGATCGCGTGGCGGGCCGATGGCTGGTGCGGATCGGCGGGTTGGAGGAATAACGGGTGCGGCGTAGCGGAAAGGGCTGCTCCGGTTTTCTTGGGTGCTGCGGAAGTCCGTTGCACTTCGCGGCCGGAGCCGTTCGTTGGTCCGGTGCATGTTAAACGTCGGGTCGCTCCGCGGTTGCTGACCGCACTTTGTTACGTGGCGATGATGAGCCTTTCGATCGGGCTCAATCTGGTGCCGGTGTTTCTTCTGACGCTGAGTGCCGCCTACGGTGGCGCGGCGGGACTGACTCACGAAGAGTTGGGTCGGCTCGGGGCCGTTTCGTTTGCCGGTTTGGTGGTGGGCATTTTGGCCACCGGTCCGTTGGCGGATCGTTGGGGCGCGAAGCCGTTTGCCCAACTGGGCAACGGCCTTGTGGCGCTGAGTCTGGCCGCCGCGGCGTTTGCGCCGACGTATGCGACGTTCGCATCCGCCCTTTTCGCCCTCGGACTGGGTTCGGGCGTGCTCGACATGGTGCTGAGCCCGGTGGTTGCGGCGTTGAATCCCACGCGGCGCGCGGCGGCGATGAATTGGCTGCATTCGTTTTATTGTGTCGGGGCGGCCGTGACGATTCTCGCGGGCACGTGGGTGCTCCGGGTGGGGGCGGGCTGGCGGAGCGCATGTCTCGTCCTGCTGCCGGTTCCGGCCCTCCTGATAATCGCCATGGCGCCGCTGCAGTTTCCCGCGCTGACCGGCGACGGCGAGCGCGTGCGGCTCCGGGCTCTGCTGAGGCGACGGTGTTTCTGGCTGGCGCTCGTGGCGATCTTTCTCGGAGGCGCGACGGAACTCGGGATGGCGCAATGGCTGCCCGCCTACGCGGAATCGACGCTGCGGTTTCCGGCATGGGTGGGAGGGACGGCCTTGCTGCTGTTTTCGGTGGCGATGGCGGTCGGACGCATGGTGGTGGGGGCGATGGGCGAACGCTGGAATCCGTTTCACGTCATGGCCTGGTCGTGTGGGGCCTCGGTGATATTGTTCGTCGCCGGCTCGTTCCTGCCGTTGCGGTGGGGCGCCCTGTCGGCTTGCATCGCCGCGGGGTTTGCCGGCAGCTGCCTTTGGCCGACGATGCTGGGCGTGACGGCAAATCGCTTTCCGGAAGGTGGTGCCAGCATGTTTGGTCTGCTCGCAGCCTTCGGTAACGCGGGCGGGATTTGCATGCCGTGGTTGGTGGGTTGGGTGGCGGACCGGAGCGGCCTGCCGTGGGGCCTGGTTGTGTCGGCGCTCGCTCCGGCCGCGATGCTGCCGCTCGTGCTGGCGATGCGTCCGCGGCCCGCTTGAGAAGCTGGCTTCCCTTCGCTGATGCCTGTAGCGTGGCGATTCCCATGCGAATCACCTCGGCCGAATTCCAAGTCAGCGCTCCGAATCTCAAGGCCTGTCCGCGTTGGGGTCTGCCGGAATTTGCCCTCATCGGTCGATCGAACGTGGGCAAGTCCTCCCTGATCAATTCGCTCACAGAGCGCCGCGCACTCGCGCTGGTCTCCGATACGCCGGGCAAGACGAAGCTGATGAATTTTTTCGTCATCAACGGCAATTGGTCGCTCGTGGATCTGCCGGGCTACGGTTACGCCCACGTGTCGAAGGAACGGCGGGTTGACTTCAACAACGCCACCGCCGACTTCCTCGTGGGCCGGAAGAACCTGCGGCGGATCTTCGTGCTGATTGATTCGCGGCTTCCGCCGCAGAAGATCGATTTGGAGTTCCTCCGCTGGCTCGACACGGGCCACGTGCCGTTTGCCCTCATCTTCACCAAGACGGACAAACATTCCGCCGGAAAGGCGCAGGCGAACATCGCGCTCTTCAAAAAAGAGATGGTCGGCATACGAAGCGACCTGCCGGAGATTCTGCTCAGCTCAGCCAAGACCGGGACCGGCCGCACGGAGATCCTCGGTTCGATCGAACGGGCGATTAAGGCGTAGACGCCGGCCGGGCGCGGTGCCGGCATCGAAACCTCCGACTTTCCTTCCGTCGCAAATGCGGTTTGTCTGTGTCCGTGCCCTCGCTGCTGTTTCGACGTTTCTTGCTTCTGCTACTCGCCGCGGTCGCGGTTGCGCAGGAGCCTGTGCCGGTGGCGAATGCGGGGGCGCCGACGCCGCGACGGATCGAGTCGACTCTCGAATTGCAGGTGGAGTTGCACCGCCGGGGATTTTCCTGTGGACCGATCGATGGCGTGATTGGCGCTCAAACGGTCGCGGCACTGCGCGCGTTTCAAAGGGGCGCCGGCGTTCGCGAAAGCGGTGTCCTCGACGCGGCGACGCACGAGGTGTTGCGCATCACCTTTCAGGCGTTGGGTCCCTACGCGTTTACGGCGGAGGATCTCTCCGGCCTGGGTCCCGTTCCCACGACCTGGCTGGAAAAGTCGGAGCAGCCCGGGCTCGGCTACGCCTCGGCGATTGAACTCGCCGCGGAACGCTTTCGCACCACGCCCAATTTTCTCCGCAAGCTGAACCCGGACGTGGATTGGGACGGGGTGCTCCCTGGAGCGACGGTGTCGGTGCCCGAGGTCGAACAGGCGCTGGTCGTCCGGCCGGCGGCACAGCTGGTCATTCGGCTGGAGGCGCGGGAACTCGACGTGTTGGATTCCGACTCGCGGGTGGTGGCGCATTTTCCGGTGAGCATCGCGCGCAAGGCGGAAAAGCGTCCCGTGGGCGAATTGCACGTGACCGTCACCGCGCGCGATCCCAATTACACTTTTGATCCCGAGGTTTTTCCCGAGTCGGCGGAAGCGCGGGAGCTGGGGCGGAAGTTGATCATTCCGCCCGGACCGAACAATCCCGTCGGCCGCGCCTGGATCGGGCTCGACCTTCCGGGCTATGGTATTCACGGGACGCCGGATCCGGAGAAGGTGGGGCGCACCGAATCGCACGGCTGCTTCCGCCTCGCGAACTGGGACGCGCTGACCTTGATCGATCTCGTGCGCGTGGGCACACCCGTGTTGGTCGAGCCGTGAGCGGAGGGCGCGTCCCGTTCGGTCGCTGAAATGAGCAGACACGCCACGCCCTGCCGCAACGCTCGACGCTCGTCGGTCAGTCGACGGCGGCGGTGCGCGATACATCCGGGATACGCGTTGGGCTGGTCACCTTCCGGGATTCCGACTCCGGCTTCGCGGTCGCTTTGACCTCGCGTGTACCCGGAGCAACCGCTTGTCACGATTCGATACAGGTTGATCGTTCGTGCGGACTCTCTCCCGCCGGGATCTATTTTGGACGGGCAAAGACCCGCAAGCACGTCCCCGGGTTCGTGCCGACCAACTTTTCAGCCGAACAAAAACCACCTTTCCCGCCCTCATGCGCCAACCGCCATTCCGCCCCCTGATTCTGACGATCGGCTGGATTTTTCTGCCGATGATTGCGCCGGTAGCCGCGGCGCATCCACCTTTGCCGTCGGTCCGCTATTCCGTGCCAATCGACCGAACCAAGCCGGACCTCGGCCTGCCGTCGCTGCCGCACGCCACCACCCAACGGCTGTACACGGGCGTTCCCACGCCGGAACTGGGTGCCTATTCCCACCATTCCCATCTCGCGTTCTTCAACGGGATACTCGTCGCCTCATGGAGCAACCACTGGTTGGATGAAGACGCCCCCGGGCAGTACGTGCGCTTCTCTCTCTCCCGGGACCTGGGCGAAACCTGGACCGATCCCACCAGCCCGGCCGCCGTGCTCTTTCCGCCGATGGATGCGGCCCGCCAGAACACCGACCGTCGTTACGACAAATCCAAGGAATTCTACACGATGTGCGCCAACGGCTACGCGGTGGTGGATTCTGTTCTTTACGCCATCGCCGAGCCCTCCCGCGGCATCAATAATCCGGGAATTGGCCGCGTCGCCCGCGCCGTCGGCACGGATGGAAAACTGGGCCCGGTCTTCTGGTTGAATTCCCCTCACGAGACGCCCCATCTGAATCAGGATGCCTATCAGAATCCGACGCACGCGGCCCTTGGACCCATTGCCGGCCGGATCCTCGAATCCCTTCGCGATCCCCGCCATATGCCCCAGTGGGATTTCTTCGGTTGGCCGCAATTGGACGGACGGAAAGTCGGTGGTTGGGCCGCGGCATTTGGTGCGACGAAACGCCTGCAGAGTGTCACCGAACCCACCTATGCGTACGAAATGCCGGACGGCACCTACGCGCGCTTCTGGCGAACCCACGCCGGCACCCAGTATGTGCACTTCAGCCTCGACCGCGGCTTGCACTGGTCCGATTTGGAGAACACGGATTTTCCGGACGGCGGGAGCCGCTCGAACGTCGGCAATCTCCCCGATGGGACGGCCTATGTGATCAACAATCCGGTGGAGCGTGATCCCCTGACGCTTGCGCTTGCCCGGGACGGGCGGACCTTCAGCGCGGTTGCCCTCATCAACCAGGGCGCGGGACAAAACCGGCATCCGGGGAGAGCCAAGATCAAGGGCTATCAGTATCCGCATGCGGTTGTCGGAGGAGGATTCCTCTTCGTTTTGTACTCGGCCAACAAGGAGGATATCTGCTTCACCAAGATTCCGCTGGATGACATCTCCGCGCTGCTGCGAACCAGGCGGTGACGCACTGCCCGCCGGCGCGCCGCGCCAGTTTGCCTCCTTGCGCCTCCAAGCCCGGCTTGTCCTGAGTTAATACAAGATGATTTGTGGTGCAGAATCACACGCGCAGTTAAGCTCAGACCAGATCGTCCGCCCCAGGACCATTCTCGCCGCCACTCCCTGACCCCTTTTCCTCGACTCTTCACCTTGCACTTTCGTATTAATTGCTAAATCGATTCAACAACCAAACCGCCCGATCCTTTTTCACCTCATGAACCAACCTCCGTCTTTCTCGCTTCGCCTGACCCTTCTTCGCTGGGGCCGGTGTTTGGTCGCCGGTTGCGGCCTCGCCGCCGCCCAGGCCCAGTCGCCCGGGACCGGCACCGTGTCCGGCACCGTCCGCAACGCCGGGACGGGCAGCTACCTTGAAGGGGTCGCACTGCGGGTGGCCGGCACGGATCTGATCGTCACCACCCAGCGCGATGGCCGGTTTTTGCTGCCGCGGGTGCCGGTCGGCCGCCAGCAGGTGCGCGCCTTTTACACCGGGCTCGACGCCAAGGAGACGGAGGTGGTGGTGACCGCCGGTCAAACGACCGACGTCGCCATCACCTTGTCCTCCGAGATCTACGCGCTGGAGGCCTTTACCGTTGCCGGCCAGCGCGAGGGCAATGCCGCCGCGATCACGCGCCAGCGCTACGCAGAGAACATCAAGAACGTGGTTTCGACGGATGCCTACGGTAACGTGGCGGACGGAAACATCGGTAACTTCCTGCAAAACCTCACCGGGGTCGCGGTCAACAAGGAGGCGGGAGACGTCGTGGGCATCGGACTGCGCGGTGCGCCGCCGGAACTCAATTCCGTCACCCTCGACGGGGCGCGCACCGCCGGGGCGGTGGCCGGGTTTTCTCCGCAGGGAGATCGCGCTGCGCTCATCGATCAGATTCCGGCTGACTTCATCAAGGAAATCGAGATCACCAAGGGCAACACCCCCGACCAGGCCGCGGATTCCCTTGGCGGGACGGTGAACTTGGTCACCAAGTCCGCGTTCGACTTCAAGCAGCGCGTTCTCACCTACCGACTCGGCCTCAACTTGAATACCTACCGCGACGGCAAGGTCGTGCGCGGCGAGCACGGCATGATCCACTCGGGCAAGTACGGCCCCACGGCGGCGCTGACGTTTTTGGACACCTTTGGGCGGGAGCGGCAGTGGGGCCTGGCGCTTTCCAGTTCGTATTCACAAACCACTAACACCCGCGACCGGGTCCAGATGTCGCGGCCGAATGCCGGCAATTTGATCAGCACGCGCGCCCGCCAGCTCAACGACACCGACACCCGGGTGCGCTCCGGGGTCTCGGGCAAGCTGGAGTATCGCCTTGATGCGCAGACCCAGGTTGGAGTCAGCGCCGCGTTCAATTACTTCACCTTTGGCAGTGACCGGACGGATTGGGACATCACGTCGACCAATCGGGTGGCCGACTACACCCGGGTCAGTCGGGCGCAGATCGAAGCCGGCACGGCCCCGCGGGATTCGACCAACCAGGCCGCCGGCATCGCCCCGGGGTTTACGGATACCTACAACGAGCTCCTCAATGCCACGGTCCGGAATCGGTATACGTATGGTTCGAAACTCTCCCAGCAATCCAAGTTCGGCGTCGAGGGCCGCCGGCAAATGGGCGATACCCGGCTGGAATTGCGCGCCTCCTACAATCCCTCCTCCTACCGGAGTGGCTTCGGGGGTTTCGAAGCGAGACGAAACGGCGGGATTGGCGTCGGCTACGATGCCTCGAAGGACGCTACGCGTCCGGTTTTCACCCAAACCTACGGCCCCTCGATTGGGCCCGGCGCCGATTTCGACAACTTCTTCGGCCTCCGCTTCGCCCAGCCGGACTACACCTTTGAGGACATGACGGATGCGCGTGGGGATCTGCAGCACGCGATCTCCTCGCTGCCGTTTCCCATCACGCTGAAGACCGGTTTCAACTACCGCCGTCAGCATCGTTGGCTCACGACGTACCGCCCGACGTGGAATTTCGTCGGACGTGACCGGGTGCAACAACGCAACCCCGCCACGGGCGTGAACGACGACAATATCGCGCAGTTTCTCTCGCCCTGGCGGTACAGTATTTTCAACAACGCGATGATGCAGCGCGACCACCTCGACTACCGGCTCGCCGATGCCCTGATGGTCAGCCATCCGGAGTACTGGATCCCGTCCGGCACTTCGGTCACGACCTTTCCGGTGCCGCGTGTCGTCACGGAGGATGTGGCCGCGGGCTACACTCAGGCCACGCTTAAGCTCGGGCGCCTCACGGTGCTCGGCGGCGCGCGGTTCGAGCAGACGGCGGTCGTGGGCCGGGGCTCGCTGTCGGATCCGGCCCTTCCGACCCAGACCTCGGTGAGCGTCGCGCGCTCCTACCAGGCTTGGTATCCGAGCGTTCATCTCCGCTATTCCGTGACCCCCAATCTCCTGTTGCGATCGAGTTTCTCGACCAGCGGGGCGCGCCCTTCGTTGAGCGCCATCGTGCCCGATACGACCGTGTCCTATGCCACGGACGGGACCGGGCTTGGACGCGTGACGCAGAGCAATCCCGGCCTCAAGCCCCAGTACGCCCGCACCTACGACTTCTCCGCGGAATACTACCTCGAACCGGCGGGGCTCTTTTCGGCCGGCGCATTTCGCAAGGACATCACCAATTACATCAGCCGGTCCACGCGGACGATCGGCGATGGAATCACGAACGGGTTTGGCGGGCGCTACGAGGATTTCGAGCTCTCCACGACCGGCAACCTGGGGACGGCGTTTGTCGAGGGGGTGGAACTGAGCTACACCCAGCAACTCCGCGGGCTTCCCCGGCCCTTCAATGGTCTGTCGGTCTTTGCCAACTACACCGGCCTGCGCACTCAGGGTTCCTACGCCGAAGGCGTTGCGGAGCTCGCGAACTTCGTGCCGCGAACCTATAACGCCGGCGGGATCTTCAGCTGGAGGAAAATCGAGGTGCGGGCCACCTACCATTACAAGAGCGGCTATCTCATGACCTACAACGCGGATCCGGCCTCCCAAACCCGCGTGTCGGACGACCCCACCGTGGACCTGAATCTGCAATATCGAATTCGTCCTGAATTCACGGTGTTCGTCGACTACATCAATATTTTCAACAACTCGCCCGACTGGTCCAGTGCGACCCCGCGGCACATCACCATGAGCGAACTCTACGGAGCGCGGCTCAACGTCGGTCTGAGCGGCCGGTTCTAAACGCGGATCGGCTCCCGCCGCCCCCCTTCGGGCGGTGCAGCCCAACCCGTGCAACCCTTACTGCCATGATACTTTGTCTTTCTCGACGCGGCATTCTGCCGCTCGCCGGCCTCCTCGCTTTCGTCCTCACGTGGTGCGCCGCCCCGGCGTCAGCGCAGTCCGCCGCCACCGGCGCCATCACGGGTCGCGTCCTCAACGCCGCCACTGGAGCCTACCTCTCAGGTGTCAGCATCGCCGTCGCCGACAGCCCGCGCCTGACCACTGTCTCTGGCGATGGTGGCTACTTTCGGCTGAACTCCGTCCCCGTGGGGGGGCACACGCTGACCTTTGAGTACACCGGCCTGGATCCGACCCGCCTTGAGGTGACGGTCAGCGCCCACGCATCCACGCAAGTGAATGCCGAACTCACCGCCGCCGTCTACCGACTCGAAGCCTTCAACGTCTCGGCCGTCCGCGAGGGACAGGCCAGGGCCATCAGCCAGCAGCGCACGGCGCCCAATGTGCAGAACATCGTTTCGACCGACGCCTTCGGCAATGTCGCCGACAGCAACCTCGGCAACCTGCTGCTCAAGTTGCCCGGGATCGTGCCGGTGATCGACGAAGGCGGCGAAGTGCTGCGTGTTTCCGTGCGCGGGATCAATCCCGATCTCAACTCCGTCTCCGTCGACGGCACGCTCCTGGCCGGCGCGACCACACGGAGCACCGACCGCTCCTTCGAGGTCGACAAGGTCTCCACAAATTCGATCGAATCGATCGAGGTGATCAAATCACCGACCCCCGACATGGACGCCGATTCCATTGGCGGAAAAATCAACCTCCGCACGCGCACCGCGTTCGATCGGAAGGGGCGCGATTTCAACTACAGCCTTGGGGCCAACACCTATGTGCCCCGCCTCCGATCGCACCCGTCCGCCAGCCTCGCCTACTCCGACACGTTCGGCCCGCAGCGCCGGCTGGGGCTCGCGCTCTCGGCCAGTTTCAACCGCACTTTTTCCCCGCAGGCCTCGGTGCGCGCCGGCTTTCTCAATCCCAATTTCAACGCTCCGGCGGCGGTCAATGACTTCCAGCATTCGGAGGATGACATCCGCCTCGACCGGCTCGGCCTCGGCGCGCGCCTCG
Source organism: Opitutia bacterium (assembly GCA_947474365.1). Taxonomy (GTDB): domain Bacteria; phylum Verrucomicrobiota; class Verrucomicrobiia; order Opitutales; family Opitutaceae; genus ER46. Next base: position 21,843 of record CANJIU010000067.1, on the reverse strand, counting down.
ACTATCGTCTGGGCGACCGCACGCGCGTTTTCATCAATACGTTGTATAATAATTTCAAGGACGCGATGCGCCAGCACAAGTACCGCGTCCGGCTGAGCAGCGGGCAGGTGCTCCTCGCGAACGACCTCGTGACCGAATTCCGCAACGGCCAGGGCGAATTCGAAATGGAGTCGCGCACCCGCACGGTGAAGACCGGCATGGTGCAGATCGGCGGCAAGTCCGACTTCCCGCACCTCCGGCTGGATTACGATCTCTCCACCTCGCGTTCCACCGGCAATGAAAAGCGCGAGGATCTGGTGATGCGCGTGAACGGTGTCGGTTACCGCGTTGATCGCACGAACCGGCTCCACTTTCCCGCATTCACGCAGCTTTCGGGCCCCGACGTCTCGAACTACGACAACGCGTTCGTCAATGCGATGAACCAAAAGGACTTTTTGGCGTGGGATCGCGTGACCGCCGGTCAGTTCAATCTCCGGCGCGATTTCGCCACCGCCTGGCCGTTTTACGTCAAGTCCGGCCTCCGCTACCGCAGCCAGGAAAAACGCCAGGACCGCAATCAGGACGTGTGGACCTATGTCGGGCCGGATCGCCGGGCCGGACCGGTCAACGGCGTAAGCGACGACAACCTGAACCGGTTTCGCGACGACGGACATTATTATTCGCCGATTCTGGGTCGCTACCTGCGTCCCGTCTGGCCCAACTGGGACGCCATGCATGAAGAGCGCCGGAAGCATCCGGAACTGTTTTCCTTCAACGCCAATTCCTCGCTCCAGAACGCGCTGCAGAACGACAACACCGCCGGCGAGGACATCTCCGCCGCGTACCTGATGGGCAACGTCAGCCTTGGCGCGCTCACCGTTCTGGGCGGCGTGCGGGCGGAACGGACCGACACCTCGGGGACCAGCCCCGTGCTCGACCGCAGCAAGACCGCCATCGCGGACCGCTTCGGCAAGAACAAGACCGTGCACGGCAGCTACACCAGCACGTTTCCGGGCCTGCATCTCCGCTATGCGCTCCGGCCGGATCTGCTGCTGCGGGCCAGCGTGTCCACCAGCATTGGTCGCCCCAACTTCAGCCAGCTCGTTCCCAGCAGTGACATCGATCCCGCCAACAATCTCATCCGCCAGAACAACCCGAGCCTGAAGCCGCAATTTTCGGACAACTACGATCTGAGCGCGGAATACTATTCGCGCGACATCGGCCTCGTGACCGTCGGGCTTTTCCGCAAAAACCTCGTCGATTTCGCCTTCAACACGGACACCGTGGTCGGTGGCGGATCGAACAACGGCTTTGACGGGTTGTACGAAGGTTACGTGCTCCGCACGCGCACGAATGGCGGTTGGGCGAAGGTCGACGGCCTGGAACTCAACTACCAGCAGCAGCTCACCTTCCTTCCCGGGTTCTTGAATGGCTTCGGCGTCTACGCCAACGCGACGTTTCTCCGCACCGAGGGCACGTACGACGGCACGGTCGTGCTCTCCGACCTCTCCGGCTTCGTCAAGCGCACGGGCAACCTCGGGATTTCCTACCTGAAGCACGGCCTGACCGTCCGCACTTCGCTGAACTACGTGGGCTTGGGGCTAACCTCGTACAACAACGATCCCGCCCAGCGCCAGTACCAGGAGGCACGCAACAAGGTCGATTTCAGCATCAAGTACGCCTATCGCCCGCGCCTGAACGTCTTCGTCGACGTGACCAATGTCTTCAATGAAAAGACTTTCGTCTATCAGGGAGTCGGGTACCGCCCGGTGACTGCCGCAATCTACGGCACCCGGCTCACCAGCGGTATCCGCGGATCATTCTGAGCCCGATCGAGGCGCGATTCTCCCCTGCTATGAACCGCGTCCTCTCCCCGGTATGATCTCGCCCCTCATCCCCCGACGCTCCACGCTCGTCAGCCAGACGATAGCGCTGCTTGAGCGCGGACTGCGCGAGGCGCGCTGGACCGGCCAATTGCCGGGCCAGCACGAACTCTGCGCTGAGCTCATCATCAGTCGCACGACGTTGCGACTCGCCCTTCAGGAACTCGCGCGGCGCGACCTGATCGACTTGCGGCAAGGGTGCCCGATGACCATCCGTCTCGGACCGGCTGACACGCAGGCGGTCCGCATCGTGAGCAAGGTCGTTCTGCTCCTGCCCGAGCCCCTTTGGCGCCTGCGCCCGTCGATTGCGCGTTGGGTGGGCGAACTGCGCCCGCTGCTGCATCGTTCGGATCTCGATTTGGTCCTGATTGAAGGCGGTCGCCACTACCGCGCCAACCCTGCCGTCCATCTCGAGAAAATAGTCCACTCTCATCCCCACGCCGCCTGGGTCTTGTTCGCCAGCACGCTCGCCATGCAAACCTGGTTTTCGGCCCGCGCGCTGCCCGTGATCCTCGTCGGTCAGGTCTTTTCCGGCATCAACCTACCCTCCATCGAATACGACCACGCCGCCATCGCGCGCCATGCCAGCGCGACCCTGGACGCCGCCGGGCACGCGCACACCGCGATTCTTTTGCAGCGAACCGGATCGGCCGCCGACGCGGCCACATGTGAGGCCTTCGCCGCCGCCCGCAAACCCGGCGCACCTGCCCCGCTGGTCCTAGAACACGACGGCAGTCTCGCGCAGATCGAATCGCGCCTCTGCCGATTGGCGCGGCTCGGCCCGCGGCCCACCGCCCTTTTCGTCACCAAGTCGCTCGCCGTCCCGGCGGCACTCACAATCCTGCCGCGTCTCGGTGTGGTCATTCCGCGCGACCTGGCGTTGATCTGCCGGGAGGACGATCCCTTCCTTGAATATCTCGTTCCTGCCGTTGCTCGCTACAGCTCCGATTCCTCTGCTATCGCCCGCAAGCTTGCCATCGCGCTCGTGCGCCTCGCCCAGGGCCAGCCACTCAAGGTCACGCACGACCGGCTGATGCCGCGGTTCGTTGCCGGTCGATCGATCGGCCCGGCTGGACGAGAGCCCCCGGCGTGAGCCTCCGCCCGCTCCGTCGCTGTCGGACGACGCGCACCCTTTGAAGGTGACTTGTCTTCTTTTGAGACAAGCGCTTTTTCCTGTCAGGGGCGATTGCATTCCCAATGCTGCCGTCGAAACCCTGACCACCCCGGACCGCGGATTTAACGTTCCCATGAAACTCCCTCATTCGTTCTTCTGGCCGCATGGCCGCGCCGCGGTTGGCGTCGGTCTTCTGGCCTTGTTCATCGGTCTGCTTCAATGCGTGGCCCACGCCCAGTCGACCGCCACGGGCACCATCGTCGGCCAAGTCACGAATGAGACCACCCGCACCGCGCTGGCGGGCGCGGCGGTGTCGCTCGAGGCGGACCCGCGCCTGCGCGTGTTCACCGAGGCGGATGGCTCGTTCCGACTCGAAGGGGTGCCGGCCGGCGCGCAGAGCGTCGTCGTCGAGTATACCGGCCTGGATCAGGGCCGCGCGCCGGTCTCGGTGCCCGTCGGCGGGGCGGCGACGGTCACGGTAAAATTGAATTCCGGGATCTACCGCATGGACAAATTCGAGGTTTCATCGGTGCGCGAGGGGCAGGCGGCGGCAATCAGCAGCCAGCGTGCGGCGGACAATATCAAGACGAGCATGGCGACCGATGCATTCGGCAACGTCGCCGACAGCAACCTCGGCAACCTGCTGATCAAGATGTCCGGCATCGGCGGCGAACGCGACGAGGGCGACGTGTTTCAAGTCTCCGTGCGCGGGATGTCGGCCGACCTGAATTCCGTCACGGTCGACGGCACCCGGATGTCAGGGGCGACGACCCGCGGTTCCGGCCGGGCCTTCGAGATCGACAAGGTTTCGACTTCTTCCATCGAGGCGATCGAGGTGGTCAAGGCCGCCACGCCCGACATGGATGGGGACTCGATTGGCGGGTCGATCAATCTGAAGACCAAGAGCTCGTTCGACCGCGCCGGCCGCGTCTTCGATTATACGCTGGGCCTGAACACCTATTATCAGCGCGGCACAACCTATCCCTCGGGCAGCTTCTCGTATTCCGACGTGTATGGGGCCGAACGCCGGCTCGGCGTGGTCGTCTCCGGGAGTTGGAACCGCACGTCCGGACCGCGCTCGGCGTTTCGCGCCGGCTACACGAACCCGACGCTGACCGCTCCCGCGCCGATGACGGATTTTCAGCTCTCCGAGGATGAAATCCGCCTCGATCGCGCCGGAACGAGCGCGAAGCTGGAATACAAACTCAATGCGGCGGCGTCGGTGTTCGTCGCGGTGATGTATAACAATTTCCGCGACGTCATGGATCAGCACAAGCAACGGGTCCGCCGCAACAACGGGACCGCGGTTTCGACCGACGATGTCGTCACCACGATGACCAACGGCCAGTTCGAATATGAAATGGAGTCGCGCGTCCGCACCGTGAAAACCCTGCGATTGCAGGCCGGCGGCAAGCTCGCCTGGCGGGGATTTCAGGTCGACTACGATGGCTCCGTCGCTCCCTCCACCGGATTTGAGAAGCGGCAGGATCTCATCATGCGCGGCGATGGCGTGAATTATGTGATCGATCGCACCGGTCGCCTGCATTTCCCGCGCATCACCCGGACGGGCGGCTTCGATCCGGCGAACTACGACAACTTCGCGACCCAGTCGATCAATCGGAAGGACTTTCATGCCGACGACGGGATTTCCTCGGCGCAGCTCAACGTGAAGCGCACCTTCGCGACGGCGCTGCCGACCTCTCTCAAGGGGGGCGTGCGGTATCGCTTCCAGGAGAAAAAGCAGGATCGCGCCCAGGACGTGTGGACGTATGTCGGTCCCGATCGCGTTGCGGGACGGGTCGCCGCCACGGGAATCAACGACGACAATTTGAACCGGTTTCGGGATGACGGGCACCGCCATCTGCCCATCGATGGACTCTATCCGGAACTCGCGGCCTGGCCCGACTGGCGCGCGGTGCATCGCGAGATCATCACGAATCCCTCGGTGTTTTCCTACAATCGCAACAGCTCCGTGCAGAACGATCTGGTGAACGACGGCAAGGCCAGTGAGGGCGTGTCCGCCGGCTACCTGCAGGGCAACGTCAAGCTCGGTCAACTCTCGGTTCTCGCCGGCGTGCGGGTGGAAAACACGCGGGTCGCCGGCACCGGGCCGGTGACCGACACCCGTTTCACCACGGCACAACCGGAGCTGCGCTTCGGCGGAAAGGTCACCCGCAAGTCCAGCTACACCGACGCGTTTCCGAGCGTCCATCTCCGGTATGAGCCGCTGCGCGACACGCTGGTCCGGGCAAGTGTTTCCAGTGGCATCGGTCGTCCCTCGTTCAACGACCTGATGCCGATCACCACGATCAACACGGCGAGCAATTCGATCACGCAGAACAATGCCGGTCTGAAGCCGCAGCGTTCCACCGGCATCGACCTCAGCATCGAGCGGTACCTCAGGCCCATCGGGGTGCTGTCGGTGGGGGTGTTCCAGAAAGAGATCAAGGACTACATTTTTTCCGTGCGCAACACGGTGCCGGGCGGACCCGGCAATGGTTTCGACGGTCTCTATGAGGGTTTCGATTTCAACACGAAGACCAATGGCGGCTGGGCCCGCGTGAAGGGGTTTGAGGCCAATTTCCAGCAGCAGTTTACCTTTCTACCCGGCTGGCTCGGCGGCTTCGGCGCCTTTGCCAACTACACGCGCCTGATCACGCGCGGAACCTTTGCCGGCACCATCGTCGTAGACAAATTGAGCAACTTCACGCCCATCGCGAGCAACCTTGGGCTCTCGTATATCCGTTCCAAGCTCACGTTGCGCGGCCAGCTGAACTACGTCGGTGAACGCCTGACTTCGTACAACGCCAGTCCAGCCCAGTGGCAATTTCTGGAACAGCGCTCCAGCGTCGACGTGAGCGCAAAATACCAAGTGCATCCGCGCCTCGGGCTCTTCGTCGATGCCTACAACATCAACAACGCGAAATACCTCAAGTACCAGGGCCTCGGCACGCGTCCGGTCGACGACCAGTATTACGGCACGCGTTTGAGTTGCGGAGTCACCGGGCGCTTCTGATGATTACCCACCCCGTTTCGATGCCGATGAATTCCGATCCAAAAAAACTGGCGCCGATCGGACTGATTGGGCTCGGCCTCATGGGCGGGGCATTTGCGGCGCGGCTGATACGGGCGGGCTTTGAAGTGCTGGGCTGCGATCTCGACCCAGCATGCTGCGTGTCACTGGTGAAACTTGGAGGCCGGACCGTTGCGACCGCGGCGGACGTGTTTCGCCACTGCGACCGCGTCGTCCTCAGCCTGCCGTCGCATCGCGAGGTGGCTCAGGTGATCGCCGCCGGCGGTGATGGACTGCGTCGAGACGTGGTCGTCATCGACACGACGACGGGAGATCCGGAGCACACCGAGGCTTTGGCCCGTGAACTTGAGGACCGGGGCGTGACCTATCTCGACGCCACCATTTCGGGCAACAGCGCGCAGGTGCGCGAGGGTGTGGCGGTCGTGATGGTCGGGGGAGACGCCGCGGCCTTTGCGGCCTGCGGCGATATTCTGACGGCCATCGGACTTGAGGTGTTTCACACCGGGCCGTCCGGCTCGGGCGCGAAGATGAAGCTGGTCACGAACCTTGTGCTCGGCCTGAACCGCGCGGCCCTCGCCGAGGGGCTTGCGCTCGGTGGCGCCATCGGCCTCGATCCCGACCTGACCCTGCGGGTGATGCGGCGGAGCCCCGCGTATTCGCGCGCCATGGATGTGAAAGGGCAGAAGATGCTGCGTTCGGAATTTTCTCCCGACGCGCGGCTGTCCCAGCATCTCAAAGACGTCCGCCTCATCCTCGAATTGGGGGCGCAGGCGGGTTTGCCGATGACCCTCAGTGCCGCGCACCGCGCCGTGCTGGAGGAGGCCGAGGAGGCCGGGCTGGGTGCGTTGGACAACAGCGCGCTGATCCAGGTGCTGCGCGGCCTGACAGGAAAGGGGAGCCGCCCATGACGGCTAACATCGCGCCGTTGCGGGCCGGTCAGCGGATGGTCGTCCTCGTGGTCGCGTTTGCGGGACTGGTCGGGGCGGGCTTTCAACTGGGTTTGATGCCGCTGACCGCGCTTTCGGCCACGCGCAGCCTGCTGGGCGGAACGGTCGCGCCGGGGCTCGCCGGCGACTGGTTCGCTCGGTACACGGCTGCGCTGATGCTCGGGGCGGCGGTCGGTGGAATTTGGTTTGGCTGGCTGGGCGACCGGATCGGCCGCGCTCGCGCGACGGGCGTGAGCATCTTGTGCTATTCGATTTTCGGAGGCGCCGGCATGTTCGCCGCGAGTCAGGAACAACTCTTGGTGCTGCGCCTGCTCGCGGGGCTCGGTGTGGGCGGCATGTGGCCGAATGGCGTCGCTCTTGTCTCGGAATGCTGGGCCGGTGCCACGCGGCCGATGGTCGCGGGAGTTATCGGCACGGGGCTCAACATCGGAATTCTCTGCGTTTCCCAACTCGGGCGCCTGCGGCCGGTGACGCCGGAGTCGTGGCGCTGGCTCGTGGCGGTCGGGTTTTGCTCGGCGGCGGTGGGGCTCGTCGCGTTGTTTTTTCTCCCCGAGTCGCCGAAGTGGCTCGCGTCGCGCGGCTCCGCCGCCGCGAAACCCGCCACGCCGTTGCGCGAACTCTTCCGTCCACCCCTGCGGCGCACGACGCTGGTGGGGATTGCTCTCGGGGCGATTCCGCTCATTGGCGCCTGGGCCGCGAGCAAGTGGATGATCCCGTGGGCCGACACCGTCGGTGGCGCCGCACACCCCGGGCTCAAGGCCGCCACCCAGGGCTGGTGGGCGGCCGGCGCGATTGTCGGCAGTTTTTTCGGCAGCCACCTCGCGCATCTGCTCGGGAGGAGGGTCGCGTACTTCGTGATCAGTCTCGGCGCACTCGTGCTCACGTGTGGAATCTTTGTCGGTTCGCAACCGCTCGCGGTCACGTTCCTCCCGCTCGTGTTTGCGCAAGGGCTGGTGTCGACGCTTTATTTCGGCTGGCTTCCGCTGTGCCTGCCCGAGCTGTTTCCCACCCGGGTGCGCGCCACCGGCACCGGCATCGCGTATAACTCCGGGCGCTTCGTCTCCGCGGCGGGTGCTCTCGGCGCCGGCGCCCTGATGGCCTGGTCGGGCGGCGACTATGCGCGGGTTGGCGTCATCAGCGGGATGGTCTATGCCCTCGGACTCGTGGTGATTTGGTTTGCGCCCGACACGTCGCGGCAGTCCCTCGATAGTTGAAACCGGTTTTCTTCCCCCATGTGCAACCGTTCCCTGCTCCTGCTGCTGCTCCTTCCGGCCGCGTTTGCCGCTGACTCGTCGAAACGTCCCTCGTCCGGCGGCGCGTTGCTGCCCATGACTCCGCCGGGTTTCGAGGCCCAGCTGATTGCCCGCGAACCGCTCGTGCGCAACCCCTGCGCGATGGCTTTCGATGCGCGTGGCCGGCTGTTTGTGGGGCAGGGGCCGCAGTATCGTAATCCCAAGCCCGATACGCCGGGTGACACGGTCGAGATTCTCATCGACACCGACGGCGACGGCATCGCGGACAAGGCCAAGACCTTCGCGCGCGGCCTCAATTGCATCCAGGGTCTCACGTGGCACGGCCGCGATCTGTGGATCGCCAACTCCCCCGACCTCACCATCGTCCGCGACCTCGACGGCGATGACGAGGCCGACGAGTACGTGCTGGTCTACACGGATCTCGGCAACATCGAGCACGCGCTGCACGGGCTGAACTTCGCGCCCGACGGCAAGCTCTACATGAGCAAGGGCAACTCCAAGGGACTCAATCAGCCCGGCCGCATTGCGCCGCAGCCGTTCCGCGAACTCTTCGGCCAGCCCACGTTGCCCGGTTCGCCGGACCTCCCGCCGCCGCGCACGTTCACCAAGGACACCTACCGCAAGACCTATCAGGATCCCAAGGACGACTGGGGCCGCCACGGCGGCATCCTGCGCTGCGACCCCGACGGCGCCAATCTGGAGATCGTCGCCCGCGGCTTCCGCAACCCGTGGGACATCGCTTTCGACTCCGGCTTCAACTGGCTGGGTACCGACAATGATCAGAGCGACGGCGATCGCATCTTCATGGCGTTCTTCGGCGCCGATTTTGGCTGGGCGCACACGTGGAGCCCCGACTGGACCGGCGCGGGACATCTGCCGACGGTTCCGATCAGCGGACCGGTGTTCACCGGATCGGGCACGGGCATCGTGTTTGCGGATACACCTCCCGCCCTGCCTTCGTCGTTCCAAGGTGTTTGGTTCATCAACGATTTTCTCCATCGCATCACCTTCGCCTACCGTCCGCGGTGGGACGGCGCGCTGATCCAGCCGGTTGGCGGAAAATGGGAGCCATTTCTCCGCGCCGGCGACGCGCTCTTCAACCCGGTCGACATCGATCTCGGACCCGATGGCGCCCTCTATCTTACGGGTTGGGGTAATGCGCTCGGCGGCGAGTTCAAGAACGGCCAGCAGACCAACGAAGGCCGCGTCTGGCGCGTGGCCGCCACCGGAGCCCCGCGCGCCGCTGTTGCCGCGCACCGGACACAGCCCTATGTGAAGTGGACCTTTGCCCAGCTCGCCGCCGATCTCGGCTCGTGGGTGGCCACCTGGCGGGCCGACGCCTCTGCCGAACTTGTCCGCCGCGGACCCGCCGTCCGCGCCGAGTTGGTCGCGCTCGCGACGAAACCCAATCTGCCCACCTCGCAGGAAACGTGGGCGCTGTGGACCCTCGGTCGCATGGACCTCAACGACGCCGAACTCGACACGTGGTTCGGCACCGTCGGGGCCAAACTTTCCTTCAACGCCCGCATCCAGTCGCTGCGCATCGTGGCCCATCGCCTGCGCGAGTCGAAACGCTCGACGGCGCTCCCGCCATTTGTCGCCGCCGCGCTCTCCGATCCGGAACCGCGGGTACGTTTCTCGGCCCTGCAGTCCATCGGCCAGGCCCGCCGCCCCGCGTTGCTCGACGCGGTTTGCAACGTGGCTGCGACCGAGACCGAGCGACTCTCGTACTACGCCGCCTGGCACGCGCTGCTTGAGATCGCGACCACCGACACGCTGCGGGAAAAGCTCCGCGATTCGCGCGGTGGAGTGCGCCGCGCCGCGCTGCTCGCGCTGCTCGATCGCGGCAATCTCGACGAACCCGGCGTGCGCGCCCTCGTCAACGATCCGGATGCCGCCACCGCTGGCCTCGCCGGCCTCTGGCTTGCCCGCCGGAGCGGCAACCCGCTTCTCGACATCTCGCCTGCGCCCGGCGATTTCGTCGGACGTGTGCACGTGAAGATCGTTCCTGGCCTCAAGCCTGCCGTCGTTCGCTACACGACGGACGGCAGTGAGCCGAAATTCGGCAAGGGAGGGGAGGGGGCCAAGCTCACCTTCAGCGAGACGACCACGCTCAAGGCCGCCCTTTTCGTGAATGGAAAAAAGGTGGGGCCCACCAACGTCGGCGTCTACCGCAAGGTCGTCCCCGAGCCTCCGCCCCCTGCTCTCACGCTCACTCCTCCGACCGCGCCCCTGACTTCGGCGCAAGTCGTCGCCGCGTTGCCCCGGGCCGACGCCACGCGGGGCCGCGCCGTATTTTTTGCCGCCGGCTGCGTCGCCTGTCACCGGTTCGGATCGGAGGGTGGCGCGTTCGCGCCCGACCTCACCGGCCTCGGCGCGCGCGGCAACGTCGAGCGTGTCATCCGCTCAATCCTCGAGCCCAGTGCCGAGATTGTTGAGGGTTTCGCGCTGCACACCTACACGCTGAACGATGGCAAGACTTTCGCCGGTCGCATCCTTGAGGAAAGCCAGAGCACTTTTCTGCTCATCCAGCCCAACAATGAGACCGTCACGATCACGCGCACGGATATCGTCAAGGAAGAGACGTTGCCCACTTCCGCCATGCCGCCCTTCGATTCCACGATGTCTGCCACCGATCTCGCCGCGCTTGTCGCGTGGCTCATGAAATCATGAACCGCCGATCCTTCATCGCCACCACCGCTGCGGCCTCCGCCGCCTCGAGCCTCGGACTGCGCGCCGCCAGTCCGGCCGCGGGGCGCATCGACTGTCAGTCCCACCTCTTCGTCCCCGAGCTGCTCACGCTGATGGAAAAACGCGCCACCGATCCGCGCGTCTTCACGAAGGACGGCACGCGTTACCTGCAGATGGGCGACTGGCTCCGCAAGGTCCCGCCGTTGTACACTGACGTCGCCGCCAAGCTCGCCACGATGGACGCCGCCGGCATCGCGCTTACCGCGCTCAGCATCAACGACCCTGGCCCCGAGTGGTTTGGCGCGGATGGTCCCGCGGTGGCCCAGCTCGTCAATGACTACATCGCCGGCCTCGCGCGCCAGCACCCGACGCGCTTCTTCGGCCTCTGCGTACTGCCCACGCAGGACATCCGCGCCTCCCTCGCCGAACTCGACCGGTGCGTGAAGAAACTCGGGATGAAGGGCTGGCTCCTCTACACGAACCTCGCGGGGAAATTCCCCGACGAACCGGAGTTCCGTCCGCTCTTCGCCCGCGCGGTCGAACTCGACATTCCCGTGCTGTTGCACCCGGCCAAGCCGATCACGACGGACCTCGTAAAGGCCTACGAGATGACGAGCACGCTCGGCAACATGTTCGACAACACCATCGCGCTGACGCGCCTGCTCATGTCCGGAATTCTCGATGAGTTCCCCAAACTCAAGCTCGTCTGCCCGCACCTCGGAGGCACGTTGCCGTATATCGTGGGCCGGCTCGATCACCAGGTCACTGTGCTCAAGCGGGGTCCGCAGAACCTGAAGCGCAAGCCGAGCGACTACGTGCGCTCGATCTACATGGACATTGTCTCGCCGCTGCCCGAGGCGATGCGCTTCGCGATCGATTTCAGCGGACCTGACAAACTGCTCTTCTCGAGCGACCATCCCTGGGTTCAACCCAAGGAAATTCTCGATCCGTTCCTCAGCCTGAAGCTGCCTGCCGCCACCGAGGCGAAGATCCTCTCGGGCAATGCCCGCGCGCTCTTCCGCCTCTGAACCGCTCCCCGCTATGAATCGCCGCGAATTTCTCACCACCACCGCCGCTGCGACGGCGGTTCTCTCCACATCTCAGTCGTTCCGAGCCGCCGAGTCGCGCGCTCGCATCCCCCTCGGCTTCCTGGGTGCGACCTACTCGCACGGCCCGGGCAAGATCGAGCTGGCGCTGAAGTCGCCAGATTGGGAGTTCGTCGGCGTCTGCGATCCTTCCCCGGCCGGCCGCGAGATCTGCGGCAAGCTCGGCGCGAAGCTGATCACGCAGGACGAGCTCTTCGCCCGTGCCCGGGTCGTCGCGGTGGAATCGGAAATCCGCGATCACGCGAAGCACGCTCTGCTGGCGCTGCAGGCGGGCAAACACGTCCATCTTGAGAAACCGCCGGCCGCCACGCTCGCTGATGCCCGCGCGGTGATCGCGCTCGCCCGGGAGAAAAAACTTCTCCTTCAGGCCGGCTTTATGTGGCGCTACCATCCGGGCTTCCGCGCCATCTTCGAAGCCGTACGCCAAGGCTGGCTTGGCGACGTGTACCTCGTGCGTGGTTTCATCAGCAACAATCTGACTTCCGCCCGTCGGAAGGAGTGGGCGGAGTTTCCCGGCGGATCGATGTTTGAACTCGGTTCGCACCTGATCGACGCCGCCGTGCGCCTGCTCGGGAAACCGAAATCCGTCACGCCCCTGCTTGCCCGCCACGGGAAATTCGACGACACGCTCCGCGACAACAACGTCGTCGTGCTCGAATACGATCGCGCCCGCGCCGTGCTCTTCAACACCGCGCTGCAGGCCGGCGCCGCGCCGCAGCGTTCCTTCGAAGTGCTCGGCACGAAGGGCAGCGCCACCCTCACGCCCATCGAGCCGGGCAAGCTCACGATCGAACTCACCGCGGCCGCTGGTCCCTATCAGAAAGGCTCCCAGTCGGTGTCGCTCCCCGCCTACCAGCGCTACGAGGACGATTTCATCGAACTCGCCGCCGCGGTCCGCGGTGAAAAGCCGCTCAGTCTCTCGCTTGACGAAGAACTGCTCGTGGCGGAAACCCTCCTGCGCGCCAGCGGGATGGCGTGATCCGCCTCCCCATATTTCACCTCCATGGCCCGCGCATTCGTCCTTTCGCTCATTGCCCTGCTTTCGTTTTTACCCGCGACCGCGGCGACTCCGAACCAGGTTGCGTTTGCCCGCCAGGACGGCCGCGTCCGGATCGAGATCGGCGGCAGCCATTTCTCTGACTACATTTACGCCGGCTGGCCCAAGCCCAGTCTCTACCCGATTCTCGACGCCGACGGCACGTCGTACACCCGCGATTTTCCGTTCAAGAAAAATCCCGCCGAGGTCCCGGATCACGACTGGCACCGCGGCGTTTGGTTCGCCCACGGCGCCGTCAACGGCCACGATCTGTGGCGCGAGATTCTCGAAAAGAAAACCGGCCGCATCGTGCTCGATTCCATTCTTGAAACGCGCGACGGTCCCACCGGTGTTCTCCGTGTCCGTCAGCGTTGGCAAACTTCCGAAGGAAAAATTCTCCTCACCGATGAAACCACGCTCCGCATTGCCCGCACCGCGGCCGGTACGATTCTCGATTACGAGGTGAGGCTCATCGCCTCCCACGGCGCCGTCACCCTCGGTGACACCGAGGAGGGCACGATGGCGGTCCGCATCAACGAGGCCATCCGGGTCACGCACGGCAAGAACAAGGACAAGCGCCCGGGCTCCGGCCACCTTGTCAATTCCGAAGGCGTGCGCGAAACACCGGTCTGGGGCAAGCGGGCCAATTGGTGCGACGCCTACGGCCCGCTTGCCGACGGACGTGTGATCGGCATCGCGTTGCTGGAGCATCCGCAGAATCCGCGTCATCCGACGTGGTGGCATTCCCGCGACTACGGCCTGTTGTCGGCCAATCCATTCGGTCAGCACGATTTTGAGAAGCTGAAGGACCGGCCCAACGCGGGTGACTACGTCATCGCCGCCGGCGGCCAGCTTACCCTGCGCTATCGTCTGGTTTTTCATCGCGGCGATGAAAAATCCGCCCGCATCGCTGAACTCTACCGCGACTACGCCGCGGGGAAATGATCGCCTCGCCCGTGTTCGCCCGTTTCTCGATCTCCCTGTCGCTCCTTCTTCCCGTCGCCGGGGTGTTGGCGGCCGAGGCGCTCCCGGCGTTTCCCGGCGCCGAGGGCGCGGGGGCGTTCACCACCGGCGGCCGCGGGGGCGACGTGGTCATCGTCACCAATCTCAATGCCTCGGGGCCCGGTTCGCTCGCCGACGCGGTAAGCGAGCCCAATCGCATCGTCGTCTTCGCCGTTTCGGGCATCATCGACCTCGCCCGTAACGGAAAGGGCGGCCACCTCCTCGTCGCCCAACCCGGCATCACCATCGCCGGCCAGACCGCGCCGGGAGAGGGCATTTGTCTCCGCGGTGGCGCGCTCGACATCCGGGCGGGCAACGTGATGGTTCGCCATCTTCGTTCCCGTCGCGGTTATGTCGCAGAGGGGGACATGGGGGATTCGCTGACGGTGAAACCGGTCGCCATCGGAGAGAAGAAGGATGCCGGCGGCCGCACCTCTGAGGAGTTCGAAAAGATTCGCATCAAGAAAATCGAACGCGGCAAGCAGGTGAAGGAATTCGCCGACATCGACAATATCCTCATCGACCATTGCTCCACGTCGTGGGCGACGGATGAAAATCTCACTGTCACGCACTCTGGTCACTCGACGGTGTCGTGGAGTATCGCCGCCGAGGGGCTCGACTACGCCAACCCCAACCAGACGCCCCCGCGGCATTCCGAGGGAGGTCTGTGGGGCAGTGCCGCGCCTGATGGCCGGGCGACGCTTCATCACGTGCTCTACGCGCACAACCGGCTCCGCAATCCACGGACCACCGGAGGTGACGAGGTGCCGCCGGTGCTCACGCTCTACAACAACGTCGTGTATAACTGGTCCGAGTACGCGAGTCACACCGGCAGCCAGCGCGTGAACGTCCAGTGGCTCGCGAACACCTACGTCCCCGGGCCCGACACCCCGGTGGCGCGGCGGGCGATTGGCTTTGAATTTCACGGCGACCCGCGTGCCCGGGTTTTTCCCCAGGGCAACGTCTTCGGCGGCGCACCCGCCGCGACCGCCGACAACCGCCTGGCCGTCGCATACGCGTCCAAGCTCTCGAAGCTCACCGCGGCGCAAAAGGCCGCGATGATTGTGACCACGCCCTTCGCCGAAATGCCCGCGCGCGTGACCTCGGCGGCAGACGCGTTCGCCGCCGTCCTGGCCGGGAGCGGCGCCACGCTGCCGGCGCGGGATTCCGTCGACGCCCGGATTGTCGCCAACGTGCGTAACAGCACGGGTCGCGTGATCGACAAGGAGAGCGATCTCGCCCCGGCCGACCGCTGGCCAGACTATCGTACGCTCGCGGCACCGGCTGACACCGATCGCGATGGGTTGCCCGATTTCTGGGAGAAGCAATTCGGCCTCGATCCCCGCGACCCCGCCGACGCGAAAAAAATCTCCGTCAGCGGTTACGCGAACATCGAGCATTATTTGAACAATACCGACCCCCGCGCCGCCGATCCAGCCACGGGCGCGAACGTGGTTTTCATCGCCGGAACCGTGACCCGCGCGATCGCGACCATCCCGGGTGAATGGCGCGTGGCACGCACTGGCAGCACGGCTGCGGCGCTCAAGGTCCGTTACACCGTCGGCGGCGACGCGGTGGCGGGCCGGGATTTCGCGCCGCTCACCGGGGAGATCACGATTCCCGCCGGACAGGAGTCCGTCGCGCTGACGCTCACCGCGCTGCCGTCGGCGGGCGACAACCGGAGCGTGGTCGTTTCGCTCCTGTCCGGTGCGGGCGGACCGTTTGTGGGCTGCCCGTCGCAGTCGCTCGTTGTCATTCGACGGTAACCAATATGCGCGCGTTCCTTCGCATCGTACTCATGCTGGGTGTGCTCCCCTTGGTAGGGGCGCTTGCCGCCGCGCCCGCCCGGCCGCCCAACATCATCTACATCATGGCCGACGATCTCGGCTTCGGTGACATCGGTCCGTTTGGGCAGAAGAAAATCCGCACGCCCAATCTCGATGCCCTCGCCGCGCAGGGCACCTGCTTCGACCAATTTTACCCCGGCGCCGCCGTGTGCTCGCCAACGCGCTGCAATCTCATGACCGGGCTCCACTCGGGCCACGCCACCATTCGTGGCAATCACGGCCGCGCCGGCGTTGCGCGCGTCCCGCTCCGGGTGGCCGACGTCACGGTCGCAGAGGTGTTGAAGTCCGCCGGCTACGCCACGGCTGTCGCCGGGAAGTGGGGGCTCGGCGAACCCGGTAACGAAGGCATACCCAACCGCCAGGGCTTCGATCATTGGTTCGGCTACCTCAACAACGACCGCGCGGAGGACTATTTCCCGGAGAAAATTTGGAAGAACGAGGAGGAGATCACGCTCCCGGGCAATGTCGGCGGCAAACGTGGCCAATACTCCAACGACCTCATGACCGAGGAGGCGCTGGCGTTCATCGAGGGCAATCGCGTTAAACCGTTTTTCCTCTACCTCGCCTACACCATTCCTCACGCCTTGCTCGAGGTGCCGGCCGACTCGCTCGCGGACTATGCCGGAAAGTTCCCGGAGCCCCTTTCTGATCTCAAGGGTAACAAGGTCCCGACGACGACCCCACGCGCGACCTACGCCGCGATGGTCACGCGTCTCGATCGTGAGGTCGGCCGCGTGCTGGACAAGCTCAGAACGCTCGGCCTTGAGGAAAACACCGTCGTTTTCTTCTGTTCCGACAACGGCGCGCCCAACCGCGCGGGCATTCCGCAGTTCTTCGGCAGCATGGGGCCGTTTCGCGGGTTCAAGGGCTCGCTCTACGAGGGTGGTATCCACACTCCGATGATCGTGCGCTGGCCGGGGAAAATTCCCGCTGGCAAACGCAGCGACTTCCCCTGGGCCGGATGGGATTTTCTGCCGACCGCCGCCGCCCTCGCGGGTGCGACGCCTCCCAAGAACCTTGATGGGATCAATGTGCTGCCCGCCCTCCGCGGCGAGCCGCTGCAGCGCGAAGGCTACCTCTATTGGGAACACCTGGAAGGCCGCTTCGCCCAGGCCGTGCGCATCGGTGATCTCAAGGCCGTGCGGGAGGAAAGCGACGCCGCGGTCGAAGTCTACAACCTGCGTGCCGATCCTGGCGAAACCAAGGATCTCGCCGCCACGGAGCCGGCCTTCCTCGCGCGCGCCACGGAACTCTTCCGCACGGCCCGCACGGAGAGCGAGCACTGGCCAGTCGCCCGTGCCACGAAGAAGAAACGATGAACCTCCTCGCGGTTCGCGCACTGCGGTGGGAGTGGTTGCTCGCCATTTGCCTCCCGCTCCTCCTCGCCGCCATTGTTGTCAACGCATCGGCCGCGTCCGCCGCACCTGCCCCGTCGCGCCCCAACGTCCTCTTCATCGTCGTCGACGATCTCTGCGCCGACCTTGGTGCCTTTGGTGTGGCCGCCGCCCGTACGCCGAATCTCGACCGGTTGGTGGCACGAAGCGTGAAGTTCGACCGTGCCTACTGCCAGTTCCCGCTCTGCAGTCCGTCGCGCGAATCCTTCCTCAGCGGTCGGCGGCCCGAGTCGAGCGGTGCGATCCAGCAGGGTCGTACGGTGCGCTCGGTCCAGCCGGATCTCGCCTACCTGCCGGGGTATTTCCGCTCGCATGGGTGGTACACCGCAGCCTACGGAAAAGTTTTCCACAAAAACGACCTCGCCTCCTGGGACCGCTACGACGAGGCCGCGCCCATTTCTCCGCAGGAAAAAGCCGCCCTCAAGGGCCGCGCCGCCACCCGCCAGCAGGGCGAAAACGCTCCTGAGTGGCTCGCGCTTGACTGCGAGGACGCCGATACGGGTGACGGTATCGTGGCCCGGGGCGTCGCCGCGCTTCTCCGCGAACGCGCCGCGAGCGGCCAGCCGTTTTTCCTCGGCGCCGGCTTCCGCAAACCGCATCTGCCGTGGACCGCGCCGAAGAAATACTTCGCCCAGTTTCCCCGCACCGCGATTCCGCCGCTGCGCGAGCCTCCCCTGCGCGACGTCCCGCTCATTGCGCTCCAGACGGATTTGTTCGGTATCGCTCCGCCCGCCGACCGCGAGGAGGCCGTCGCCGCCTATTATGCGTGCGTGGCGTTCATCGACGCGCAGGTCGGTCTGCTCCTCGCCGAACTCGATCAGCTTAAGCTCTGGGACAAGACCATCGTCGTTTTCCTCTCCGACCACGGCTACCATCTCGGCGACCATGGCGGCCTCTGGGCGAAGCTCACCGACTTCGAGCGCTGCGCCCGCGTGCCGCTCGCCATCGCCGTGCCGCACACCAAGAATGCCGGGCGGACCACCGCCGGTATCGTCGAGAGTCTCGACCTTTATCCCACGCTCGTCGACCTCTGCGGACTGCCGCGCCCCGCGTGGCTCGAAGGGCGGAGTCTCGCGCCTCTCCTTGCCGATCCCGCGGCGCCGTGGGACCACGCGGCGTTCACCACGACGATCCACGAGGGCGTCATCGGCCGGAGCGTGCGCACCGACCGCTGGCGCTACACGGAGTGGGGTGATGCGGTCGCAACCGAACTTTACGATCAGGTCGCCGATCCCGGCAACTACCACAACCTCGCCGCCGACCCCGCGCGCGCCGCGGAAATTCTGGTGCTCAAAAAACTCCTCGCCCAAAATCCGCGCACGGCCGAAATTCCGGCCGACGCCCAGTCTCCCCGCGCCGCCAAGCCCAAGAAAAAATCCCCGCCATGATCCGCCGCCTGCTCCTCCTCCCTGCGCTCGTCGTGCTCGTTGCATTTCAATCCGCGCCCGCCGCCACCGCCGCTGCACCGTCCCGTCCGCCCAATTTCGTCTTCATCCTCGCCGACGACCTCGGCACGCCGCCGGTGGGATGCTATGGCAATTCGTATTACCAGACGCCGACCATCGACCGCCTGGCGCGTGAGGGAATCCGATTCACCGACGCCTATGCCGCATGCCCTGTCTGTTCGCCCACGCGCTCGGCGCTGATGACGGGACAGTATCCGGCCCGCACCCATGTCACCGATTATATTCCGGGCAACCCCTTCCCCTTCGCCCGACTGTCCCATCCGGACTGGAGCAAGTTCCTTCCCCTTTCTGCCACGACGATCGCCGAGGAATTCGTTGCCCGCGGCTACGCCACGGCGCTTTTTGGCAAGTGGCACCTTGCCAAGGCCTACGTCGGCCCGGATAGCATCGCCGAGGGGCCCGACCGCCAGGGCTTCGGTGAGGTGTTCATCACCCACAAGCCGACGAAAGCCAACGATCCGGAAAAGGACGCCCATGGCGTCGAATCCACGACGGCGCGCGCGCTTGATTTCCTCGACCGGCACCGCGATCGGCCGTTTTTTCTCTACCTGCCGCACAACTCGATCCACTCGCCCGTGATGGCGCCCCGGGCCGTTGTCGAAAAATATCGGGCGCGTCCCGGTTCCGACCGCCCGGAGAACAACCCCGTGGTCGCCGCCATGATGGAGATCCTCGACAATAGCGTCGGCCGCGTCCTGGCGAAGCTCGATGAACTCGGCCTCCGCGAAAACACCGTCGTGATTTTCAACGGCGACAATGGCGGCCTCCTGAAGGACGGCGCGCAGACCCCCTGGCGCGGTGGCAAGGCGCAGCTCCATGAAGGCGGGATTCGGGTGCCGTTGATCATCCGCTGGCCCGCCGCGATTGCGCCGGGTCGCGTCAGCGCGATGCCCGTTTCCACCGTGGATTTTTTCCCCACGATGCTCGAACTCACGGGAAGACCCGCCGCGCCCGGCGCGGTCATCGACGGCGTGAGCCTGGCCTCGCACCTCCGCGGCGGCGCTGCACCGGCGCGTGACGCGATCTTCTGGCACTATCCGCACTACCACGCCTCCGGCGAGGGCGGTCCCGCTGGTGCCGTTCGCGCCGGTGACTGGAAACTGGTGGAGTACTACGAGTACACGCTGGCCAAGACCGGCCGTGCTCCCGAACTCTACAATCTTCGCGCCGATCCCTCGGAAAAGAAAAACCTCGCCGCCGCCGAACCCGCGCGCGTCACCGCCCTGCGCGCGCAGCTCGCCGCCTGGCGCAAGGCCACCTCGGCGCAGATGCCCACGATCAATCCGGCGTTTGATCCTGCGCGTGCCAACGAATCGGGCGGCAAGAGCGACTGAAGCGTGAGCGCAGGCAGTTCAGTCGAGAGCTCAGAGCGAAGAGCGGAGAGCCCAATTTTCAGAGCAGACGTGCTCGTTACCCGACCTAAAGTCGAAGTTCACCGTTTGGTTTTGCTCTCAGCTGAATCGATCCGACGCACCTTCCCGCTCCGCTTCGCCCTGGCTTTCCTTCTCGCCGTCCCCGTCTTGATCGTCGCGGCCGAGTCGCCTTCCACCCGGCCCAACATCCTCTTCATCCTTTCCGACGACCAAGGCTACGCCGACATCGGTTACCGCAGCGCGGAAATTAAGACACCCCACCTCGATCGCCTCGCTGCGTCGGGCGTGCGACTGGAGCATTTCTACGTCCAGCCCGTGTGCACCCCCACCCGCGCCGCTTTCATGACGGGCCGCTACCCGCTGCGCCTCGGGCTTCAACTCGGCGTCATCAAACCCGAGTCAAGTCATGGTCTGTCGCTCACCGCGCGCCTCCTGCCCCAGGCCCTACATGACGCCGGTTACTTCACCGCCATCGCTGGCAAATGGCACCTCGGCAACGGCGCTCCCGAATATCTGCCGACCGCGCGCGGCTTCGATCACCAATATGGTTTCTACCTCGGCATGACCGATTACTTCACGCACGAGCGCGAAGGCGGACTCGACTGGCACCGCGGTGACCACGGGCTCCGCGAGGAGGGTTACGCCACCGATCTCATCGCCAACGAGGCGATCGCGTTGATCGAGAAGCACGGCGGCGGTCCGAAGCCGTTCTTCCTCTACGTTGCCTTCAACGCGCCGCACACGCCGTTGCAGGCCACCGAACCGTGGCTCGCCCGATACGCGCACATCGCCGACAAGAAACGCCGCACCCATTGCGCGATGATTGCGAACATGGACGATGCCATCGGTCGGATCGTGGCGGTCCTTGAGCGGATGAAGCTCAGCGAAAACACGCTCATCGTCTTCTCCAGTGACAACGGCGCCAACACGCCGACGGGCGACAACACGCCGCTGCGCGACCAGAAGGGCAGTGTCTACGAGGGCGGCGTCCGTGTGCCCGCGTTTGCGAGCTGGCCCGGGCGGCTGCCGGCCGGTCGACTCGTCACCCAGCCGCTGCACATCGTCGACTGGCATCCCACGTTGCTCCGGCTCGCGGGGGCGAAAGCCGCTCCCGGCGTGACGCTCGACGGTCGCGATCTCTGGTCCGTGCTCCTCGGCGAGACGAAGCCGCTGCACGACGATATTCTCATTAACGCCGCCCCGGGAACGGGAGCGTTGCGCCGGGGCGATTGGAAGCTCGTGGTCAACGGCCAGCTCAAGTTCAAGGGCGCCACGCCGGACGCGAATTTTTCCTGGGCGGATCTCCTGCGCGAATCGAATCTTCCCGCCGCCGACGCCGCGCGGACGCAGATCGAGCTTTTCAACCTGGCCGATGATCCCGGGGAGAAACACAATCTTGCCGCCGCGCACCCCGAGGTCGTCCGTGAGCTGACGGCCCGCTACGAAACCTACGCCCGCGACGCGGTGCCGCTGGTCGGCGGCGATACGCCGCCCGGCTTCAAGGTCCCCGCCGTCTGGGGCGAGCGCGGGCGGTAGCCCGTCATCGGAGGGGACGGCGTAGGGTGCCCGGGCCGCGGTGGGGCGGATCCGGCGAAAGAAATATGCCGACATTTTGCCAGATGTTGGCCGAAGGCGTCCGATGGCAACGGTCGGCAACGTGAACGGGAATCGGACAGGGGTAGAGTAGGCAGAAGCCGACTCACCTCGGTCGGCTTCTG
>CANJIU010000066.1 GCA_947474365.1 Opitutia bacterium | reverse complement strand
GCCACCGGAACCACTCTCAGACACGGGCAAAAAAGCACCATGCGAGCGACGGCCACGCTGCGCCTCACGGCTTCGACTCTCGCCACCAAAGTTCATTGGCTTGTTCCACGCAAGCCGCCGCGGCTTGATCTGGGTCTCAGAATGACAACAGAACAGACCGATGGGGTCAGTCCGTGAATTGCTAGCCCCAGCCCACCACTCCTCGTCCCGGCTTGCCCATTCTGAAGCGGTCTAACAATTCACGGCGCGAGACCCCATCGGATTGGCCCCTTCACGGGAGGGGCAGGTATATTACCTGACCTTCATATTCGCTGCTATCGCTGCACTCCGGGATGAGGAGAATGTCGGCGATGACATTGGCGAGCGCAGCCTGTTGAGTCACAACAAACATGCCCGGCATGGCGTGATTCCCTCGAATGCGGTCGAAAGCGAATGCCGGCATGGTGTTCACGTCATGCGTCAAAATGATGCGACGTTCCCGCGCCGCCCATTCAAGCACGCTGGGATCGTCGACCTCCCGTAATCCCACGTCCTGAACGCGCACCAGGTCCAGCGATGGCATGCGCCGCAGCACGCCACGGATCAAATCATGGTTCAGATTCTCGTCCGCCAGCAGCCGAAGCATGGCTCAGCTCGCCTGCGCGGCCCGCCGGGCAAGGAGCCTCGCACGCATGCCCCGCGGATCGAGACGGCCTTCAATTTTTCCCCGGAGCAATTCGGCCTCTATCTGGCGAGGCGCCAAATACGATTCCACCTCGGCGGTGCGATTCAGGTAATAAGCAATCACCTGATAGACGTCGGCGAGCACCAACGCCGGAAACTGCTGGGCTATCTCTTCGGGCGTGGCACCTGCCCGAAAGGCTCCAACCACGCTGTCCAACGTGACCCGCGTTCCGCCGACACGCACGACACCCGCAGTGTCGGTCGAGAGCGGAATTTCAGCGGTTGCAGGCGTCAGCGGCATCTCTTGAAGCTGGAAATTTGGGTGGGAAAAACAAGAGTCGATTGCCGTGTGCTCGGGTCGGGGGTCTAGTCGATGGCAGGCACAAATTCCAGAGAAGTCCGCTGATTGCGACGTTGAATGTCCATCCCTCCGCCGCGCACGGACACCTACAGCGGCGAGCGCCCGCGAGTGGACGTGCCGTCGCGTTTTACGGGTCCACTCGCTGGGGCTCGCGGCGACGAGACGGTTGGTGACTGACGCTACGCCCCCGTCAACCGGCAGATGCGCTGTCCACCCGCCCGCCACTCTCGGCGGCTTGTCGCTCGGCGGAATTTCTGTCCATACTCCCGGGCGTTTCCCTCGGTTCACTCTGGAAACGATTCCAACCGTTCGAAACTCCGCCCCCCTTCACCGATGGACTTTTTCGAGGCCCAGGCCCGCGCCAAGAAACGCACCTCCCGGCTGCTGTTTCTTTTCGGCATCGCGGTCGCCGGCACCATCGCGGCGGCGTACTTCGCCGCTGTCTTCGGGCTCCGCGCCGCCGAAACCCAGCGCTCGCCGCGCCGCGGGGAGGCCACCTATCAGGATCAATTTCGTTCCCATGCCCCGGCGGCCTCGCTCTGGCGCCCGCAGATTTTCGCCTGGGTCTCGCTCGGCACGCTCGCCGTCGTCGGCGTCGCCTCCCTCTACAAGTGGCGCGAATACGCCGCGGGCGGCGGCGCCGTGGCCGAGAGCGTCGGCGGGCGGCGCATTGCCTCCCACACCACCGACCTGAACGAACGCCGTCTGCTCAATGTCGTCGAGGAAATGGCCATCGCCTCCGGCACGCCGGTGCCCGCGGTCTATGTCCTCGATGGCGAGCCCGGGATCAACGCGTTCGCGGCCGGCCTGACGACGAGCGATGCAGTCGTGGCGGTCACGCGCGGAACCCTGGAAAAACTCAACCGCGATGAATTGCAGGGCGTCGTCGGCCATGAGTTCAGCCACATTCTCAACGGCGACATGCGGCTCAACCTGCGCCTCGCGGCCGCGATTTTCGGCATTCTCGTACTCGGCCTGGCGGGGCGCGGGATTCTCTGGAGCCTCCAAAACACCCGCATCCGGACCTCGCGCGACAGCAAGGGCAACGGCGCCATCCTCGCCATCGCCGCCGCCGGAATTGCCCTGCTCATCATCGGCTACGTCGGGTACTTTTTTGGCCGCCTGATTCAGGCCGCCGTCTCCCGTCAGCGCGAATTTCTCGCCGACGCCTCCGCGGTGCAGTTCACGCGCAATCCCGGCGGGCTCACCGGCGCGTTGAAGAAAATCGGCGGCTACGCCCTCGGCTCGAGCCTGGAGTCCTCCAAGAGCGCGGCGATTGGGCATTTCTTTTTTGCCCAGGCGTTCCGCTCCACCTTCACCGGACTGTGGGCGACGCACCCGCCGCTCGACGAACGCATCCGGGCGATCGACCCGCACTTCGACGGACAGATGTTTCACCCGCGCGAGGTGGTGGATGTCGCCCACGAATCCTTTGTGGCCGCCGGTTTCGCCCCGGCGGCGCCGCCGCCGCCGCCACCCATCTTGCCCGCCGCCGCTGCCGCCGCGGGCGTGGTGGCCGTCGGGGCGCTCAGCTCCGCCCAAATCACCGATGCGCGGGCGTTGCTGGCGTCACTGCCCGACCGGTTGCGCGATGCCGCCCACAGTTCGACGGAGGCACCGCTCCTGGTCTTCGGACTGCTGCTCGCGGACGATGCTCCGACCCGCGCGCGCCAACGGAACATCGTGGCGACCCGCAGCGGCACCGAAACGGCCGGACTCCTCACCGCGCTCGAACCGGCGCTGCGCGACGTCCGCGAGGAACAACGGCTCCCGTTGCTCCAGCTCGCGCTGCCACCCCTCCGCCACCTCCCACCCGCGGCGCTCGATGCGTTTCTCGACACGCTCGACGAGCTCGTGCACGCGGACGGACAGGTTTCAACGTTTGAGTTCGCACTGCAGAAACTGATCTCCAGCACCCTCGAGCTGGGCCGCGCGCCGGGAGTGACCGTCGTGCAATACCAATCGTTTCAGGCGGTGGCAGACGAAATTTCCATCGTGTTGTCCGCGCTCGCCCATGCGTCGTCATCGGACCCGGCGTCGGCCCAAGCGGCCTTTGCGGCCGGTGCCGCCCAGATAAAGCTGATCGAGTCACGCCTGCGCTTCATCGGGCCGTCGGCGGCGGGTTTCGCCGCACTGGACAGCGCGCTCGACAAGCTCGCGCGGGCGAGCGGACCGATCAAGCAGCGCATCCTTTTCGCCGGAGCGGAGGTGGTCAGCGCCGACGGGCAGCTTCTGGTCGCCGAAGCAGAACTGCTCCGGGCGATCTCCGCAGCGCTTGACTGCCCGATGCCACCGCTTCGCTGGAGCGATTCGGCGGCAAGCGGTGAGCCCGGAACCGAGAGCAAAACCAATCGGTGAACGTCGTTGTCAGCTCGGGCACCGGAAAAGGCCTCTGCAGGTAGGGACGCCTCTCCGCAGGCGTCCGCTTTCGTGACGTCGATCCGACCGGCGTTGCGGACGGCTCGGAGGTGTCGCCCCTACCTTTTTTCGACGCCCTTTGATACGAGCAAAACGGATCAGTGAACGCCGCTTTCAGCGACCGCCCGCGCGGGCTCGCGCCTCACCGCGGCCGCGACAAAATCTCGCCCGCCTTTGACTCGTCGAACGCATCGTCCCATTTCGCGACCACGAGGGTGGCGACGGTGTTGCCGATGAAATTCGTGATGGCCCGCGCCTCGGACATGAACCGGTCCACGCCGAGGATCAGCACCATCCCACGCACGTCGATCTTGCCGGTCGCAGCGAGCGTGGCTGCCAAAACGATGAAGCCGCTCCCGGTGACGCCGGCCGCGCCCTTTGAGGTGAGCAAGAGGACGCCGATCAGTCCCAATTGATCCATGAGCGTGAGACTCACATCGGTCGCCTGCGCCACAAACAGGGCGGCCATGGTCAGATAGATGCACGTGCCATCCAGGTTGAACGAGTAACCCGACGGCACCACAATGCCGACGACGGGCCGGGCGCAGCCGATTTTTTCCATTTTCTCCATCAGACCCGGCAGAGCCGACTCCGACGACGAGGTGCCCAGGACGAGGAGGAGTTCCTCGCGAACATAGCGGATGATCTTCCATAGCCCGAATCCGGCGAGCCGCGCAATGCCACCCAACACCACGATGATGAAGATCAGGCAGGTGAGGTAGACACAGGCGAGCAGGAGCCCAAGTTGGGCGAGCTTGCCCACACCGTATTCGCCGATGGTGAAGGCCATCGCGCCTCCAGCGGCGAGCGGCGCGGCCCGCGTGACGATGCCCACGATGCCGAAAAACACCCGGGCGATTTCGTGCATCAGATTGAGGATCGGCCGGCCGTGGTCGCCCAATTTGCCGAGCGCGAGACCGAACAGGATGGCCAGCAGGAGGACCTGGAGAATTTCACCCTCGGCAAATGCACTGACAAACGTCTTCGGGATGATGTGCAGCAGAAAATCCAGCGTCCCCATCTGCTTGGCCGCACCCGTGTATTTGGCGAGGCCACCGGCGTCGAGTTTCGTCGGATCCGCATGGAACCCGGCTCCCGGCGTGAGGGTGTTGGCTACCACCAGACCGATGATGAGAGCCAGCGTGGTCACCAATTCGAAATAGATCAGGGCTTTGGCCCCAACGCGGCCGATTTTCTTCAGGTCGCCCATTCCCGCCAGACCGACCACGACCGTGGTGAAGATGATCGGGGCGATCAGCATCTTGACGAGGCTGACGAACGCATCGCCCAGCGGGCGGAGCAAGACGCCCCATTCGGGTTTTACGTAGCCGAGGAGCCCTCCAAGTACGATGCCGACAAGGACCTGGACATACAACGTGTTGCGCTGTCGGGGCACAGCGGCAGCCTGAGAATCGGGGTGCATTACGCAGAAAGTTGGGAGCTCCCGGTAGCGGCGTCAAAGCAAGTTCATTCAAAGGCATTGCATCCCGCCCCGGCGCTGCTTTTCTGACGCCCCAAGTCCCCACCGGCCGATGTAAGCGTTTTTGACTGAAACCGGCCCTCCCATCCGCCGTCTCGTCGCCAGTCCCACCGTCTGTTTCCCACGTTCGCGCTTCATCGAATTCCCATCCATGCCCACCCATCAAGAGCCGCTTGACCACTTGGATTTCAATCCTCACCAGCCCTGCCGCGGAATCTCGACGAACATCGAGGACTACTTTCAGACCCGCCGGCAATTTCTGAGTCGGATGGGTATGGGCCTGGGGGCCCTTTCCCTCGCGAACATCATCGACCCGCACAACCTCGTGGCCGGCGATGGGGCCGGCAAGTTGACCGCAGGCCCGCTGACTCCGCGCCCGACGCATTTCCCGGCGAAGGCGAAGTCGGTCATCCACATTTTCGCCCAAGGCGCGCCGTCGCATATCGACACCTGGGATCCCAAGCCCTCCCTCTCCCGGTTAAGCGGCAAGACCATCACCGGCGGAGAAATCGGGCTCGGGTCGCCTTTCTCGTTTTCGAAATACGGGCAGAGCGGCCTCGAAATCAGCGAGGTCTTTGCCAAGACCGCCGCCCATGCGGACGACCTCGCCGTCATCCGTTCGATGTGGACAGACATTCCCGCCCACGAAGTCGCCACCGTGTTCATGAACACCGGTTCCCTGCGGATCGCCAAGCCGAGCATGGGCTCGTGGCTGGTTTATGGACTCGGCACCGAGAACCAGAACCTACCGGGCTTCATCGCGCTGCGCGGGAGCGGCTTGCCGCCGGGCGGAGCGACGAACTATCAGTCGGCCTTTTTGCCGGGAGTGTATCAGGGCACCAGCATCAACACTCAGGCCCCCTCCGTGGCGCAGATGATTCAAAACATCCGCAACACCTACGTCTCCAAGGGTGAACAGCGCCGCCAGATGGATTTCGTGCATCAGTTGAACGAGATTCACGCGCAGAATCTCCAGCGCGACGCCGCCCTCGAGACCCGGCTGGAGAGTTACGAGATTGCGTTTCGGATGCAGACGGAGGCGCTCGATGCCTTCGACATCAACAAAGAGTCGGAGGCCACCCGCACCGCTTACGGAATTGGCGCCTCGGGCGGAGGCGGCGGGGCCAAGGGACCAAGCGAGACGGGCAAGCAGCTGCTCATCGCGCGCCGGCTCGTCGAACGCGGCGTGCGCGTCGTCCAGGTCTGGCACAACGGCTGGGACCATCACCAACAGCTCAAGACCCGTCTGGCCCAGAAGGCCGGCGAGATCGACCAGCCCCTCGCGGCGCTCATCAGCGACCTCAAGCAGCGCGGCCTGCTCGATTCAACGCTCGTCATCTGGGGCGGTGAATTCGGCCGCAAATCCTCCCGTGACCGCAATGGCTACGACGACCCGGGCCGCGATCACAACGCCAAGGCGTTTTCCACCGTCCTCGCTGGCGGCGGCATCAAGGGTGGCACCGTCCACGGTTCGACGGACGAATTCGGCTCGGCCTCGATTCAGGACAAGGTGCACCCGCACGATCTGCACGCGACCATCCTGCATTGCATGGGCATCGATCACACGAAGCTCACGTACCGTTTCAACGGCCGCGACTTCCGGCTGACCGATGTCGCGGGCAACGTCGTCAAACCCATCCTCGCCTGACCCCATGCGTGCGAAAGCATTTTTCACCGGCGCCACCGTCGCCGCCACCCTGGCGCTGTCCGGTTCGCTGCGAGCCGCCGCGCCGGCGACTCCGGCCATCGCCGCGGGTGATCTGGCGTTTTTCGAGAGCAAGATCCGCCCGCTGCTGATCGACAAGTGTTACAAGTGCCACAGCAAGGAATCCGACAAAATCCGCGGCGGACTGTACCTCGACACCCGTGAGGCTCTGTTCCAGGGCGGCAACACCGGCCCCGCCGTCGTTGCCGGCAAGCCCGATGAATCGCTGCTGATCCAGGCCGTCCGATACAAGGACGAGGATCTGCAAATGCCCCCGAAGGGCGAGAAACTGACCGACCAGCAAATCGCCGATCTCACGGAGTGGGTGAAGCGCGGTGTCCCTGATCCCCGCTCGTCCGCCACGAAAGGCGCTCCCGCCGCCTACAGTGGCGTGGGCAAGAATCACTGGGCGTTCAAGCCGGTGCAAAAACCCGCCGTTCCCGCGGTTAAGAACACCGCCTGGGTCCAGAACCCGATCGACAATTTCGTCCTGGCCAAGCTCGAGGCGAACGGGATGACGCCGAATACGCCAGCCGAGCGGACCAGGCTCATCCGCCGGGTCTATTTCGATCTCATCGGCCTGCCGCCGCACCCGGCCGACGTCCAGGCCTTCGTGCGCGACACCTCGCCCGACGCCTACGCCAAGGTCGTCGACAAATTACTCAACACGCAGCAATACGGCGAACACTGGGCTCGCTACTGGCTGGACGTCGCCCGCTACTCCGACACCAAGGGCGACGCCAAGGGCCAGGACGATCTCCGT
Organism: Opitutia bacterium; assembly: GCA_947474365.1. Lineage (GTDB taxonomy): Bacteria > Verrucomicrobiota > Verrucomicrobiia > Opitutales > Opitutaceae > ER46. Next base: position 46,204 of record CANJIU010000066.1, on the reverse strand, counting down.
TATCCGCATGCCTGGACGTATCGCGACTGGGTGATCGACGCCTTCAATTCCGACCTGCCCTACGACAAGTTCATTATCGCCCAGATTGCCGGCGACTACTTTGCCCAGTATCTGGAAAAACAATATAAGTCGAAATCCACGTCGCTCCCGGCCAAACCCACGGCGAAACCCAAGGCCGTGGTCGCCACCGACGTCGCCGCCGAGCCGGCGGTTGAAATGGACAAGATGGAGGTCGTCGCCGATCGCGATCCAGGCTTCCGGCGGATGATGGCCGCAGAGGGTTTCCTCACGCTCGGCAACCAGTTCAACGGCCGCAAGGACGACATCATCGGCGACCAAATCGACGTCACCACCAAGGCGTTTCTCGGACTCACGGTCACCTGCGCGCGCTGCCACGACCACAAATTCGATCCGATTCCGACCAAGGACTATTATTCGCTTTACGGTGTGTTCGCCAACAGCCGGCAGCCCGTCGAGCTCCCGACCCTCGTCGCCAAGGTTCCGCAAACCCCGGACCTGCTCGACTATCTCGCCAAGTCTGCGGCGCTGGAGAAGCGCCAGGCCGACTTGAAGAAGGAACGGGACGAATTGCAGGCGGCAATCCGCGCGTCCGGCGGCAAGGGCAAGGGCGCAAACAAGGCGGCGGCAGGGAAGATCGACCCAGGCAAGCGCCAGCAGCTGCAAAAGATGGAGCGTGAGCTGCAACGGGATATCGGAAACCTGGAGACCGAACACCCGGGAGCGCCCGCCCGCGCCAACTCGCTCATCGACAATCCCCGGTGCGTCGATTTCCCGGTCCTCCTCCGGGGCGAAATCGCCAACAAGGGCGACGTCGTCCCGCGCCGGTTCCTTGAGATCCTTTCGCCCGATCCGAAAAAGCGTCCCGAGTGGCGCGAAGGTTCCGGTCGTTGGCAGCTCGCCCTCGCGATCGCCAACCCCAAGAATCCCCTCACCGCCCGTGTGCTCGTCAACCGCATGTGGCAGCAGCACTGGGGCGCGGGCTTCGTCTCAACGCCCGACGACCTCGGCAACATGTCGTCTCCGCCCACCCACCCCGAGCTGCTCGACTGGCTCGCCGCCACGTTTGTGGAGAACAAGTGGTCCATCAAATCGCTGCACCGGATGATTCTCCTCAGCGCCGCCTATCAACAGAGCGGCGAGAACAACCCGGCCTTCGCCGAGAAGGATCCGAACAACAAGCTACTCTGGCGCTTCAACCTCCGCCGGCTTGATTTCGAGGAGTTGCATGACTCCCTGCTCGCAATCACGGGTTCGCTCAACCTGAACTACGGCGGGAAACCCGTGGACATCGGCACCCTGCAGTTCGCCAAGCGCCGCTCCGTCTACACGCTCATCGATCGCGGCAATCCTCCCGAACTGCTCACGCAATTCGACTTCCCCAGCCCGGACGTCGCGTCCGGCCGGCGCTACGAAACGCTCGTGCCCCAACAGGCGCTGTTCCTGATGAACAGCCCGATGGTGATTGAGACCGCCCGCAAACTTGTCGACCGCCCCGCGTTTGCCGAACTCAAGTCCGACGAAGAACGGGTGACGCTCCTCTACCTCGCCATTTTCCAGCGTTGGCCGACCAAGCAGGAGGTCGCCCTCGGGCTTGGTTACGTGAAGTCAAATCCCAGCGGCACCGAAGTTACCCTGTCGAAGGACGCCCCCGCGACCAAGATCACCGCCCGCGACGCCCGCCCGGCCGCGAAGAAGGAGCTCTATTCGAAGAAAAAGAACCGCTACAACGTCGACATCGGAGGGGTCTACGACAACAAGCCGCTCGATGCCTGGACCAAGCTCGCCCACGCGCTCTTCCAGTCGAACGAGGCGATCTTCTACAATTGAGGTTTTTGCCCCGCAAGAACCTCGCGTGACGCTGACCGAAAAACTTCAGGGAGTCGTGGAGGATTTCGCGATCCTCGACGACCCGCAGGAACGGCTCGGCGCCGTCCTTGACCGCTCCAAGCGCAACGCGCCCCTCCATCCCTCCGACCGCACCGAAGCCAACCGCGTCCGGGGCTGTGTCTCCGTCGTCTGGCTCGTGTCAGAGGTGCGCGATGGGCTCTGTCATTTTCGCAGCGATGCCGAGTCACCGCTGGTCCGCGGACTCGTCGCCTTTGTGTGCGATTTTTTCAGCGGGGCTCCCGCCACTGAAATCGCCGCGACCACGCTCAATCCGCTCGAGGCGCTCGATTTGATCCGCAACCTCTCTCCCACGCGTCGCAACGGCCTCGCCAGCGTCCTCGCCACCATCCGGGCCTTCGCCGCCAGCGAGGCGCGTTAGACTTTTTCCATCCGCTTCGTAGGCGTATGGCCAGGCATCCGCCCACACCGTGAACGCATTCTACGACGCTCATCTCCATTTTCATTTCGACACCCTCGTGCCCCACCACGCCGCGGTGATCGCCGATCTCGTGCGTGTTGGGATCAAGGCCGTCGTCGTCAACGGCACCAACGAGGACGAGTGGCCCGTCGTCGCATCGCTGTGCTCTGATGTTTCGGCCCGCCACCCTCCGCTGCGTCTTCTGCCCAGTTACGGCGTCCATCCGTGGGACTGCGGCCAGCGTTCGCCCGACTGGCAGAACAAACTCCGCGCCGCCATTGCCGCCGATCCTTGTGCGGGCGTCGGCGAGATCGGTCTCGACCGCTGGATCATCGACGGCATCCGGCCCGATGACCCGCGCATCACCGGCCTGCGGGTCGCGCCGCTCGCCGAACAGACCGAAGTCTTCGCGTGGCAGCTCGCGCTCGCCGCCGAGTTCAACCGCGCCGCCTCGATTCACGCCACCCAGGCCTACGGAGCCGCGCTCGACGTGCTCCGCGGCGCGAAAAAACTCCCTGCCCGCGGCTTCCTCATGCACGGCTATGGCGGACCGGCGGAGATGATCCGCCCCTTCGCTGACCTGGGCGCCTATTTTTCCTTCAACGTGGAATTGCTCGCACCGCGCCAGGCCTCGCGGCGGGAGAATTTCAAAGCGATCCCTGCGGACCGTCTGCTCGTCGAAACCGATGCCCCGGTGAAGGCGCCATCTCCCGAACTCAACCGTTTCCCCCTCGGCACGGCGGCCGATGGCTCGGTCATCAATCATCCCGCCAACCTGACGGTCGCCTACGAGGCGCTCGCCGAACTCCGCGGCGTCCCGGTCGACACCCTCGCCACCACCGTCGCCGGGAATTTTCACCGGCTCTTCGGCGCAGAGTGACCAAAAATCACGGCGACGTCTTGACGAGGGCCCGCACGACCTCCCCGGCGGCCACCAAACCGAATACGCCCGTCACAAAAACGGCGGAGCCAAAGCCGCTCTCGCAGTCGAGCTTGAGATTGCTGCCGGGCTCCGGTTCGGCGGCGCACGTGCCGTCGGCCCACGGAAAGATTGGCGGCTCGCCCGACCAGACGCACGGCACCCCCATGCGGGTGATTCCCCGCTGGGCGCCCGACGAGAAGCCATGTTCGCGGCGCAATTTCTTTCGCACCTGGCGCAACAGCTCATCGCCCGCCTCGCCGATGTCGCCGGCATGGACCTGCGTCGCATCGCGCCGTCCCCCCGCCGCCCCGATGGTCAACACCGGCAAGCCTCGTTCGCGGCAACCGGCGATCAGGAGCGCCTTGTGCGTCATGCGGTCGATCGCATCCACGACGAAATCAAAACGCGGTGCAAGGAGGCGCGCCGCCGACGCCGCCGTAAAATACTCCGACACCACCTCGACGCGACACTCGGGATTGATCAGACGGACGCGCTCGAGGAGCACCGCCACCTTCGGCCGGCCGATCTGGCCGTCGAGCGCCGGCAACTGACGGTTCACATTGGTCACGCACACGTCATCCAGATCGATGAGCGTGAGGGCGCCGACGCCGCTCCGGGCGAGGCCTTCGACCGTCCACGAGCCGACGCCGCCCACGCCGACGACGCAGACGTGCGCCGCGCGCAACCGCCCCAGCGCCGCCACACCGAACAGGCGTCCGACGCCGCCGAAGCGGTCGGCGTAATCGCCGGAGGGGGCAATCGAGGTTACGTCGTTCACGCCTTGAAACTATGACTTCGGAAATTGCCGGCGGAACAAATCGGCAAGGCCCGACTTTGTGAGTTCTCGCTTCGCGATGGAAATCATCGCCGCGTAGAGCAATTCATCATCGGCCCGGTCGAACCAGGTGAGAAACTCGGCTCGATTGAGCTCACTGCGCCAATCGACGGAACAACGCAGAGTGACGATCGAAGATGCCTTCCCCGATGGCCTTGGCCTTGTTCAAATCCATCCGCCGAACTCCATCGGGATTAACCGCCATGCTTTTTCGGTGCACGTAGTCCCGCACCTGCTGTTGCTCCTCGGGTGGCAGCGATTCGATGATGGCAATGACTTCGGCGGCGCTCATTTCGGTGCAAGGCTAGGCGTTTCTTCCACCCGCGCAAGCCCGGGGGCGGTCGCAATGGAAACGAAAACGCCGCCGCGGGCGGAAACTCCACGCTGCGCTCCGCCCTACTTGATTCCCAGGAGCTTTTTCACCATGGCATCGAGCTGGTTCTGCGGCAGGTCAGGCTGCAGCCGGCCGACCGGACTGCCCTGAATCGTCGTCTGCAAAATGCCCTTCTGGTCAAACACGTAGAGGCGGGGCACGCTGTAAACGTTGAGTTTCGGGCTAAACGCGTTCTTCGCCTGCTTGCCGTCGAAATAAATCGGAAACGAGATGCGGTTTTCCTTCACCGACTTCATGAGCTTTTCGCGATCCTCCTCCTTGTCGTACGACACCGTCACGACCTCGAAGCCCTTCTTCCGGTAGTCGGAGTGGATCTGCTTGAGCGACTCAAGCCGGTCGACGGATCCCTTGTTCGTACTGCTCCAGAAATACAATGCGACGACCTTGCCGCGCAGCTGGGCAAAATCCACTTCCTTGCCGTCGATTCCCGTGAACTTCAGCTCATACGGCGCCTTCTTCACTTCAAAGATGTTCAGTTCTTCACGGGCCATGTCCTTCACGCCTTTTTCCTTGTGATTAAGGAGTTGCGTCAGCTGCCTTTCCGCATTCGCGGAACCGCCCGGACTGAGTGCGAGGAGATGCACGTAGGAGCGCTCGCGTTCGGCGAGGAAACGCCCGGCCCCGGGAGTGTCGGCGGCCGCATCGATCTTCTCCCGAAACGCCGCCAAGGTTTCCCGGTTTGTATTTTCGCGCACCTCGAAATCGGAGATCGCCGCTTCCAGTCCTGCCAACGCCGCTTTCGTCGCGTCCGTCACGCCCTCCTTGTACTTGGCGTTGACCGCCTCGAGTCTCAGGTTCGCCAGGAACGAGCTGCGCATCGCCGCCTGTTTCCGGTCAATTGCCGTCGGGTAAAACGCCAGGTTGGTCACGACCGTGTTGACCTGGCTGTGCGTCGGATACGCGATAAGATACGAAACTCCGGCTGCGATGACCTTTTGAAAGCGGGCCTGATCCTTGGCTCCCGGATCATTGCGCTGCTTGTTAAATTCTTCATAGGCGAGGTCTCCCGGAGTCTTGGCCGGAGCCGCCTTGGCGTCGCCGGGCTTCGGGGCCTGGGCAACGGCCGAAGTGGCGCCGCCAAGCCAAAATGAACTGATAACGGTCAAGGTCAGAAGTGATTTTTTCATCGCAGAACAAGGGGAAGGTTTAATTCGCAGAACCGGGCGGCGCTTACCTGCCGGTCGCCTAGCCGCAACGCAATCCATCGCAGGCAAGAAACAGGAGCGAAGATTGTACTTCCGCCCACCGCTTCACCTCGCACAGCCTGATGCAAACCGCCCCTCGCCATGCTCATCGTCCATGTCCACGTCCAAGTGAAACCGGAACACGTCGCCGCGTTCCAGAGCGCCACCCTCGCCAACGCCCGCGCTAGCGTGCAGGAACCAGGCATCGCGCGTTTTGACGTCGTACAACAGGCTGACGACCCGACGCGTTTCGTGCTCGTCGAGGTCTATCGCACTGCCGCCGCCACCACCGCGCATAAGGAGACCGCGCATTACGCCGCCTGGCGCGACGCCGTTGCTACCATGATGGCCGTCCCCCGCACGAGCGTGAAGTACTCCAACGTCTTTCCCGACGACGGCGGTTGGTAAGCGTTTTCATCGCCCCACCCTATGCGCTTCGAATTCGCGACGGCCTCGCGCATCATCTTCGGTCCCGGCACGCTGGCCGGCATCGGCGCGCCCGCTCGCGAACTCGGACGCCACGCGCTGATTGTCACCGGCCGTAACCAGGAGCGCGCCTCCCCTCTGCTCAGCCTGCTCCAAAAGGCCGGCCTCGCCACGACCACGTTCGCCATCGCTGCCGAACCAACGCTCGACGACATCACCCGCGGCGCCGCCCGCGCCCGGGAGGCGAGTTGTGACGTCGTGATCGGATTTGGCGGTGGCGCCGTCCTCGATTCCGCCAAGGGCATCGCGGCGCTTCTCACCAACGACGGCCCCTTGACCGATTACCTCGAGATCATCGGCCGTGCCCTGCCGCTCCCCCAGGTGGCGGCGCCGTGTATCGCCATTCCCACCACCGCCGGCACCGGCTCGGAAGTCACGCGCAACGCCGTGCTCGCCTCGCCGGCGCACCGGGTCAAGGTCAGCCTGCGCAGCCCGCATCTGCTGCCCCGCATCGCGCTCGTCGATCCCGCGCTCACGCACGATTTGCCACCGGCGCTCACCGCCAGCACCGGACTCGACGCGCTGACCCAGTTGATCGAGCCCTACGTGTGCGCGCGGGCCAATCCGATGACCGACGCCATTTGCGTCGACGGCCTCCGCCTCGTGGCCCGCAGCCTTCGCCTCGCCTGGGCGGAACCGCGCCACGCCGAAGCGCGGGAGGACATGGCCCTCGCCAGTCTCTTCGGCGGCCTTGCGCTCGCCAATGCCGGCCTCGGTGCCGTCCATGGTTTTGCCGGCCCCATCGGCGGGATGTTTCCCGCGCCCCATGGCGCCGTCTGCGCGGCGCTTCTGCCGCACGTCATGGCAGCCAACGTCGCGGCGCTCCGCACGCGGACACCGGGACATGACGCCCTCCGCCGCTACGACGAAATCGCACGCCTCCTCACCGGGAAACCGCACGCCACCGCTGACGACGGCATACGATGGGTGGCCGAATTGGTGAACACACTTGGGATTCCGCCGCTCCGTTCCCATGGACTGACTCCCGGCGATTTTTCCGCCGTCGTGGAGGCCGCCACGAAGGCGAGCAGTATGAAGGCCAATCCCATCGTGCTCACCGCCGACGAACTCACCGCCATTCTCGCCCGCGCCTAACGCAACAGCCGCTCCACCGCCGCGATCGCCGCCTGTTCCCGCTCCGGCCACGCGCCGCGAATTCTGACGAACGGGAGCCTGCGCGACTCCAACGCCGCGAGCCAAATCCGCTCCGCGCCCGCCCGTGACTCCGGATCCGGAAAGCACCGTTGAGGGTCAGGCACAAATGGCACGTCGGCATCGCAGAGCAGGTAGAGCGCCGGGGTTCGCGCCCGCTCCTCCGCCTCGTCCCGCACCCACGGCGGACACGCCCCGGGAAAAAGAAAATCGTTCCACAACGTGCACGTCAGCAGGTTCGTGTCGAAGAACACCACGCGCCGCGCCTGCGCCACCGCCAGGTCCTCGTTGGCCATCTGCCCGAGCGCAATCGTGCCGAGATCGCACGCTCCAATCTCACCACCGCGCTTGTCCCAAAATTCGCGCACGAACTCCGGCGCCCACGGCTCCGCGAAATGGGCCGCGAGTCGCTGCGTCAGCGTCGTCTTGCCCGTCGACTCCGTGCCGAAGATCACGATGCGTTTCGGTTCAGGCACGGTTCAACGCCCCTCTCTCGGCCCGCAGCCATTCGCGCCACCCGACCACCGCGAGTCCCAGATAAATCGCGTAGAGAAACGCCGTGTACGCCAGATCCGCCTTCCAATACGCGGCGATCGCGACGCCGTTGACCACGATCCAGAGCGGCCAATTCTCAATCACCTTCCGCGCCTGCAGCACCTGCGCCACGATGCCGAAGACCGCGATAAACGCGTCCCGCCATGGCATCACGGCGTCCGTCCAGCGCCGCAACGCGACCGCCCAGATCACGACCGCGAGTCCGCCCGCCGCCAGCGCCAGACCGCGCGCGCGCCCGGTCAACCGCGTCACCGGCAATTCCGGCGCCCCGTTCCGATCGCGCACCCAGTGATACCAGCCCCACGCCAGCGCGACGAAAAAGAACAACTGCTGCGTCGCGTCCGCGTAGAATTTGGTCCGGAAAAACAACACGCCCTGCACCGCCACCCCGACCAGGTTGACGGGAAAGGCCCAGAGCGTCCGCCGGATCATCAGCCACACCCCGACGACTCCGAGCACCAGATTGGCCTGATCGAGCGGCGAAGCCGTGATGAGGCCGGCCCAAATCGTGTGCAGGATTTCGCGCATCGAGCCCACGCTCACTGCTTCGGGACCGCCACAAATGCTTCCATCGCCTCACGGGTGATCGTGTGCCGGGCACCGCAGCGTGGGCACCGGATTTCGAGTTTGGGATCGTCGCCGAACAGCGTCGCCGGATCCTGCCGCATGGTGGGCGCGAGGACCTCCATCATCCGGTCCTGGTTGCAGCCGCAATGCCACCGGCAGACGCGCCGTTCGAGCAACGTCAGTGTCTCTTCCGTGGCGAGCGCCGCGACCTTCTCCGCCGTCAGGCCATTGAACCAGGCGAGATCGCAATCGGGATGCTCGGTCACCAGGGCAAACTCCTCCTCACCTAGCTGGAAAAAGCGCGCCCCGCGTTGCTCGCTGTGGGCGTAGAATTTTTCCGCTGCTGCGATTGGGTCCGCACCGGAAAAATTCACCACACTGCGTCGCTTCTCGCCGCGGCCCCGCACCACGTCGGAATAAAAGACATTTTCCGGCAGCTCCTTCACGTTCTCGTCGAACACGCGCCCGGTGACCGTCCCGGTTTCGTTGTCGCCGGTGAGAAAGAGATTCACGCGCGGCGCCTGGAAATTGATCGTCCACGCCACCATCTCGTTGCGCGGACGCGACGCGCAATGCAGCGCGAACGCCACCAGGGCGCGCTTGAACATCGCATCATGCTCCGCGGCCACCTTGATTTGGGCGGCGCCCAAGTGAAGGTAGTAGTCGACGAACAACTCCCCAAAAGCAGCACGGGCGACCATCGCATTACGGTGACGCACGAAATGGGTGACGATCTCGAGTCCCGCATCATCAAGGTTGGGAGGAGTTGTTTCCGGCATGGCATCACGCTCGTCCGCCGGACAAAATTGTCCAGCTCCGCGGCGAATTGGCCGCTGCTTCTCGGTGGGCGCTCATTCCTCTTAACCGCCAAGGCGGGATCGACTCCTTCCTTCTTTTCCCCATGGTTCGGCGCCTCCCCATGCGCCTCCCACTCCTGCTTGGCCTATCATTCACCCGCGTGCTCTTCGCCGCCGAAGGCACACCGTCACCCGCAGCGGTCCGCGCCGGCCATTCACAGCACGGCGAAGCCTTCGACTCGGGTCCGCGGCAGAAGCCATGGGTGATGCCCGGCATCGGTCGGGCCCCGTTTCCAATCACGACCAGGAGCGCCGAGGTGCAGCAATGGTTCGACCAGGGCAACGCGCTGCTGCACTCGTTCGATTATTACGACGCCGAGCGCGCCTTTCGCTGGTGCCTGAAAATCGAACCAGGCAACGCCATGGCCTATTGGGGGCTCGCCCTCGCCACCGAAGCCCGCGATGCCAGCGGCAAGACGCGGGCGGCCGACTTCCTGCGCGAAGCGGTCAAGCGCAAGGGCGACGTCACTGAACGCGAGCAGCTCTAGATCGCGGCGTGGGAACCGATTCTCCTGCCCGACCTCGTCTCCGCGCCGGCCGCCAGCGAGTCCGGAAGCGATCGCTACTCACGGCGCGATCAGGAGCATATCAAACGGCTGGAGACGCTGTGCGTGAAATTTCCCGACGACATGGAGGCGCGCGCCTACCTCGCCCTGGCGACCATGGGAGAAGGACGTTATGGCACCGAGCTCATCATCCGCGAAATCATCGCGCGCCAGCCGCATCACCCCGGAGCGCACCACTACCGGATTCACAATTGGGACTACCACGAGCCCGAGCAGGCGCTCGCAAGCTGCCGCGTCTACACCGAGCAGGTGCCCGGCATCGGTCACGCCCAACACATGCCGGGGCACATCTACAGCATCGTCGGCATGTGGGACGAGGCGGCGATCTCGATGGATGCCGCGACCCGGGTGGAGAAGCGCTACATGCAGGACACCCTGACGTTCACGTTCGACAACTGGAATTACGGACACAACCGCGCTTACCTTTCGTATATTCAGGAGCAGCTCGGGATGGTCGGCGCGGCGCTCGCGGGTGCGCGCCAGCTGGTCGACGCCCCGCTCGATCCCCAGCGCAATTCGGACAGCCTCTACACGACCCATTCGCAGGGCATTCGCGGTGTTGCCCGCGGACTGCTGAAGTTTCGCCGCTGGGACGAATTGCTGAAGACCGGCACGATTCCCTGGCGCGACATCCTCGAGGACAAGATGAACAAGGCCTACGTCGAGTCTCGCGCGTGGTTCGGCAAGGGCGACCTGAGCCAGGCGCAGAAGTGCATGGAGGTCCACGCCAAGCTGCAAAAAGACGCCGAGGCCAATGCGTCGCTCAAGGCGATCCACGCGCTCCAGCTCCTCGAACTCAAGGCCCGTCTCGCCCTCGCTCGGGGCGACACCCTGATCGGGCTCGGACTCCTGGCCGACGCCGCCGAGAAGCAATTCACGATGCAGCGCGAATACGCCGATCCGCCCATCTACCCCGAAGTGCTCTACACCACCCTCGGCGAAACCTATCTCGACCGGAAGAGTCCGCTGCTGGCCGAGCAGGCCTTCAACCGCACGCTCGCCCTGGTGAAAAACGATCTCTTCGCGCTTTCCGGCCTGGTCCGGACCTACGCCGCCCTCGGCGAAACCGCCAAGGCCGCGGACGCGATGGGACGATTGCTCTTTGTCGCCCGCAACGCCGACGCCGGGCTGCACCCAATTGAACTCGCCCGCGCCACCGGCATCACGGCGGAACCGCGCGAGACGACGCCCGCGCCCCAGCGCAATTATGCGAAGACCACGCTGGAAAACTACGGTCCGGGAAAATGGGAACCGTATCCCGCGCCGGCGCTCGAGGTCAGCGACGGCACCGGCAAGCCGGTGAAGCTGGCCGATTACCTCGGGAAAAACGTCATTCTCGTGTTCTACCTCGGCGCGGAATGTCCCCATTGCATGGAGCAACTGCAGTCGCTCGCGGCGAAGAAGAAACAATGGGAGAAGCTCGACACGGTCGTCCTCGCCGTGAGCAGCGCGAAGGTCGATCCCGAGGCCGCGGCCATCAAGGATCTCGACGGGGTGGCGGTCCGACTGCTCAATGACACCGATCACGCCAACGCCCGCCGTTTCCGGTCTTACGATGACTTCGAGGAGATCGAGCTGCACTCGACCACTTTGATCGACAAGCAGGGCCGCGCCTACTGGGCGCGGTTTGGCGGCGACCCGTTCACCGACCTCACGTTCCTCGAAAAACAGTTGAAACGCATGAACGAGCGCGTGGCGCCGCCCGCGGCATTGGTTTCCAAGACCGGCTCGGAATGACCGGTCACTCCGGCGGCGCAGTGTCAGGTTCGATCCCCGACGCGCGGGTCATCCTCCACGTCGCCGCAAGCGCGATGGCTTCGAGGACTGCAAGGCGTTGTTCCGGCGCGGCGGCGAGCGCCAGCGGCGGACGGGCAAGCCTGAGCGTTTCTCCCTGCCGAACGAGCAGGCCCCAGCCGGCGGGAATTTCCGCTGGCGCGAAAATATTCTCCTCCACCACGAGGTAGAGAAAATCCGCGCAGCAATACCGGAACATCTTCGAAAACTTCGTCCCCTTCAGGACGCGGGTCTGCAACGTCGCCAATTCCGACAGCACGTCACGGTAGGTCTGATGTTCGAGTCCGGAAAAATCCCACGTGTCAAATTCCGGAAACAGGGCGTCTCCGCGTCGCAGGTCTGGCCGGTGGACGGCAATCAGCTCTTCCAATTTGGCGCGGCGCGCGCCGAGTTCAGCCAACCGCTCGCGCGTCGCCGCCTCGGCGTGCGCATCCTTGAGCAAATCCGCCCGCGCCTGCTTGCACTCGAAGACCGCGGTCCGCCGCTCCATCCCTCGCGAGCAGGCGGCGACATCCGCCCGGTAGCCGCTTTTCGGCACCCGCACCTCAGGCGCGGTGATCGCAAAACCGTTCGCCTGCGCCCAGGCCTCTGCGAGTCGCTTCAGGCGCCGGTGGGATTCGGTCTCGTTGGCCGCCATGTCAGCTTCCCTTCACGCGCACATCAAAAAGTCGCGACCTTCGACGTATCCGCGCGAGCCCAACTGCGTCCGATTGTAGTCGCGGGCGCCACGCGTGGACACGTAGCTGAGGACAAAGATCGCCGCTGGCGGTGGCAGCGCATCCGGCGCGATCACCGGCAACCCGGTCCCGCCGACACCGCGGCCGGTCTTCTTGGCGTCAACGTCGACATAGCCCGCGATCGTGATGCCGTTGGCCATGAGGTGCGCGGCGCGCTTGCGGGTGTGCCGGCCCGCGCCCCAGACGAAAATTTTCCGCTCCGCTCCGATCTGTTCCGCGGCCAGCCACCGCGCGATCCATTCCGCCTTCACGCGGAAAAAAGCCTCGGGCGCGTATCTCGGGTCGGTGCGCGTAAGACGGGTCGGAGCATCGTGCCACGTGAGCAGCACCCGCGGCACTTTTGCCATCCGCACGCCGGCATCGAGCCACCGCAGCCAGAGTTCGTAGTCCTCCGGAAAGTTTCCGTCCCGGTAGCCGCCGTGCCGCACCGGAAGCTCGCGTCGAAACATCACGCTCGGATTCGCCAGTGGCGCCTCGACGAATCGGTTCAACGCGATTTCCTCCGGGGTCACGAGGGAGTTCACCCAGTCGACGTGCAACGCGTACCCCGCGTTCGCCGCCCGATCCCCGCCAAACTCCACCCTGCTCCCCACGACGCCCACGGCGCGATTTTCTGGCGCCTCAAGAAACGCGGCCTGCGCCGCCAGCCGCTCCGGATGCGACACGTCATCCGCGTCCATCCGCGCCACGAACGCCGCCCGGGCCGCCGCGGCCGCCGCATTTGCCGCCCGCGCGACGCCGGCGGGCGCCTGCTCGATCACCTTCAGCCTCGGTTCCTCCCGCGCCAGTGCGCGCAGGATTTCTCCCGTTCCGTCCGCCGAGCCATCGTCCACCGCGATCAATTCCCATTCCTGCAGCGTCTGCGACTGGATGCTCCCAATGGCACGCGCCACCGTCGCCGCAGCGTTGCGCACCGGCAGGACGACAGACACGCGCGGATGGGAGGAGGAAGCCACGCGGGAGGAGTAGGCGTTCAATCTTTTCGGCGCAACTTTTCCGCATTCCCCATTGCTCCCGCGCTGATCCGGTCCGACTTTGACAGATGTCTGCCAATTCAGCCCCCGCCGCACGCTTGGAGGAGAAGTTCTCACTCCCGCGGTTTCTCGCCATCGTCACGCTCTCACTCGCAGGCCTCGTGCTCCTGTTTTGGCTGGTCGCTCCGGCTGCGGTTTGGAGTGCACAGATTTCGACTCACGCGGTGCCCTTCATCACCGCGTTTCTCGCCATTCATCTGGTCACGTGCTTCATCGAGTACGTTTTTCACCGCTATGTGCTGCATAAGCCGGTCGTTCCGTTCCTCAGCCGGTTCTATCGCCAGCACACATTGCATCACTCGCTAACCCGGATTGGAAAGCGCTACACCGCCGCCGGCCGCGAGGTCCCATTTGTTGAGAACGTCTATCCCGTGACGCAGCCGGAGCAGGGGGAGGCGTCCTTTTTCCCGTGGTACACGTTGCTGATCTTTGGGGCGATTCTCACGCCCATGCTAGCCGTGCTCCAATGGCTGGTGCCGTCCTGCCCATGGTTCTTCGCCGGCTACGGTGCACTGGCGTTCGCGCTCGCGCTCTATGAGATATTCCACGCGATCGAGCACTGGTCGTTCGACCGGTGGTCTCCGCTCATCGAACACCCACGGTTCGGCTGGCTGTGGCGCAAGGTCTACAGTTTTCATCTCCGGCACCACGCCGTGATCGACTGCAACGAGGCCATCTCGGGTTTCTTCACGCTGCCGGTGTTCGACTGGATTTTCGGCACGTTCCTCCTGCCCAAGTCGCTCTACGTCGACGGTTCCGAATGGACCGCCGCGGAGTTTGTCAGCCCGCGGCCCTGCGCGCTGATCCGGTGGTGTGATGAAAAATCCGAATCGTTGGTCAAGGGGCGTCGCGTCCAAGCACGGTCCGTCCCGGCCACGAAGGAGGGAACGACCTACACCCGCGGCGAGCAGATCGCCCATTATTTTACGCACGGCACCGGCTTGGTGGCGAGCGTCGCGACCCTGGTTCTGCTGGTCATCTTGGCCGCGCTCCGTGGCGAGGGTCGACACCTTCTCGGCGCCTCGCTCTTCGGCGCCGGACTTGTGGCCCTGTACGCGGCGTTCACCAGCTTTCGCAAGAAACGCACCGCCGACAACCGCGACGCGTTTCACCGCTTCAACCACGCCGCCATCTTTCTCCTGATCGCGGGAACGGCGACGCCCTTCCTCATCAGCAGCCTCCGCGGCGCGTGGGGCTGGAGCCTGTTCGGAGTCGTCTGGGGGCTGTGCCTGATCGGCGCCGGAACGCGTCTTTCCGGTCGCAGCAATCTCCGCGTGGTCTCCCCCATCGCCTACCTCCTGCTCGGTCTCGTCGCTCTCGTCGCGTTGAAACCACTGGTGGCCACGGTTCCACAGGGCGCCCTTTGGCTATTGCTGGCGGGTGCGCTTTGCTACGCCTGCGGCACCGTGTTTCACCTCTGGCAAAACATCCGGTACCATCAGGTCGTCCGCCACGCCTTCGCCCTGGGGGGAAGCGCGTGCCATCTGATCGCCGTACTCCTCTTCGTGCTGCCGCACGCCGTGTAATGTCCCCACAGGCCGGGCCCGTCGGGATCACTTCTTTTCCGCCGCGATCTCCTTTTCGAGCTTCTTGATCTTCGGCGCGATCACGTAGGCGCAGTAGCCCTGACCGGGGTTCCGGCGAAAGTAATCCTGATGGTATTTCTCCGCAGGCCAGAATTTCTCCAACGGCACGATCTCGGTCGTAATCGGGTCGCGGAACACCTTGCCCGCCGCCGTCTTTGATTTTTCGGCCGCCGCCTTCTGCTCCGCGTTCGCGAAAAGGATGATGGAGCGATACTGCGGACCGTGGTCGTTCCCCTGCCCGCCGACCTGGGTCGGATTGTGCACGTGCCAAAAATAATCGATTAATTTCTCAAGTGAGACGACATCCGGGTCGAAATCGATCTTGATGACCTCCGCGTGTCCGGTGGCGTGCGCGCAGATCTGCTCGTAGGTCGGATTCGGCTCCTTACCGCCCGCGTAGCCACTGACGACGTCCTTGACGCCCGGAAGCAATTCGAATGCCGCCTCCGTGCACCAGAAACAGCCACCGCCGAGGACGAGTGAATCCGTTTTTGCCGAGGCTGAAGAGTTCATAAGTGAGAGGGAAACGAGGCCAAGGGCCGCACCGAGGAGAAAGCGTTGCATGGGAGTGGGAGGACACTGTGGCGCACTTTATTCCACACGCAAGTCAGCCCCCGGCACGTGATTTCTCCGCTCAATCTCGCGCCATTTCGGTCGATCCAAGTGGGTTGTGACGCCCCTTACCGCCCAGCAGACGCTCGACCGCGCCAAAGCCGTCCTCCAATCCGGCGCCGCCGCCGGCCTGCCGGAGCTCTTGAAACTCATCGAAACGCTTTCGACGGACATCTATAAGGTGAATCTGGACGAATTGTCTGAGCTGATCGAAAAGGATACGACCGTCCTCGCCAAGGTCATCACGGTCGCCAACACGTTGTCGCACAATCCGGGCATCGCCCCGGTCGCCACCATCACCCAGGCGATCCATCACGTCGGCTTCCATCGCATCCGCACCCTCGCCGTCTCGCTGATGTTGATTGAAAACACCGGAGCGGCCCGCAATCCGCCCGAACAACGCGAGGCCGCTGCCCAGGCCCTCTGCGCGGGCCTTTTTGCCCAAAGCATCGCCGAACAACTCGGCACCATCGAACCCGAGGTGGCCTTTGCCGCCGGAACGCTCCGCCACTTTGGTGACATCACCCTGCCGGCCGTCTCGATCGATCATACCCGGGCGGCACTCAAGCGGCAGAAAACCATGCCGCGAGACATCGCCTTTCGCGGCATGTTTGGACTGACCCCGATCGAACTCAGCCGGCGGCTGCTTGCGGCGGCACGCCTCCCAGAGGAGGTTTCGCGGGCGCTGCGCGACTGCGAGCCCCGGTCGCTCGGCGGAACCGCCTCCGTTTTTGAAACCCGCCTCCTCGCCGCGTCCGATCTCGGCAGCCGCCTCGCCCTTCACGCCCTGGATCCGGCCATCAACTCCGAAGCCTTTTTCATCCGTGGTCGGCAGACCGCCCGGCTCTTCGATCGCCTCGTGCCCTCGGGAGCGGATTTTGTCGAGCCCGCCCTGATCAAATCCGGGGAGCGCATGCAAAATTTCCTAAACTGCAGCGGAGTGAGCTCATTGCCGACCCAGAGCCTCCGCCGCCTCCGGATGCATGCCTGCCATCTCTCCGGAGTCGAAGAGGCTTCCACGGTCGACGGTGCCGCCGCCGCTGCGCCGCCGCCCGAAAGCGCCCCTCCGGTCGTGGAGCCTGCAGCCAGCGCCGAAACCGCCCCGCCCGCCCTCCCTCCCCCACCCGAAGCGTGGGACGAGGCGTTGGAAAAATCCGACGCCTTTGACACCCAATCGGTCGTACCCGTCGATCCCCCTCCGTCCGCCACCCTCGCCCTCGCGCGCGATGCCGCCCAGGCTGAGGAATGCTGGCTCTTTCAACGACCGGATGGCGGCGACGGATTCTCACTGACCATCTCCACCGGGCCGACGCCGGTCAACACGCCCACCGCCCCCACCATCCGCCCAGATGAACGCAGTGTTTTCGGAGTCTGCATCGCCAAAAACGAGGTCGTTGTCCTCCACAACGTCGGAGACAAATCGATCGCCCCGTACCTGCCTGCCTGGTGGCAGCAGGCCAATGGGACACCCCGCGCGTTTGCGCTGGTGCCCATCCGCTCCGGCAACGGCGTTGCCGGGATCGCACTCGTCGGATGGCGCAACCCGCGCCGCGTGACATTGACCGGAGGTCAAGTCGGCCTCGTCCAGCAGATCTGCGCCGACGTTATTCTTCGCAGCCGATCGGGCGCAACCGGTCTCGCCGCGTAACGCCACCACGGGGGTAAGGGATCGGCCGGAGCCGGACGATTTCGCCGTTCGCACCGATTTTGATTTGCCGCGAAACGGATCCGGCAATCGTGTCCACCGTGTGGTCGGCCAGGTTTCATCGCGGCGTCCACCTCGATCCCCAGCCCCGTATCATGATGCACTTATTCCGATTCTCCTTCCGTACCCGGCAACTCGCCGCGCGCCCGTTGGCGGCAGGCTCACCATTTCTGCTTGCATGGATCGCGCTCGCCGCCATCGCCAGCGCATCCGCAGCCCCGGTCGGCGAATTCGAACAAGCCACCGATGTCGGCAAGATCTCGCTCGCCGGCTCGTCGGAGTTTTCCGCGGCAAAGCGCCAGTACCGCATCACCGGCAGCGGCGCGAACATGTGGGCCAAAGAAGATGCGTTTCAGTTTCTCTGGAAGAAACTCTCGGGTGATCTCGTCTTCAGCATCGACGTTGCCTGGGACGGAGAGGGCAAGGAGGCACACCGCAAGGCCGCAGCCATGATCCGGCAGGACTTGTCCGCCGACTCCCCGTACGTCGATGTCGCGGTCCACGGTGACGGTCTGATCGAACTTCAGGTGCGGAAGGAAAAAGGCGCCGACACCATCGGTATTCGCACCCCAATCAAGGCACCGGCCACGGTGAAGATCGAGCGCGACGGCGACGTCTTCACCGCCTCTGTGTCGAAGTCCGGAGGTCCATTTCAACCCGTCGGCGCGTTGTCGCTCGCGCTGCCCGATCCGGTCTATGTCGGCCTCGCCGTCAGCGCCCATAATGCCAAGAATCTAGAGACCGCGTTCATCTCCAACGTCGCCCTGAAAAACCGCGTCGTCCAGGCCGGCGAGAAACGCACTCGCGAGACCAGTCTGGAGACGCTCGTCATCGCCACCGGCGAACGGAAACTTGTGTTTCGCGAGGGCGGCAGTTTCGAGGCGCCCAACTGGTCGCGCGACGGACAGCGGCTGGTCATCAATCGCCAGGGCGGCATCTTCACGCTGCCAGCCGGCGGCGGAGATCTCACGCGGCTCAACACCGGAGCGATCGACAAGTGCAACAACGACCACGGTCTCTCGTTCGACGGTCAATGGCTCGCGATCAGCGCCAGCGCCGGGAAAGACGGCTCCAAGATTTACGTCCTCCCCGCGACCGGCGGTGAGCCCCGGCTCGTCACGCCGACCGGGCCCTCGTACTGGCACGGTTGGTCGCCCGACGGCAAGACGCTCGCCTACTGCGCCAAGCGCGGCGACAACTTCGACATCTACACGATCCCGACGGCCGGCGGCGTCGAAAAGCGCCTCACGACCGCGGAGGGATTGGACGACGGCTCCGAATACACCGCCGACGGCAGCAAGATCTATTTCAATTCGGAGCGCACCGGCGTGATGCAAATCTGGCGGATGAATCCGGATGGCACGCAACAGGAGCAGGTGACGACCGATCCCAATTTCGCCGACTGGTTCGCCCACCCGTCCCCCGACGGAAAATGGCTCGTGTTTGTCTCGTTCGACAAATCGGTGAAGGGGCATCCTGCCAATCAAAACGTCACCCTTCGCCTGATGCCACTCGCGGGTGGAAAACCCAAGGTCATTGCGACGCTCTTCGGCGGCCAAGGCACGATCAACGTGCCGTCCTGGTCGCCCGACAGTACCCGGATCGCCTTTGTCAGCTACCGCAACGTCCTGCCCTGACCGGGGCCAAGATGTCTGTTTACAAACGGGGGCTGCGATCCAAAGCTTCGGACGCCCCATGAGTTTCCTCGGAAACATCCCCGCTTGTCCGGCGCATCGGCCCGCGCGCCCCGGCCGTTTTTTTTCGTCTTGTCCGCCGCGACTCCGAAGCATCGCTCTGTTCGCTCTGGCGACCGCCGCCGCATCCGCCGCAGAGCCAGTGTCCACCTCCGACGGACTCGAATTTTTCGAAAAACAGGTCCAGCCGATCCTCGCCGACACCTGCTACAAATGCCACAGTCACGAGGCCGACAAAATCAAGGGCGGCCTGTTGCTCGACTCCCACGAGGCGACGCTCAAGGGCGGTGATTCCGGCACCGTGCTGGTGCCCGGAAAACCCGAGGAGAGCCTCCTCGTCACCGCGATTCGCTACACCGATCCGGATCTGCAAATGCCGCCGAAAGGGAAAAAACTCTCCGACGCCCAGATCGCCGTCCTCACCCAATGGGTGGCCATGGGCGCGCCCCGACCTGCGACTGTGGCGAACGATCGGTTGAATCGCCGCCGCAGCACGGCGCAGGACAAGGACTGGTGGTCGTTTCAACCCCTGCAGCGGCCCACTCCGCCCATCGTCAAAGACTCCTCGTGGCCAGCCAACCCCATCGATCGCTTCATCCTCGCTCGGCTCGAATCCGAAGGACTGAAACCGTCGGCCGAGGCGGAGCGACGCTCACTGATTCGCCGCGCGTATTTCGACGTCATCGGCCTTCCTCCCACCGCGGACGAAGTGCAACGCTTCGTCTCCGATCGCGCGCCCGATGCGTACGAAAAAGTCGTCGACCGGCTTCTCGCCAATCCGCGCTACGGGGAAAAATGGGGCCGGCACTGGCTCGACCTAGTCCGCTTCGCGGAGTCCGACGGCTTCAAGCTCGATGAATTTCGCCCGACCGCGTGGCGCTACCGCGACTACGTCATTCGCAGCTTCAACGAGGACAAGCCCTACAACCGCTTCCTGATGGAGCAGGTCGCCGCGGATGAACTTTACCCGGAAAACCCCGACGCCGTCGTCGGCACGGGTTATCTGCGCCAGACGATCTACGAATACAACCAACGCGACGTCATGACCCAGTGGGCAGGCCTGATCAACGACATCACCGACGTGACGGGCGACGCGTTCCTCGGCCTCGGGATGCAATGTGCGCGCTGCCACGACCATAAATTCGATCCGATTTTGCAGAAGGATTATTTCCGGCTCCGGGCCTTCTTCGCGCCGCTGTCCCAGCGCGACGACATCCCGCTGGCGACCCCGCAACGGCTGGCGGAGTACAAGCAGAAGCGGGCGCGCTGGGAGGAAATGACCGCCTCAATCCGCGCGGAAATCGAAGCGCTCGAAAAACCCGTCCGGGAGAAATCAGCCAAGGCCGTAATCGAAAAATTTCCCCGGGATATCCAGACAATCATGCTCAAGCCCGCGGCGGAAAGAACCCCACTCGAGCAACAAATCAACGACCTCGCGTACAATCAGGTGCTCAACGATCTCAAGCGCCTCGATGGCAAGTTCAAGGGCGCGACGAAGGAGAAGTACGACAACCTGCACAAGGCGCTGGCGAAATTCGACGAGTACAAGCCGGGCCCGCCGCCCACGACGCAACTCGTCTCGGACATCGGGCCGATCGCCCCGCTCAACGCGATCCCGAAAAAGGGCTCCCGCACCGACATCGCTCCCGGCTTCCTTTCGCTGCTCGATCCGGCGCCAGCCACGATCGTCCCGATCCTCGCGTCACCGACCTCCACCGGCCGCCGCACCGCGCTCGCGCAATGGCTCGCCCAACCGGACAATCGCTTCACCACGCGCGTCATGGTCAACCGCGTCTGGCAGCGGCTCTTTGGCCAGGGCCTTGTCGCC
Source organism: Opitutia bacterium (assembly GCA_947474365.1). GTDB lineage: Bacteria > Verrucomicrobiota > Verrucomicrobiia > Opitutales > Opitutaceae > ER46. The sequence continues at coordinate 25,370 of CANJIU010000066.1, read as the reverse complement.
ACGCCCAGCGACTTCGGCCACCTCGGGGAAAAACCGTCCCATCCCGAACTGCTCGACTGGCTCGCCGGCAATTTTGTCGAACACGACTGGAGTGTGAAAAAACTTCAGCGCCTGATCCTCACCTCCGCCACCTACCGCCAGTCCGCGCTCACCGCCTCGTCCGAAATCGCCCGCAACCAGGATCCGGAAAACCGGCTGCTGTGGCGGATGAATGTGCGGCGATTGGAGGCCGAGCAAATCCGCGACGCCATGCTGGCCACCAGCGGCGAACTCGATCCCACCGACGGCGGTCCCAGCGTGGATCCTTCAAAGCCCCGTCGGACGGTCTACACGAAGTGGCTGCGCAACAGCCGCGATCCCCTCCTCGAGGTCTTTGACCCGCCCGACGCCTACAACAGCACGCCGCAGCGGAACGTCACCACGACTCCTTCCCAGGCCCTGCTGCTCATCAACGGTCAATACACCCTTCAACGCGCCCAGGCCCTCGCCACCCGCATCACCAAGTCCGGCGCAACCGACGAAGCTGCGGCGGCCACCGCGGCGTATCGACTCGCGCTCGGTCGCGACCCGTCGCCCGTCGAAAAGCCCAAGGCGGTTGCCTTCCTCAACTCCCAGTCGCAGCGCATCGCGGCCTCGAAGGACAGGGGTGCCGCCGCCGCGATGGAGCCGATGCCACGGCGCAACGGCAGCCGCGCCGCCCTGCTGAAGCCTTCCGGCGTCCAGTCTCGCCTCCAGGTCCCCGACAATCCGTTGATGCCGAGCTACGATTTCACCGTCGAAGCCTATGTCGTCCTCCGCTCCGTCGACGAGGGCGCCACAATTCGCACGATCGCCTCGCGCTGGGACGGCCGCAAGGATCAGCCCGGCTGGTCCCTCGGTGTCTCCGGACTGAAATCGGCCGGCAAGCCGCAGAGCCTCGTGCTCGAATTGATCGGCGACACCGCCGAAGACGGCGCCGGCGGCTACGATGTGATTTCATCCGGACTGCGGCTCGAACTCGACACTCCCTACTATGTCGCGGTGTCGCTTCGGCTCGAGGACACCAGCGAAACGGGCGTGACGTTTTATCTAAAAGAACTGACGGCCGGCGCCGTACTCGGGATCGCCCGCGTGCCGCACAAGGTGACCGCCAACCATCAGTCGAATCTCCCGCTCGTCATCGGCGCGCGCGAGCCCGACAAGGCGGTGGTTTGGGACGGCCTGGTCGACGACGTCCGCCTGTCCCGCGCGGCGCTCCGCGCGGACCAATTGCTCCTGAACCGGGAGGGAATCAACGAGGACACCGTGGGCTACTGGCTCTTCGAAGAGCCGGGCTTCTTCAAGGACTCCTCGCCCCACGGTCACGGCATCCGTTCCGAGATCGCGCCCACCGGACGGCTCGACACGAGCGTGGCGGCGCTGACGGATTTTTGTCACCTGCTCTACAACGCCAACGAGTTTCTCTACCTGGACTGAGGAAAGTGAACCGTACGTCCCGCCGCCCATGAGTTTCGTCCGTCCCCCGCACATCGAAAAACTCCTGAACCGGCGCGATTTTCTCGTGCGCGGTGGCGCGGGATTCGGCGCGCTGGCCCTCACCTACTTGCTTGAGTCCGAGCGGATGCTCGCCGCGGCGGCGGCGCCAGCATCGACGCGACCCGCGCATTTTCCTGCCAAGGCGAAGAGCGTGATTTTCCTCTTCATGGAGGGCGGGCCGAGCCACCTCGACACGTTTGATCCCAAGCCGAAGCTGCGCGAAATGGCCGGGCAGACGCTGCCCGAAAGCTTCCGCAAGAACCTCATCACGGCGATGGGCGAGGTCGAATCGCCGCTGCTGGCGGACAAGCGCGAGTGGAAACAGCATGGGAAAAGCGGTATCTGGGTTTCCAATTGGCTGCCGCACATCGCCGAATGCGTCGACGACCTCGCCGTCATTCGCTCCTGTTGGGGCGACGGTCTGAATCACGCCAACGGCGTCGGGCAGATGAACACGGGCTCGATCCTCGGCGGCCGGCCGTCACTCGGCAGCTGGGTGAATTACGGTCTCGGCTCCGAGAATCAAAACCTGCCTGCGTTCACCGTACTGTGCGACAACAGCAGCAACGTGATCGGCGGTCCGCGAAATTGGGGTGCCGGCTTCATGCCTGCCACGTATCAGGGCGTACGCCTCGGCGCCGCGACGGAGCCATTCCCCAATCTCAATCCGCCCCGCGGCATCGGCGACGAACAGCAGCGCGGCAAGCTGGACTACCTGCTGGAGATGAACCGCCAGCACGCCGAGGCGCACCCCGAGGCCTCCGAGTTGGACGCGCGGATCCGCAGCTACGAACTGGCGTTTCGCATGCAGGCTGAAGCGCCGGAGGCGGTGGACCTCGCGAAAGAAACCGAGGCGACCAAGAAACTCTACGGCATGGACGACAAGGAGACGACGGTGTTCGGCCGCAACTGCCTCCTTGCCCGCCGCCTCGTCGAGCGCGGTGTCCGCTTCGTGCAACTCTACAGCGGCACCGGCAGCAAGTGGGACGCCCACAGCAAGATTGAGCAGAACCACACCGCCCTGTGCCGTGCGACCGACAAGCCCATCGCCGGGTTGCTGAGAGATTTGAAGTCACGCGGACTCCTCGACTCGACACTCGTGATCTGGGGCGGCGAATTCGGCCGCACGCCGATGTCGGAAAAAGGCGACGGCCGCGATCACAACCCGACCGGCTTCACGATGTGGATGGCGGGAGGCGGCGTGAAGGGCGGGCAGGTGATCGGCGAGACCGACGAATTGGGCCTCTACGCCACAAAGGACCGGCTGCACGTGCACGACATCCACGCGACGATCCTCCATCTGATGGGCCTCGACCACACGAAACTGATCTATCGCCACCAAGGCCGCCCGGAGCGCCTCACGCTGAACGAAGGCGACCCCTACACGAAGATCGCCGGGTGAGCCTCGGTCCGGCGCACACATAAGCAACGCGGACGCCGCTCCGGATTTGTCATCCAAAAAGATGACAACTGCAGTCAGTGGAACGAAGGACGATACCTCAATGGCAGCCGCAGCCCTCGCCGCAGCCACCGCCACTGCCTTCACCCGGATGGGCGTGGCCGTGACTCAGCTCGTCCGCCGTGGCCTCGCGCGCCGTCACGATCTCGACGTCAAACGTGAGGTCGACCCCCGCAAGCGGATGGTTGCCGTCGAGCAACACCTCGTCGCCCTCGATGGCGTGCACGGTGACAACCGGGGCATACCGATCCTCGCCGGTGCGAAACTGATCGCCGACCTTGAGTTCGGCGTCGACTGGCAGCAGACCGCGCTTCACCCGCTGCACCTGAGCGGGATCGCGTTCACCGTAGGCCTTGCTCGCGGCGACCGTGACGCGCGTCTTGGTCCCCGCCGCCTCGGAGCGGAGCTGCTCATCGAGTCCGTCGATGATCTGGCCTGCTCCCTCGAGGTAACTGATGGGCTCGCCGCCCGCGGAGGTGTCGAGCACACGGCCATTCGGATCACGAAGTGTGTAGTGGAAGGAAACGATGCGACGCATGGTTTTGAAGAATTGGAGGACCGAGAGACAGAGGGAGACCCGGACGGAGCGCAAGCGCGGCGCGGCAAACCGAAAAGACCCCACCGATCCCCGACGCGACCACCTGCGCGGAAACAGCATCCGCAACGAGGAGAGCCGTCAAAACGACTCAAGCCATGCCACCAATTCCTTCAAACCTAACGGCTTCGCAATAATCGCGTCCACTTTCAGCACTTCATACTCTTTTCTGATCGCAGGGGACAACACACCCGAAATAACCACGATCCTCCCCGGAAACGAAGCGGCCTTCAGTTCGCGCACCAATTCCAGACCGTTCTTCTCGGACATCTGATGGTCAGTGACCACCACGTCGAATTGGCCGGCGTTCACCAAAGCGAGCGCCTCGACACCGTCGCCGGCCGCACTCACGGTGTGCCCCTTGCCGCCCAGCAACAGGGAAAAAAGCGTTCGGATGGATTCCTCGTCGTCGGCGATCAGAATCCTCATGGGAAATGTCGGATCCGGATCAGACCGGTTCGTTTGTTGCGGGGCGGAGGAAACACGCGATGAGTCCTAGGGGCTTCACCCTGGTTTTCACGGCAGGATAATGCGTAGCCGGTGTGTAATGCTACGCCCACAAGGCCGGAATCACGCAGCAAGTGGCCGGACTTTCCGACCGTACCCTCCAAACCTTTGCTTTCTTAGCCGGGACGATTCATTTGAACCACGGATGGACACGAATAAACCCGGATGCTCAGAGCAAGCCGTGCCGGTGCGTGCGGATTCTTGGCGGTCACCGTTCGGTGGCGTTTCGGATTTCCAACGGTGGCTGGTTCTCGCCTCTGAATCCGTGTCCATTCGTGTCCATCCGTGGTTTTCTTCTGCATGGTTGGCTTAGGCTCTCAGCTGAGTCGTTTTTGACTCACGTCTCCTGCCGCAGGACTTCCAGCGGCGGATGATTCGTGATGCCGCGACTGGAGAGCAACCCGGTGATCAACGTGATCGCGACGACCACGCTTCCTCCCACCATCGGGAGCAGAATGGGCAACGACGGCGAGAGTCGGAAAACATATTTGGCCAGGAGAGCATTGCCCGCGAGCGCCAGCAGGCATCCGACAAACGCTCCCAATGCGCCGAGGATGGTGTACTCCACAAATTGAATCTGCAGGAGCTGACGGCGGGTGGCGCCCAGCGTCCGCAACAGCACCGTCTCGCGAATCCGCTGAAACCTCCCCGTCATCACCGCACCCGCCAGCACGATGATCCCCGTCAGCACCGTGAACGCCGCCATGAACTCGATCACAAACGCGACCTTTGTGAAAATGCCATCGACCGTCTGCATCACGAGGGCGAGGTCGATCGCGGTCACGTTGGGAAACGCAGCGACGATCGTCCGCTGCACCCGGGCCGAGTGCGCGGAATCGGCGGCGCGGACCGCGGCCACGTGGAATTTCGGCGCGGGCTCGAGCACACCCAACGGGAAAACAACGAAGAAGTTCGGCTCAAGCCGGCGCCATTCCACCGCCCGCACGCTCGCGACCTTCGAGCGAATGGGCACACCCTGGACGTCCCATTCGATTTCATCGCCGAGCTGCAGCCCCATTTCCTTGAACAGGCCCTCCTCGATCGAGACCCGCACGACGGCCTCTCCCGCCGCGACCCTTCCGGTGAACTCTCCGCTCACCAAGCGTTCGGTCCCCGCAAGATTGCCCCGATAGGTCGAACGATACTCGCGCCGCAGCGTCCAGCCCGGCATCCGATCTCCCGCACCCGGCCCACGCTTTCCCGTCTCCTCATCTTGCCGCTTGCGCGTCTCATCGTCTCCCGCGCCACGGGCACCCCGGCCTTCGCGCACCAATTCCTCCACCGGCCGGCCTTTCACCCGGGCGATTTTCATCGTCACGATCGGGGCCTGTACTAGAACGGGCGCCTGCTCGGCCGCCGCGGCATTCGCGAGAGCCTCGATTTGGTCGTCTTGAATGTCGAAAAACAGCAAGTTCGGCCGGCCACCGCCGCCCGCGAATTCAATCTCCCGCAACAGCGTCGTGCGCGTGAGCAGCAGCGTGAGCATGAGAAACGTGCCAAGCCCAAGCGCGAGGAGGAGCAGCACGGTACGGTTGTTGGGACGGTAGAGGTTGGCCACTCCTTGGCGCACAACGTAGGGCCAGCGCCGCGGAAACCAACGGCGTGCCGCCCATGCCACCACTTTCGCCAGTCCGGCAAGAATGCCAAACCCCGCGCCCAGCACGGCGGTGAAGCCAAGCCCGTCGCGCAGCCGGCCCGTCTGCCAAATTGAAAAACCCGCAACGGCCACCACGATGAGGAGACCCATGGTGATGCGCCACCCGTCGGGGCCGGTCGCGACCCGATCGGCAAAGGCGGAGCGGAGCGCCACCAGCGGCGACACCCGCCGCACCGCCAGCAGCGGAAGCAGGGTGAACAGCAGGCAGATCACCAGCCCTGCGCCCATCCCGCGCGCCACCGCCGGCCACGCGACGAAGAAGCGTACCTCAAAGGGCAAGACGTCCGCCAACAGATGCGGCAGCGCCACCTGCACCGCGACCCCCAACGCCGCCCCTGTGATCGCGCCGAAGATCCCGAGGGCGACGCCCTGCACCAGATAAACCCCAAAACTCTGCCGCGCCGTCGCACCGAGGCAGCGCAGAATCGCGACGGTGGGAATCTTCTGCTGCACGTAGACGTGAATCGCGCTCGCCACGCCGATGGCTCCGAGGAACAGCGCGACAAACCCGACGAGGCCAAGGAAATTCTCGATGTTGTCGAGCACGCGGCCGAGGTTGCGTTTGCGCTCGGCCACGGTGTCGAAGCCGAAGCCTTCGCCTCGGAATTGCCCGCGCATCCCGCGTTCCACCGCGTCCGGTGTTTGCTCCGGCGGCAGCTTCAACATCACCCGGTGCCGGATGAGCACGTTGCGTTCGGCGAGTCCGGTCGCCTCCAACGCGCTTCGGGGAATCAGCGCCCGCGGTGCCACCGTCGCCGCCAACGCGGAGGACTCGCCCGGGAGTTTTTGCAGAGCACCGACGACCGTGAACAGCGTCGAGCCGAGTTTCACGCGGTCGCCGACCTTGGCGTTGAACTGTCGCAGCAGGGTTTCCTCAACAATCGCCACGTCGCCTCCCGCGCGCAACCGGCCCGGGGCATCCGCGGGCACTGTCACAAAATCGCCGTAGAACGGAAAACCGCCCTCCATCGCGCGCACGTTGACGAGGCGCGTGAGATTGTCGGCGGTGGGGAACGCCATCATCGAGGAAAAGCTGACCTCCCGCGCGACGTCGCTCGCCAACCCGGCGACATGCTGCCGCGCCGCGTCACTCATCGGGTTTCGTCCGGTGACGATGAGGTCGGCGCCAAGCAGCCCCTTGGCCTGATCGTCGATCGCCTGCTCGAGATTCGTGCCGAGCGAACCGATCGCCACCAAAGCGGCGATCCCAAGCACGACGGAAAACGAAAAGAGCACGAGCCGCCGGCGCGAAGCCCGCGAATCGCGCCAGGCCATTTTGAGGATGAAAGTCATCGGTTGCCCACGAAACACACGAAATCCACGAAAATCAGAGAACGATTCGTTCCCACTCCAACTTGGGGTGATGGCCGAAGTTCACGAGCAACCCCAATCGATATTGAGTCGCATTGAGGTAGTTTATCACTTGCGCGCGATGCTCATCCGTCACCTGCGATACCGCCTTCAATTCGACGATAATTTTGTCGAAACAAACAAAATCCGCCACGTACCCCTGTTTCAGCGGACGCCCTTTGAAATTCAGCCGCAAGGCGCGTTGTGCCTCGAAGGGAATATTCTGAAGCCCAAATTCCAAATCCAGACATTCCTGAAACACCGCCTCAAGAAATCCACATCCTTTTTCCTTATATACTTCAAAGCAGGCACCGACGATTTTGTAACACTCCTCCGGGTAGATTAGGTCCTTCATGGTTTATCCTTTCGTGCAGTTCGTGTGTTTTGTGGGCAAAATATTCTCGCCTAATCGTTTTCGTCGCCCACCACCGCTCCGCCTTTCAGCCGGAGGATTCGCCCGCAGCGTTTCGCGAGTTCGAGATCGTGTGTCACGAGGACAAGCGTCGTCTGCTTTTCCTGATTTAATCCGAAGATTAGCTCCACCATCGCATGCGCCGTGTCGCCGTCGAGGTTGCCGGTTGGTTCGTCGCAAAACAAAATCTTCGGCCGGTTCATGAAGGCCCGCGCCAGCGCCACGCGCTGCTGCTCGCCGCCAGACAGCTGGACGGGATAATGTTCGAACCGCTCACCCAACCCCACCCGCGCCAGCAATCCCCGCGCCTCCGCCTCCGCCGCACCTCCCCCTTCGCCGCGCAATTCCACCGGCACCATCACGTTCTCCAGTGCCGTCAGGGTCGGTATCAGCTGGAAGTTCTGAAACACAAAACCCACATGCGCGTTGCGCACGAGGGCCCGCTCGTCCTCGCTCATCGCGCCGATTGAGCTGCCCGCCAGTTCAACCGTCCCGCCGCTCGGTCGATCCAGACCCGCACAGAGGCCGAGGAGCGTCGTCTTGCCGCTGCCGCTCGGCCCCACGATCGCGAGGGTGGCGCCGGCGTCGAGGGTGAAGCTCACGGCCTTCAACACGGTCAGGTCCCGGCCATCGGCCGTTTGATAGGATTTGATCAGTCGCTCGACTTTCAGCATGATTTGCCCACACATGGAGAGCTCACGAAACACACGAACCGCACTTAATCGAGCCCATGCCGCTGATTCATCCCCTCCGATTGCGCCACGCCCTTGTGGCGTGCTGCGTGTGCTGGATGGGATTGGCGGCCGGTATGTATTCCGCGGAGCCACGGACGCTCGTCTTTTTCGGTGACAGCCTCACGGCGGGCTACGGGCTGGAGGACCCGGCAGTGCAGGCCTATCCGTACCTCATCCGAGAGAAAATCGCCGCCGCCGGCCTCAGCTGGCGCACCGTGAACGCCGGACTGAGCGGAGAAACCACCGCTGGCGGCCTCCGCCGCATCGACTGGATCCTGCGTCAGCCGGTCGACCTCCTCGTGCTCGCCCTCGGCGCCAACGACGGGTTGCGCGGCGTCAGCCCGGCGGTGTCCCAGGGCAACCTCCAGCAGATTATCGACCGGGTACGCGCCAAGAATCCCCAGACGATCGTGGTGGTCGCCGGCATGCAGATGCCCTCCTCGATGGGGGCAGACTTTGAGAAAACGTTCGGAGAAATTTTTCCCGCCGTTGCCGCCAAGAACTCCGCCACCCTCGTGCCGTTTCTGCTGGAAGGAGTTGGCGGCCGCGAAGAATTGAACCAACCTGATCGCATCCACCCCAATGCCGCCGGCCATGCCGTAGTGGCGGAAACCGTATGGAAGATTCTGCGCCCCCTCCTCTAGTCGCCCCCGCCACGTTCCGTGGAGCCCGTGTGCCCTGCCAGCCGGCCAAAGTCTCTTGGTGGCCAGGGCGCACGATGCTCGCTTTCCTCGTGGTCGTCTCCGCACTGCGGGCCGACGATTGGGCGCCGAACATCACCACGACGGCCGGCTGGAACGGCAACACCACCAACGCGGACCGCGCCAGCGATCGGATCGGCACGTTCCATCTGGGATTGGAACTGCTTTCCACGCGACGTTACGAGGCGGGCCGCGATGACTCGTTCCAACTCGCCGGCCACCTTGGCGGCGAATGGTGGACGCGTTTCCGGGGACTCGGCACCCTCGCGACTGGCGCCCGGGCCGATTGGCGGCACAAATTTGGAGTGAGCGCCGTCGCGCCCATTCTGGTGATCGAGGCCTACGTCGACGCCATCGCGGCCAAGGAAAGCGGCCGACGGGGCTCGGCCTCCGGAGTCGCGATCTCCGTCCGGAAACGTTTCGATGACCTGACGCGCGGCACCCTCGCGCACGAATATTCGATCCTCAACGCCAGCCACGGGGTCTTCGATCGTACGGCCAACGAAACCACCCTTGAGGTCGACCGCGACCTGACAGATGTCTCGCGGCTTTCGTTCACCGCCCGCTTCCGTCGCGGCGATGTTGTCTCGTATGCCTCATCCCCTCGCCCGGACCTCGCGACGCTGGCCCGCCGCCAGGTGGACCTCGACACCTTTGGCCAGACGATGACGGCCTACCGCATTGATGCGACGACCTGGAGTGCGCGGATGGCGTTCCTGCGGGCGCTCAGCCTGCAAACCGCGTGGGTGCTCGCGTACGAATGGCGCCAGACCGAGCGCGGCCCGTTGCGTTTCACCAACCATGTGACATCGACCGCGTGGGTGCATCAGTTCTAGTGGCCGGCGCGAGCAACTCGCGCCGCGGACACCACGAAAAAGTTGCGGAAATCACGTCTGACGCCTTATTGCGTCCGCAATGACTTTACCCCGGTTCTTCGCCTGCTGCGCCCTCGCACTGACAGCCGGAGCGATCTCCCGCGCCGAGCCGCTGCGTCTGCCCATCACCACCCGGATGGAGGCCTCGACGACTTGGGCCGAAAACATCAGCCGCTCCTCCAACCCTACCAACTGGATCGACAGCCTGCGGCATGAAGCGAGCTTCACCGCCAGCATGCTGACGCCGATCGCCACCGGCGTGAGCCTCATCAACGAAGCCGACCTCCGCGAAGAGAGCGTCCCCCGCTTCGAACGCAACACGGCCTACTCCGCGGGTGTCCGCACGCAGCTGCGTTGGAAGTTCGGCCTCGGCGCGTTTGCTCCCGTTGCGACAGCGGACGTCGCGCTCGCGCGCCGCGAGGCCCGCATCCCCGGCGACACGGGGTGGATTGCCACGGGCGCGCTGCAGCTTTCCAAACGCTTCACCGAATCCTGGCGCACTTCGCTCACCGGCGACTGGTCGCAACATTACGCCGCCCACGGGCCGTTTGACGTCCGTTCCCACCGCCTCTTCGGCGCTCTCACCTACGACCTCAACGCCAACTGGCAGCTGACCTACGGTCGCGGCAGTCTCTGGGGCGACTTCACCGCCAACGCCGGTCCCGCCGTCTGGTCGCGTGCCCTCGCCGGACTGATCACCCCCGCCATCGCCCAATACTATAACACCGTTTCTTGGGAAACCACCGACTCCTACGGCGCTGGTTGGGTCAGCTATCGGGTCACCGGTCGTTCTGATTTTTGGTGGCTCGAACTCGCGCCGGCCATCGGTCGCAATACCTCCCTCCCCCTCCGATACGAGAGCACGTTCACGGTCAACCGCGTCGGCGTGAGCTACCGTCAGGATCTCTGGACGCTCGGGATTCTCCATCGGTTTTGATTTTCTCCCGCACGCCATGATGCTTCCGTTTTTCCTCCCGCGCGCCGTCATCGTCGCCTCCGCTGTTGTGGTGGCTGCCGTCGGCGCCGTCTCGCGTCTTGCCGCCGCCGGGACGGTGATTGTCACCGTGAAAGACAACAAGGGAGCTCCCGTGAGCGACGCGGCCGTCTACCTCACGCCGCTCGATCAGCCACCCGTCGTCACCGCCCCTCCCGAACCGCTCGTGGTCTCACAGCAAGGCCAGGAATTCGAGCCCTACGTCACCATCGTCGTTGTCGGTTCAAGCGTGAGCTTTCCGAACCGCGACAACATCCGGCACCAGGTTTACTCGCTCTCCAAGGCCAAGCCGTTTGAGATTCCACTCTCCGGCCCTGGCACCTCGCAGGCCATCCGCTTCGACCAACCCGGAATCGTCGCCATCGGCTGCAATATTCACGACCACATGTCCGCCTACGTCGTGGTCGTCAGCACACCTCATTTCCTGAAGACCGCGACCGATGGCCTGGCTCGCTTCGGCGATCTGGCGCCTGGACGCTACCGGCTCGACGTGTGGCATCCGCGCCTCGCCGGCGAAACGCGACGCGACCTCGTCATCGCCGCCAACGACGCCGCGACCCAGACGATTTCGGTCACGCTGAAACCGGACAAACGCATCCGCCGTGCCCCCGACGGCAGCGGCGGCGGTTACAAGTGACGGTCCCCGGATCCCGGTGAGAGTTCACTCCTGCGCGTCGACCCAACCTCTGTCGTGATTCCCCGCGCGCTCCGATTCCGACGCTTCAGCCTCCGCGTTCTCGCGCTGCTGCTGGGCCTCGTCTTCGCCGCCCTCGCCACGACCTACCAGGTCGTCTCCCGGGCCAATGAATCCAACGCCCGGGCCCATGCGCGCTCCGGCCTCGCTCTCGCGGGTCGCGTCGTCGACGCCGCCGTGCGCCAGCGCATCGAATTCCTCGCCGCCAGCGCGGCCATCATGTCCGGCGACGACGCGATCAAGCAGGTCCTGCGCACGGGCGACAACAAAACCCTCGCGTCGGTCCTCGTCAGTTATACCACGCGGATCGGCGCGCCGGTGATTGTCCTTTACGACACCGACGGCGAACTGCTGGCCAATAGCGATCCGAACATGGACAACGAAAACGCGGGGCCCTTCCGTTTTCTCATTCGCGATGCGAACGCGAAGGACCTACCGCAGCACAGCGGATTTTCCTACCTCCGCGGCGAGCTTCATCTCCTCGTCGTCGTCCCGCTCTACGCGCCCCATCCCAATATCTTCGCCTGGTTCGGCCTCGCGTTTCCGATCGACCGCACGTTCGCGGAAAAGATCAAGGACACCACGCACATCGAACTCACCTACGTCGCCACCGAGCCACCGGTCAACGCCCCGGCCGGCACCCCGGCGAAACCGCGGCTGCTGGCCACCACGCTCCCCGCCGCGGCCAGCCCGACCGTGATCGCCGGAGCGACCGTCGCGGCCGCGCGCGCCGAAAACCGCGATCTCGGCGGTCTCACGGACACGCTCACCCTGCCCGATGATCGCTATGTCACGCTCTACAAATTTCAGGAAATGCTCGCCGAGGCCCCCATCCTTCGCGTCCTGCAACGTCCGCTCGGCCCCGAACTCGAGCCAGCCCGCGATCTCGAAAATCTCCTGCTCGTCACGTCGCTCGCCGCACTGGCCGCCGCCGCCGTTCTCGCCCTCGTGATCGCACGCAGTGTCAGCGAACCCGTACGCGCGCTCGCCACCCACACCGAGAAGATCGCCGCCGGCGATTACGCCACCCGGATCAATCTGAATCGCTTTGACGAACTGGGCCAACTCGCCGAGGCGATGAACGCAATGTCGCAGGGGCTCGATGAGGGCTACCGCGTGCGCGACCTCCTCGACAAAAATGTGTCCCCCGAGGTCGCCGCCCAGCTCATGCGCGACGGCGCCGCCCTTGGCGGCGAGGAACGCGAGGTCACGGTCCTCTTCGCCGACTTGCGCGGTTTCACCACCCTCAGCGAACAGCTCGCACCCCACGAACTGCTCACGCTTCTCAACCGCTACCTCGACCGCATGAGCGGCTCGATCGAGGCGCATGGCGGCGTGATCGACAAATTCATCGGCGACGCGATCATGGCGCTCTTTGGCGCACCGGTCCCCCAGGGCGACGCCCCGGATCGCGCGCTCGCGGCGGCACTGGCGATGGAGCGGGCCCTGATCATGCTCAACCGCGAACTGGCCGCCGAGGGCATCGCGCCGCTCGCGATCGGCATCGGCATCAACACCGCCCGCGTCGTCGCGGGCAACATCGGTTCCCACCGCCGTTTGAATTACTCCGTGATCGGCGACGGCGTAAACATCGCCTCCCGCCTCCAGTCGCTGACGCGCACCGCGGAGTATCGGACGAGCATCATCACGAGCGCCGCGACGCTCGCGGCCCTGCGCGACCCCGGGAAGATCTCCCCGCGCCCGCTCGGCACCGTGCCGGTCAAGGGCCGCGCCGAACCCGTGGAGATTTTTGCCGTGGAGGTGTAGCGCCGCGACTCCGACGTTTGACCGCAGCAATCGCCACGCACCGAGCGTCAGCGACGGTCGCCTTCACCCCTTCGCGGCCCGCAGCGTCTTCCCCTCGTTCCACGTCCCGACCACCAGTTCGATCTTCGGCGACTCCGGCGCGGCGAAGTCGCTCAGCAGCATCCGGCCGAGCAGCATCTCCAGCGCGACCGCGCCCATGCGCGCCGGGTCCTGGCAGATGCCGGAGTAGCGCGCGCGATCCGGATTCTTGTCGAGCAACGCGACGCCGACATGGCGCGGCACGCGCACGTCCTGCCGCGCCAACACCGTCATCACCGACGCCAGGTACTCCTCCGTTTGGTGAAACACGAGTGCGTCGGGAGCATGCGCGGCAAACCAGTCTTGAAATTCGCGGCCGTCCCACTCCTGCGCCCGCAGGATCGGCACGGGCGGCGCCGCGAATTTGCGCTCCTGGTGGCTGAGAAACGTCGCCGTGTAGAGATGGTCCGTGCGCCGGTCCGCCGAGGGCCGGATGAGCAGGCCCGGCCGCGCGTAGCCACGCCGGAGCAATTCGTCGAACAGCGTGCGCGCGTCTGCCGCAAAGTGGCTCACCACGCGATGCAGCGGGTCCGGAATGCTCGCTGCGTGCGTGACGATTGTGAATTTCTTCAACGCCGCCGGCATCCTCTCCTCGGGATCGAGACTTCCCAGACACAACAGTCCGCGGATGCCCCGCGCCTCGATGATCGCCCTCAGCCGCGCCGGAGTGAGGCCAGGGCGCTTCACCCAGAAATCCTCCAGCTTGTAACCGTGCGCCTGCGCCCGCTCCCGCGCCCCTTCCAGCACGTGCCGCAAATGCGGGTAGTCGGGACGTTCCAGCCAGGGACGCTCCTCCGGGAACAACGTCACCACGCCAATCGTGCCACGATATTCCGCCGCGCCGGAACGCCGCACTTCGCGCATCAGCTCCGTCAACCGCGCATTCGGCACATGGCCTCCCGCCTTGGCTGCCCGTTGCACCGCGGCACGGAGCGCCGCCGAGACCCGCGGACTGTTTTGCAGCGCCAGCGACACGGCCGTGGGTGACACGCCCAGTTCTCGGGCAAGGGATCTGACACTCATGGGGCAGGTTGACGTAAACCAAAATGCCTTTTGCCCCTCCCCCGCAAAGATAAAAGCTCCACCTCATTCAAACCCCGTCGGCGCCGACCACGCTTCGGTTCCGCCCCTTTCCTTTCTGCACACCATGAAATCCCCCTCGCTCCCCCTGAACGCTGCGCTTCTGGCGTTTGGCTTTGCCGCCCTGCGCCTCTCCGCCCAACTCGCCCCGGCTCCCTCCGGCGGTGGCGCGGCCGCCTCTTCCGACGTCGTCAAGCTGAGCGTCTTCGAGGTCACCGCGCAGAACGACGACGAATACCGCGCTGCCAACACCACCACCGGCACCCGGTACAACACTCCCGTGAAGGATCTGCCGATGAACATCGAGGTCCTCACGACGAGTTTCATGCGCGACATCGGCGCCCTCGATCTCCGCGACGCCCTCGAATATGTCAGCGGCATCCAGCTCGACACCACCGCGGGCGGCACCGGCGGCACGAAGGACAACCCGGAAAACAGCACGCTGCTGATCCGCGGCATCGCGGCCGCCACCAACAAGGACGGCTTCCGGCGCTTCGTGCCCGTCGATCCCATCACCATCAGCCGCGCCGACATCATCAAAGGTCCCGGCGGTGCGCTCTACGGACAGGGTGGCACCGGCGGCGTCATCAATGTCGCCAGCGTGCAGGCCGGCAATCGCACCGTCGCCCGCGCCGGCACGAGCTTTGGTTCATATGGCTTTCGCCGGGCCGAGTTCCTCTGGTCCGGCCCCGTCCTCCCCGGCGGCCTTGTCGGCTTCGCGCTTCCGATGTCCTACCAGACGAACCGCAGCAACGCGATGTACTACGAATCCACCACGTTCGTGATGAACCCCGCGCTCACGATGAAGCTCGGGCCGCAGACGTCTCTCCTCGCCTCGATCGAGACGCGGACCAACCAGCGCGACAACATCCGCAACTTCTTCCTCAACGACACGACCCTCGCCCCCGACGGCACACCCTACGGCACGCTCATCGCCGACCGCCCGGGCAACACCCGCATCCTCACCACGCCCAGCCAGCGCGACTTCCGTTTCGAAGGTCCCGACACCTATCGCAATGAGCGCACCTACGTCCGCACCTACCGTCTCGATCATCGCTTCTCCGACAATTTCCAGTGGTGGGGCGGCTACAGCGCCGAGGACATCAACGTCCGCGATCGCAGCTTCAACATCGCGCTCCGCAACGCCAATGACGCGTCCATTCCCCTGAAAATCCGCACCGACCCGCGCTTCCTCGCCCTCCTGCGCCCTTCCGCCGGCACCGCCCAGCCGCAGGTCCTCGACATCCGCCCCAACAACAGCACGAACTCCTCCCGCACGGTCCGCCCCACCTGGAAGTCCGAAATCTACACGGCATTCAACACCTGGTCCGTGAACCACCGGCTCATCACCGGCATCAGCTACGGGCCGCTCACGTCCGGTAACAACGCCGCGAATACCAATTTCTACTACGGCAACACCGGCAACGCCGCCGATCCCGCCACCCGCGCCTGGGAGGCCCTGCCCGCCGAAGTCATCCTCTCCCGTTTCCGCGATCCGCGTGACTACACCTCGGTCAAGCGCTGGGACGCCGCGACAATCAACCAGTACCCCCAGGGACCCGAGACCGCCCTCGGCACCAAGTCGTCGTACCTCACGTCGTACTTCTGGGACCGCAATCTCTACGCGAATCTCCAGAGCAGTTTCTTCCACGATCGCTTTCAGACCATCGTCGGCCTCTTCGACACCCGCAACGACCGCGGCGGCATCGTCTACGATTCGAACGGCAATTACCTCTGGAACGGCCCCGCCCCCGCCGGCAGCGGCTCGACGCTCAACGGCGTCCGCCGGCCCAAGCCCGTGCGCAACACCTCCCCGAGCGTCACTGCGATCTGGCTGCCCGTCGACTGGGTGCGTTTCTACGCCAACTCGATGAGCTCGATCGACGTCGGACCCGCCTACTCCGCCTACGACGGCAACGGCGTCCCGCTCGCCGGCGCCACCGTCAACAACGGCGAGGCCGGCGTCCGCCTCGACCTCTTCAAGAGCAAGCTGCTCCTCAATCTCGCCGGCTTCACCATGACCGACAAGGACCGCCCGGTCAGCTTCGGCGCCGCGATCCAGAACCTCCTTGTTTCCCCGACCGGCACGCTCAACGGCTCGGGCTTCGGTGCCTTCGTCAAGACTTCGACCGACTCGAAGGGCTTCGATCTCAAGGTCGACTACATCCCGCTCCGCAATCTGCGCTTCAACGTCGGCGTCTCGATGAACGACGTCCAGATCAAGGAAATCGAGCCGTTCGCCGAACCGGCCAATCCCGACCCGGTCCGCCTGCAGGCGCAGAAGAACTTCGTCGCCGCGGGCGGCAGCTCCAGCCGCTACCTCGGCAAGCCCTCGACCGACATCTCGAAATACACCGGCTCCGCGTTCGTGCGCTACGAGTTCAACGAGACGTTCCTGAAAAACACCTGGGTGATGCTTGCGTCGAAATATCTCGGACAGCGCGAGGCCGAGCTCATCAGCGTCAGCACGGCCAACGGGGCCATCACCATCGACCGCCGCCTCGTCCCGTCGCACTACCTTTACGACCTGAACATGGGTTACCGACGGAAGATCGGCCGCTACAACACCACCTTCCAGCTCAACGTCTCCAATCTCGCGGACGACGATAAATTCTACGGGGCGGTATGGCAGACCGGCCGCACGTACCGGATTTCGGCCGGCGTGAATTTCTGAGAAGGCGTTGAAAAAGGCTTCCGGCGGATCGGGACGCACTCCGGGTTTTGTCCGGGGCGTCCGGTTTTCGTACCGAGATTCCCACGATCGTGCGGACGGCTCGGAGCCGTCCCTACCTTTTTCGATGCCCTCCAAGCCAACGCAGAACACGGAGAGGCGGCGGAGGTTGCGCCTCCTCAGGTGATCACGGGCCGCACCGACCGCGTCCGTTTGCAGGACGACGGACCCGCGTTCCGGCTGCGAAATGGTCAATCCGGCTGATACCAATCGGCCGTTGCTTTTTACCTCTGGTCGTCCGCGAGGGAAACGGAAAGGCCCCCTCAAACCGGCTGGTTTTTGACCCGGCCAACGTTGGCTGGCACTATCCTGCGGCCGACGGCTCTCGCCCGGAAATCCTGGGCCGGTCCACCGCTGGACTTCCGCTGGCGCGACCGTCGAATCCCGTCCCAGCACACGGCCGCCGACCGGTTCGGCTCGTTCTTGCTATGTGCGATTTGGCGCGTCTTACTGCCTCCCTTTTTTCCGTGCCGTCGCACTCACTCACCTCCGTCCCGTCCTTCGTTTTCAGGGTCGTTTTGCTGTTCGGGTTGGGCGCGACGCTGTCAACCGCGGCCGTTTCCGACAACCCGCCCTGGCAGGAGCTCATCGAGCAAAACCGCCGTCTTCAGGAGCAGGTGCGGGCGCAGCAAACGATGATCGACGAACTCGGCGCCAAGATGGCGGCCGTCCTGCAGACGACCGAACGGCAGGAACGGGAACTGCGCGGATTACAGGGTGGATCGGGAATTGCCCCTGAACCGGCTCGCGTGCGCGATCGCACCCACGAGGTGAGAATCGCGGCCGAAGCCGGCCTCGCCTTTTTCCACACCGGGCCCGAAGGACAGTTTCCCAAGGGGGAGTTTCGCGTGGACGATCCCGTCATCTCGTTCGAGGCCCCGATACACAAGAATGTGTACTTTTTCGGAGCGCTCAAGCTGCTGCCGCGCGAGGCTCGGCTGGAGAATTTCCAACTGGGAGAATTGTATGTCGATTTCGAAGACGTCTCATCCACGTGGGGCCAAATGGGATTGGTGAACGTTCGCGTCGGCCGCTTCAACGTGCCGTTCGGCGAAGAATATCTGGCGCGCGGGCCGGTGACAAATGCGCTGATTTCGCATTCGTTGAGTGACATCTGGGGCGAGGACGAAGGGGCCGAGATCTACGGAAAACTGGGTTCATTTGACTACACGGTCGCCGTGCAAAATGGGGGTCTGAGCGGTGTGCGCGACTTCAACGCCGACAAGGCCCTCGTCGGGCGGGCAGGTTGGAACGCCGCCACTTGGTTACGCGTGAGCGGAAGCGCGATGCGCACCGGGGAAATCTCGACGGCGGGGGATCAACTTTCGGCGGTCTGGTTCGGCAATGGCTTCTTTCGCGGCCTGGGGTCTCCCAAAACGACCAGAAAATTCCGGGCGGATCTTTACGAAGCTGATGTCATCGCGCGTTGGCAAACGGGTCACCTCTCGGCGGCGGCAGGCGCGGTAAAATTTGGCGACAACGACTCGACTACCGACAATTCGCGGCGGCTGCATTACAACTTCGTAGAATTGATGCAGGCCGTCGGAGCCCGTCCCTATTTTGCAGCCCGCTATTCGAGTATTCGGGTGCCCCGCGGGTATCCGTTGACCGGTTGGGGTGAAGCCGGTGAGTACTTCTTTGAGCCGACCCTCACGGAAGAATTGCACCGGCTCAGTCTGGGACTGGGCTATCGCCTCGGGCCGTCATTGGTTCTCAAAATGGAATACAGCTGGGAAAACGGCCGGGAGATGACCGGCGACCGGCGTGACGAAGAGAATTTCTTCGGCACCGAAATTGGATTGAAATTCTAAATCCCGCCCGATTGCGCGCCGCAACGCGGCGCGCAATCGGCCAACCTCACGGCAGTTCGTAGATCTCCACCAGGACAAATCCGGTCGCGCCGGCGACGCCGGAAACCTGGACCGTGTAGCTGCCCGGATTGAGCGTGGCGATAACCGCGGCGTCGCGTGAACCCGTCGGCAGGGGCGATCCGATCGGGTGGGCGATCCGATCGGGTCAGGCGGGAACATGTTAGCTCGCTGTCCTCCTCACGACAGGCAACTGAAGGGAAGATCCATGCGTCCGCCCGACAGCGCTGGCGATTTTGCGCCCTGATCGCAGTAGCGCCGAAGCTCTCACGATGGCTAACCCGGACGCTAATCGCGTCGGCGTCGCTCGCTCGAAATGAACGCTAACATGTTCCCGCGTGACACTCTGGAATCTTTCCCAGTCCAGGATCAAACCGCACCGGCGCGAACCAGGCGTCTGAAAATCAATCTGGTCGTGGCCTCGCCCCGGGATGAGAGTCGCGTCCCGCGCCTCTACCCCGCCGACCCCGCCCATGAAAATATCCTGCTCCCCGTTCCGGACCAGCTGCGTTCTCCTCTGTCTTCTCGGCTGGGTCACCTGCACCGTGCATTTGCCGGCCCAAAACGCGGGGACGGGCACCATCGAGGGCCGCGTCTTGAATGCCCGCACCGGCGAATATCTCGAAAATGCGCGTGTCTCCATCGAGGGTACGGCCCTCGAAACGCTCACCGAATCGGACGGTTCGTACCGCCTGGCCAACGTCCCGGCCGGCACCCTGCGGTTGCGCACGTTTTACACCGGCCAGCCCGTGCGCACCGACCAGGTCACGGTCGCGGCGGGCCAGACACTCCAGCAGCCGATCATCCTCGCGGCGCTCTCCGGCGAGGCCGGGATGCCGACCGATCCCGGCACGGTGAAGCTTTCCCGCTTCGTGGTCGCCGAGTCGCGCGAAATGGATGCAGCGGCCCTCGCGATCAACGAGCAGCGATTCGCCCCCAACCTGAAGACCGTCGTATCCACCGAGGAGTTCGGCAACGTGGCGGAGACGAACATGGGCGAGTTCCTGAAATTCATGCCCGGGCTCACGATCGACTACAACGCCGGCAACGCGCGCGAGGTGTCGATCAACGGCGTGCCCACGGGCAACGTGCCGATCACCGTCGACGGCTTCAGTGTCGCCAGCACCGGCGTGGGCGCGACGGGCCGCGCCATCTCGCTCGACTTCCTCGGGATCAACAACGCCTCCCGCGTGGAGGTTTCCTATTCGCCGACGCCGGAATCGCAGGGCTCGGCCCTCGCCGGCTCGGTCAACATCGTGCCCCGCTCTTCGTTTGGCCGTTCCCGCCCCTCGTTCAACAGCAGCGTGTATCTGACCATGCGCGACAACGCGCGGGATTTTCAACGGACACCCGGACCGCGGCAGGAGTCGACCCGCAAGGTTCACCCCGGCTATGACTTCGCGTGGATCCAGCCGGTCAACCAGCGGTTCGGCTTCACGCTCTCGGCGGGCAGCTCGACAATCTACACCGGCCAGGATCTGATGCAGAACACCTGGCGGGGCGTGAACGCCGTCACCAACGGCGGCACGTTTCCCAACACCACGGTGGACCGGCCCTACCTCTCGCAATATATCCTGCGCAACAGCACCACCCAGGACGAACGGCACTCGATCGGCGTGACCCTCGACTACAAGCTGTCTCCCAACGATCGACTGACGTTCTCCTACCAGTGGTCGTCCTTTTCCTCCGTCCTCATGCAGCGCAGTCTGACCTTCAACCCGAACCGGATCGTGGACTTCTCTCCCACCTCGGCCCGGGGTTTCGCCGGCGCGGGCTCGCTCACCATCACCACCGAGAATGGCACCGACCGGCTCAACCGCACCTATACACCGACGCTCACCTGGCGCCACGAGGGCCCCGTCTGGAAGGCGGAGGCCGGGGCTGCGATGTCGTATGCGACCAACCATGTGCGCGGCGTCGACAAGGGCTTCTTCAACCTGCTCACCGCCCAGCGCACCGGAGTCACGGTGTCGTTCGACGAGGTCAACTACCTGCGTCCCGGCCGCATCACGATCGCCGACGGGACGACGGGCGCCCCGGTCGATCCGTACAACCTCGGGACCTACGTTCTCAGCTCGGTCACGGCACAGCGTCGCAATCCCATCGACGAACAGAATACCGGATACGCCAACGTGCGGCGCGATTTCTTCGGGTCGGTGCCATTCACCTTGAAGGCCGGGCTCGATGCGCGGCATCTCACGCGCCAGTACCGGAACCACAGTCTGCCCTACACCTATGTGGGTCCCGACGGCCGGGCGAGCACGACCCCGGTGGGCAGCGACGACAGCGTCGCACGTTTTCTCGACGCCGCTTTTTCCCAACGCGACTCGGGTTTCGGCTTCCCCCGCATCCAGTGGGTGAGTTCCGAGGCGGCGTGGGAGGGCTACAAGGCCAACCCCACGCACTTCGTGCCCGACGACAACGCGGCCTACCGCACCCTGATGACGTCGTCGAAACGCGCCGAGGAACTCATCTCGGCGGCGTACCTCCGCGGGGATCTTCAGCTCCTCGATCGCCGCCTCAAGCTGGTCGGGGGACTGCGCGCCGAGCAGACCAACATCGAGGCGCACGCCGTGCTCACCGACGCGTCGCGCAACATCCAGCGGGATGCCGCCGGCCGGCCGATTCTGGGCGCCAATGGCCGGCCGCTGGCGATCACGAGCAACGCCCTGGAGACGGCGAAGCTCACGATCCTCGAGCGCGCGGCGCGGACCGACAAGGAGTTCCTCACGCTGTTTCCCAATCTCAACGCGAGCTACAACCTCCGCGAAAACCTCATCGCCCGCGCCGCGATCTATCGCTCCATCGGCCGGCCCGACCTCGGGCAGTATGCCAGCGGGATCACCTTGCCGGACACCGATGCGCCCCCGGCCCCGAACAACCGGATCGTCGTGAGCAACGCGGCGATCAAGCCCTGGACGGCCCAGTCGCTGAACGTGCGCCTCGAATACTATTTCGCGGGCGTCGGGCAGGTGTCGGTCGGGGCGTTTCAGCGCGACTTCAAGAATTTCTTCGGCGCAACCGCGTTTCACGTGACGCCGGAATTCCTCGCGCTCTACAGCCTGGATCCGGCGGTCTACGGGGCCTACGACGCGGCGACGCAGGAAAACATTCCCGGCGACGTCCGGATGAACGGGCTCGATCTGAACTACAAGCAGGCCCTGACCTTTCTGCCGCATTGGGCCCGCGGCATCCAGGTGTTCGCCAACGGCACCGCGATGCGGGCGACCGGACCGAATCTCACCAGCTTCACGGGGTTGAATCTCATTCCGCGCGGTGGCAGCTGGGGCGTGAGTCTCACGCGTGAGCGGTTCAACCTGCGGGCAAATTGGAACTACCGCGGCCGGCAGCGCGGCGGCCTGGTCGCCGCCGGCCAGGGCATTGAGTCGTCCACCTACAACTGGACGTCGAAGCGCCTCTCGGTCGACCTGATGGGGGAATATTATCTCCGGAAGCAGATCTCGCTCTTTGCGATCATGAGAAATCTCGGCGACGCGCCGATCGACGGCAAGACCGCCGGCCCCAACACGCCGGAGTACGCCCAATTCCGCACTCGCACGCTGATCGGCGCGCTCTGGACGATTGGGATCAAGGGTACGTACTGAGGCGGGGAAGCGCTGGAACCCGCAGGCGTCTGCCTGCCACTCGTCAACTCGCTGTCAAACCACCGGACGCGTCGTTAGCGAGGAAGAGGCAGACCTTGTCGGTTCTGCCCCTCGAGATTACTTCTGCCAGCGCGATCCATTCCCCCTGAAATCCACGCATAAGGAAGCCGCACCCTCGATGAACTCGCTCCCTCGCTGCCCTCACATTTCCCACGTGATGGGCTCGGATGTCGCGGATTCACGGGATTCGCATTAAGAGTGGATGAGCTGGATGATACTGATTTTGCTTCTGCTCGCCCCATCGGTCCCAACCGATCTGAAAAATCGGATTTTTTATCAGTAACCAAACCTCAGAAGAACTATGAAAATAATGAAACGGTGCACAAACGTGATCGTGCTCTTAAGCGTCCTTGCCACGGGCCTTTTGTTGTCAGGTTCAATTTGTGCCAATGCGGCAGACCAACAGTCTCAGAAGAATGTTGGCAACAAGAACGACCTCGCAGCGCAGTTGATTGGAACGTGGATCCTGGAAAAGGCATCGACCCCAAGTTCACCGTCAGGGGTTGGAACGCGGCTCAAATTCTTTACGGGGACCCACTGGTGCATTATCCAGCCGGACCCCAAAACCGGTGTGATTATTTTCCAGCACGGCGGACGCTATACGTTGGCGGGAAAAAAGGTGAACATCACCAGAGACTTTGGAGGCGAGTACACCAAGACCATGATCGGCAAGTCGGGATCATTTGAAATTCAGATCGACGGTGACACCTTGAGGCAGGCAGACGCCGATGGCGTGTATAACGAAACTTGGAAACGGGCGAAATGATTCTCACCCTAGGATCCGGGCGCGAATCCGTCCTCAGTGCCGGACTTCACCTGAGCCGCTTACCTCAACCTCAGGCTTCGCGTCAAACAACACTCGGGGTTCGGCTTATTCGACGTAGTCAATGTCCGTCACAATCACCTGCTTCACCGCATGATCAACCCAGTAGTCGAAGATGAACTCATCGCTCATGAACTGGGAAATATCCCTGCCGGTCGAATCAGTAGAGAGAATGTCCGGCACGAGAAACGGATCGGCGGCCAATTCGTTAACCCGATCCAAAATCTTCCTCTGTCGCCGCTTGCTCTGGCCTGCGAAAAAATCGACTGCAGCCGAAGCCAAGACCAACTCGTAACCTGAGCGACTAGCCACGGCGATGCCGCTCTTCCAACTGCTCTATCGTCGTAAATTTCCCAGCTTGAACCTCGGCAATTCTCTTCGCGGTTGCCTTCTTCCAAGCAGGCGTGCGCCGTCTCAACTGATGGAGGTAGATTTGAATCTCACGCTGCTGCTTGGCGGAAAGCCGTGACAAGCTTTGTTTGATCTGGAGGACGCTCACGACGGGTAACATGGAGACCGAGTTTGGCGGGTCAAGCGGCAGAACCTGCGCAGCGCCTCGACCATTTGCCAATCAAAGGCGGACTCTAGGGTGGAGGCCGATAGGGTCGCCTGATACGCGTTAACTCGTCGAAAAACCAAAGGAAGCGTCGTTAGCATGTCACCGGCGGTTCGGCCTGTTTTTTCGCCGTGCTCTACCGAATCCGATGTCGGCGACGGGGGCGTCGCCGCTCCAGGCACGGAGGCCATTGCGGGACGCGGGCGCGGCGGGTTGTTGCTGGGCGCTTGCTATCCGCTTGCTGTGGGCTTGCTGTCCGCTCTCTGGCGGCTCCCTGCATCCTTGCTGTCGGCTTGCTGCGGGCTTGCTGGGTTGTTGCTGTCCGCTCCCTGCTGACAGGCAGCTGACCGGCAACTGCCAGGCAGCAGCCTTGCTGCAGCCGAAGACCGGTTCCGTCATCCGGCCGGGTTTTGGCGCCCTCCGTTTTGGCCAACGGCAAAATTCCCGAGGGTCGGCAGGAACAGGTTGGCATTTATTTCGAACGCGCGCCCCTGACGCGAACGGTGGCGATCCAATCGGGTCAACGAACGGGTGCGAACACCCGGGTGGCTCCATGCTATGTCTATGCTATGTCTATGCTATGGCCATGCTGCGTCCATTTACGGCGTTTTCCGACTGCCGCCGGGTTTCGCGCCCCTGTTTACGCCGAACCGCCACGCGGGGCAAAAGTCCGCCAGTGGAACGACGCCGCAGGCCGCGGATTGCCCCCGTCCGCCTCGCACTCAGGGGACCTTTCCGGTCGAGCCGGCCCAGATTTCGACAACTTTGACGTGATTCTCTAGGGGATTTACCCGGTGCGGCTTCGACGACGATTCGAGCACGATTCGAGAAGAACCCTGGAAACGTCCCGGGGGAGGCAATCCGAACTCGCCCAGCTGGGGGCAGTCCGCTGAGCGAAAAGCCATGCAGCAGGAAACCACGAATGGACACGAATCGACACGGATACAAAGGGAAGAAACGGTCGGGCTGGAAATCCGAAACACCACCGAACGGTGAACCTATCGGATCCGCGCGTGTGAACACGCATTGCTCTGAACATCTGTGTTCATTCGTTTCCATTCGTGGTTCAAGTAAATCGTTCCGGCGGAGCGCAAGGTGTGATACGTGATGTCCCGGCAAACCGAGCGTCCGAAGCGACTATTGTCGCTCGGGAGTTCTCCGCTGGCATGCTCAGCCCCTCTGCACTGCTGTATTGGCGGATCACTCATTTTGGAGAGGAATTTTATGTATCGGTCATGCTGCGATTTGGGTAAGCTGATCGACGTCGGCTTGGCGCGCGGCGAGGAGGGCGGTGACAATGCGGCGCCCG